>JAHDHH010000091.1 GCA_020631405.1 Saprospiraceae bacterium
CTGTTGTTTATTGATGTCTTAGTAATATGCTAATAATTATGATTAACTTCATTTAGGAGGTGAGTACGGAATATTCGTAACACTAGATATTTGTTGTAATACAGTGGATGAATTTACCTTTAGTATTGATTCGAATCAGCGGGGATTACTTCAATCTTGATAGATTCACAACGACAATTTGCAGTAATTTAATGGATTGGCTATTTGCAACTTTAGATAAAAGTGTACTTTTAAGGACATTAAACTGAGAATGTTATGAAGTTGAGATTACTCCAAGTTTTGGTTAGTTGTTTGGCTGTATTTTCCCTCTATAGTCAAAACACCGTAGGTCTACTCAGCTATACGCCAGACCGAGCTTATGATGGATACAATTTGTACTATCCTCATAATCAATCAACAGTGTATCTCATTGACAATTGTGGTGAGATAGTACATTCTTGGCCTGGTGAGGATAATATTAAGCCAGGCAATATGGCATATCTCTTAGATGATGGAAGACTTGTCACCACATCAAGACCTAGTGACATAACTCAAGATGCTATCTGGGCCGGAGGTGGTGGCGCCAATATTGAAATCAAAGATTGGGATAATAACGTGGAGTGGACATATACATTGAATGATAGTACTGCTCGACTCCACCATGATATTGCTCCTATTGTTAAAAATGGAAAACTGACCATTCTTGCGATTGCATGGGAGCAGAAATCATTAGATGAGGTGATAGAAGCAGGGAGAGATACCTCTGTACTTGCCTCAGGGGAATTATGGCCTGATTATATTTTCGAAATAGACCCTGAGACTAATGCTATCGTTTGGGAATGGCATGTTTGGGATCATTTGATACAAGACTTTGATCCAAGTAAGTCTAACTATGGAGTCATTGCAGATAATCCGGGTAAGGTTGATATTAATTATGATTTTGATGGAAGTGGCAATGCGGATTGGATGCATAGTAATGCCCTTGATTACGATCCTATCAATGCACAAATCCTACTCTGCGTACCGAATTTTCACGAAGTATGGATTATAGATCACACAACTACTACGGCGGAAGCTGCCACCTCTTTTGGCGGTTTTGGTGGTAAGGGCGGTGACCTCATGTATCGATGGGGTAATCCTGCAGTCCATGGAGCAGGCACAGCAGAAGACCAAACACTCTTTTATCCTCATGATGCTCACTTTATCGACGACTTCATTACTGGTCTCGATCCAACCTTTGGCAAAATCGGAATATTCAATAATAGAGTAGGTGCAGATTATTCTACAATCAACATTTTCGACCCTGCATTTGATATGTATGAGTGGGCTTTCCCTATGAGTGGGTCTAACTTCTTTCCATCGGAGTTTGAATTGGATAAGAAACATCCTGTAGATAGTACTCTCATGTGGAGTACTGGTTTGTCAAGCTTGCAATACCTGCCAAATACCAATCTCCTTGTCTGTGTTGGCCGATTCGGATACACTTACGAAATGACGCAAGAAGGAGAGATAGTCTGGGAGTATAAGACTCCGATCATTGGTGGTTTTGCAGCTACTCAAGGAGATACATTATCTATCAATAATAACTTAACCTTCCGAGTGACTAGGTATCCTCACGACTATGTGGCATTTGATGGCAAAGATCTATCTCAGAAAGGGTGGCTAGAACTGGAGCCAAACACTACCTTCTGTGACCAAATCCTCCCATCTGATGATGTCCAGATTGACTACAAGATTGAGATATACCCTAATCCTGCCGATAATATGATAGTCATAGAGTGGGACGAGTCAATGTACGTTGATATTGAAGTCTTTGACATCATTGGACATAGAAGATACCTAGAGAGAAAAGTAAGTGGAGGAATGAAGTATATTGACACTTCTACATTAGAAAATGGCACCTATATCCTTCGATTAAATGGAGAAGATGCTAAGCGCTTTTTAGTAGTTAAATAAGTTATTAACATAATGTAGAAAAACTTTCAAATCATATAATGGATTAGACGTATTTTGCACTTCTAATCCACCACTTGAATGAAGAAGTTTAATACTGTTGATTTTTCGATTCGACATATTGGTATTTCCCATGAAGAAGAACAGGAAATGCTAGCTACCATTGGAGCTAACAATCGAGAAGAGCTCTTATCTCAAACTATCCCAGATAATATCAGAGTAGACACAGAAATGGACCTCCCAGAGGCACTATCTGAATACGAACTTCTGAGTCATTTGCGATCAATAGGTAGTCAAAATACAGTGATGAAAAACTGTATTGGTCAAGGTTACTATGGTACCATCACTCCGCCAGTCATTGCTAGGAATATATTCGAAAATCCAGGATGGTATACTCAGTATACTCCTTACCAGGCCGAGATAGCTCAAGGAAGGTTAGAAGCCCTGCTCAACTTCCAGACAGTAGTGAGCGACCTCACTGCAATGCCTATTGCTAATGCATCACTATTGGATGAAGCTACTGCCGCAGCAGAGGCAATGGCACTTCTTTATGCAGTAAGGAACAAGAAAGTACGGGACGGCAACTTTATCAACAAACTCTTTGTCGCTAGATTTACCTATTCTCAGACCTTGGATGTACTCCATACTAGGGCTACGCCACTCGGGATCGAAATAGTAGTTGGTGACTGGGAGGAATTCCAGCCCGGAGCTAATGAATACTTTGCTGCCATAGTGCAGTACCCTAACTCAGTAGGTAATATCGATGATTATAAGTCTTTCATAGTAAAAATGGAGGCAAGTAAGATATTTACCTGTGTGGCTGCTGATTTATTGAGTTTGACACTGTTGACTCCTCCAGGAGAATGGGGAGCAGATATTGTAGTTGGGTCAACTCAGAGATTTGGGATTCCACTCGGATTTGGTGGTCCTCACGCTGCATACTTTGCTTGTAAAGAAGACTTTAAGCGATTAATACCAGGTAGGATTATAGGAATATCTCAAGATAGTAATGGAGATACGGCACTCCGTATGGCATTGCAAACTAGAGAGCAACACATCAAAAGAGAACGAGCTACATCTAATATCTGTACGGCTCAAGCACTTTTAGCCATCATGGCAGGGATGTATGCTGTATATCATGGACCAGATGGACTCAAGGAAATTGCCACCTCTATTTTCAAGAAAGCTTCAATGTTAAGAACGGCATTTTTGAAAAAAGAAATCACTGTAGTGAATGAGTCTACCTTTGATACTGTAACTATTGCAGTAAACAAGGATTATCAGCAGACAATTAGACTGACAGCAGAGGGACAGGGCTTCAACTTCATGTATAAGAAGGGCTTGATCTCCATAAGTATAGACGAGACTATTTCATTTGCAGACTTACAGCACATTGGTCAAATATTTGACTTAACCATTGATCCTAATGGAGAAGCTGTCCTTGACGAAGCCTATACAAGGACTAGCCAATTCTTACAACATCCAGTATTCTCTAGGTATAAGTCGGAAACAGCTCTGATGAGGTATATCAAGACATTGGAGAATAAAGACTTATCACTAGTACACTCGATGATCCCACTTGGTAGCTGTACCATGAAGCTCAATGCCGCTTCAGAGCTTATGGCATTAAGTTGGCCTGAGTTTAGCAGTATTCACCCGTTTGCACCAGAAAATCAGTCGCTTGGCTATGCTCAAATGTTGGACGAGCTAGAGCAATACCTTTGCGAAGTGACGGGGTTTACAGCTTGTTCACTGCAACCAAATTCGGGAGCACAAGGTGAGTATACAGGCCTCATGACAATCAGGCAGTATCATATCAAGCGAGGTGATGATCATAGGAATATAGCACTCATCCCATCATCTGCCCATGGTACCAACCCTGCAAGTGCAGTAATGTGTGGTATGAAGATAGTAGTAGTGGCATGTGACAAGCATGGCAATATTGACTTCGATGATCTCAAAGCAAAGGCAGAACAACATAAGGACAACCTAGCAGCGCTAATGGTGACCTACCCTTCGACGCATGGTGTCTTTGAGTCAAAGATTATCGGAATGTGTCAGGTAGTACATGATTGTGGTGGTCTAGTCTACATGGATGGAGCCAATATGAATGCCCAAGTTGGCTATACAAGCCCCAATGCGATTGGAGCAGATGTCTGTCACTTGAATCTACATAAGACATTTGCAATACCGCATGGTGGAGGAGGCCCAGGTATGGGACCGATCTGTGTCAATGACAAATTGAAACCATACTTGCCAACCCACGTCTATTCTGGTAAAGAAGCAGGAGATGCTATCTCTGCAGTCTCAGCTTCTGAATACAGTAGTGCAAGTATCTTATTGATTCCCTATGCCTATATCAGAATGCTAGGAGCAGAAGGTCTTAAGGATTCGACTTATGCTGCGATCTTAAATGCTAATTATATCAAGGCAAGACTCGAAGGAGAGTACGATGTACTCTATAAAGGAGAAGGCGGTAGATGTGCTCACGAGTTGATCTTGGATCTAAGAGATTATAAAGAATGTGGAGTGTCTGCTGAGGATGTAGCAAAGAGATTGATTGACTATGGATTCCATGCGCCGACATTGAGTTTCCCAGTAGCGGGTACGATTATGATCGAACCTACAGAAAGTGAGAACAAGGAAGAACTGGATAGATTCTGTGATGCCATGCTGAGTATCAAGTCTGAGATAGATGAAATCAAGGCAGGGAAGTACCCTCAAGACAATAATGTCCTGCATAATGCTCCACATACGCTAGCAGAGTTGACAAGCGATACTTGGGAGTTTCCGTATGATAGAAAGAAAGCCGCTTACCCACTACCTTATCTGACAATTGGTAATAAATTCTGGGCATCAGTAGCAAGAGTGGATAATGCATATGGTGACAGAAACTTCATGTGTACTTGTGCTCCTATTTCTGACTATGAGGATGCGTCTATCTAGAATGGACGAACTCTCCCTAACCCTCTCTTTTAAGAGAGGGAAATGAAAATCATAGATTTTTATGGGTGAGTTAAAATAACAACAAGGAGAATTAAGAACATTTTAAGTCAAAAAAGAATTACAAAGTGATTGTACTCACCGGCGCTGCAGGTTTTATTGGTTCATGTTTATTAACGGTATTACAAGAAGAGTCTGTAGTCATCGTTGATGACTTTTCTCGTGAAGATAGAGTTGCTAATTACGAATCAAAACACTATCACACACTTCTAGAAAGAACCGAGCTTGATGCTTGGCTTTCAAAACATGGTGATGCAGTCACGGCAATTTACCATCTAGGAGCTAGGACAGATACTACAGAATTTGATAAGCAAATATTCGAAGACCTCAATATCGAGTACTCAAAGATGGTGTGGAGGCACTGTGTCAAACACCAAATACCATTAGTCTATGCTTCAAGTGCTGCTACTTATGGCGGAGGAGAACATGGATACGAGGATAGCCACGCGATCGTAGATCAGCTAGAACCACTGAATCCATACGGAGACTCGAAACTAGAATTTGACAAGTGGGCACTAGCACAACAGGAGACACCACCAAGATGGTATGGCTTAAAATTCTTTAATGTCTATGGTCCCAATGAATATCACAAGGGAAGAATGGCATCAGTCATCTTCCATGCATACAATCAAATATCGAAGACAGGAAGTATGAGGCTGTTCAAGTCTCATAGGTCCGACTTCAAGGATGGCGAGCAGAGTCGTGACTTCGTCTATGTCAAAGATGTGGTCAATGTCTGTAAGTGGTTGATGGAGTCAACTGCTGAGAGTGGATTGTATAACTTAGGTACCGGACAGGCGAGGACATTTTATGATTTGGTTTTGGCTACGTTTACGGCTATGCAAGTGGAGCCTTCTATTACATTTATCGACACCCCAGAGGATATCAGAGATAAGTATCAGTACTTTACAGAAGCTAATATGAGTAAGCTGCAGAGAGCTGGATATGCTCAGGACTTTACTTCTCTAGAAGATGGAGTGGCTAACTATGTCAAGACATATTTGTCATCTGCGGAGTATTACTAGCCAATGGTTATTTAGTATTTTCTCAAACTTTTCCATTCTGACTAAGTGAAACGTATGTAGGAATCTCCTTCAAAGGAAACCAAGAATTTCGATAAATGTAATTCGGGTTATAAGTACGAATTCTTTGTATCTTAGAAACTAATTATGAGACTACTTCTCCAGTTT
>JAHDHH010000045.1 GCA_020631405.1 Saprospiraceae bacterium
TTCTTCCAGACACCAAGTATGTCACTATCTCTCTGGCTATAGATGGAGACATGTACGATCCACCTTCACTAACTATCTTGACAGCCTTTGCTATCTCTTCGAGACTTGACTTTTTAGATAGGTAAGAAGTAGCACCATTACAAATTGCTTTTAGTATTTTATCCTCTTCCTCGTAGGTAGTTAGCATTATAATATCTATATGGGGATCTAGTTCAAGTATCTTAGGTATGGCCTCTAGCCCATTCATACCTGGAAGTCCTATATCAAGAAGGAGAATATCAATATTGAGTTTTTGATGAATTTCATATTCGTGAAGAAGAGATTCTATAGACCCCACCACAAGGTTGACACTAAAGATAGTGTCGAATCCTAGATACTTGACCACATTATTTCTTATAACTAGATTGTCTTCTACAATGCCTACCCTTATTGACATAATTACATGTATTAATTGTCTGCAAGTTACTCTACCTCAAGATAAGCAATTATCACCCGAAAGGGTGACAAAGTATCTGAAAGTCGGAATTTACTTTCGTAGTGTCAGAAGTGCTGAATCCTTCAACAAATCAAAACAAAGTGAAAAACCTCCTTTATTTGCTTACAATCCTTCTATCTTCTAGCTTGGTTCAGAGCCAAGATTTGGAGAAATTTGACAAGTCTACTCCAATAGCTTTAAGCGGTAGTTTAACAGCTGGTGCATCTACATTCAATTCAATAAATAGGGAAAGTAATAGATCTCCATTTGGTTGTTTTTTATCGGCAAATGTCAACATTGCAATGTTTGGCTTTGATGTACCTATCAGTTTGATGTACAGAGATAATCAAACCTCCCTGTCCAACCCATTTAATAGATTTACAGTAGCTCCAACATACAAATGGATATCACTAAGATTTGGTAATGCTTCCATGAATTTTCATCCCTATGTATTATCTGGTCAGATTATCAAAGGAGTTGGAGCTGAGCTTACCCCAGGAAAATGGTACTTAGGAGGCGTAGTAGGAAGAATAGAAAATCCACTAGCTCAACTGGATACACTTAATGGTGTGGCAGAGTTGGTACCATATTTTGATAGAAAAGCTGAGGCTATTAAGCTAGGATACAATGGAAATAAGTTTAAAATGTTACTTACGGCATTCAGAGCTCAGGATGATATGGCTTCTCTCAATCCTATTGAATTAAAAGACACCCAACTTAATCCAGAAGCTAACTTTTCGTTGGGTTTAGAATTCAGAGTTTCACCATTTAAGTTTATGTCTATTTATGCTAAGCCAGCTGCTAGTGCTCATACCGCTAATCTCAACAACCTAGAGTTATTCTCTAGTGAAGAACTCAATGAAATCAATGATCAATATGGATCGATCATCCCGATTAACTTTTCTTCAAGGTTACAATTTGCTGGTGATGCGGGAGTAGAATTCAGAATAGGGAGATTTTCACTAGGCAGTAAGTACCAAAGAGTCGATCCTTATTACAAGAGTCTAGGCACCTTTTACTTCAACGAAGATTATGAGAATTATCTCATCACTCTCAGGGGGTCACTCTTCAAGAGTAAATTGATCATTAATTCTCAGTTTGGTGTCCAACAGAACAATCTCAACAACCTTAGGGAGGTCACGAACTCTAGGAATGTAGCTAATGTAAACCTTACGATTAGACCTACAAAAGCTTTTACAACCAACATGACCTATTCCAATTTTCAAACTGATCGTGCTCCAGGGCTTAGTGCAGTCAATGATACTTTGAGAATAACTAGAACATCACAAGGGTATGGAATCACTCCAAGATTGGTTTTTGGATCTAAAGAAAAGCAATCTTCATTAACGATTTCTGCAAATTATCAGCAGCTAGAGGACTTTCTCAATGAAGTACAGACAGAAAATACAATCGATAACTATAACCTCAACGCGAATTATGACTATAGAGTAAAAGATAATGGATTGTTGCTTGGTATAGGATTTATTGGCAATAGAAATATCATAGGTTCTAATGAAAGTGAGCGACTAGGTGGTCGGCTGAGAATAGGGAAGGCTTTTGCGCAAAAAAAGCTTAGGCTAAGCCTCAATTCGTCCTATACCCTCAATACTCTCAATGGAGAGAGCAACGGAGCATCTCTCTCAAATAACATTTCGCTAGTTTTCAAACCAACAAAGAAATTTTCAGCAAGTATCCGCCTCAATAATCTCAATAGGATCGGTACAGATACTCCTTACCAAGAATTGAGATCAACATTAAGGTTGTCGTATTTACTTCCAACTAAAAAAGTCAGTAATGAAAAATAAATTACTATTCCTATCAATATTATTTGTCTTACATGGAGGACTACAGGCTCAAGAGTATGATATCGATATCAGCATTGGGCTTACTCCTCCATATCCGACTAACCTTGATGCATATGCTCAGTACTTTGAGCAAGAGATATTTGCTATTACTAACAATACAATGTCTGACGTAGAAGCATACTTTGAGATAAGCTTAGTGGAAGAGTCTGGAAAACTCAGCATACAGTCTGATAGGGTCAACAGTGACCCATTGACATTGTCCCCAGGTACTACGCTGCTGAGTCCTGAGCAGATCGAGCAAATCTTTGCCGGTACAATGGAAGACGACTTTCAGACTACTGGTCTTTCCGACGCTGAACGACAAGCTATCTATCAAAGTAGACAATTGCCAGAAGGCAATTATAGTTTGTGCATTATAGCCTATGATCTATTTAACAATCCGATCTCCGACCCAAGTGACCTTGGTTGTAGTTTCTTTCCTATCATATTTGACGAGAGACCTATTATCATCTCACCATTCGATGGAGAGACAATCTTTGATACTGAATCTGGCAATCTACAGATCACTTGGACACAGTCACTTACAGATCCTGAGTCTACACTTAATACTGAGTATCGAGTCAAGATCTTAGACCTTACAGAGATGGGCGGTGAAAATGTTGACCCAACGCTAGCTATGCTTAATCCAACATTTTTTCCAGCCTACGAATCAGAAGTAGACAATACGACATTTTTAAATGTCTATTCTCCAGACGATCTTGACTTGATATTTGAACATAAGTATGCAATAAGAGTCACTGCCTATGACCCGAATGGTCAAATTGCCTATCAAGATGGAGGCCACTCTGAGGTTGTGGTCTTTACCTATGGAGATCGAGAGATACTAGTCAATCCTGATGGTGGTGAAGTAGGTAATATACCTCCCCCGACCCTACTAAGTCCACTTGACAATCAACTGTATGAGTCAGCTGAGAATACTATCAATCTAACATGGGAGCACGAGCTACCAGAAGGACAAGAAGACCTACTCTTTGAGTATAGATACTATGTAGTGGATATGACAGACAAAGAGATACAGGCAGTAGATTACGATATGTTTAATCTCAGCAACCTCTATACTGGTGGTGATATGGATGCTGAAGAATTTGTAGTTGAAGGACTAGAGGATACTCCATTCGAAGATGAACATGACTATGCTATCTGTATCAGGGCTATAAACTCTAATCCTGAGGTCAAATTAGAGAACGGTGGTCTAAGTGAGATCAATGTCGTAACATTTAGTGAGCCAGATAAAGCTGAAGATCCACAACTACCTGCACCTGTTATTCTTAGCCCAGAAGATGATGAGCATCTCTCTATCGAGGAGCCTCTCACCTTGACTATCAAATGGGAGCACGAGCATGGTATCGAAGAAGAAAATCTCCTCAACTCACTAGTCTACAACTACCATGTTATTGACGTTACTGATAATAATAAGAATGGCTACGATTATGATACATTCGATGAAGATGCAATAGACGAAGGAGAGCTAGACGCTACGGGTGATGATTTGATCCATGTTGTAATAAACGACCTCTTCGATGGAGTCTATGAAGTAGACCATGTTTATGCCATGTATATCTCGGTAGAGACTGAAGATGAAAGAAAGAAGTTTGAAAATGATGGTAAGAGTAAGATTATAGAGTTCACATTTGCAGAAGAAGAGGAAGACGAACATGCAGAGACTGCCTGCGGTGGAGACTGCCTATCTGAGCTCCCCGATGATCAAAAAGTAGATCCGATCAAAGTAGGTGATAATCTTATTATGGGCAAGCATGATATCACTATTGATCAAGTAGTAGTTGATCCAAGTGGTGGACAGATGGGCGAAGGCTATGTCAGATTGACTCTAGGGAAGGTGACATTTAAAATAGAGATAGAATTCTCAGGATTAAAAGCCAATAGAGATGGAGTTGTATTTGATGGAGAAGCAAAAGCTAAATTTGATGAAAACTTTATAAAAATGGATGGTCTTGTTGGATTCACCGCAGCAACACAAGGCGTTGACTATGACCTAGCTAATAATCTTGCTAATGCTCTTGGCAACTCAACCAGACTCGTATCAGGGCTATTTGGAAGGAAAATGAGTCTCCCGATCGGACTTGACAAAGATATCAATGGTCAAAAGGTAATCATAGGTATCTCGGAGATGAAGTTTACGCCAAAAGATGCTTCCTTGACTACCATATTCAGCATGGAAAATCCAGATTGGGATTTTAATCCTCCTGCTATGGTTGCAACTGATATTTGCTTTACACGTTCTGGATTTGGTAATGTGATCAAGCTTGGATTAGCTAAGGACTACGAAGTCCCTTATGCTAATGAACAACTGAAGTTTATTGCAAGTGAGGGTAATACAGCGGATGAGAAAGGGACCTATTGTATGGTAGATTGTGAAGGATTCGTAGATGGCATGCTCACTATGGAAATCGGTCTTCCGAGAGAGATGCTCCTTCCAGAGAATGAGGATGGGAGTATACCAGTCGATGGATTCGCTACTCTAGGACTCTCTGGGAAGATTAAAAGTCCAAGCCAATATATTCTAGAAGCCTCATTATCTCCTTGCCAGTTGCCAGGACTAGAAGGATTTAGCTTGTCCGTAGGTAAGGGATCTTATGACAATGATGATGATAAGAATCCAGATGATATGGTATTCCCTGCTGAGTATCCGAGAGATGCTGCTGATAAGACTTGGAAAGGTGTTTACTTTTCCGAACTCTTCGTCTCTGCACCAAGAGACTGGGGCAAAGCTGGTAAAAAGGATAGAACTAAGGTCGGTATAAAGCATCTTGTAAAAGACAAGACAGGTCTATCAATAGTTGGGTCAGCAGCTAACCTTCTATCTATAGAGGATGGAGAATATGAAGGCTTTGCAATCTCAGTCAATGAAATAAATCTTGAGATAGTCCAGAGTGAATTTAAAAACGTAAGTATCGAAGGCAATCTCGGTTTGCCAATCTTACCAGAAGACAAATACCTTGACTATGAGGGGATAGTCTCGGTCCCAGAAGAGGAAGATACTCCACAGAATGCGAATAATCCTAGCGGAAAAGAAATCCTCTTCTCAGTAAAACCAGACGAGGAAGGCTATGATATGGATTATATCAAATCTCACATCGACTTTGATGAAAACTCGGAGTTTGTCATGAAAAACAATGCAAAGCAAAGAGGGTTTGCTGCTACGTTATCAGGCTCTATTACTTTCAAATCCAATGTGTCAGATTATGTGAACAATTCTAGAGATGGAGGTACACCAGAAGTAGAAGTTCCAGGCATTAAGTTCGAAGGAATGGAGATCAGTAGAATGATTGATAAGGAAGCTCCATCTAATCCCAATGTGCAACAGAATACTGGAAAGAATGCCAATGGAGGCTTTGTATTTGAGAGACCAACATTGAGCTTTATGGGTAAGAAATTTCTAAACTCTGGCCCTGATCTACCAACCCAGGACGATAGTGAGAACGATGAGGAAGAAGAGGAAGAAGAGGACAGCCCTGCTAAAATGAATGGATTCTCTATCGCCATTAATGACCTCCAACTTAAGCTCGGAGAAGATGACGAAGAAAGTGAAGAAGCAGATGATGAAGAAGAAAAAGAAATCAAGGATGGGATGCAGATAGGCCTCTATGCAGATGTATCAGTCAAACTAGTAGGAGGGCAAAACAAGAAAAAAGCAAAAGATAAAAAAGACAAAGGTTTTGCGATTAGTGCCAATGGTAAATTTAAAGTGTTAGCTACTGCCGTTGTTACTTCAGAGAAAAAGACATTTGAGTATCAAGATATCCAGATGGAGGCATTCGCCATAGAGGGTCAAGTAGGTCCACTCGAAGTCGAAGGAGGTTTAGCATTCTATAATGGGGACGAGACATTTGGTAACGGTATGGAGGGTAACCTCAAAGTCACTACTCCACTAGTGACTGTTGATCTAGATGCCAGATATGGCAATGCGCCTACTAAGGTCAATCCAAAGGAAAGCTATCCGTATTGGTATCTATTCGGAGATGTAGGTAGTAAAGATGACTTCAAGAAACCACTTGTCAAAGTAGGTCAATACTTTTCAATCTATGGGTTCAATGGTGGAGCTTACTACCAAATGAGAGACCTTGGAGCTTTATATAATACCCCAGCTGAAAGGTATACTCCTGACGAAGATGTCGCATTTGGCTTGAAGGCAGGACTGACATTTTCAGTAACAGAGCCTAATGTCTTTTGGGCTAACCCAACATTTGGTATAGAGGTAGAGAAAGAAGGCGACTTTGCCATTACTCTAGATGGTTCTGGTTATATGATGCAAGCCGAACCTCAAGAAATGGAAAATGCAGATCTAGAAGGTGTCAAAGTCGAACTTGCAGCAAAGCTTAATGTCAAGCAAGTAGAGGAGAATACTGATATCACCTTTGATGCTGATATGAAAATGTATGCTGCTGTGGGGAGAAATGCTGTTACTAATAAGCCATTGCTCAGCGGTAATAAAGATAAGAATGACCCCAACTTAGTCGTGGATTCTAAAATGCATATCAGCAAAGAGAAGTGGTCAGTTATCATGGGTACACCGTCTGTACCTGGTAGTGTTCAGATAGGTATACCTGATATTGCAACGATAGATGCTACAGCTTATCTCATGGCGGGAGAGCATGTTCCGTTTGAGGAAGCTAAGGTAGACACCTTCATACAGAGACTTTTGCTCAATCCCACCAGCGAAGACTTCAAAGGTGATCAATCTGATGGTTCTGAGAATACAAGAAATGGCGATGGATTTGCCTTTGGGACTAAGATTGATTACAATTTAAATATTCAGTCATCTATACTCTACGCCAAATTCAGAGCAATGTTTGGATTTGACCTAAGTATGGTGAATTATGGAGGGGCTACTACATGTGCTAATTTGAATGATGAGGCTCTCGGTATAGGAGGTTACTATGCTAAAGGGCAAATTTTCGCTGGTCTCGAAGGTCAAGTTGGGCTTGACATAGATTGTTTCCTCTATACAGGTAAGGTAGAGCTAGCATATCTCTATGCAGTCATGCTCATCCAAGGTGGAGCTCCTAACCCTGTCTGGGTGAGGGGTCAGGCCGCTATGGGTTATAGAGTACTTGGTGGAGCCATACAAGGTAATGTAGACTTCGATGTCAGCTTAGGTGAGCAATGCGAAAAGAATACTGGAAATCCTTTTGTAGGGATCACACTAATGTCTGATATTGATCCAGGCGAAAATCAGAAAAACGTCTCTGTATTTGCCAAGCCAAGATTGAGCTTCGCTAATAGAATCAGCTATGGATCTAAAGAAGAGGTCTACGAAGTGCCTACAGATACTGGTATTAAATACTTCAAGGTCGAGCTTGATAAATTTATACTCAAGGATAAATCAGGTAAGACATTAGACGCATCGCTCAAACTTAACAACGGTGGTATTTCGGCAGATCTAGAACTTAAAGAGGCACTCCAACCAAATGAAAAATACAAGCTGGATGCAGAATTAACTATTTATGAAAAGGTAAACGGCGTATGGAAAGAGCATGTCGGCAAAGACAATAAACCGGTGAGTGAGTCTCTAAAAGATGCGGGACTCAGTGGTGACTTTACTTCAGGTGATAGACCAGATTATATCGTCCAGAAGAATGTTAGCTTCATCTTTCCGCTTGACGATCAGCGCTTTTATCTACAGGGTGAAAATAAAGATAGAAATGGGGTCCTTGAACTGTTTCAAAATCAAGCAGATGTACTTGACCCATTCCAACCAACTGGGCAACAGTGGTGGACTAAGCCAGTAGTAAATTATTATGAAAAAAATAGTGGTATAAAGGTCCACTCGTCTGACCTCCAAGTAAAGAATGCAGCGAAGACCTTGTATAGCTATACTACTCCGACTATTTTGAAAAATTCGTATAGATATACCATCAAATACGAAATAGAATGGTATCAAAATCCGAATTGGTCACTCACTTCATCAGAATTAACCAATGTAAGCGTAGGCGAAGGGATAACATACGTCAGACAAGGAAGGACATATAGTAATTATGAAAGTGTTAAGCCAGAGAGTAGAACCATATTCTCCTATGATTTTAGGACGAGTAAGTACAATCGCATTCATCAAAAGCTAGGAGGAAAACCAGAAGAAAGTTCTTGGGCCGCTGAGACATATCCTATTACTGCCAGTTATGAAAAGTCAAGTAATGGTAGTTACTACTTAAGATATGACTTCCCTGGCAAAGAAGAGTTTTCAGTACAAGATATCAGTCAGATATATTATGCAGCTAGTAATACCTTCAGAGGTAAAGGGCTGATAGAAGTTACTGAGTTCTATAATTCTGAAGGTTGGGACAGATTGTTCGAATTCTGGGAAGCCTGTGTATTTACTAAAAAATGGCTCAAGAAAGAATACAACATTGATATGGCTAGTTTTAAATTTAATACGCATCAATACAAAAAGTGGCGTGATCCTGAACGACCGAGACTAGGTATACTTAAAGAAGCAAGTAACGAATTCTATAAACCATCATTGACAAAGGGTAGTAGTGCCACTTCTTTTACTAGTGGTGTGCCGCGGCTGTTTTATACGGAAGACTTACAGAAATTAGTCCAATATTTATATTTATTAAATGCGATGTTGATTAATAAAGATGATACCGATTGGTTGAAAAAACAGACAATAGAATACGTTAATAAAATACCATATTGGATAGAACAATTTGAAGGTGGTCGACCAATTAGTAATAGTGTTTACTATCCATATACACTTGAATTGTCATATTTTACTCCTTGGATAAATGGTGATAAACTCGTCCTTAACCAACAATTTTCAACAAGATTTGAAGCTAAATAATGATGTATAGAATTAAATTAATTATAGGCTTGGTAAGCTATGTTAGCTTCATATGCAGCCTGTCTGCTCAAGTAGGCACTCAACCATTAGAAGATATCCAGATACTATCAAAGAACACTCCAGATGGAGTCATCCTAAGATGGGCTCCGATGAGTCCACAGATCTGGGTAATGGGTAATGAAAATGGCTATACTCTAGAGAGAGGCAGACAAGAGGGTAACAATGTAGTATGGACTCCTGTGGGTACAGGTAATTACAAGCCGTGGCCTATGGAAGATTGGCGACCTATAGTCAATGAAGATAAGCCATATTGCGCAGCCGCAGTGATGTGCATACATGTAGAAGGGAAAGAAAGCCCAGAAGGTATCATCAAGCAAGCAGAAGACTTGCAAAACAGACATGCATTCTCTCTTCTTGCTGCTGACTTTGATGCTGATGCAGCTACTGCTTCAGGTCTTCGTACTACAATAGGTAATCAAGACCTTGAGGCAACTAATATCTTTAGAATCTATACCACGAATGGACAGGCGAGTAGCGACACCTCATTCATTGCTGTACTGAAAGATCAGAAATATCAACCTGTTAAGATTGATACCTTACTAGCTGAAGAGCAAGATAGGTCAATCGTCCTCACTTGGCCTAACACGAGAGATGGTATAGCCTACACAGGTTACTATATAGAGAGAGCTGATGACGGAAGTAACTTCCAAAAGTTAAATGAAAAACCATTTCTGAATGTCACCACTAATCTCATAGAAGACATAGAAGTAGTCACCTACATCGATTCATTAGCGCAAAATTACAAAGAGTATACCTACAGAGTGATTGGTGTAGATCCTTTTGCAGACTTGGGACCTTATTCAGACGAAGTCATAGCGATGGGAAGAGATAGGACTCCACCACCGATACCTTATGATCTAGCCGTAGCCCAAAATCAAGAAGACAAACTCGATATCACGTGGGAGTGGCAAGGAGATGAAGAGATTGAAGGGTTCAAAATATATAGATCATTTGATCCTGATGATAATTTCACACTATTATCAGATGGCACGCTAAAACCAAGTAGACGATCTTTTACCGATAATACTCCCGATAGAAGATTTACGAACTATTACTATGTAGTCGCTGTAGATAAGGATGGTAACGAAGGAAAGTCGCTGGTCACGTTTGGATTTACAAAGGACAGTACTCCTCCTAATGCACCGACAGCTTTGCGAGCAGAGATAGATTCTGATGGTATTGTACTCTTAGAGTGGGATGCTCCAACTGATGACGATGTTAGAGGATACCAGGTGTTTTACTCTTATGATCCAGATTCTGAGTTTGCAGTCAAAAGTGGAGACCTCATAGACTCTACGTACTTTGTCGATAAGGTCCAGATTAGATCATTGACCGAAGAGATTTATTATTATGTAGTCGCATTTGATTGGAGTTACAATGAATCTCAAGGTTCAGAAATCTACAAACTCAAGAAGCCAGACATTACTCCACCTTCACCGTCGATTTTTAAAGATTACAATGTAGAGGTTGGTGGGATACAGATCGATTGGATTAAAAGTACTTCAGACGATGTAGCCACCATAGTCATGGAGAGGAAGAGTAAAGGCCAAGATTGGACTGAGGTCTCAGGATTTGATATGATGTCACAGAGGTATATTGATCAAGATATCATAGAAGGTACGACATACACATATAGGTTAAAGACTCTTGATGATGATGGATTAGTTACTTACTCTGATGGTGAGCTTAGGCTCAAAGCCAGGAAGCCATTTTTTATAGACTCAGTATCAAAGCTTAAAGCAAAAGATATTGGTAGATCAGTCGAACTAGCTTGGTCGTACACCAAGAGCACTGATTATTTCTTTATCATCTATAAGGAGATAGAAGGAATTAAAAGAACAATAGGCAAGGTCAAGGGAGAAACAGTTTACATCGATAATAATATAACATCTGATCAGACTGTGATTTATACTGTTAAGGTAGAAGGCCCTGATGGTAGAGAATCTAAAATGTCAGAAGAAGTGACAGTAACAGTTAAATGATTTTAAGGAGTAATCTTTCTTTCCTGTAACGAGGAGATACAAACTTAACAGAACTAGTAACTCAAAGATACTGATTGAAAGATCTCCATTTACTTTCAATCCATTATTCAGGGTTGTGTTTCTGTAATAATTTTGCTTTTGAGCAAAACGTTATTTGGTGTATGTTCAGTATTTAACCATTTTTAATGTAGATTTAGGGAGTTATGCATACAAACTACCTATCAACTATCAAAAGATTCCTTTTGGTTATCTTGCTCGTTGTAGTGCAAGATTGTCAGGCTCAGTATCAACTCCAGGACAATGAATATGACCTTAATCATCTAGATCTCAATTATACATCAAGTCCAGGGCAGTATCTAGATGGCTCCAAGTTCGATGATAAAGGAAACTTGTGGTTAGTCCAATCTCACGGTATCTTTTGTTACGATGGGTATAATGCAAAAAATGTCATAAGGCATCATATTGATCCCAAAGACCCTGTATTTCTTAAGTTTGGTACTTTCAATGATTCTCTTGTATATGCTTACGATACTAAGAAATACGAGGTATGGATCTATAACTATGTCAAGAGAGACTTAGTTGACATTTTGGCTATGCCAAGTATTCACAGTAATCCAACATTGACACCATCAGGTACATATATTGCTGGGTATACAGATTTTGATTCTTCATATCACCATCTTATTGAAGTTGATCTTACAGGTGAGATTACTTATCTTGCTAAAACTCAGTTTCAAAAAGAACGACGGAGATATGAGCAGTATGGAGCAATTACTTTTCATAACAATAACATATATACCAGATCTGGAGATTCTATTCTTATCTATAATCAGTTTGGAAAAAAGTTGAAGAGCTTCAGGTTTGCTAATCCACATAGCGTAGAGATTTCATTCTTCCATTTTCAAGATAAGATTGCCTACATTGATGATTTTCGTCTTTACTTGATAGATAAGAATCTGGAGAGATCAATCTCACCCTTGATTATACCTCAAAACATCCTACAGGATATCGAGAAATACGTTTGGGATGGCTCTTACTTATGGTTAGTTGACTATGCTCATGCATATAGAGTGTCACTTGAGAGTATGAACTATCAAGATTATAGTGACGCCTATCTAAATTATAAGCATTTACATTGTCCAGAACATACAGATAGACTGATAAATGACGCCTACTCTCGTAATGGTAAACATTACTTAATACAGGATCATGGCATAGTTACATTAACTCCAAAAAATCAACCACTTGACCATTACTTGTTACCTCTAGCTGGTGATTACCCCAATCCAAGTATAAGAGCTATAGACACATTCTCAAATGGGGATATGCTAGTAGCCTATTATAATGGTTTAAATATTAAGCGGTCTGGGTCAAAAGACTTCGAGCTATACGACTTTCCACATCGGGAAATTGACCAACCCTATGGTCTGAGCATTATCGATGATGAGATTTACATTTCAAACGCCAAGATCGAGGGTAAGGAGTTTCAGTTTTTAGATAACCATAGAAATTTTATCCATGCTCCTCATACTGTCTATAACGATACATTGTACTTTACTCGCTTTGGCGAACCATACTTAAGTAAGTACAATGTCAAAACAAAGGAGAAATGGGAAGTAACCTTAGATTCTCTCTGCCAATCAAAGACTCAATTTATTAATCAGAATGATTTAGTGCTAGATCCACTAGGTAGAGGAATATGGATTGCCTCTTCATACAATGGTATTTCATTAGTAGGTTTCGATAGTAAGACTATAATCAACATGTTTGACCTAAAAGGTATACAGAACGGCTATATACACGATCTTGAGATTGTAGGAGATACGATTTACATAGCTTCTAATTTTGGATTAGGTACTATTGATATTAGATCATTTGAGACAGACTTTCATCAACTTCATTATATCGATCAGTATAATCAGAAGAAAGCAAAACATTTCTATTCTATAATTAGCACAGAAGACGCTTTATTGATAGGTACAGACAAGGGACTGGTGTCTTATGATACAGATTCTCAATTATTTAGCCAACTCAATCATGACGATCCAATCAACGATTTGGAGTTTAATAGACAAGCGACTTTCAAACAAGGGAACCAAGTCTACATGGGTACTACCAATGGCCTTTATACATTTGATATTACAGATCTTGTTTGGAACACAGAGCAATGTAATCAGGGTATTTATCTGACAAGCTTTTCTACAAGCAAGAGAGGCGATAGACTCCATTATCCTTTAGATAATAATAACATTTCGATTAGTGCCAATGAGACTAATCTTACGGTAGAGTTTTCTAGACCTTCGCAATCAGATGCAATATATTATGCACATAGAATTACGAATATTGATAGCACATGGAGTGAGTATGATCAAGCGAATAGCTTGAGTTTTTTCCAGTTGCCAATAGGTCACAACCATATTGAGGTCAAAGCAATAGACAGCCAAGGTAGAGGAGAGTATGAAATCTTTCAATTGGATATCCACCAAGAACAGTTTTGGTATAAGAGATGGTGGGCATTTCTATTATATGCCTTAGGATTTATGGGAGTAGTTTATATGATCTATAAGTATCGGATTAACCAGTTTTTGAAATATCAGCAATTGAGGACGCAGATATCTAGCGACTTGCATGATGATGTTGGGTCTATACTAGCTTCCGTAGCGATGCAATCGGAGATGATGGGTTATCAGTCTGACAAAGTCGATAAAGAAAAATTTCAAATCATTAGTAATCTCTCTAGGGAAGCTATGGCAAATATGAGAGACACAGTCTGGGCTATAGACTCGAGAAAAGATGATTACAAGAGCCTAATCTTTAGAATACTCGACCATTTGGCTAATACTTTCGAGGGTCATAGGATGAGTTTTGATTTTAATTATGAAGAAGACCTTTTTAACCATAGAATAGACCAAGTAATAAGGCAAAACCTGTATTTGATTGTAAAAGAAGCCATCACCAATGCAGCTAAGCATTCTAATGGTGACAACCTTTCTTTAGAGCTAAAAAGAGAAAAATCCCAAATCTCTCTACTAATCTGTGACAATGGTAATGTGAATCCCGAAGCTATCAAACAGTCAGGACTAGGGCTGGAAAACATGCAAATGCGTGCTAACAAAATAGACGGGCAGTTAGTCTTTAACTATACAAAAGGGTTTTGCATTCACCTTACCGTTGCAATGTAAATTGCCTTTTCACCCGAAAGGGTGACTCATTCAACCACAATAGGTTTCTTTCTTTGCTAAAAATTCAAGCAAATGAAAACTGTTTATCAATTCCTTCTTATTGCATTATTTCAGATAGTAGCTATATCGTCCTATTCTCAAGATGTCATTTTGAGTTCTCAATATGATGTCTATCAATTTAATCAAACTACAATAAATGGTGATTTAATTATCAATGATAATCCTGCAGTTGCTGATGCAATTATTGATTTATCTCCGCTAGGAATGTTGCAATCTGTTACAGGTGATGTAATCATCGAAGACAATCCTCAACTGGCATATTTGGGCGGATTTAATAATCTGGGAGATGTAGATGGAGATTTTATTATAAGAAACAACCCCAGTTTACTTAGTATGGACCAAGTAAGTATATTGGATTTAGGAGGAGATTTGATTATTTTAAATAATGTAGCCCTTCAGAACATAGACAACAATTTTTGGCAATTATTCACAATAGGTGGAAAACTAGAAATAAAGGATCAACCTAATCTTGAAGACGTTCACTTTAATGTTTTACTGTCAGTTGTAGACGGAATTTCATTTATTGGATGTAGTTGGGAAAACTTGAATTTTAACAGTCTTTTTAATGTGGGTGAAATTAATTTTGTGTCTAATTATCCACCCGGATTCAATAGTATAAACTGGGGTCAGCTTACCATTGTTACTGGAAATATTTCCTTCAACTCTAACCAAGGTATATCATTTTTGGATCAATTCGGATCTCTAACTTCTGTTAGTGCAGTATTTATAGATGACAATCAAAGCCTCACTAATATCGGAGGGTTCAGCCAACTCACTAGCTTGAACATTTTACAGATTGAAGGTAATAGTGTATTGAGTTCAATAACTGGTTTTGGAAGTCTTGAAACAGTGTTGGGTGACTTTACAATAAATGAAAATGCAGACATCGGAGATCTCAGTGGGTTTTCTCAATTAGAAACAGTAAATGGGAATTTCTCAATTAATAGTAATGGAGGCTTCTCTTTGAATTCTTTGAATGGTTCTGCTGGTAACGCATCAGTTATACCACTTGCTGGATTTGGTAGTCTGACCACAGTAGGCGGAGACTTCTCTATCAATAACAATGGAGCATTCACTAGTATAGATGGATTCAACAGTTTGGAGTCTTGCAGTAATTTTTATATCGAATCCAATGCATTTGTAAGTGGTATCAGTGGTTTTGCCAATTTGCAAATGATATCTACTGATTTTCAAATTTATGATAATTCGAGCCTTCAGTCTATCCCGGATTTTGGTGCACTATCCTCTATCGGCGGTGGTATGTACATTTTTTATAATCCAATGCTTAGTGAAATTATTGGCTTCAATAGTTTAAATTCTGTGACTGGATACGTTGATATCAGAGAGAATAACGTTTTAACAACTATAGATGGATTTGACAACCTCACTTCAATGGGTGGTCCTTATATTTATAACAACCCACAACTTACTACAGTTGATGGCTTCCAAAATATCACAACTCTATCCTTGGGTTTATATTTGGAGAATAATACATCCTTAAGTTTATGTTGTTGGTTGGCACCATTAGTTAATGCTATATCAGATCCTAGTAACATAACAATATCTAATAACGGTTCAGGTTGTAGTAGCTTGGCAGAACTAAGTGGTGGTGGACCAACTATCACATGTCCAAATGATGAGACTGTCAATTCTGATCCAGGTAGTTGTACGAATGCTTTCAGCTTTACAGATCCAACTCCTGTATCTACGTGCGGTATAGAAAGTTACACTGTATCACTTCAAGGTCCTGACGGTAATTATCTATTTCAAGATTTAGGTGCATTTGGGGGATTTGAAGACAATTCTAATTTAGATTTAGGAACTTCTATATTTATTTATGAAGTGACAGATGTATTTGGAGCTACTACTTCTTGTACATACTTGGTCACTGTCGAAGACACTGAGTTGCCAACTTGGGATGCTCCATCAAATGATCTAGCCTTAGTCGGTGAATGCGGCGACGATGTCACGGCTATCTTCCTTGCTAATGAGCCAACTGCCTTAGATAATTGTGGAATATTTGACACTTCATTTGCAGAATCTTCTTCTATTGGTAGTTGTAGCAATGAGGTGATTTATGTAAGGGAATATGAGGCTATTGACCTAAGTGGTAATGTGTCAGAGACTTTTACAGTTACTTTGCTATTGTCAGATACTCAGGCTCCTATCTTAGGAGGACTACCTGATGACATTACAATCAATTGTAACGATCCTATCCCTGCCGTACCTTCTTCACTCACTGCTTTTGATGCTTGTGAAGGTGATTTGACTATTGAAATAGATGATATTCCCGAGACTATCCTTGGAAGTTGTGTTTTTGGTGAATTCTCTGAGATTATTGAGACTACTATATCAGTCACTGATGGATGTAATAATATCGCAACGCATACATGGACAGTAACAGTTATCAATGACTTTGAAGTTGACCTAGGAAGTGACATTGTCGTTTGTGATGCCAATAGTTATACTTTGGATGCTGGTGTTGGTCAGTCATATGTCTGGTCTAACGGTGCTACAACTCAAACTATCGATGTTACAAACTCTGGCAATTATGAGGTTACAGTAACGAGTTTAAATGAATGTTGTAGCGTAGATGATATCAATGTAGACTTCATCTCAGGGCTTACTGCCACAGCTATCGGTGGAGTCATTGATTGTACAGGTAGTAATGTAACAATTAGTGGTTCAAGTTCAGCAAGTGGAGTGTCATACAACTGGACAGGACCTGGAGGGTTTACATCAACTACACAGAATCCATCAGTATCCATGACTGGAGATTATACACTTACAGTACAAGATAGCAATGGTTGTACAGCAAGTGATGTAGCTACGGTTTCACCAGATACAGATGTACCAGACTTGACTGCTACTGGAGGTCTCATTGATTGTAATAACCCATCGACTACTATTACTAGTACTTCGACCCAAGCGACTTCAATTGCTTGGACAGGCCCCAATGGCTTTACATCGACAGTTTCCAATCCAATAGTATCAGAGAGTGGAACATATTCAGTAGTTGTTACTGCTGCTAATGGTTGTACCAACAGCACAAGTGTCACTGTAGAAGGAGACTTTACGGAGCCAGGAGTCATGGTGAATGGAGGAACTATCGATTGTTCTAACACATCAGTACTTATCACTGCTTCATCAAGTAGTACTATTACAAACTATGCTTGGACAGGTCCCAATGGCTTTACTTCTACACAGCAAGTTATTTCTGCAGTAGAGCCTGGTACATACAGTGTCACTGTCATTGGAAGTAATGGATGTACCTCTACAGCAGGTGGTATCGTGATGGAAGACCTTACGCCTCCAATTGTCATAAGTGACGCAGGAGTGCTGACTTGTAACAATTCGACTGCATCTATTACAGCAGAGTCAGTAGATGCTATTTCGTATAGTTGGATAGGCCCAGATGGTTTTGTATCATCTTTACAAAATAACACAATATCAATTTCTGGATTATATACTGTAGTAGCTACAGCGGCCAATGGTTGTACAGCGTCTAGCACGGTAGAAGTCTTAGAAAATATTACTACGCCAATAGTATCCACGACAGATGGTATTATTGACTGTATCAATACTATGACTACGATAAGTGCATCAAGTGATGATATGAATGCAACGTATCTATGGTCAGGACCTAGTAATTTTAGTGAAGCTGGATCATCTGTTGCTACAACAGTGTCAGGAATATACACTGTAATAGTCACTGCATCTAATGGTTGTACTGCATCAGCCACGTCTGAGGTTACATCAGATGTATTAGCACCATCTCTTTCCTTAGAAGTTGGTGACGTGGATTGTAATTCAGCATCTATAGCTATTACTGCAAGTACAGACGTCAATGCTGAAGTTACATGGACAGGCCCTAATGGCTTTACAGCAATGGGAACATCTATCACGGTTGAGAGTAATGGTGATTATAGTGCTCTATCAACAAATACTGACAATGGATGTACAGCAACACAGTCTATATCTATAGTTGCGGATTTATCTACTCCGACTGCTATGGCGACTGGTGGAGAGTTAAGTTGCTCGAATACGGCTGTTCAACTGATGGGATCGAGTAACACAATGTCTGTATCATATCAATGGACAGGACAAGGAGGGTACACATCATTATTGCAAAACCCAGCAGTAGATGAAGCAGGTACGTATACTCTAGTCGTCACTTCAATGAATGGCTGTACTAGTACAGCGTCAACTATGGTGACAACAGATCCAGACCTTCCTAACGCTTCAGTTACTGGTAGCGACATTGATTGTAACAACACAGAAGTTCAATTGACTGGTACTACTAGTACAACAGGCGCAGTAGGATCTTGGTCTGGGCCGGATGGTTTCACTAGTGATGACATGACGATTTCAGTGAGTGCTGCCGGTCAATATGTATATACAGTTATTGGTGGCAATGGTTGTGAGGCTACAGCGAGCTATGAAGTCATGGAGGATATTGCAGAGCCAAATCTGAACATTCTACTGGGTGATGTCAATTGCTTACAAGTTGGCCAGGACTTAGCAATAGATTCAGCTGAAGAGTTGAATGCTATTACTTGGACTACACCATCTGGACAATCTTCGAATGCAGAGACACTATTAGCAATAGAAAATGGTACTTATACAGTTACTGCTATTGGAAGTAATGGGTGTGTGGCTACTGAGACAATCGAAGTGGATAATACGTCTCTTTTACCAGAAGTCAGTGTGGATTGGATTAACTTATCATGTAGCAATCCTACTACGGAGCTTACAGTATCTTCAAATGGTATATCATTTGAATGGAGTGGTCCTCAAGGCTTCAATGCGTCAGGTTTATCGACAATTGTCTCTCAGCCTGGAGAGTATATGGTGACAGCATTTTCCCAGTTTGGTTGTTCAGCTACAGAGACTATAGTCGTTGAAGGAGACTTTGCTACACCTAGTGTAGCACTTTCAACAGGTGAGATTGACTGTGAGAACGAATCAATTAGTCTAATTGCAGAGACAGACGAAAATACAACTATTACTTGGTCTGGACCAGGTGGTTTCTCAGGAACTGATGGCCTTGTTGTAGTTAATCAAGCAGGAACGTATACTGCTTTGGTAACGAATATGAACAATGGTTGCGTAACCACTGAAACAATTTTTGTTGACCAAGACTTTAGTGTGCCTGGTGCTACTGCAAGTGGTGGTCAACTCAGTTGTACATTGACATCTATCAAATTGTCTGGAAGTACTAATGCTGAAGGTTCTACATATGCCTGGACTGGTCCAGGAGGATTTGAATCATCAGAACAAAATCCTTCAGTAGAAGAGGTGGGTGAATATATACTTACAGTGACAAGCCCTAATGGGTGTACTAATACTGCTGTTGCAATTGTTACGACAGATCCTTCAGTTCCTAATATATCTGTATCGGGCGAAGATATCTCATGTCTTAATGACGAAGCTACCTTGGTGGGGACTACGAATACACCAAATGCGACCATATTATGGGAAGGTCCAAATAATTTTGCGAGTAATGAAAGTAGTATAACGGTAACACAAGGAGGTGTTTATACTGTGACGATTACTGGGTCAAATGGCTGTAGTGCTACTACTAGTTATGAAGTATTGGAGGATATATCAAGCCCAGTGTTTACAATCCAAACAGGAGAGATAGACTGTGAAGCAAAGTCGCAGATTGTTACTCTAGAAACAGACGATGCACTGAGTTCTGTAGTCTGGACATTACCTGATGGTAGTATCAGTAATACTATAGAGACAAATGCTACAGAGAATGGTAATTATACAATCACTGCGATAGGATCTAATGGATGTGTGACTTCAGAGACCGCATTTCTATTGTTTTCATTTAATTATGAAGTAGAAATACTAACTACAGATGAGACATCTACAGAAAAAGGCACAGCGTCAATTACTATCGATGGCGGTATTGGCAATTATGCAATAGAGTGGGATAATGATGATGTTGGTTTTACGACCTCAGGTCTTGATGCAGGAGAGCATACAGTTACTGTCATCGATGCAAATGGCTGTATTGAGGAGTATGCATTTAGTATCGGTCTTATGTCTAGTACAGAAGACGATTTGACAAGTGCAGAATTGAATGTATATCCAAATCCAGCAAACGAGTTATTACAAATAGAGACTGACTTACTGGATATCAGTCAGATAGTTATGTACAACCAAAGAGGACAAGAAGTATTGACTCATAACATTGGAGATACTAAGCAGTTACATATTTTAGATGTTTCGACTTTAGAAGCAGGTATCTACAAAGTGTTGATAATGAGCAATTCACAACGTATTTATAGAACAGTTTTTATAGTTGATTAAATCCGACTAGCAACTTAATAAGTTTGAAGTGCCTAGACAGTTGATCTGTTTAGGCACTTTTGTATTGCCTTTAGATATCACAATTCGCATGGTGTTAATCATTAATATAATAGGTATTCTGTAGTCAAGGAGCCTAATAAGTCTATCTTTGCCCACTTTTTGAATCATATATGTGGCTTTATGACAGCGTTATTAAGAAATTTGACTTCTAACCCCAAGAATGACATACTATCAGGTCTGACAGTTGCTTTGGCTTTAGTGCCTGAGGCGGTGGCATTTGCATTTGTTGCGGGATTAGATCCATTGGTTGGACTCTATGGTGCCTTCATCATGGGCATTATCACGGCAATATTTGGAGGTAGACCTGGGATGATTTCTGGAGCAACTGGAGCTATGGCTGTAGTTATGGTCCACATGATCCAAGAGGGCAATGCCGTAGGGTTAGCACTTGACAATGCTATCCCTAATTTAGGATTACAATGGTTGCTTATCACCTTGCTCATAGTTGGAGCTATCCAGATATTCGGTGGTCTCATGAAGTTAGGAAAGTTTGTCCGACTTATCCCACATCCTGTGATGATGGGCTTCGTCAATGGCCTAGCAATCGTCATATTCTTGTCACAGCTAGGAATGTTTAAGGAGACAGTAAATGGAGTATCTACTTGGCTTCAAGGGTCAGAATTGTACATTATGCTTGGCTTAGTTTTGCTGACCATGGCCATTATGTACTTCTTGCCTAAGCTTACTACAAAGATCCCATCAGCACTAGCAGCAATCGCTATAGTTGCTGCAATTACAATACTTGGAGGTTTGGATGTGAGCACAGTAGGGTCGTTTATTAGAGATGGCGGTGGCTCTGGACTCAATGGTGGTCTACCTACTTTTCAGATTCAGATATTTGGGATGATTGATACGATAGGGACACATTGGAGTTTGATCATATCTACGGCCTTTTTACTTGCTGCCGTAGGACTGATAGAGTCGCTTATGACGCTTAACCTAGTGGACGAATTGACGGATACAAGAGGGAGTGGCAATAAGGAATGTATGGCTCAAGGTCTAGGTAATATATTATGTGGCCTCTTTGGAGGAATGGGAGGATGTGCTATGATTGGACAATCATTAATCAATGTAGAGTCTGGAGGTAGAGGAAGACTATCAGGAATAGTTGCAGCGCTTACATTACTCAGTTTTGTATTGTTTGGTTCTACCTTGATAGAGCAGATTCCAATTGCTGCTTTAGTTGGTGTTATGTTCATGGTGGTCATAGGGACATTTGCCTGGAGTAGTTTTAGGATTATCAATAAGATTCCGAAGGCTGATGCGGTTGTCTTGATTGCTGTTTCTTTGATTACTGTTTGGGCAGACTTAGCCATAGCAGTTATCATAGGAGTAATTATGTCAGCCTTAGTCTTCGCTTGGAAGAATGCTACAATGATTAGAGCTAGAACGAGAATTAAGGAAGATGGGACAAAGGTCTATGAAATTTGGGGTCCATTATTTTTCGGATCTGTACAAAATTTTAATGCAAAGTTCGATGTAAAGACTGATCCTGCAAAGGTGGAGATAGATTTTATTGAATCAAAGGTAAGTGACCATTCGGGAATAGAAGCTCTCAGAGGCATAGCCAATAAGTATCTTGATCTAGGAAAAGAAATCAAAATCACACATCTAAGTCCAGAGTGTAAGACTCTACTCATGAAGTCAAATCCAAAATGGCAGCAATACATTGAGAATAACATAGATGATCCAAGATACTATGTAGTTACAGATACCTTGGATGTCGAGGTCTAATTACAACATCGTCTAAAAACAAAAAAGCCTGTAAATCAATGACTTACAAGCTTTAAAGTGTGGTTCCTCAAGGGCTCGAACCTTGGACCCTCTGATTATGAGTCAGATGCTCTAACCAACTGAGCTAAGGAACCTGCATCAAATGCGAGTGCAAATATACAATGGTATTTTACAAACAGATTGTAAAAGAGTCATTTTTTAGTTTGCGAAATAATCTTTTGAGTTAATTCGGGATATTTTTTCAGATTTTGGATGAAGATTCTACTTTTCATGGCTTTTATTTTGCGTTCGATACGAATTGCATGATCAAAGTCATTGACATGACATTTCCAGAAAAGTGACCAATCTTGTGCCTTAGCAATAAAATGATGATTGCCAAAGAATGCCGAGTTATGTTGGCTAATTCTAATTTGAATATCTAAAGATGTAGTACCTATATAGTATTTATTTAAAGAGTCGCTAAACAAAATGTATGTAGTAGAAAGCTTCAAGATATTGTAACTGGTAGGATGCTCTTCCCGATAGTTATCGGGACAACTGAGCTAAGGAACCTGCATCAAATGCGAGTGCAAATATACAATGGTATTTTACAAACAGATTGTAAAAGAGTCATTTTTTAGTTTGCGAAATAATCTTTTGAGTTAATTCGGGATATTTTTTCAGATTTTGGATGAAGATTCTACTTTTCATGGCTTTTATTTTGCGTTCGATACGAATTGAGTGATTAAAAAGTCATTGACTTGGCGTCTCGATGAAGAGTTTATATTTAATACAAATACGTCATTCCAACATTTTGGTTGTAATAGTCTACTAGCTGCTATCTCTTTACAGTTCAAATGACACTTAAAAAAATAGTTATTATACTATAACTAGTTTAGGCTAGTATTAATCGGATCAATACCTGTTGCAATTTTTAAAGAAATAGAGTCAATTGCAAAAAGAATGCTATGTGTTAAAATCTGACTGTTAACTATATAGAAACAATTATTTGTATTACATTTGGCTCAACCCTAATAATACAAAGTCAATCAGACTTCCATCAAAGAGAT
The DNA here is from genome assembly GCA_020631405.1 of Saprospiraceae bacterium. Lineage (GTDB taxonomy): Bacteria > Bacteroidota > Bacteroidia > Chitinophagales > Saprospiraceae > JAHDHH01. The sequence goes on from JAHDHH010000045.1 coordinate 23,591, forward strand.
TAGATAGTAGACCATAATTGTACAATTATTGTCGATCTATGTGTATAACAATCAACAACTTCAAGGTACTTAGAAGCATTTTCATTCTATGTGTCTTATTTTGCAGCATCACTCTGTCTGCTCAAATCTCGTGTGATGATTCAGGCGTTCCAGCGTTCAATTCACAACCATGTACGAGTGGTAATCACGTAGGATCTTTGATTTCTACCAGAGATCCAGGAGAAAACTTTTTGAGCACAGTTATAGCTACTGATTCTGGAGGTGGTGACATATTGCTTGTCAATGACGGCACTGAATACTGTGATGAAAATGGTCTTACAGGCTTTTCTACGGAAGGTCCAGACTTAAATATAGAGATACAAGTGCCGGTTACAAAGAGGTCTTCTTGTGCCTCAGCAACCTTATCTATTACCCTGAGGGGAGATTTCAATAATTCTTGTGAAGTGGCTTATATCGTCAATGAATGCGACGTTATCATTGCACAGTCACTACTTACAGGACTTCCAGAAAGTGACAAGTGTGACATCATTTTTCCTTTGTCAGTAATGATACCAGCTGCTGACATGGCCGAAGCTGCAGCTGATGGAGTGATAAATTTTCAAATCAGAACTCCAAGTTTTAATCCTAACTGTTGTCAAGGATCAGATGTAGATGCAACTTGTGGAGGTGGTTCCGCTCCTGATTGTAATGGTGATGGAAATAGAGATGGTAATTGTTTGGCATTTAGCTCATTAGAGTGGCCGATAACTACAGCTGTCTTTGGAGGTACATTGAATAGTACAAATGAGGTCGTGTGCCCAGGAGAATCTGTCGAAATAGATGTTCTTCAGGATTTACTTTTCGTGGATCCTGTAGGATTAGGTGACGGAAATGACAATACAGGGACTTATCATCTTGACTTTTACTATGGGGGTGGACCTAATCCTCCGAATCCATACGATACAAATCTGGGAGGAACTGCTGGTGACGTAGTCAATGCCTATACCGTAAATGGAGTGAGCCAAAACCCACAAGTAAATATTGTAAATATGGGAGGAGTAGGTGTGCAGGACCATAGCAACACCAATGCCCCGTTGGCCTTTGGAGGAGGAGATTTGCCTTCGAATACACTGATAGAAGTAGTCGGTTCTGTGTGGGTAGATGGTGATATTGAGCCTTCTGCAGTAGGATTTTGTACAGGAGATATTATAGGTTGTACGTTTACGACCAGTTATGTTTCATTCGTATTGTTAGACCCGATTACAGCCACAGCTACATGCCAGCCATGTGCAGCTGGACCTGGTAATGATACCAATATCGGAGTGGTGACCATTTCTGGATTTGACGGTGGATTGCCTGACTATGATGATACGCTATATGAGTTACAAGCTACTGGTGGTACTTTGTCATCAACTACTGCAGATGTAGGAGGTAGTGTGACTTTGACTTTAGATCCTAACCAGCATAATTGGTCTGTGACTATATTGGATGATGAGGGATGTGAGCATTTCTTAAGTGGAAATTGTGGAATTGATATTCTGCCAGAGATAAATATGCCGAACTTCGTTTGTGTAGATGCAGGTGCTATATCAGTTAGTACATCACCTGCAGGTGGTACTCTTTCTGGACCTGGTATCTCTGGATCTACATTTGATCCATTTACGGCTGGTACTGGACAACATACCATTACCTACACCATTACTGAAGATGGTTGTACGGCGGTAGAAGAACTAGATATTTTCGTAGATGCTTGTTCTGGATGTAGTGACCCTACTACGTCTATTACATGTAATATTAACTACGTTACCCAAGACAATAACCTTAACATCGACGGAGGGAGTTATAATACGCTAGATGATGGGGCAGGAGGGATATGTGGTAGACCGATTGGGACGACTGATCTTTGCTTGTTCAATGTCTTTATTGACAAATGTGGAGATGTAGACCTTATTGCAAAATTTACAGATAATACTCTAGATCCCAATGATATAGACGCATACGTCTGGGGTCCTTTTGATAATTTGCCAGATGAGATTACGGATCTTACACCAGCTAATAATATTGTATGTCAGCCAGATGTAGCTACTACAGAAGGAGTGCCGTTTTCTATAGATTGTGCCGAGGTAGGAATGTTTTATGTGATTGGTGTCGCTGATTTTACTGGCGAAGGTGGAGGAAATAATGTCTTTATCGGACAGACCAATGTCACAGAGGCTGGGGCAGGTGCAATACTAGGATGTACTGTGCCAGACCCGATATTGACTGCAGACGATGTGTCTGTTTGTCAAGGAGAGACAATATCTGTAGTCGTTAACTCAGATAACGTACCATTTACCTGTGAGGGAACTTTGACGATTTATGAAGACCCTAATGGAATAACTGAAGCGGGAACGAGTGGATCGCTAACCCTTGCTCCGGGTTGCTATGAATACTACGTAGCTTGTGTACCTACAGGTGACTGTGTATGCGAATTGGATTATATTCCTGTAAAAATATTTGTAGATGATCTAGTCACAATACCGATGACTATGAATATCGATAATGCATGTGGAGATTATTCACAGGTGACGAGTGAGACGATTACCTACAACCAGCAAGTACTCTTCCCTGGATCTGATCCAAGTGGTCAGCTGTCAGTCTCAGTACTGGATGACCAAACAGGAGCTGCCATCACCAATGTAGTAGATGAGTATGTAAAAATAGATGGAGCGGGTTGTTACGAAGTAGAATATACAATCGGTGCTGACCAATGCGGTGGCCCGAATACAGAAACGACATATATTAGAAGGACAATAAGTCCAGAGCCTAATTTTACCATCCAAGATCAAGTGTGCTTACCGAGTAATTCGGATACCGATGGGGTCATTTTAACTCCTACGGTTAACAGTCCAGGAGCAGCATACGATGCCTTAGTTGAGAGAACATGGTCAATTGTAGAAGTAGGTTCAGGAGCAGCATTTGCGGATTTATCAGTGGCAGAAGTTGAGTTGACAGAGGAAGGGACTTATACCTTAAGGCTTACAGAGACTATAAGTTATGATGCATGTGGAGCTCTCGCAGCTGGATCATGTAGTGCTACATTTGATGTAGATATAGTTGTTCAGGCAGGAGAGAGCCTAGATCCCAGTTTTACGGCCGATCAGACTGCATGTCCTGGAGAATCAATCGCTTTAGACCCGACGGTCGATGGTGGTGTCTTTACTGGTCAAGGGGTGACAGATAACGGTTCAGGAACAGGAGGTACTTTTAGTGAAACTAACCCTGGAGAATATGTGGTAACCTACACTTTGGAATCATCCAATGGTTGTACCAATGCATACTCATTGATTATAACGGTTGATGAAACTTCACCTGTCATGAATTGCCCTGCTGATCTAACAGTAGAGTGTGGTGCTGGGACAATGGAATCGGATATTACAAATTGGATAAATGGCGTTACGGCTACCGACGATTGTGACATGATTACGGTCGATTCCGAACTCATTCAAACCGTAGAAATATGCGGTGCTTCTGGCTATAGAGTATATGAGTTTACAGCTGAAGATAATAGTGGCAATACGACAAGCTGTACGGCCAATGTCATAATGGAAGATACAAGCGATCCAGAATTAACCCAGCCTGCTGACATTACAGTAGAGTGTGGAACCTTAATCAGCTCAGCCGCAGGCGGGCCACAAACGATCAATGCATGGCTAGAGGCCGTGTCAGCTACAGATGACTGTAGCGATGAGTTTGTTTTTACAAATAATTATGTCTCCAATGGATTTACAAATACCTGTGGAGATGCAGGTACTCAATCCGTTACTTTTGTTGTCGCTGATGAATGTGGCAATAGTGATGAGGCAATGTCTACCATAACGATCGTAGATTCTACGCCTCCGGTCATTATGTGTGCTGCAGATATAACACTACAATGTGGTGATGTTAATAATGCTGCGATCGTCAATAATTGGTTGAATAGTCCAATGGCTACTGATAATTGCGGTGATGTCTCGGTATCTAATGATTTTACCGCTTTGCCGACGACATGCAATCAAGATGTAACAGTGACATTTACAGTAGTAGGTAATTGTGACGGGATGACAGTGACTTGTAGTGCGACGATATCCATTGTCGATTCTGAGAAGCCTGTGATAATGACTGTGCCTACAGACTTAATCGTAGAGTGTGATGGTACAGCTGATCCTAGTGGTGCTATTGCTGCATGGCTTATAGATGCTGGGGGTATGATAGTAACTGATAATTGTGATACTAACCCGGAGATTGCAGCTCAGGCGGGAACATCAGTAGATAACTGTGGGTCTACCACGACTACTCCATATACATTTACGGCAGAGGACGAATGTGGTAATACCATTAGCGAAGTGGCCAATTTGATCATTCAAGACACCACAGCCCCGACTCTTACGGCACCGACTGCTGCCAGTGTGACTTGCGAAAACGAAGATGTTAGCACTTGGGCAAATACGGTATCAGCTACCGACGTGGGCACTTGTAATACTGTCACGACTAATTTTGCTCTAGTATCCGAAACGACCAATTGTTCAGCCGGCGGATGGACTACCATATATACCTATACATTTACAGCTGAAGATGCTTGTAATAATGCTGCTACTCCGATCAATGCAACTTATACAGTTGTAGATGATGAGGCTCCAGTGTTTGCTCCAGCTGCTGACTTGACGCTATCTTGTGGAGATGATTATTCTGCCTTGATCCTGTCTTGGACTCAGAGTATTTCTGCTACCGACAATTGTAATAGTGTAAGCATTACGAACGATTATGATGGTTCTTTACCAGAGGAATGTGGTGATGCTACTGGTGTTTCTGTGACCTTCACGGCTAAAGATGGGTGCTTGCCTTCGACGCTGGATCTTAATATTATACAGAGTGTAGAGAACACTCCACCTACCATTCAGTGTCCTGTAGATTTGACACTGGAGTGCAATGATGCATCGAATCCTACATTGATAGATAATTGGTTGGCATTAGCCACTGGAAGTGATACGTGTGGAGATGTAGTGATTACCAATAACTTTACATCAATGCTTAATCTAGATTGTGCTAGTGCAAGTGGTACTTTGGTGACTTTCACAGCCACTAATGATTGTGATAATACAGCAACATGTACAGCATCGATTATATTGATTGACGAGGAAGATCCTACGATTCTCAACTTTCCAATAGATAAAATTGTAGAGTGTGATGCAAGTAATTTAGGGACAGAATTGACAAATTGGCTAGCGGATATGGGTGGAGCAAGTGCGACAGATAATTGTGATACTGACTTGATGTGGTCTAGTGCTGCTCAGGCAGTAGATTCACAATGTGGCAATACATCTATCACCCCTTACATCTTTACAGTTACAGATGCTTGTGGAAATACAGCAACGGCATTAGCCAATTTTATTACAGAAGATACCTCGGCCCCTTCACTCGTCGTACCTACAGATTTGACTACAGTCGAATGCGATGGTGCAGGCAATACGGCAGCGTTAAATACCTGGTTGTCTACTGTTAGTGGAAGTGACACGTGCTCCGATGATGTGGTAATTACGACTATCTTAGAAAATACAATCAGTGGATGTGGAGATACACAGACACTAGTTTATAGATTTATGGCAGAGGATGATTGTGGCAATACGACGGTTGGTCATTCGACATTCGTCATAGAAGATACAGAGGAGCCGATGATTACTTGTCCAGCAAGTGATTTAGCATTAGAATGCGGAAACCCTAATAATATCAATTTAGTAGCAGCATGGTTATCTACCGTCACGGCTAGTGATGACTGTAGTGGTGTAAGTATTACGAATAATTTTGTGGCTATACCTACTATCTTAGCTTGCAATGGAGGAAGTGTAACCATTACATTTACAGCAACAGATGATTGCGGTAATGTAGAGACATGTGATGCAGATATTACAGTAAATGATACTCAAGCTCCTACGTTTTTAGCTTGCCCTTCAGATCTTACATTAAATACAGATGGAGAGTGTGGAAATACGCCGGTGTTTAGTGCTCCAGTAGCGATTGATAATTGTGATGTTACGGTTGCACAGACTGATGGTATGCCTAGTGGTACGCCATTGGCCTTGGGTATGCATACGATAGAATACACAGCGACGGATGCTTGTGGATTGACAGCCACATGTAGTTGGACAATTACGGTAGTAGATGTGGAAGCTCCCTTAGTGCTTTGCCCAAGTGGTGATGTAGTAAGATGTGTCAATACAGATCCATGCGAGTGGACAAGTGACGCTTCAGTAGCTCCATCGATTGACATCGAAAATTGTCCTGGTTACAGTGTTGTCTACGCCATCGGAGGAGATACGCCTGCTACTACAGGGAATGCTGACGCTACAGGCGAAGTATTTATGTTAGGAACAAGTACCCTTACTTATACGATTACAGATGGCAGTGGCAATACAAGTTCATGTACATTCAATGTAGTTGTAGAAGATTGTCAAGCTCCGACGATTACAACCTGTCCAGCAGATATTACAGTAACCTGTGGAGATGCTACAGCAACCTCCATTTCAACATGGCAGTCGACAGCAATGAGTACAGACCTATGTGATTCGGATGTAGATATTACTGCATTGCTATTCAATACCATTTCAGGCTGTGGTGCCACGAGTACAGAGGTATATTTATTTACAGCTACCGATGATGCTGGCAATACAACTACCTGCTTATCAAGTTATACCATTGAGGATATCTCAATGCCTAGTATTGTCTGTCCAGCGGAGACTTTAGTATTAGAATGTGGTAATCCACAAAATGATGCCTTAATTGCTGATTGGTTGGCTACGGCAAGTGCTACAGATGGATGTAATACACCGACATTGACACATAATTTTACAGTACTTCCTACAGATTTAGTATGTGAAGGAGGTGGAAGTGTGACGGTGACATTCACCGCTGAGGACGAGTGTGGTAACATCAGCACCTGCCCTGTAGATATTACTGTAAATGATACTCAAGCTCCAGTATTTGCAAATTGTCCAGCAAATATTACATTGAATACAGATGGAGAATGTGGAGCGACACCGATATTTAGTACACCTACAGCCACGGATAACTGTGAAGTAGTAGTGACACAAACATCTATGTTAGGAAGTGGTGACGAATTCCCACTCGGAATGACTACTGTAGAGTTTACAGCCACGGATCGATGTGGTCTGACAGCTACCTGTTCTTGGACTATTACGGTGGTTGATGTAGCGGGGCCATTGGTGTTCTGCCCGAGTACAGATGTTGTCAAGTGTGTAAATGAGGGAATCTGCACATGGACAAGTGATATAGATGTATCACCAAGATTGGACTTAGATAATTGTCCATATACGGTTACCTATAATGTGACAGGACAAACAACGGCAAGTGGCAATGATGACGCAAGTGGGGTAGTCTTCAATTTAGGAACTAGTACTGTAAGTTATACGATAACAGATAGCAGTAATAATACAAGTACCTGTAGCTTTGATGTAGTAGTGGAGGATTGTGAAGATCCTATACTAACCTGTGCAGATGATATTACTGTGACATGTGGAGACCCTCTGGCAATGACAGTGGAAGCATGGCAAGCGACAGCTTCGGCTACTGACAACTGTGATATGACTGCAAGTGTTACCGCAGAATTGTATAATACAATATCAGGCTGTGGAGCTACCAATACAGAAGTTTACCTCTTTACCGCCACAGATATAGCAGGAAATACAAGTACTTGCCTCGCAAGTTATACGATAGAAGATACGACACTGCCAGACTTAGTCTGTCCTGCTGCAACACTTGAATTAGAATGTGGAGATGCCAATAATGACAATCTCATCGCAGCCTGGTTAGCTACGGCTACAGCTACGGATAATTGTGATGCTCCAGTGATTACGCATAATTATGTAGCACCACCACTAGGCTTTACTTGTGAAGGGTTTGGATTGATTACGGTAGTATTTACGGCTACAGATGCTTGTGGAAATATAAGTATGTGCTCTGCAGATATTACGATTAATGATACTGAAGTGCCTACCATTGATTGTCCTGATGATCTTGTACTAAGTTGTAACAATGTCAACAATTCAGCACTTATCGCCAATTGGTTGACATTAGCGACTGGGGATGATAGTTGTACGGATATAGTGGTGACTCATAATTACGACAATACGCTATCTCTAGATTGTACAAGTGCAAGTGGTACTGTAGTGACGTTTACAGCTATGGATGAGTGTGATAATACGGTGACGTGTACAGCATCTATCATTTTAGATGATGACGAAGTTCCTGTCATTACAACATTGCCTAATGACTTCACTATTGAATGTAGTAATGAAAATGAGTCTATTTTACTTGGGGCATGGTTGACCACCAGAGGTGGAGCAGAAGCTTCAGATAATTGCGATTCAGAATTGTCTTGGAGTAATCAGCCTTTGATGGAGATTCTAGAATGTGGTCAGACAGGAACAGCACCCTATATGTTTACGGTGACAGATGATTGTGGTAATACTGCCACAGCAATAGCAAGTTTTATAACAGTAGATACAGAGGCTCCTAGTTTGGATTTACCAGTGGATATGACAGTAGAGTGCGACGGAGCTGGGAATACAGCAGCCTTATCAGGATGGCTATTGACTGCCGATGGTGAAGATACCTGTTCGGATGTTGATGTAGATTATTATATAGAAAATACGATCAGTGGTTGCGGTGACGGAGAAGCATTTGTTTACAGATTTATTGTCACGGATGATTGTGGCAATAGTGTATCAGACATTGCTACATTTACTATCGTCGATAGTACAGCTCCGACATTGGTTTGTCCTGCAGCTCCATTAAACTTAGAGTGTGGTAACCCGAATAATGACAACCTCATCGCAGCATGGCTATCTACTGCTACTGCTACGGATGATTGCAGTTCTCCAGTAGTGGCGAATAACTATGTCTCAATTCCAGTAGACCTTGTCTGCGAAGGAGGAGGTGTAGTAAGTGTGACGTTTACCGCTATCGATGACTGTGGGAATGACACTGTATGCTCACAAAATATTACAATTAACGATACTACACCACCAAGCTTTATTACTTGTCCAGAAAACATCACACTCAATACAGATGGTGCATGTGGTAATACCCCAATATTTAGTGCTCCTGTAGCTACGGATAATTGTGGAGTGACTGTAACCCAAACGATGGGTAGAGCAAGTGGTACAGAATTTCCGCTTGGTGTGGAATTCATAGAGTTTACCGCAACAGATGCTTGTGGATTACAGGCGACATGTAGCTGGACGATTACAGTAGTAGATATCACGGGTCCATTAATTTTCTGTCCAAGTACAGATGTAGTTAAGTGTGCAGATATTGGCACTTGTGAGTGGATGAGTGACATAGATGTATCACCTAGATTAGATATAGATAACTGTCCAGATCATACGATTACGTATGCCATTACCGGAGCTACATCTGGCACTGGAACTGATGATGCGACAGGCGATGTTTTTGAATTAGGAATCAGTACTGTGACATATACCATTACTGACGGTAGCAATAATACCAGTACTTGTAGTTTTGATGTAATTGTCGAGGATTGCGAAAGTCCAACACTGACTTGTGCTAGTGATATAACGGTGACGTGTGGAGATCCTGCAGCTACTTCAGTGAGTACCTGGCAGGGTACGGCAAGTGCTACGGATATTTGTGATTTAACAGTAGCAGTAGAAGCTCAATTGTTTAATTCAGTTTCTTCCTGTGGAGGTACGAGTACTGAGATTTATCTCTATACTGCAACAGATGCAGCTGGGAATACAAGTACTTGCCTTGCGAGTTATACGATAGAAGATACTACTCCTCCAGACATAGTATGTCCGGCTGCAACACTAGAGTTGGAGTGTGGAGATCCAGAAAATAATAACTTAATCGCAGCATGGCTGGCATCAGTGTCTGCGACAGATGATTGTGATAATCCATCTATTACCAATAATTTTGTAGGCCTACCTACTGACTTAGTATGTCAAGGAGGTGGGGTGTTAATTGTAAACTTTACTGCAGAGGATGCTTGTGGTAACATCTCAGGCTGTTCAGCAAATATTACAGTAAATGATGATACACCACCAATATTTGATTATTGTCCTATTGATGTAACCTTCAATACTGATGGAGAATGTGGCAATACACCGATATTTAGTACACCATCGATAAGTGATAATTGCAATGCATCAGTATCTCAGACGATGGGTCTATCTAGTGGGACAGTATTCCCATTAGGGACAACAACGATAGAATTTACGGCTATAGATTCATGTGGTAACACGGCAATATGTACGTGGGATATCACCATTCAAGACATAGAAAACCCTACAATTGAGTGTCCGAGTGTGGATATTGTAAAGTGTACAGATCCTGGAACTTGTCTTTGGGTAAGTGATAATTCTGTAGCACCGATTGTGGATATAGAAAACTGCCCAGGATATACAATCACTTATGCAATAACGGGAGCTACTAGCTCATCTGGAGATAATGATGCAACAGGAGAAGAATTTGCCTTAGGAACGAGCACACTTACCTATACTATTGTAGATGGAAGCAACAATCAAACTTCTTGTTCTTTTGATATCATTATAGAAGATTGCAATGATCCAGTACTCACTTGTGCAGATGATATTACAGTAAGCTGTGGAGACCCTATGGCAATGACTGTGGCAGCTTGGCAAGCGACAGCTACGGCT
>JAHDHH010000046.1 GCA_020631405.1 Saprospiraceae bacterium
CAAAAGATATTGTTGCGTTTGTAGACGCTCAAAACCTTGAAGTAGAAACCTATCATTGTACGCATGGGTTTACGCTTCAAGATTTTGATTTCCAAACAGTGAGAGATATTGCATCAATGTAAATTTTAAAATCTGTTTGTTATGATATTGACTACAAAAATGGATTTGAGAAAACTATATGCTTTTACAAAAGGTAATTTATGGTTTTTGGTATTGACCTGTTTATTAAGCGGGATTATATTATTCCAAGTGAATTCGGATTGGTTAAAGGCACTTTCTTTTCCAACTGGAGTTATTGGAACAGCTTTGGCATTTTTGATTGGTTTTAGAAATAACTCTGCATATGATCGATGGTGGGAAGCACGGAAAATATGGGGCAAGTTAGTTAATGACAGTAGGTTTTTTGCTTTAAAAACAATAAGTTTTGTGGATAATCATTGGAATCCAGAATTGGGTGAGACCGAAATACAAGAAGCACATCGACGATTAATTTATAGACATATAGCATTTGTATGGTCAGTCAATAGGCATTTAAGAAAATTGGAATGGGAGGAAAACATTTCACCATTTGTGTCTGTTAATGAATTGGAAGAATTAAAATCTGAACAGCATATTCCACTTGGCCTTTTAAAAAGGCAAGCTCTAGATATCAAAGGAATGTATCAACAAAAGTACTTTGATGATTTCAGGCATTTAAGTTTTGAATCTCTTATGGAAAACCTAAACGATGCTTTGGGGAAGTCTGAGCGAATTAAAAATACAGTATTCCCCATGCAGTACAATTGGTATATGCAATATGCGATCTGGGTATTTTTAATTCTATTGCCTTTAAGCTTAGCAGGATATTTGGGTCTGTGGTTTGTTCCTTTGTCATTTTTAATTGGATATGTTTTTATTTTACTTGAATACTTAGGAAGGCACATTGAAAATCCTTTTGAGAATCATCCAAATGATACGCCACTTGATGCTTTGTCAAGGACAATTGAAATAAATCTAAAGGAAATATTGGGAGATAAAGACTTGCCTGAAAAAATAAAACCTTTAGAAGGAAAATATTTACTTTAAAACACAAATTATGATAAGGACAATAAAAAAAATAATACCCTCTCAAAAGGTGAATATGGGAGGACATATCTTAGAGCAGCCACTGCCAAATAATCAGATGGAGCAATTGGATCCATTTCTATTGATCCATCATGCGGAATGGTCTTTGAAAGGGAATCAGAGGCAACAGGATGTTGGAATAGGTGGTCATCCGCATAGGGGGTTTTCTCCAGTTACTTTTGTTTTTCAAGGAGATATAAGGCATCAAGATAGTTTTGGAAATGATGCTATTGTTAGCGCTGGTGGAACGCAATGGATGCACGCGGGAAAGGGTATTGTACATAGTGAAAGACCTAGTGCTGAGCTTGCCCAAAAAGGTGGAATGCAAGAAATCATTCAATTTTGGGTTAATACCCCAGCTAAATATAAAATGGAAGCTCCCTATTATTTGCCAATTTCTGAAGAAGAAACGCCAAAATTGAATGGTGATGGTTTTAGCATTCAGATTGTTGCAGGGGAGTATGGTAAACTAAAAGGGCCTGCCAAGACTTTTTCTCCTTTGTTGTTGATGCGTGGAGAGATTGAAGAGGGAGGAGAAGTAGAATTAAATATTCCTGAAGGATTTAATACGCTCATGTATCTGTTGGATGGGTCATTAGCATTTGAGGAGAAGTCTGTGTCAGCCAAAGACTTTATTTGGTTTAATAAAGATGGTAATAAGTTGCGTTTTTCTGCAAATGAAAAGACAAGGTTTATTATTTTATCAGGAGAGCCAATTGGAGAAAAAGTCACATCTTATGGACCATTTGTTATGAATACTCAAACTGAAATTATGCAAGCAATGCGAGATTCACAAATGGGGAAAATGGGCGTGTTGATTGAGGAGTTTGTGTAGCACTTTTACTAATTTAGGTTATCGTGTTTTTTGTTAATTAAAAAGGGAATCGAGAGGACGGGAGTCCTTCGATATTGTTTGCAATAGCTTCTTGAGTTTTGGAGTAGGTTGAATGATATTGTTTTTATTTTAATTAAAATGGAGATCGATAAGATTGGAGTCCTTCGATGGAGTTATATTAGAAATATCTTTCGTCTGACGGGTGTCGATAGGACGGGGGTCCTTCGATAAGATTTTATAAATAGCTAAAATGAGTTTTAGAGAAGTGGAGTTTGATGCTTGTTGATTGGTAGTTAAATTAAAAGCAAGCTGCGGAATTTTATGCAGCTTGCTTTTATGTATAATGGCTATCTCACTAATGTTAAATCACCAGTAGTGATTAATGATTCTTGCCAAACTGTTCGGTACTTTGCTAAGTAGGTATAAACTCCTTGTTCAGCAGGTTCTCCATTAAACATTCCATCCCATCCCCAATAGGGGTCATTGGGTTGAACACCATAGGCGGAGAAGACCAATTCTCCCCATCGGTCGAAGATGTAAAATTCTTCAACTTCTTCGACATTTTCATCTGCAAAGAATTCAGATGTGTTATTGGTTCCTTCCTCAGGGGTAAAAATGTTAGGAACATAGATGTTGACATTTCTAATGACATCTACTCTTATTTCAGTAGAGGTTTCACATCCATTTTCATCCAATATGGTTACTGTGTAGATGGTTGATTCTAAAGGTGATAAAACGAGGTCGAAGCACATGTTGCATGAAAGCCCATCTTCTGTAGACCAAGTCCATTCTGAAATTTGATTTAATGTTAATTCCGTTATCAAATTTGCGGAAGCATTATCTCCATACTCAATTTCTATAAAAGAAGGATCTGCATCTAAATCTATTTCACTGCCTTCTTCTATAATAAAACTACTTTCAAACTCACAACCATTTGAATCTAAAGCAAAGAAGGTGTAATTACCTGGACTTAAATCATCAAAATTACTAACATTATTTCCTAAGTCATTGACCAAAGTAAATTCAAATGGTTCACTACCACCAGCTGTATTGAGAATTTGGACAGCCCCTACATCGTCAAAACAAGGAGGTTGTATGATCAATAAATCTACTTCCGGAAATTCTTGATTTGGTACAATTTCGATGCTGTCAATGGAAGTGCAGCCATTCAATGGATTCGTAACAAAGACTTGATAGATTCCTATTTGCTCAACAGTGATGATGGTTTCATTAGTGCTAAAAACTTGGCCTTCAAAGATCCATTCAATATCAAATTGACTAATTTCAGTTTGGCTTTGAATACTCAGGCTTTCAGATTCAAAATCGCATCCAGCTGTAATATTTTCACCTAGATCAATTTCAAAGATTTCGCTAATGTCTTCAATCGTTATGGAGTCTTGGTTTTCACAACCATTTTCAGGGTCGAAAGAAATTAAAATGTATTGTCCAGCTTGTGAAAGGTTTTCAAGAACCAAAGAATTGTCATTAATAATTTCATTTCCATCTGGATCAATCCAAGTATGAACAATGGTTTCGCTGGTAAACGAGCCAGATGCATCTATGTTTGTAAATTCATTAAGGCAATCTAGCGGATCTGCAGGCATTATTTCTATAGGAGGATATTCCTCGAAATCGTCAATTAATAGGGTGTTGATTTCTTGACAACCGGTGATGGTGTCTAGGGCTGTCAAAGTAACTATTTGAGGATTATAAACAATAACTTGTAAACCAGTTTCAAAGTCTTCATTCAAGCCCCAAGTATAAATTACATTTTCTTGTGGGTTTGTTGATAATGTAATTTCTGTAATTATACAATCAAAACTACTGGTTGGCTCTGCATAAATAATTGCTTCAACTTCATTTCGAATATCATCAACGGTGACAGAGGAGAAATCAACGCAATTCAAGTTTAGATCAGTTACAATTACGGTATATGTACCTGCACTACTGACATCGATATATGCACCAGTTCCAACAGAGTTTTGTGATTCGTCAAACCATTCAATAGTGAAATTTGAGCCAATATTGTTGTTATTAGATCCAATAGTAACTATTGGATTATCACAATCGATGGTTGCTGGGGGACCTGCCTCAGCTATTGCTTCGCAATTACAGTCTGGTGGCGATATTTCAATGCTTTGTTCGCATGCACCTTCTTCAGAAGCAACAGAAATGGTAACTGAATTGTTGATGTCAATTGGGCCAATCAAATAATTGTCTGGAGTAGTCTCCTCAATGTTGACAGAAGGAGTAACAGTAATTAATGGACTATTTGAACTTAATTCTAAATAGTAATCTGCTAAATCTGTCCCGCAATCAATATTCGATATAAAAAATTGAGGGTACGAAAATTCTGATACTTCATAGCTTGCTACATCAGTACAGCCAAGAGCATCTGTAACGGTCAATATATAAATCCCGCCAAGATTTACTTCAATACTTACTGTATTATCGCCAGTACTCCAGGTATAGCTCTCAAAACCTAACTCTCCAACCAACTCAATATTTTCTTCTGGACAAATTGATAATTCGTAATTCGGAATTATATCAGGATCGGGGGACACTGAAATAATTACAGAATCAGAATCCGTACAATTCAAATTAAGATCTGTTACAATTAAGGTGTACTCTCCAGGATTATCAACATTATGTGTTGGGTTTGTAGAAATAATATTTCCATTATCATCAATCCACTCAAAGGAGAAACCAGGGCCAATTGAATTATTTGCACCACCTATAACGATATTTGATACATCGCAATAGAGTAGACCATCTTGTCCAGCATCAGCCATTGCCAAACATTCACAATCCGGAGGAATGGTTTCGAATTGGGTTGTGCATGATAATGTTTCGCTGGTTAGTGTAATGGTCACTGAGTTATTTAAATTGATATCAAGAATTTCATAAGTTTGATTTCCTAAATCAATGATTTCCATATCAGGATCAACAGTAATAATGGAGGCATCGGATGAAAATTGAAGTGAGTAACTTTCCAGATCCTCAGAACATAAGGTGACGATGTCTGAGTATTCTGGAAGATTAACGAGCTGGACTTCAACGCTTGAGCTGCTTGTGCATCCATTGATGTCAGTCACTGTTACTGTATAAATTCCAGCTTGGGTAATGTTGATTTGCTCACCAAAACTTCCATTGGACCAATTGTATTGTTCATACTCCTCTTCAAGTTGCAAGATGCTTGATTCGTCTTCGCAAAATTCTAAGTTTCCAAGAATTATTGGTGAAGGAAGTTCATTAATTGTTAACTGGAATGAGCCATATCCTAAACAGCCAAATATATCTGTTACAGTCAATTCATAGATGCCTTCGACACTTGCTTGAATGCTTGACTCATTAGAGCTGCCTTCCGGACCTGACCATTCATAATTGGCGTAATCATTTGCAACAGACAGTGTCGAACTTTCGCCAATACATATTTCTGGATCTCCTATAATATCAATGGATAGTAGATCAGTTTCTGTTACAGCAACCGTCGAACTTGCAGTACAACCATAACTGTCTGTTACCGTCAAGCCGTAAGTTCCTCCTGAAGTAACCAATATTTCATTGCTGTTTTCACCAGTGCTCCAAATATAGCTTTCAAATTCCAAATTACTTTGCAAACTTGTACTACCTCCCGTGCAGATTTCCAACAATCCAAGAATCGATACATCCGGCTCAGATATCAATATTACTTCTACTACATCTTGAACTGTACATTCCAAAATTAGATCAGTTACCACAAGCGCATAAGATCCTGGAGTATTGGTGGTGAGGTTAATCTCTGTACCCACCACTGTTCCATTTTGGTCGATCCATTGGTATTCGTAATCCTCTCCGACTGAGCTTAATGAACCGCCTAATACCACAAATGTGGTATTGCAATCCAATTGTTGATCAACTCCAGCATCGGCTATTGCACTACAAGCACAATTTGGTGGATCAATCAAAAACTCTGTACTACATCCTGTGTTTGAAATTTCTAAAAATACTGTAATTGATAAGGCGGTGTCAATTCCAACAATTTGGAATTGTTCATTGCCAAGTTCAATTACTTCCAGACCTAAATTGTTATTAATTTGGTTGGCATCACTTGTGAAGTTGATGTTCCACAAATCTAGATCTTCTGAACAATCAATTGATGAAATGGAAATGGTTGGTAGATTGTATTCTTCGACAAAAAACATTGCTGTTCCAGTACAATTGTTTTGATCACTTACGGTAACACTGTAGGTGCCACCATTATTGATATCTAATTCAGATAAATTACTACCATCGGACCAAATGTAACTTTCAAATGAAGAATTAAGAATTAATGTTCCTGTTTCTTCAGGACATAATCCTAATGGTCCATCTATATCTGGAGATGGTGGCGTCAGCACAACAACATTTATTGCACCTGTTCCTGTACATAGGCCTGACAGATCGGTCACGGTCAGTGAATATATGCCTTCTTGATCAACTTCAATGAGTTGTGTTGTTTCACCAGTGCTCCATTCATAATTGGCAAAACCACTTCCACCATCCAATATTGTTGATTCAGAAGGACAAAGATCTGTATCTCCTGTAATGTTTGGATTTAGTTGGTCATCTTCAGTTACCATAACCGTTGCGGATGATTCACAATCATTTTGATCGGTGACGGTGACAGAATATTCTCCTTCTTGATCGACGATAATCGTTGAAGAAGATTCACCTGTATTCCATAAAATTGAATTCCAATTTCCATCAGCGCTTAGTGAAGTTTGAGAACCAAGACAATAGGAAGTAGATCCACTAATTTGTACTTGGTCAACAGTGTGTTCTTGTATAAAAATTGTGGAGTTTCCTTCACAACCAAATTCATCTGTGACTGTAACACTCAATTCTCCAGCGGTTCCAATTTCAATGGTAGCGGTATTGCTACTATTTGACCAAAGGTATTCAGCAAAGGTTTGAGATAGTTCCAGTAAGGTCGTCGATCCAGGACAAATATTTGGATCACCAATAATTTCTGGCGCTGGTAGTGGGTTGATATTTAAACCAATATCTGTTTCGGATGTACATCCATTATCATCCGTTACGGTAACTGAATATGTGCCGCCTTGATCAACAACAATCGAAGCAGATGTTTCTCCCGTAGACCAAATTTGTGCATTGTAATTTTGATCTAATTCAAAGACTGTAGATTGGCCCTCACAGATTTCTTCTAGTCCTATTATTGTAGGATTTGGAGGTGTTAGTTCTATTATGGTAATATCACCAACTCCGGTACAACCGGAAGCATCCGATACGGTTAGATTATAAATACCTGGTGTAGAAATGGTAATTTCTTGTGTTGAGAAGTTTCCTTCTGGTCCATTCCATGACCAAGTTTCAAAACTACCACCGTTGAGTGTAGTTTCTTCTCCAGGACAGATATTTGGATCTCCTAAGATAACTACGGTGAGGGATGTTTCTTCTGTAACCAAAACAGAACTGTCATCTCTACATCCATTTTCATCAGTAACTGTAAGGCTATATGTTCCTTCTTGATTAAGCTCAATGGTTTGGGTTGTTTCTCCAGTACTCCATTGCCAGCTCGCAAAATCTCCTCCATCAAGTATGGTGGATGAGCCAATGCAGAAAGATGTAGATCCACCAATAGTCGCTTCTGGGATTGGGTGTGCTTGTACAAGTATTGAGCTACTGGCCATGCATCCATTTTCGTCAGTAACGGTTATCATATATTCACCTTCGGACCCAACTTCAATACTATTGCTTGTTTGATTGTTTACACTCCATTCATAACTTGCGTAAATGTCTTCTATCATAATATTGGTTGAGCTTCCTACGCAGAAGAATGGATCTCCAATAATAATTGGACTTGGATTGGGTACCTGCAAGACAAAGAATTCACTAGATGAAGTACAACCATTTTCGTCAGTAACAGTAACTGAATAGGTGCCTGTATCAAAAATTTCAAGACTGTTGTCAATGGAGCCATTGTTCCAAATTTGTTGATCATAGCTTTGATCAAGTTGAAGAGTGGTTGATGTTGTTTCACAAATAGTCTCTTCACCAATTATTTGCACCGACGGAGGATCAAAGTGATTGAGGTCTATACTTCCTTCTCCAGTGCATCCAGCAGCATCAGTAACTGTTAGCGTATATGTTCCAGGCATAGAAACATTAATCTGTTGAGTGTTAAAAGAACCTTCTGGTCCATTCCAACTCCAAGATTCAAATGCACCGCCATTAAATATGACGGATTCATTAGGGCAGATTTCTGTATCACCCAAGATTACAACAGTTAAATTTGTTTCTTCAGAAACAAAAACTGAACTGCTTTCAGTGCATCCATTGAAGTCTGTTACCGTGACAGTATAATCACCTTCTGAATCAACTATTATTAATTGTGTATTTTCGCCAGTAGACCAAGACCAAGAACTGTAATCTGATCCTCCATCCAATGTTGTTGAAGAACCGATGCAGAATGAAGTAGAACCTCCGATGTTAGGAAGTACTTCTGGATGTTCTTGTACAAAAATACTGCTAGATCCTTGGCAACCATTGATGTCAGTTACGGTTACTGACAATTCTCCAGCTGATCCAATTTCGATGTTGTTTTCTTGACTTCCATTACTCCATTGATACTCTAGGTAAATATCTTCTATAGAAATATTAGTAGTCATGTTTGGACAGAAGAATGGATCGCCTAAGATGATTGGTTGAGGATTGTTAACCAATACCACTTCAAAAGAATTGGTTGCAGTACAACCATTATCATCAGTTACTGTTACCTGATAAATTCCGGAAGCAGATACCTGAGCGGTAGGATCAATCGAGCCATTGGACCATACTTGTTGAGTGTATGTTTCACTTAATGAAAGGATAGAAATTTCGTTTTCACAAATAATTTCCTCTCCAATGATGTCAACTATCGGAGGATCAAGTTCGAATATTTCGATTGAGCCAAAACCGGTGCAACCATCATTGTTTGATACTGTAACCATATAAACTCCAGGTGTAGATACAGTAATATTTTGTGTGGTGAAAATACCTTCAGGACCATTCCATTCCCAGCTGTCAAAATTTCCTGCATCTAAAGTGACATCCTCTCCTTGACAAAATGCTGGATCTCCGAGAATTACCACAGTTAGGTTTGTTTCTTCAGTTACAGATAGTAAAGAACTAGCAGAACAACCATTGGAATCTGTGACAGTTAATGAATAGTCACCTTCAGAATTGACTTCAATTATTTGAGAATCTTCGCCAGTGGACCAACTCCAAGTTTCGAATCCTGGTCCACCGTCCAGAAATACTGATGAACCGATACAGAAGGAAGTCGATCCTCCGATCTGCACTTCTGGATTAGGGTTTTCTGCTACAAAAATTGAACTTGAACCTGTACAGCCATTTTCATCTGTTACTGTTACTGAATAAGTTCCGATTGCATCAATTGTTATTTCTTGGTCGATCTCTGAAAAGATATTCCATTCATAACTTTGGTATTCTTCGTCAACCATTAAAGTTGTGCTGCCATCTTCGCAAAAGAAGTTTTCACCTAGAATTATTGGATTAGGATTTTCATTGACTTCAACTTCAATTTCTGAGGTGCTTGTGCAGCCATTATTGTCAGTGATTGTAACAAAATACAATCCTCCCGTTGTGACTGAAATTTGTGGTGCATTTTCTCCAGTTGACCATTGTGTGTTGGTGAATGTTGGATCGGTGAACAAGGTACTAACTTGACCTTCACAAATGTTTTGGTCACCTATGATATTTACCATTTCAGGAATTAGTTGAATCACTTCGATTTCTCCAGTTCCAGTACATCCTGATTCATCAGACACTGTAACGGAATATAGTCCTGGTGTTGAAACAATAATTGTTTGAGAGTCAAAATTTCCTTCTGGTCCTTGCCATGACCAGGTATCAAATAGTCCTGCATCCAGATTTGTGCTTTGATTTGGACAAATATTTGGATCTCCTAATATATTAACAGAAAGACTGGTCTCTTCAAAAACATCTATGCTTGTTTGAGCTGTGCAACCATTTACATCAGTGACTGTAAGTTGGTAGTTTCCTTCAGTAGAAACATTGATGACTTGCGTTGTTTCTCCAGTACTCCAATTCCAATTTACAAAAGTTCCGCCTCCATCAAGACTTGTTGAAGATCCTATGCAGAAGGTGTTCGATCCTCCTATATTAGCAACTGGAATTGGAAATTCGTTGACGAATACTGTGCTGGAACCAATACAACCATTTACATCAGTGACCGTAACAGAATAACTTCCTTCTTCTACAACTTCCAATTCTGAATTGCCCATGTTGCTAACACTCCATTCGTATGATTCATACCCATTAACACTTAAGATAGTTGATCCGCCATTGCAAAAGTCAAGTGCGCCATCGATTATAGGTTCTGGTAGAGAATTAAGAATCACATTGATATCAGTATTATTACTGCAGCCATTGTCATCACTGATGGTTACAGCATACAATCCTGCAGCAACGATGGTTATACTTTGAGAGGTTGCTCCGTTGGACCATAAAATTGAAGGAAAAGTTTCATCAATTGTTAATTGACCAGTTTCCCCATCGCATAACTCTGTATCTCCTGAAATGTTGAGGCTTGGTATAGGTAACTCATTGATTGTCAATGAAGCTGTACCGGTACAACCTGTATCGTCTTCAACGGTCACCATATAAGTTCCTTCAGAAGTAACTTCAATGCTGGAAGCGCCAGTAATTCCATTGCTCCATTCATAATTAGAAAATATATTAGGAACAGAAAGTTCTGTTGTCTGTCCTTGACAAAAGTCTTCGCCAGTAATATTAACGGTTAAGAATTCTTCGATTGTGACATCTATACTGGCTACAGCAGTACAGCCATTTTCATCGGTAACGGTAACAGCGTAGGTTCCTTCTTCATCCACAATGATTGACTGACTTGATTCATTGTTGCTCCAAGCGTATTCACTCCAATTTGATCCTGCGTCCAAAGTACTAGAGGATCCGATACAGAATGATGTTGGTCCTGTTATTGTTAGCAATTCCAAATCAAATTCTTCGATGGTAATTGAAGAACTAGCCGAACAGCCATTTTGATCAGTAACAGTTACTGAGTATATGCCTGAATCAAATATTTCTATATGCTGAGTAGTTTCTCCGGTACTCCAATTTATTGCATCATAATTTTCTGAAAGAGAAATTAAACTCGATTCATTTGGACAAAGACCGGCCTCACCTTCAATGGTAGGAGAAGGAAGATCTAGTTCTTCAACTATGATTGCAC
This sequence comes from Saprospiraceae bacterium, assembly GCA_020631405.1. GTDB lineage: Bacteria > Bacteroidota > Bacteroidia > Chitinophagales > Saprospiraceae > JAHDHH01. The sequence continues at coordinate 11,196 of JAHDHH010000046.1, forward strand.
TTGTTCCTGTACATCCATTGATATCGGTTACGGTGACAATGAATTCACCAGATACATTGGTTGTAATAGAGGCACTGATTTCACCAGTAGACCATAGGTAATTCTCATAAGCAGCATCTAAATTTAGGTTGGTAGATGAGCCCTCACAAAAAAATGGATCTCCAAGAATGCTTGGAATTGGTGCTTGATATTCTGCAATACTAATATCTGTATTGCCAGTGCATCCAAACTGATCAGTAACTGTTAGGGCGTAGGTTCCGGCAATATTTACTTCAATGGTTTGCGTTGAAAAATTTCCAGTAGGGCCATTCCAATTCCATTGAGCAAAAGATCCTCCATCTAAAATGGTTGAACCTCCTGGGCAAAAATCTGGTTGACCTTGGATTTCGACAGAAAGATTATCTTCTTCAATAATATCTATTGAGTTTTCATATACACATCCATTTGAATCAGTTGTCGTAACGCTATAAGTTCCTTCTAAATCAACAATAATGGTTTGGCTTGTTTCTCCAGTACTCCATTCATATGTGTCGAATTGGTTGCCTGCATCGAGTTGAGTAGAAAGACCAATACAGAAAGAAGTAGAACCACCAATTACCAAAAGTTCTTCTGGGTAAGCACTAATATTAAGCGCTGCAATTGCTGAACATCCAAAGGCATCGGTCACTGTGACACTGATTAATCCAGGATCTGAAATTTCAACAGATGAACTAGTCTCTCCTGTGCTCCATTCATAGATGTCCCAACCATCAACTGTTAGTATTGTAGATTCTCCGAAACAGAATTGTGGAGAACCAAGGATTTCTGCTTGTTCACTTGGAATTTCATTAACCATTATGGAGCTAGTGCCAGTACATCCTAAATCATCTGTGACTGTGACTGTGTATTCTCCTGTATTGTTAACTTCTATTGAGTTTGAAAAACTACCATTGCTCCATTGTAAGTTGTTGAACCCAGCAACCGATAAATTGGTTGATCCGCCTTCGCAAAATTCAATTGGTCCTTCGATGATTGGATCTGGGCTTGGATTTTCTTCAACATCAATAGTTGCTACACCAGTACAGCCAGATAGGTCTGAAACGGTGACTGAATAACTTCCTGGTTCAAAAATTTCAATGGTTTGGTTAGTGCTAGATAAAGGATCATCCCATTGATAGCTGTCAAAGATACCTGCGTCAAGAAGGGTGGATGTACCAGGGCAAATATTTGGGTCTCCAGAAATTGAAGGACTAAGTCCATCTTCAATGGTAACACCAATCATGGAACTTGCTGTACAACCATTTTCATCAGTCACGATCAAAGTATAAATTCCTTCCTGGTCAGCTATAATTTCTTGTTGATCAGAATTAACGGGTCCTGACCAATTGTAGCTTTCAAAATTTGGACTGCTCAGTGTGGTAAATCCACCTATACAGAAAGAGTTAGATCCTAAAATGTCGACTACTGGGTTATTGAAATAGTTGATATTTGTTTCGGCTATTGCTGTACATCCATTGGCATCGGTTATGGTTACAATGTAACTTCCTTCCTGGTCTACAATAATCTGATCATTTGTATCTCCTGTATTCCATTCAAACTCAACACCATTGTCAACAATGAGTGTTGTTTGGTCGCCTTCGCAAATCATATCAGGTCCAATTATGGATACCAAAGGACTAGGTATTTCTGATATCATTACACTGCTACTGCTAGTGCAACCATTAATATCAGTAACGGTGACAATGTATTCTCCTTCTTGGTTCACCACAATGCTTTGACCATTTTCAAAATTAGACCATTCATAGCTTTCAAATCCTGAGCTTGCCTGAATTGTAGTGGAGTTGTTTTCACAAAATTCGATTGGTCCTGAAATGTTTACTGTCGGAAGCTCGAAAACATCTACAGTGATTTGACCTATGCCTGTGCAACCGCTATTGTCAGAAACGGTAACTTCATAGGTGCCTGCTTCGAAGACTTCGATTGATTGACTGATTGAATTGTTTGGGTCATTCCACTGATAGCTTGTGAATCCAGATCCAGCATCTAGAGTACTTGATGAACCTTCACAAAAATCTGTATCTCCAACTATATTTGGATTAAGTGAATCTTCAATAGTGACCATAACTTCTGTAGAAGCAGTACAGCCATTTACATCAGTGATGGTTAAAACATAGTTCCCTTCTTCATTCACTTCTATGGTAGAACTGGTTTCACCTGTGCTCCACTGGTAGGAATCCCATGTTCCTCCATCAAGAATGGTTGTGCTTCCTATACAAAAACTTAGGGAGCCAGAAATTTGAGCCGTAATGGGTGGAAAATTTGAGATGATGATAGAATTAGTTCCTGTACACCCATTTTCATCTGTTACTGTAATGCTGTAAACTCCAGTTTCTGAGGTGGTGATGCTCTGAGAAGTTTCACCTGTTGACCATTCATACTGAGTGAAGGTAGGGTCTACCAATAAAGTTGTTGATTCTCCAGAACAAATTATAGCATCTCCAATAATACTAGGGTTAGGATTTGTTGTTTCTGTTGTTGTAAATTCAGCAGTGGCAGTACAGCCATTGTTGTCTGTAACTGTGACAGAATATGTCCCAGAATCAAGTACAGTTATAGAAGCATCACTAGAACCGTTGGACCAATCGTAGGTCTCAAAGGATTCGTTGACTATTAAAGTCGAAGTATTGCCTTCGCAGAAAAATGCTGGTCCACCGATACTTACCTCGGGTGCGCTATTCTCATTTATATCTATGGAAGCTTCTCCGGTACAACCTGTAATGTCTGTTACTGTTATTGAATAAGTTCCAGCCTGAGAAATAGTAATGGTGTTATCCGTATCGCCGGTGCTCCATTCGTAGTTTTCAAACCCTAAACCAGCTTCTAAAGTGATTTCGTTTCCGGAACATATACTGCTTGGTCCAAAAATTTCAACAGACAATGAGCTTTCTTCTGTTACCTCTACTGAAGTTGATCCTGTGCAACCATTTAGATCTGTAACGGTAACTGAATAGGTGCCACTCTGATCAACGGTGATAGATGGTCCAGATTCATTGTTTGACCATTCGTAGGCCTCATATTCTTCAAGTAAGCTTAAAGTAGTGTTTCCGCCTAAGCAGAAACTTGTTGATCCGATCATTATTGGATCAGGGTTATTAAAAAATGAAATTTCAATCGATGAGTCTGTAGTGCATCCGAAATCGTCGGTCACTGTCAGCGCATAGATTCCTGTTTCGTTAACAGTTAACGTTGGAGATGTAGTTCCATCTGACCAAGAGTACTCAGTCCAAGTTCCTGCGGTTAGTGTAACTTCTTGGTCAGAGCAATTATCAATGCTTCCATCAATAATTAATTCTGGAACTACAATCTCCATTGTATTAAATTCAGCTGTGATAGAGCATCCGTTTTCGTCTGTTGCGGTGAGCATATAGTTGCCTCCTTCATTAATATTTATTGTTTGTCCACTTAATCCATTACTCCAGACATAAACATCAAAGCCTTCAGTGGCTGTTAATTCAATTATATCTCCAGAACAAAACTCTAATGGTCCGTCGATGTTTAGGTTTTGTGTAGGGTAGACTACAACTTCTACATTGCTTGAACCTGTACATCCATTTTCGTCAGTTATAGTGACGGAGTAATTGCCTGCTTCTGTGACCAAAATTGAGGTAGTATTTTCGTTTGTACTCCATTGGATATCATCGTATAATCCTGTAATGAATAGACTGGTTTCGTCTTCATCACCATCGCAAATAGAAAAATCTCCTTGGATATCAATGGTTAATTCGTCTGTAACTTCAACGGTAAATTCATCTGTTGCTGTGCATCCTTCTTGATCAGTGACTGTCACGCTGTATGAGCCAGCTTCATTTACTATTATACTTGAATTAGAACTTCCGTCATTCCATTCGATTATATTGAAATTGCCTTGGATCTCAAGTGTTGCATCTTGATCGGTGCAAATGGTCTGCGGTCCTTCAATGTTTACCAATGGTGGATCTGATTCAGATACTAAAATAGAGTTGCTTGCCTCACAGCCATTGGAGTCCGTTATAGTGACTGTATACAAACCAGCATCTGATACAATTATTTCGTTTGTTGAATCGCCGGTATTCCAACTATAATTTGAAAATCCTATTGTGGCACTCAAGGTAGATTGATCAGATTGTCCAAAGCAGAGCAATTGGTCCCCTGAAATATCGACATTCGGATCTGGAAAGAAATCAAAATCAAAGCTACTTGAGTTGGTGCATCCATTTTCGTCTGTTACTGTTAGTGAATAGGTGCCTGGTTCTGATATTTCTATTTCAGCATTAAGTGAACCATTACTCCATTCATATTGGAGGTATGTGTCAATAGCGTTTAGCGTACCTATTTCACCATCACAAAGCATCGTAGGTCCATTTATGATTGGTGGGTCAAGTTGATTAATTTCTACGCTGACTTCTGCTGTTCCCGTACATCCATTCGCATCTGTAACGGTAACTCCAAAGATGCCATCAGTAGTTACTTCAATACTTGAAGTGGTTTCATCACCAGGAGACCAAATGATTGTTTCAAAACCTGATCCAATATCTAGGGTTGTAGATTCACCTTCACAAATGCTTAAATCACCTGATATTTGAGGATCCAATTGTGTCGACTCCTGGACAGTAAGTTCATCCGTTGCAGTACACCCATTTACATCAGTGACAGTGACACCATAGGTGCCAGATTGGTCCACTGTAATTTGATTGTTGGTATCTCCTGTTGTCCAAATAATATCAATATAATTTCCAGTTACTTCTAAGCTTGTTGAACTTCCTGTGCAAAAACTTGCGGAGCCAGCAATATTTGCATTTGGCAGCTCGCTTTCCGAAACGGTAAACTGCGCAGTTCCTGTGCAACCATTGTTGTCTGTAACTGTCACCACATATGTTCCTTGTTCTGAAACTTCTAATTCGTTGCTTGATTGAGCACCTTCTCCCCAATCGTAGGAATCGAATCCGTCGGTAGCTTCCAAAGTTGTCGTTTCTTGTCCTGAACAAATCAAATCTTCGCCAACAATGTTGATTATAATTTCTTCAGCTACCGTTATTGGAATTTCCACAATATTGGATTCGCAATTATTTAAAATACAAGCAATCCAAAGTGATGAATTATTTTGACCTACATTGTAGCTGAAATCAAGACCGGTGAAAATGATATTGTCCCCATTAGGGTCATCATACCATTCAATGGTTCCGCCTGAACAACCGGCTGCAGAAATAGTAATTTCTTCATCTATACAACTTATTTCTGGAGCTGTAAAGCTCGGATCTTCAGTTGGATTTGGAGTACCTAAACATGGAATACAGATCGTTATGCCATCACAAGCATCCACAAATTCTATATCATTGCTTGTGCATGGATCGTTGTCATCGCATGCTTGTTGAACAGGAGGAAGAAGGTCGCTGCAAACTTCTATTGGGGTCCCTTGACAAGGAATACATTCAGTACCATCGCAAGCGATTGATCGTTCATCGTTTTCAGTACATGGATCTCCGTCGTCACAAGCTTCTACAATAAGGGTTCCACCACAATCGGTTGGTGTGCCTTGACATGGAATGCAGATTGTACCATCGCAAGCAATCATTTCCATGTCATTGCTTGTGCAATCATCTCCGTCATCGCAAGTTGTCAAGGTCGGTGCAGCTAAGGTGTATGTTTGAGTAAAAGTGATAGGTCCATTGCCGCATTGATCTGTGTAAGACCATGTTCTGTCAATTGAACCTCCGTTGCAAGGATCAATTTGTCCTGATTCAGTAGGAAGAACCGTTCCAGTTCCATCACAATTATCGATCCATGTTATTTCCTGATTGGCAGGAATGTCAGCAAGGCAATTGATGATAACCAATGCATCTGGTAGATCTTCAAAACTAGGCAATTCGTCATCTTGTAAACTGATGGTAATTGTATGTTCTAATGCATTGTTACAATTGGTTGGGTCAGCAGGCACCGACCATGTTCTTGTAATTTGATCTCCACATTGTGCTAAAGTTCCGGAATCTATACCTTGGGCTGCGCCATCGTTAAGACAGAGGTTATTTGAGGCAAGATTACTATATGCAAGATCAGTAGCTGTTTCGAACTCTGCAATGCAACTGTATGTGATGTCTTGCGGGAGGGACGAAATCCATTCTAATTCTGGAACTGGATCTACAGTTACGGTTTGAGTATGGAATACCGAATTTCCACAGTCATCGGTATAACTCCATTCTCTGGTTAGTTCTCCACCTTGACATTGGTCGACTGTTCCTGTTTCTGTTGGGGATGCTTGTCCAGATTCGTTGCAACCATCGATCCAATTTAATGCAATAGGATCTGTTAACATTTCGAAGCAATCCACGGTAATATCACTTGGTGGATTGGTGAATTCTGGCACAGAAGTATTTTCGTAATTGATGATTTGGGTATGACTTAATAATTGGCCACAATCGCTGGTAAAATTCCAAGTTCTTGTAAGTTGGTCATTACAATTTTCCAAACTTCCAGAATCTTCCGCAGCCACAAATCCAGAAATCAAACAGTCATTATCATCAGCATTGTTTGAATACTCCAACGGATTTGAAGCAGGAAGGTCATCAATGCATTCAATCGTGATGTCTTCAGGAAGTTCTGAAAGCCACACCACTGGTTCCAAGCCGGCGAAGCTGATGGTTTGAGTATGATTAATTGTATTGCCGCAGTTATCTGAAGCAGTCCAAGTTCTTGTTATGGAGCCATCCTGACATTCGTCAATATTGCCATTATCAACAGGACTTGAAGTCCCGTTGAAAGGATCACAATTGTCCGTCCAGTTGAGGTCTACTGCTGGAGGGATAAGTGCAACACAGCTCACGGTCAAATCAATTGGTGGATCAATAAAAACTGGATTTACATTGTCAACCATGGTTATGGTTTGAGTGTGTGTCAATTCTTCAATGCAATTTTCAAGATCTGCAGCTAAGGTCCAGGTTCTGGTCAACACATCACCACAAGAAATCAATGCTCCAGATTCTTCGGGTTGGATGAATCCTTCTATTAAGCAAGCTTGATCTGGGTATCCATTGCTGTAGTTTAGATTGATTGGAGGAGGAATATCATCTTCACACGAAATTTCTAAGGATTGTGGAAGGGTTGATGTCCAGAATGGAGATTCAAGCGGTAGAATGCTTATTGTCTGTGTATGCGTTATGGTTAGGTTTCCGCATTCATCAGTATAAGTCCATGTTCTTGTTACTTCTCCACCTTCACAATTGGTAACGGTGCCTATTTCTTCTGCAGGTACTGAACCAGTTCCATCACAGTTATCTGTCCAAATAATATCTTGCGCTGGTTGTAGTTCATCCAGACAATCAATAATAATGTCAGATGGTGTATCTATAAATTCTGGGGCTTCTAAATCTACAAAATTGATGGTGAAAGAATGACTTAAATTTGTTCCACAGGTATCCATTGCTGAATAGTTGATGGTTTGAATGCTTCCGCATTCTAGAATTCCAACTATTTGGGCAGTGGAAATACCTGCTACTTCGCAATCGCCATTACTCGCAGCATTGCCATAATTTAAATTTGGTATGATTGGATCTGAATCACCGCAGCTTAAGGTAATATCTTGCGGGAGATCATCCAACCAAGTAATTGGTTCTATTCCTAATATGGTGATGGATTGAGAATGGCTGACTTCATTTCCGCAGTCATCAGTATAACTCCATGTTCTAGTAATTTGACCATTTTCACATCCATTTGGAATGTTTGATTGTTCGAAGTTTGCAATTCCCGTTCCTTCGCAATCATCAATATAATTGATGCTCAGAGCAGGGCTAAGATCATTAATGCAATCTAAGGTTATATCTTCCGGCATCTCTTCTAAAGTAGGAGCTTGATCATTGCTAAATGTAATGTTTTGTTGATGTGCTATTATGTTTCCACAAATGTCTTCCGCTTCCCAACTGTATGTCAATATATCACCACAGAAGTTGATGCCTCCGACTGAGGGAAGTTGTATTGCTGTACCAGCTTGAAGACAATCACTGAAGGTTGCATTATTGGAATAATTTAATTCTATCTGGTCAGGCACATTGTCTGCACAATCAATAGTAATATCCTGTGGTAAATTGGATATCCATTCTATTGATTGTATTGGATCAATAACAATTGTTTGAATTTCAATTGAGGTATTTCCACAAAAATCTGAGACCATCCATTCACGTGAAATGGTTCCTCCGCTGCATAGTAGATCAGATGGAATTGCATCTTGGGTTCCAAGTATGATGTCATCTCCATCACAGTTGTCTGTCCAATTGAGTGTAGGTACTTCATCTTCAATTTCTGCAGAACATTCGATACTGATATCTTCAGGGGCTCCAAAAATAATAGGAGCTTCTTCATCAATTAAACTTATTGTAATTTGATGAGATAAGGCATCAAGGCAATTAGCAGGGTCAGCGGGAAGATCCCAGATTATGGTTCTTTGGTCACCACAATTTGAAAGTTCTTCATTGTTGTCAATGGGATCAATGGACCCTGATAGTAAACATGGTGTTGATTGACCATTACTATAATCTAGGCTCGGGAACACGGGTATATTTTCACCACAATTGATGCTAATATCTTCTGGTAACGCTGAAATCCAAATGATGGGTTGCTTTGGGAGTATAATTATTGTTTGGGTATGTGATGTTTCATTGAGGCAGTCATCCTGGATGGTCCAAGTTCTAATGATGGTTCCTCCATCGCAAGATATGGTTGAAGGATCCAAGATTTCAGTACCAGTAACCGTACCATCAGCTATGCAATTATCTTCAAAAGAGAGTTCGTTTATAGGACTAATTTCGTCGAAGCAATCTAAGGTGATATCGTTTGGCGGGTTTATGAAGCTAGGTGCTTCTGTGTCAATTAGAGTAACCGTTGCAGTTCTTATGAGTTCGGTTCCACATACTGGATCAATGGCGGTCCAAGTATAAGTCTTGACATCACCACAAACTACTAAAGAACCTTCAATATCCTCGATCGCTGTACCGGTAATAGCACAACCAATGAGATTTACACCATTGGAAAAGCTTTGAGTTGGAAAGACTGGTTCTGAGTCTCCACAATTGATCTCAACGTTTTCTGGTGCTGGAACATCCCATTCGATAGGAGGTAAAGGACTAATGATAATGGTTTGTGTTTCACTGGTGGTGTTTCCACAATCATCAGTTACTTCCCATGTCCTAATAATTTGACCACCCTCGCAATCGATGGTTGTGATATCGATGTCGTCTTCACCCTGAACCGTTCCAGATTCATTACAGTCGTCTTCCCAGTTAAGAGTTGGAATCATCGAAGGTGCTGAAAGGAAACAATCATAGGTGATATCTTCAGGAACATTTAAGATAACAGGAGGATTTGTTTCCTCCAAAGTAATGTTTTGTACATGATTAAAAATTATTCCGCAATCTAGGTTTATTGACCATGTTCTTGTAATACTTTGCATGCAATTTTCTAATGGTCCAGAATCTACACCAAGAATACTACCACTAATAACACAATTTGCGTCGGTTGCATTGTTGTGATAAGTGATGGACACATTGGTTGGAAGATCCTCTATACATTCGATGGTAATATCTTCTGGAAGATCTTCTAAGCTAGGCTCGAGCAAAGCTTCAACTGATATGTTTTGCGAATAGCTAACCGAATTGCCGCAAAGGTCAGTATAACTCCAAGTTCTTACAATATTTCCACCTAAACAAGGATCTACAGGATTGCCCGTTTCTTCCAAATTTGCGATTCCATTTCCATCACAATTATCTGTCCAATTGATGGTTGGCGCTGCTGGAAGACTTGCTATACACTGTATGGTTAGGTCTTCAGGAGTGTTTAATAATTCTGGCGCTTCCAAATCTTGTAATGTTATGATCTGCATATGTGCAATTCCGTTGATGCACAAGGAAGGGTTTTCTGCTACCTCCCAAGTTCTGATAATTTGATCTCCACAAACAGTGAGATCACCAACTTCATTAGCATCAATGGTGCCTGAAATTTCGCAGGAAGAATTTTGGCTATTGTTTGAATAGTCCAAAGAAATTGCTACTGGAATTGCATCTCCACAATTGAGTGTTATATCCTCAGGCATGATCGGACTTGTCCAGTTTATTGGTGGAATTTCTTCTACGGTTATGGTTTGAGTATGTGATACAGTCAAGTTTCCACAAAGATCAGTATAGGTCCAAGTCCTAATTATGGATCCTCCTAAACAGTCGTCAATAAAGCCAGATTCTGCAGCACTGACTATGCCTGTTCCATCACAATTGTCAGTCCAGCTCAAGTCTTCAGCTATAGGAACCAAACTTGCACACTCGTAGTTTTGGTCCTCTGGAAGTTCGGTAAAACTTGGAGGAATGATATCCTCAAAGGTGATGGTTTGTGTATGTTCTAATGTGTTGCCGCAATCATCAGTAATTTCATAATATCTGGTTTGTATGTTGCCACATTCCAGAACACCATTAACTATTGGGCTTACAGTTCCTGTGACCAAACAAGATGCAATTGATTCTGAATTACTATAACTAATGTCGATTTCTGCTGGAATTGGATCGCCACAGCTGATGGTGATATCGTCCGGTAAATTGGAGGTCCAAGCAATTGGAGCGAGAGGAAGCACAGAAATGGTTTGAGTATGCGAAACTGAATTTCCACAATCATCGCTATAATTCCAAGTTCTAGTAATTTCTCCGCCAACACATTGGTCAATCGTTCCAGATTCTTCTACTGAAATTACTTCGGATGGCAAGCAATCATCGATAGAATTAACTTGTTCCACATCTGGTAAAATGGCCAAACAATTTAAGGTAATATCTGCAGGGTAATTATCAAATATTGGTAGTTCTGTATTTTGGTATGTAATGTTTTGAGTATGGGTAATCATATTCCCACATATATCTGTTGCTTCCCAATGATAGCTAAAAACATCATTGCAATCTACCAAACTCCCAGTTGGGACTAATTGTTCGCCAAAACCTTCTTGTAGGCAAGCAGCATCAGTGGCTTCATTGGAATAAGTAATATTTTCTTGTAATGGTAGATCTTCAATACAAGTGATGATTAGGTCCGATGGAAGTGTACCGGTCCATGCGATTGGAGCTAGCGCATCAATCTGAATTACTTGTGTCTCGGTGGTGGTGTTGCCACAGAGGTCGGTCACTTCCCAAGTTCTGGTCACTGTTCCTCCAGAACAAAGTAGATCAGACGGCAATTGATCTTGAATGCCATCAACAGTACTAGTACCGTCACAATTGTCCAGCCAATCCAAAGTAGGGACGGTGTTATCGATTAATTCAGAACATTCTAAATTAAGATCTGCTGGAACATTGCTAATAGTAGGAAAAGTATTATCTACCAAGGTGATCGTTTGGGTGTGTTCTAAACCATTTATGCAATTATCAGGATCTGGGCTGAGTGTCCAAGTCCTTGTAATCTGATCTCCACAAATATTTAATTCTCCAGATTCCACAGCATCTATTTGGCCAGAGCGGTTACACGATAATTCAGAGGCACTGTTGGAATAGTTTAATACTTCCGCAGAAGGGATCACGTCATTGCAATTGACGGTGATGTCCATTGGTAAATCTGTATTGGTCCAAACCACATTCGGCACTATTCCTGCTTCGATGTTTTGACTATAGTTTACTGTTAAATTTCCACATAAATCTGTGTAGGTCCATGTTCTTACTATTGTTCCTCCTGTGCAAGGATCAATTGTCCCTTGGTCCGTAGGATCAACCATTCCAAGGCCATCGCAATTGTCTGACCATTCTAATTGCATTGGATCTGGAACCTCGCTTTCACATTCTACAGTAATATCTACCGGTGTACTTGAGAAACTCGGGGGGATTTCATCAAGAAAAGTGACTGTTTGTGTGTGTGTAATTGTGTTTTCGCAATCATCACTTACTTCGTAATATCTGGTCTGCGAACTTCCACATTCAAGTACACCCGTTACTATTGGAGTGATCACTCCTGACAATGCACAGCTAGCAGGCATATTGTTGCTATAGCTTATTTCTTCTTCAGTAGGTAATGGGTCTCCGCAAGAAATGGTTATATCTTGTGGAAGAGCAGAAGTCCAAGTAATTGGTTCCAATGCTTGTATCGTCAAGGTTTGGGTATGACTGACGTTGTTGTTGCAATCATCAGTGTAGCTCCATGTTCTTGTAATCTCACCTCCAATACACGGATCGATTGTTCCTACTTCAACCATGTCTGCAATGCCATTTTCACCACAGTCATCGGAATAATTTACAACAGCAGGGTCTGGTAGCTCACTAAGGCAAGCAAAAGTTTGATCAGATGGATAAGCATCAAATGTTGGGTCTATTGAATTAGAATAGGTTATATTTTGTTGATGTGTAATAATATTATTACAATCATCCATGGCCGACCAGTGATAACTAAGGACATCTCCACAATCAATCAATTGTCCTGTTGGGTCTAGTGGCGTAGCAATACCTTCTTGTGCACAATTGATATCTGTTGCCCCATTAGAATAGCTTATTTCTACTTGGACTGGCAGGTCAGCAATGCATTCTATGGTAACATCTACAGGTAGTCCTGATGTCCATGCAATCGGAGGCAATGCCTGAATAATAATATTTTGTGTCTCTGTTGTAGTGTTGCCACAGTCGTCTGTGACAGTCCATGTTCTCACTACGGTACCACCTGAACATAGTAGATCAGAGGGAATTTGATCCTGTGTGGCGGTAACGGTATTTGCGCCATCACAATTGTCATTCCAATCCAAAGTAGGAAGGTCATCTGTTATAAGTTCTGCACATTCCAAATCTAAGTCGACAGGTACATTCTCAATTACAGGAAAGATGTCATCTACCAATGTAATGGTTTGTGTGTGGCTTAAACCATTTAGGCAGCTCAATGGATCAGCTGTTAAAGTCCATGTTCTTATTATTTGATCTCCACATATATTTAGCGTGCCGGTTTCGTCTACATTTATCTGTCCTTCATTTATGCAACTATTTGCAACAGCACCATTGGAGTAATCTAGCATTGCTGCATTGGGAATGGGATCATTGCAATTTACCGTAAGGTCAACCGGTAGAACACTGGTCCACATAACAGGAGGAATTTCTTCGACAACAATATTTTGACTATGAGAAACTGCCAAATTGCCACAAAGATCTGTGTAAGACCATGTTCGTACAATCGATCCGCCTGAGCAAGGATCCACAGTGCCATCATCAGTTGGATCAACCTCGCCTGTGCCGTCACAATTATCAGACCATTCCAAAGGATAAGCAGCAGGAATTTCTCCGAAACACTCTACAGTAATGTCAGTTGGAGTCGAAGTAAATTCAGGTGCAATTATATCAACAAAAGTAACTATTTGAGTATGTGTTATTGTATTATTGCAATCGTCGTTTATTTCATAATATCTTGTTTCAGAACTCCCACATTCCAAGCTTCCAGTTACAAGAGGAAAAATACTTCCTTCAACAGTACAGCTAGAAAGCATGTTATTGCTATAGTTCAGTTCTTCGATATTGGGAATTGGATCTCCACAAGAAATGGTAATATTTTGGGGCAGGGTCGATGTCCATTCAATGGGTAGCAATGCTTCTATAGTGAAAGTTTGGACATGTGTAACATTGTTTCCGCAATCATCAGTATAACTCCATGTTCTGGTAATATCTCCGCCTATACAAGGATCCACACTACCTTCCTCAATCATTTCTGCCAACCCTGTCTCACCACAATCATCCATAAAATTTACGATTGCAGGTATTGGTAATTCATCAAGGCAAGCGAGTGTTAGGTCATCAGGATAGACATCAAAAGATGGCGCAATGATATTTGAATAGCTAATATTTTGAGTATGTTGAATTATGTTTCCACAAATGTCTTCCGCTTCCCAATGGTAACTTAGCACATCATTGCAATCCGTTAGTGCCCCACTTGGATTTAATTTGTTAGCAATACCTTCTTGAAGACAGAGGAAATCATTGGCTCCATTTGAAAAGCTAATATCTTCTTGGCTTGGTAGATCATCCAAGCAAGCTATGGTAATATCTGCAGGTAGGACCCCAACCCAACTTATTGCGGGCAAAGCTTGAATTTCGATATTCTGTGTTTCTGTTGTTGTGTTGCCACAAGCATCTGTAACCTCCCAAATTCTCACTACGATTCCTCCGGAGCAGAGTAGACTTGAAGGTAATTGATCTTGTGTTGCAGTCACAGTGCTGACCCCATCGCAATTGTCGTTCCAATCTAGTATTGGTAAATCATCCGTTATAAGTTCTGAGCATTCCAAATTCAAATCATCAGGTACATTTTCAATGATTGGAAAAATGTCATCGATTAAGGTGATGGTTTGGACATGTTCCAATCCATTTAGGCAGTTGTCAGGATCTGCACTTAGGGTCCATGTTCTTGTGATTTGGTCACCACATACGCTTAGATTCCCTGACTCTGCCACAAAAACCTGACCTTCATTTAAACAACTGCTTGCTATTGCATTGTTGGTGTAGTTTAAAACTTCAGCATCTGGGATTGGGTCATTGCAATTTACCGTAAGGTCCTGTGGTAAATTACTTATCCAAGTTACATCAGGAACTTGTTCAGCAAAAATACTTTGACTAAAAGAAATATTTAAGTTGCCACATAGGTCGGTGTATGACCATGTTCGAACAATTGTTCCGCCTATACATGGATCAATGTTGCCTGTTTCATCTGCTTGAACAGTTCCAATTCCATCGCAATTGTCCGTCCATTCTAGCTCTTCCATTAATGGTAGCTCACCCGAACATTCTACTGTTAGATCAGCTGGAGTGGATGTAAATTCAGGAGCTATGGCATCTTCAAAAGTGACTATTTGAGTATGTGTTATGGTATTAAGACAATCGTCTGTAACTTCATAATATCTAATCTCTTGGCTTCCGCAAATTAGTTCTCCACTAACATTAGGTGAAATGGTTCCACTGATAAAACAATCTGTATTTCCACCATTGTCATAACTTAATTCTTCTATTTCAGGAGAAGGATCATCACAACTGATGGTGATATCAGCAGGAAGAGTCGATGTCCATTGGATAGCAGGAATACCCAAAACAGTAATGATTTGTTCATAGTATACTTGGTTGTCACAAAGGTCTGTGTATTCCCACGATCTTGTGATAATACCATCTGAGCAATCGTCTGGTAATTGGGATTCATTAAAGTTTGCAGGACCGCTATTTCCGCAATCATCCATCCATGTGATGTTAGGTGCAGCTGGTAATTCAGCATTACATTGAATAGTTATATCTGTAGGTTCTTCTGATAGGCTAGGAGGAATAGAGCTTTGATAAGTAATGTTTTGCTGATGGGAGATGAATTCACCACAATTACCAGTGGCTTCCCAAACATAGCTAAGAACACTTCCGCATTGATCGATGCTTCCAATAGCTGGTTGTTGGGTTGCTATACCTTCGTCCAGACATTCGCTGTTGATAGAAAGATTGCTGTAATTAAGATCAACTTGTGTTGGTATATCATCGGAGCATGCAATGGTAATATCTTGGGGAAGTAAATCAGTAAAATCAATTGGATCTGGTCCAGTAACTTCAATGTATTGATACACAGTAGTGGTGTTGAAGCAATCATCTGTTATTGTCCATGTTCTTGTAATGGTCCCAGCATCACAATCTAGGTCTGATGGAAGGATGTCTTGTGTTCCAGCAACCATTCCTCCTGCTCCACAATTGTCGTCCCACTGCAAATCAGGAATAAGGTCATCCAGCATAGTTCCACATTCAATGGTTATATCTTGCGGTATATCATAGATCACTGGATCAATGTCATCAATCAAAGTAAATGTCTGAGTATGAGTAATTGGATTGGTACAATTGCTTGCATCTGCAAATACAGTCCAAGTATAAGTTCTGGTATCTCCACAGGTATTGAGTGGTTCGTTATTATCTATGCCTTGAACAATTCCAGAAAGCAAGCAAAGACCTTCTGATAAGTTGCCAAATTCTAATTCGATGGGTGCATCCAAGAGATCTCCGCAATTGATTTCAAGATCTTGGGGCAATGATGTGATCCAATCAATTTCCAGTTTCGGTAGGATTGTAATGGTCTGCGTGTGTGTTGCTTCATTGTCGCAATCATCGCTTACACTCCAAGTTCGAGTTATGCTGCCACCATCACATGAGATTGGGTTTGGGCTAATTGTTTCATTCCCTACAACCAAGTAAGAATCAATGCAATTATCAATGAAGTCCAACTCTTGCATAGCTTCGATTTCTTCAAAACAATTCAAGGTTATATCAGAAGGGGGATCGATAAATTGAGGAGCAGACAAATCAACGAGTGTTATGGTAGCAGTTCTTGTTAAAACTGTTCCACAAAGCGGATCGGTTGCTGTCCATTCAAATGTTTTTACATCTCCACACAGGATTAATTCACCAGTAATGTTTAAATCTGCGATACCAGATATATTGCAATCACCACTAAGGAGATTATCGTATGTTTGGTCATCGTACGTTGGCTCAATATCTCCACAACCTATTCCATAATTAATTGGTTCTGACGATGTCCATTCTATTTCAGGTAATTCTTCAACAGTGATGATTTGATTTTCAATGGTTGTATTTCCACATTTATCGGTAACGGTCCAAGTCAAGTTGATGTCACCACCATCGCAACCTAACTCTTCTGGAGTAAGGTCGGCGCTCGAATCTACAGTTCCAGTTACACCACATTCATCATCCCAAGTTAACTGTACGATAGCAGTTGGCACTTCCAAATAGCAATTATAAGTTATGTCAGACGGTACATTATTAATAACCGGAGGATTTGATTCGTTTAAGGTGAAGCTTTGTTCCCAAGTGATGGTTTCAAAACAATCTGTGGTATAGGTCCAGGTTCTGGTAAGAACATCATCACAATCGACAAGAATTCCCGAGTCAGTAGGATCTACCGACCCTGAGATTATGCAGGACGGTTCGATGGTGTTATTTTCATAAAACAATGGGCTTGGGTCTGGAACATCTTCCGCACATGAAACTGTCATGTCGGCAGGGAAACTTGTCCAATCAAAGGCAGGAGGGGCAAGAAAAGTAATGGTCTGAGTATGACTCACCTCCAATTCACAAAGGTCAGTATATGACCATGTTCTTGTTATCTGTCCACCTATGCATTCATTAATAGGTCCACCAGTTTCAATAAAGTCGGCAGGACCTGTTCCGTCGCAATTGTCTATCCAATCAATCGAAGGAACATCTGGATATGCGCTAAAACAATCTAAGGTAATATCGGCTGGTTCATCGGATAATGTTGGAAAGTCAATATCTCTTAGAGTTATTGTTTGAGTATGGCTTAATGCATTGAGACATGTGCTTGGATCTGCATCTAATGTCCAAGTATAGCTAAGTACATCACCACAAATTAAAAAATCAGCATTGTCAGAGATACCAGATATTGTGCCTGAGTTTTCACAACCAGAATTGCCATAATTGCTATAATCAAGATCTATGATTGGTGGGATTGGATCATTGCAATCAATGGTGATATCTTGAGGTAAGTTTGAAATCCAATCTACCTCGTCCACAGCACCAATAGTAATTGTTTGGGTTTCTGTAGTTGTGTTGTCGCATTTGTCAGTTACCGTCCATGTTCTGGTGACAATATCACCATCACAACCTACTGCGGATATTTCGGGAGAGAACACAGCATCTATCAATCCTGATTCGTTGCAATCGTCATTCCATACCAATGGTGAATTATCAATATTAACTGTAAAAATGCAGCTAAAAAATTCATCATCGGGAACGTCTTCTATGGTCGGAAAGTTATTTTCCGAAAGGGTAATAATCTGAGTATGTATAATCATCTGGCCGCAATCAGGAGTGTACTCCCATGTTCGCATCATGGTACCTCCGCAGATTGAAGGCGGGGCTGAATCGATAGCAGGAACATCACCTTGAATGAGGCAGGCTTGATCATTTGTACTGTTTGTATAATTTAGGTTGGGTGCTACAGGTATATCTTCTGTGCAGGCAACACTTATGTCAGCCGGTGGTGATATCCATGTCACCTGTGGAGGTATATTGATGGTAATTTCTTGGGTGTGGGATACTGAGGCGCCACATGCATCCGTGTAGGACCAAGTTCTAAAAAGTGTTCCTCCATTGCATTCGTCTATCGGCCCTCCTGTTTCTTCAAAATCAGCGTTGCCTGTGCCATCGCAATCATCAGTCCACGTTATCAATTCTGGGGGATCTACACTACTAAAACAATCTAGGGTGAGATCAGCAGGCATCTCGCTTAATACTGGTCCATCCAGATTTAAGGTGTAGTTGATTTCTTCTATGAGTTCAGTTACCAATCCGCATTCATCAACAACTGTATAAAATCTTAGAATTTGATAATCACATCCTGAAATAAGATTTCCTGGATGGTCATCTGTGATGGTGACATCATCTGGTGTAAGTAGGGTACAGTCGTCTGAGACATCTGTAATTGGTAATTCATCAGGCATTGATGGAATGCTTTCTTGACAAGCTAGTTCAGTAGGTGGGATAACAGTACTACCATCAATTTCTAAATAAGGGTATTCATTGTCCGGATCAATATTGATGACCTGTGTGCAAGAAAAATTTTGGTCATTGCAATAACATATTTCAAAAGTTCTGACGAAGGTGTTTGATTCACATATGTCAGAAGGTGTACTATCATCATAGTATGAAAAACCAATGTCCTCGCAAGCTGTTCCAGATGCATCTGAAGAATTGATCATTCCACCTAAGGCAATGAAATCGTCTAATGTACTAGGCGTAGGAACTTCTTCATAACATTCATAAGTTATTTCTGGAGGGCATGTTAAGGAATTGATAGTACAGCATGGGATTGCACAGGCTTCAAACAGTATGTCTCCAGTCCCTTGTTTGCAAATTACTAATTGGATCATGCCGCCATCATCATCATATACATTTAAATTAATTGGATCACCCTGACCATTATCAGTAACAGCTGTTCCACAATCGGAATTTTCGTAATCTATTAAAAACCAATTGGTGCTATTATCTTCTGGTGTAGCTGTAATTGTCAAACATGCCGCTGGGCCATCCGGTAGTATTAAATTGACTAATCTACATCTATTGGCATTAATCGGGGTCAGACAACAATATACATCTTGATTGTTCAAAGTGACAACCTGACCAACGCAAGCAGTAACAGGTTCGCAATCTTGGCAAGCGCCATCTATGCTCAGATCGATATCGAGTATATCGGAGCATTGACTAGTCAGGGTAGCTGAGTTCAAAAGCAAAAGGGCCGTGACTAGTAAGGCGGCAGGAAAACGCCTAACTAGGTTCATAATGATTGTTTTTTTTCACATAGCTACATAAAATGCAGTTATGTGAGGGGTGTTAAATAACAGAGTGATTACTTGTACTCTTATATGTAACTTGTATGGAAGTAGTGACCCCAAATTAGATAATAATATGGGCTGCAACAACGATTTTTAAGCCAATAACTTACATTTTATATTTTTTTGTGGAAAACAACTAATGATATTCAAGAGGTTTTTATCAGCAAAAAATCATCTAGTAGAATATTACTACGTGTTTATTATTGGTAATTTTTTACTAGAGGTTTACTTTAATTGACTTATGTATTATTTTAATTTTTGACTGATTATGATGAACTTATTCATAAAAGCAAAATGAATAGGCTAATTGGAATTAATCATGCACTTTTAAACTAAAGGAAAAGCAAGAGAAAAATTATTGAGTGTAACAAAAACCAGTACATCTAAAAGTAGTGTTTGGAAATATTAACAAAACAAAAATTTCACCAGATTCAATCTCAGAGGGAAAGACAAGTTCTCATTGAAGCTGGATTAATAACTTTAGCACATAATTCGACTAAAAAGATCAACTAATATTTAAAATGATCAACTTTTTGCATCGTGAAACCTGATCATACACTTTGGTTAGGGCTCAGCCGAGTACAAGAATAAGAAATGATTATTTTCTAAGTAGAAGTGTTTAATACAAAAGAGGCCATATCAGTAATATGATACAGCTTCTTCTACTTCTTCTTTAGAAACACATATGCATTGGCAATTTTTATATTCACAAATTTAATATATCTATAATCGCCATTCAAAAGCTATAATATAAAACCAAGTCTGGTAACACATCTCCTTCAAAGTCGGAATGAATTCCAAAGGTGAAGTTCTTATTAAGATCGTAAACAAGCCCTAGACTAAATTTATAATCAATTCTGTCCCAAATTCTTGTTTCAGGAAAAACGATAAGTTCATTGTCGATTAATAAAGAATTACGTTCTTGAACATTGTAGAGAGAATACTCCATTCCATTATCAATGTAAAAGTTAAAATTGCGCCAACTTAATGCATTGCATCTCACAAACAGATTTACTTTTTTAATTTTCCAAAAATCTCTTATATCATTTGATTCTGAAAATGTAGCTCTTTCAATTACATTGGAATAGTTATATCTCAACCCAAGATCAAAGAATTTATTTAATTTTCTTTGTAAACTAATGGTATATTTTATTTGCCTATCATTTATTCCAAAGGTTCTTTTGGTTCCAATTCCTACATACCAATTTTTAGGTTTAATAATGTTGAATGCATTATAATGATTAAATATCTTTAAGCTAGGTGCTTTGTTGTGAACTAATTTAGTTTGAACGTTGCGATATGTTTGTAATGACCTAGGCCTTCTTAAAACTTTTATTTCGTTATCGAGAAGATTCTCTGATGGAATATTTTGGATGTTTTGAGCTAGAGTAGTTTCATGTTTATTATTTCCAAAATCAATGTTATCCTCTTGATTTTCAATATTAGATAACTCATTTTTAAGATAATCATTTTCTTTATTCTTTTTTAATATACTATTTTGTAAAGAAAATATTTGATTTTTTAATTCAAGAATCTCTGTATTAGCTGATTCATTCTTGCTCAAATATTCTTGTATTAGTAGTTTATTATTTTGTATTTCTTTGTTTTGAATTTCTTGATCATCAATATTCTTTATTGGTTGATTTATATTATTGTAATCTGAACTTAACTTATTGCTAGGATCAGATGTAAAATAATTGTACCCAAAAAAGGAAAGACAAACCAAATTTGCCATAAAGAAAAATGTAAGAATACTTTTAGCCTTTACAAGAGCTTTTTTTTCTTTTGTAATTAGCAATCTTTCCCAAGACTCATTGTTAGGAACTGCTTTGTGATTTTTTATTTTACTTCTAAAGTCTTCCATGATAATGATTATTTAATTTTAAATGTTTGCAATTTGACTCTGAGTTCTTTCTTTGCTCTGTGTAGTAAGTATCTTGAATTGCTTACACTTATATTAATCATGCTGCTGATTTCATTATGTGAATATCCATCGATTTCGAAAAGAGAAAAAACGGCCAATTGATCTTGCGGCAATGACTGGATACATTTGAATAATTCTTCTGAACTTAGATGATCCAAAGCATTGCTTAGTGAGCTTTCAGTAACAGGTAGTTCCTCAGGAAAAATGAATCGTTCTTTTTGCTTTATTTCTTTTCTAAGAGAATCAATTGTGGTGTTGAACATTATTTTACTACACCAGCCTAAAACATTTACAATTTCCTTTTCTTTTTCTATCGAATTAAAAATCTTAATAAATGCATCGTTAAATATTTCCTCAGCTAGAAATTTTGTTTTATAATATCTATTTGGAATATGAAAGAGATTTTCATATAAATAGTTATAAAACTGTTTTTGTACAACTCTATCTTTCCTGAGCTTTTGGATTGTATGTTTGTCAAGAATCATGATTGGCTAGAGTTCAGTTATTTTAATTTGGAAATTGCTTGCTTCATAAAGTCCGTTTTTTTCACATACATTGGTGTCCAAATCTATTATTATATCAACTTTGTATGTTTTGGATGGCTCAAAGGAAATTGCTTCTGTCAGTTTTAGAATTTCATCATCTTGAACTCGTACTTCAATGAAATTTTCACTAGCATTATTTAAAACTATGAAATCTATTCCAATGATAGCGCCGATTATGTTTTCGGTTGACCAAAAAGTATCATTGTGTATCAATGTAGTGTTTTCGCTATTCAATTCTGGCTTAAGGATTGGTCGAGAAAAATTTCGTAAAAGCGGGCCTCTTTTAACCTCACCATTTTCCATATATGGAAAATTCATATTGGTAATTTGAAATTCTACTGTGGTCCAATTCTGAGAAGCCTTGGTAGTCACAAATATTTCTAATACAGGCTCAATTTTTTCTTTGCTACATGCAGAAGTTAAGATTATGAATGCTGTGGATATTGTTAAAATTCTTAGTTTCATTTTGATCTATTTAAGTTGTTTCAATGCTATTGTCGAAGTAGCATGTAAAAACGTTAGAAAGAAACTGATATTTTTTAGTAAAATTCTTAATTGGACCCCTACATTATTTTTTGAAACAATGTCCGTAGCAATTTTGAGAATCATAGTTATCCAATAGATTGACCGATTCCAAGATTTAAAACAACACTAGTTTCTTAGATACAAGCTTGCTGAGGATCCCTTTTTAGGGTCGAGAGCGAATGTTAATATTGATGTTTAAAGCAAAACGGCACCACAAAAAAAAGACCTACTGATAATCAATCAGTTAGGTCTCTTCAAGTAGCGTGAGAGTGACTTGA
>JAHDHH010000092.1 GCA_020631405.1 Saprospiraceae bacterium
ATAGCTCCATGAAACGCAGCATTCAACTGAGTTAAGATAGGTCTATCATCACTCCCAATCACTCTACCATCTAGCTTGATAATTGGCGTAAGCTCACCCATCGTCCCTGTGCAAAACATCTCGTCGGCAGCATACATCTCAGTTGGTGAGATATTCTTCTCTGTGATCTCCAAGCCAACCTTCTTACATAACTCAATGATGAACCCTCTAGTCACTCCATGGAGACAAGCGTCAGCATGTGGAGTATACACCTTCCCATGCTTCGCTATGAAGATATTAGTCCCATTTAGCTCAGCTGCGAATCCATAGTTGTCCATCATCAGCGCCGCATCTGCTCCTGCTACGTTTGATTGGATCTTAGCGAGGATATTGTTAATGAGGTTGCAGTGATGAATCTTGGAGTCTAGGTTACTCGGTGAGTTCCGCCTAATAGCAGAAGTGACTACAGTAATACCGTGGTCATTGTCATACACGGGTGGTTTGTACTCTGGGACTATGATCAAAGTACTGCCCGACTGATTGAGTCGTGGATCCATCCCTGAGGTGATCTTCACTCCCCTAGTCAGGGTCAATCTGATATGGACATCAGAGGTCATAGAATTAGCCTTAAGTGTCTCTGAGAGCCTTGCCTTGATCTCTGCATTACTTGGTATATCTACGAAGGCCATCGCCTTAGCTGAGTCTTGTAGCCTACCTAAGTGCCTATCTAGCAGAAAAATGCCACCATCATAGAGCCTTAAGCCTTCCCAAACTGCATCACCACCCTGGACTACACTATCGAACACACTGACCCTTGCCTCATCCCGATGATACAAGCCATCACCTACATAACACTTCAACTCCTTATTTCTTTGATCAAATTGCTGTAACATCGTTCTTCGTTTTACTTATTAATGGGTTGCTTCATTTTTCAACATATGATAGTAATGTAGCACCTCTTGATAGATCATTTCCAAATCTGTTGACAAGATTATATCCTTTTCTTGGTGTGGGGCAAAACCCGTCGATTGATGCACCGAATCATACCAATACTTGGCCCAACACCCATCAATCTCCCTTGGACCACTAGTCCATGACAGCATAGCTTGTTCAAAAGGAATAGAGAGACTTTTACAGAGCTTGATTAGCTGGGCTTTGGGGTTCTGTAAAAATTGGTCAGTATCCACAACTGGACAAGCAATACCACGTGACTTAAGATATTGTACAATCTTCCACTCTTGGATGATTCCAATATCACTTGCGTTCACTCGACCTACCACCTTGGAGAAAGAAGCCAATATTTTCTTAGGGTCACGTACGAGTACAAAACACTTATGATCTTCTAGTCTACTCAGGTCAAGGTCGTGGATATGGTGGGCCATATTTTTGATGAATAACTCTCCATGACCCTCTTTTGATTGCTCTATTGACTCCCAAACTGCAACCTCATGAGTAGGCTGCGAACTTATAATCTGTGCCCTGCCAGGATGGTCAATCTCTGGGAATCTTGACAGATAGCAAGCATAAAATGGCTCATCAATACCACGACAATCTTGCCTATTGTCAAAGGCATACATCATTGCCGTTGAGATATTCCTAGGACCAGAGATCATATGGATGATGGTATTCATGTCTTGAGTATTTCTTCGGGGTGCCAGTGATACTTGGCAAAGTCTACAACTCTATGGTCTTTGATAATAATGCCTTCGGACTCTAGTTTTGCCTGCATATAGTTAGGGTCAGAGAAAGCAAGTCTTCCTGAGAGTTCACCCTTCCTATTCAATACTCGATGAGCAGGCACATCTCCATCTACCAAGCCAGACTTGTGCAATGCCCAACCAACCATCCTCGCAGAGCCAAGAGCCAAAAAGTCAGCAATAGCTCCATAATTCGTGACTCTTCCCGGTGGAATCAGCTTCACAACATCAATTACAGAGGTGTAGTACGGCGGTATTTGCTTAGGTTTAGTCATTTAATGTAAAAAAAGGCAAAAATTAATTTCCAGAATTGAAAAAAATTGCTCTATATTTGCGACCCCTTAAGGAAGGGAAATATCGGGTGATTAGCTCAGTTGGTTCAGAGCACCTGGTTTACACCCAGGGGGTCGGGAGTTCGAGTCTCTCATCGCCCACCGATAGAAGCCTTGCAATTCATTGCAGGGCTTTTTTTATTTACTATAGTATCTAAAGTAAGAAATGTTTTTGTGTTAAGACACTGATAACTTAGCTTCACAACACTAATTCTGTTTGCTATGAAGTGGTATTGCAGTGATGCCGAAATACATAATTGAGGACTATACTGTTTCGACAAGATGAGATACAGAGTTCTCAATAACTATCTTTCCTATTTCCAGAAAAGCTACCGTATTAAGCGTTTCGTCAATAAATTCTTGTTAATCCTCTAGTTATTATTGCATCGAGTCTAGATATTGCTTAATCTTGAATTGCTATGAAAAAGCTATTGCTACTTCTTACATATCTGACTATTACTTGGAGCAGCTTTGCCCAAGACTATTCTGATAGTATCTCTGTCAACTTCTTCTTACTAGACGAGTGTCGGATTACACAAAATATGTCAGGTGAGATCAGATACATCTTCGAACATTACAATGAGGCGCCATTTACCTTCATCGGTTACTTTCCCAACCAATCGTCGAAGGTAGAAAAGCTTGATGCCTTTATGGAGTATTACAATATCCCGATTCCATACCAAACTGACTATCACAAAGAAAAAGCTAAGTATTACGAGGCTACAATTGCACCAGAAGTAGTAGTCTACGACGAAAAGAAACAAGAGATTCTCTATAAGGGGCGAATCGACAATTCCTATGACAAAGTAGGGTCAAAGAGGAGGGTAACTACATCAAGAGATCTGAGATTGGCATTAGAGGCAATTTTAGCCGATCAAGCAATTGAACAACCAAGAACACAGGCGATTGGTTGCTACATTAACTATAATGAATCGAATTAGAGCTATGAAATATATCGCAACCATCCTTTGTACTCTCTTCTGTGCTACATTTGGCTATAGCCAAAAGACTTATGCTGGAGACATCGCTGAGATCATGTACAAAAAATGCTCTACATGCCATAGACCTGGAGAGATAGGACCAATGGCATTGACAAACTATGAAGAGGTGAAGGCATGGGGCACTACTATCAAGTATGTTACAAGCAACAATATTATGCCACCATGGCAACCAGACCCTAACTACTCACACTTCCTAGATGAAAATTATTTAACTGACGAGGAGATCCAAGCGATTAGTTCGTGGGTTGATGGCGATATGCCGCGAGGTGATGTAGCAGAAGAGCCACAGTTTCCAGACTTCCCAGAAGGGTCTGTACTTGGCGAGCCAGACCTAGTCATCACTATGGACGAGGCGTGGCTGCATAAGGGAAATAATAAGGATGACTACAGATACTTCGTCTTTTCGACTGACTTTGCAGAAGATAAAATCATCAAGTCTATAGAATTCAGACCAGGGAATAGCAAGATAGTCCATCATGCCCTCATCTTTGAAGATCGTACTGGTCAAGCTGCAGCTAATGACGCTAGTACGCCAGAGTATGGATTCAATGGATTTGGAAGCTTCACTGGAGGTGGGATTGAAGAAACTCTAGAGGAGAAGCAATACCCAGCCTATGCTCCTGGGCAAAAGCCAATCTACTACCCTGATGGCATCGGAGACATCCTTCATGCAGGCGCTGACTTAGTGATGCAGGTACATTATGCACCTTGGCCAGTGAATGAGACTGACCAATCTACGATGAATATCTTCTTCATGGATGAGGAAGAGACTTTTGAAAGAGAGGTCAAAAATCACATCATGGTCCCACTCCCACAAGTTATCGGAGAAGTATTTTACATTCCTGCTAATGAAGAGAAGACCTTTCATGGGAGGTATACAGTCCCTAAAGATGTCAGTCTAATCAATATCTTTCCTCATATGCACCTCTTAGGCAAGTACTGGGATGTCTGGGCTGAAAAGCCGGATGGGGAGGTTATCAACCTAATCAAAATCAATGAATGGGACTTCAGTTGGCAAGGCACCTATCACTTCAATCGTTACATTCACTTACCAGCAGGCTCCGTGATACATGCTGTAGCCACTTATGACAATACCATAGACAATCCAAATAATCCATCCAATCCTCCACAACTTGCCACATGGGGAGAGAATACTACGGATGAGATGTTCTATCTTCCTATTGGATATGTAGACTATCTGCCGGGCGATAAAGACATCATATTAGACGAAACAACTGTAAGCGTCAATGATGTAGAATCCGCTAGTAACTACCTTTACGCGATAGCTCCTAATCCAGTCAATGATATGGCTGTTGTAGGATTCAACCTAGCAAGAGGTCAGCAAATCACATTTGAGCTTTATGACATACAAGGCAATCGCATCCGAACCATCAGAAAGTCAGAGTTCTACAATATGGGAGAGCAGTTTGTCAATTTTTCTACGAAACAACTCAGTGTAGGGCTCTACATACTCAAGATGAGTGGCAATGGATTTGCTCTGACACAGCAGTTTGTCAAACAATAACTCCTCTTGTCAAAGCTAGTACTGAAACAAGACCCAAGGATGAAGGAGAAGTTTGATACCTATCCTTCAAATGTCTTGCCTCTGTTGATGCAATTGAGGTCTTTGATTATAACTGTAGCGGAAGAATCTGAAACTATCTTGACACTAGAAGAAACCCTCAAATGGAATGAGCCAAGCTACATTACCAAACATGGTAGCACTTTACGCTTCGATTGGAAGGCCAAACAACCAGACCAATATGCCCTCTACTTCAAATGCACTAGCAAGCTTGTCCCTATTATTAAGCAATTGTATGGCAACACGTTCAAGTATGAGACTAGTAGAGCTATTGTCTTTAAACTAACAGATAAGATCCCAAAGAAGGAAGTCAAACATTGTATCAGCCTAGCACTGGGGTATCACTTGATTAAGCATGAATATGAGGTGTGAGGCTACTGACTAATATCTACCATTTCTGATAGCTTCGGTCAAAATGCAAAACTCATTTGGCTACAACCCTTCTCTAGGTCAAGCAACTCTTGTTTCATGCTTAAGCCCAAGGCAAAGCCTTGCAACTTCCCATTACTAGCAATAACTCTATGACAAGGGATGATGATAGGTATCGGGTTCTTTCCGTTGGCTGCACCTACGGCTCTGATTGCTTTGAGGTTGCCAAGACTGATAGATAACTCCTTATAAGAAACAGTCCTCCCATACGGGATATCTTCTAACTCTGCCCAGACCCTCTGTTGAAACTGTGTTCCAGCAGGAATGAGGGGTAAGTCAAACCGCTTAAGGTTGCCTGCAAAATATTCCTTGAGCTGAATGCTAGCGTTCTGGGTAATGAGATTGGGGCTTTCTTCCTCGATACTTTGTGCCAATTGGAGGTGAGTAATGCCATTGTCTGTGGCTATCACTCGGAATATTCCAAGGTCGGAATGGATATATTGGACGTATTTGATAATATTAATATGAAATGCTTTGTAAAACTACTTGGAATAAGTTTGGTGTAATAAAAAAAGAAATTAAATTTGCATCCGCTTTGGTTAAATGTAGATGACGATTTACACCAATTTAACCAAAGCTTCCGGTGCCTTAGCTCAGTTGGTAGAGCAATGGACTGAAAATCCATGTGTCCCTGGT
>JAHDHH010000047.1 GCA_020631405.1 Saprospiraceae bacterium
GTCATAATCGAAGCAGAGCCAGTAGCAGATGCAGGATTGGATGCAGAGCTTACGTGTGAAATGATGTCCTCTAATTTGAATGGATTAGGAACAAGTACTGGTGATTATACCTACACTTGGACTAATGCAGCTGGTGATTTGTTATCTGAATCGGTGGATTCATTCAACCTTTTAGCAATTACTGAAGGCACTTACATTTTGACAGTTCTAGACAACGTCACAGGATGTTCAAATACTGATACTGCGATAGTAACTTCGATTGATGGCTTGCCAACTGTTACTGTTGATCCTTGTACTGATATGGGTGAGGGAATATTATTTATCAATGTTGATGGTAGTAATCTTCCATTGACGCTAGAGATTACTGGACCATCAGGAGATGTGCAGACAGTGGAATACAATAGTTCGACACAAGATCAGATTGATGGTTTATCACCTGGGTCATATAGCGTGACATTGTTTGATGATACGGGATGTTCTACTGCTCCAGTAGCAGCGATAATATTTAGTGCTGAAGACATCGTGAATAATGCTACAGATGAGATTGATACAATATTACAAGGGACGTTGTATACATTGTTTGCCACAGATTTTATTGTTGATGGTCTGGGCGACTACGAAATCCTTTGGACAAACGAAACTGATCCATTGAACCCAGTAGTACTTTGTCAAGACCCACCTGATGATTGTCAGGAGGTAGAAATCTTAGTTGAAAGAATAGAGAGAATCTGTTTGACCTTGACTGATGCCAATGGCTGTGTGAATCAGGATTGTATTGACTTGAGATTTAGACTTGAGAATGAGGTCTTTACTCCGAATATCTTTAACCCTGGAGATGATCTCAATGGTTGGATTTATCCTATTACAGATAAAGAGGCTCTTGTAACCCAATTCACGGTATTCGATAGGTGGGGTAATGTCATTTTCGTTAGACAAAACTTCCCTTCAAATATGCCAGAGCTAGGTTGGGATGGTACATACAATGGGGTAGATGCAGAGCAAGGTGTCTATGTCTACGTGTATTCAGTAACCTTCCCTAATGATGAAGTTGTCCAAGTTGCCAAAGATGTGACACTCATGAGATAGTGACTTACAAATAATTATGAATGTATATATGGCGTCTAATGAAAGTTGGACGCCATTTTTTTTAGACTAAAGGCAACACTTTAACAATATTTAAGATACAATTGTAGGGTTCATACGTTAGAAGAATTGTCAATAAGCATATGATGAGATATTTGTTGGTATTAATTTCTTGGATGTTCGGAGTAGGTACTCTATTTTCTCAGTGTGAGATAGAGCTGGGCGACTCAATATTTAGTGGAGAGACAGGAGACTATCAAGTGATTGTTGAAGGCTTAATCAATGATCAACTTGGGATCAATCAGAGTCTATGTGGTGTCCAGCTTGAATTCTCTCATAATAGTATTACTAATTTAAGAATTACCCTCACTAGTCCAGCAGGTGATATAGTCTATTTGGTAGGTCCAGCTACTACACAAGGATCTATATCTGCGTTTATTGATTGGGATGTAACGTTCATTCCTTGCACAGGATTCGCGGCACCAGATCCAGACATACCAGCACAGTGGAGCAATAGTTCGGGTTGGACCTCTATAGCCTCATATGATGGCACCTACTACCCAAATGCAGGCTGCCTTGAGGATTTCAACATTGGCCCTGCCAACGGAATATGGACTATTACCGTTGAGGATTTGGGTTTGAGCAACTCAGGTGAGCTAGTTTCTGTTGAATTAATATTTTGTGAACCAGCTGGGCTGACATGTGCAGTATGTGATGTGCAATTAGTCAATTATCAGTCTGGCTCATATTATTATTGTGAAGGGCAGGACATACAGTTTGTAGTTGATGACATTTTTGTAGGGCTGAGTAGTGCCATCCACGAAGAGTATCTGCTTTTAGTTCAGAATGGTAATATTCTTCAAATTGTTGACGATGTACTTGATCTAAGTAACCTGCCCGCAGGTACATATCAGGTTTATGGAATTGTAACTCAAGGCGATATTACTTCCTATTCACAAATTAGCAATCTATTGACTGATGCCAATACTGGAGATCTTTGTGCTGATATTTCAGATGAGGTTATTGATGTAGTTATTGGGATGCTCAATGGAGAAGAGACCATTACTGAGACTCTTTGCGAAGGGAATAGCTACCTATGGAGGGATCAAGTCTTATTTGCACCCTTGGATACCATCATTTTTATCAATACAGCAGCTGGATGTGACTCATTATTTAGGTTTCAACTGAATGAATTTAGTGTGATCTCTGAGATAGATCCAATATTTGGTGTCATCCAATGTGGAGAAGAGTTAGTGCTTTCTGCTAATACTAATACAACATCACAGACCAATGCTACATATCAATGGTATACTTTAGATGGAAGTATTGTAGCAGGCGAGAATACTCCTTTTCTCATTGTTAATCAGCCAGGAGAATACTTTTTGAGTATTGAAAATAATGGATGTTTAGCTACTAGTAGCCTAGTATTGGAGAGTGCTGATAATTTTGAACCTTTCAGTCTTGCCTTGGATCAGCAAGATTGTGCCCAAGGCATCTACACTATTATCAACGATGTCATAGTAACCGTAGATGAGTTCACTTGGCTATATAATGGAGTGCCTTTTGTGGCTGACTTTGAACCAACAGTCACGCAGTCTGGAACCTATACACTTGTAATTGAGAGTGAAGATTTAGTATGTGGACAGTTATCAGCCAATATCACGATTGAGGATGTAACGATTCCTCAACTAGCTATCTTGAAGACATCCAATATTGATTGTATCAACAATTCAGCGACTCTTTACCTAGCACAAGATATCAGCAGTGAGTATAATCTGACCTGGTTATATCAAAGTACTGCAATAGACCAAGACGTTAACTCAATCACTGTCAGTCAAGCTGGAGAATATGAATTGCAAGTAACACTATCCAATGGTTGTGTGATTTCTGAATATATTACTGTTGAGAATGAAGTAGCTAATTATACTACTGAGCTAAGTTTGGACTCATTAAGTTGTGCCACCCAAGAAGGGCAGTTGTTCATTAATACTGATGGGAGTATTGCGGAAGTAGAATGGAGAGGACCTTTTGGGTTTTACTCTATAGATCTTAATCCTAGAGTATTTAGGTTTGGTACATATAGGGTAGATATTCTCTTTGATGATGGCTGTACTCAGCGCTTATTTATTGAGGTAGACTATGATATAGAGTCACCTGTGATTGAACTTAGCTCAAGTCCGATTGATTGTAACAATGACTTTGGTGTTTTGTATGTTACCTCTGGACATCAAGTTGGATATCTCTATAATTGGGCAGGGCCTGGAGGGTTTGAGTCATCATTGAATCAGCCTGTGGTTTATGCACCAGGCAACTACTTTGTGACTGTTACTGATCTCAATGGATGTGAGACATTCTACTTTCAAAATGTAGCGATTGACACCTTGTCTGCCCAGTTTGCTATTCAAGCTCAAGACCTGTCATGTACTAATTTGGCTACAGACTTGCTCATTGATTATGATGTTAACTTGATTGACTCTATCCTTTGGACTGGTCCAGGTATTACTCCAGCAAGTAATCTAGAGATAACACCCAATATAGCACTTGGTGGCAACTATACATTGGCAGGGTTCACAACAAATGGCTGTAGTTTTGAACAATCGATTGAAGTAGGGTATGATACCATATCACCCATCCTCTTTGGACCATTTGACTACGATCAACCTTGTGAAAATCTTGAAGTAACGTTAGCTTCCAATACACAAGGTAATATTGTTGGATATGAGTGGTCAGAGCCTTTTGAGTTATCACCAAATCTTGTGGTATCTAGTCCTGGGACCTACACTTTGACTATTACCGAAGATAATGGATGCACTGCAAGCGATACCTATACAATTACACAAGCTGACCCACTTCCAGTTGTCGAAATAGCGGTTGACTCACTTTTCTTGACTTGTATTGACACCATCATTGAGGTCGACGTTGCTGTGGTGGATGCCACCATGATTGGTAATTACCAATGGTCTATTTACGATCAAGACAATAACTTGAATCCTATCCAAGTCAGAACAGATGGTTCCCTATATTTTGAGGTAAATGAAGAAGGACAGCATAGAGCAGAAATCCTTTCTGAAATCGGCTGCGTCCTTGCTGATACTATAACCATTGTCAGAGATACTTCAGTCGTTGCGCCAATAATACCCTTGGACACGTTTACTTGTAGTACGACTAATCTAGAGGTTGCCATAGAAAATAGTGAGGAGTTCTCAACGCTTGAATGGTATCTTGATGGTAACTTTAGCAGTAGTGGTCCAACAGAGAGTTATTTTGATACTCAAGAGTTAGTATTAGTGGCTATAGGCAATAATGGTTGTGATACAACACTTACTATAGAAACGCCACGAGATACCTTGGTGCCTGAGATAATCCTCAGTGAGATGGGCTCAGGTGATTGTAGTCAAATCAACTCTACCTTAGACATAGAGGTGAGTAACACAGGTGATGTTGTACAGTTTTGGTCAACTCAAGATGGCAACATACTCACAGATTCCTATGAACAATCTATTACAGTAGACATGCCTGGCACTTACTTATGTGTGGTCACTGACCAATCTAGTAGCTGCTCTACTTCTAGTATGATAGTTGTCTCGGGTAGTCCATTTGTTAGTCTAGACCTAGATGTAATCCAGCCCAGTTGTCCTGAAGATGATGGCCAATTGGCGAATATAGTGGTACAGACTTTTACAGGATTGTCGAATGACGAATTACTATTTACCCTAGATGGCATTGAACTAGATTATAGTCAAGTTGAAAGTGTACCGTTAAACTCAGGAGAACATGCGTTGCAGATTTCGGATGGACTAGGCTGTAGTATTGATACATTGTTTATTATTGATGAAGTATTAGCGCTTGACTTAGTAGTTGAGGATATTAGTGGGGTAGCTATAGGTGACTCTACGTTAGCTGTAGCACAATACAATATTTCCGCTGCTCAAGGGTCTATTTCATTTATATGGGAAACAAATACAGCTACAAGTGATTCAGCTTGGTATACTCCAATTTTCACACAAGACTACCAAGTGACAGCATTGTATGGTGATGGATGCAGCGAATCCACTCAATTTGAGATAATGGTTGAAGAAGAATCGTTTTATTTCGCTAACAATATATTCAACCCCGGTCTTGGTGGAGAGGATAGTCAGTTGACAATCATTCCAACCACTGCAATAGATCAATTTAATATTATTCAGATTTTTGATAGATGGGGTAATATGATATTAAGTAAATCTAGCGTTATAGATGCTTTGAATTGGGATGGCACATACAATGGAGCCTTGGTTGAACAAGGAGTATATATGGTGAGTGTCAGTTTTGTTACAACCGATGGTCGTAACATTAGAGAAATATTTGATGTGACTGTCGTAAGATAACAGGAAAAGTGTATAGCGAATATGTTATTCTAGTTATCTTGCAGGGCTTTCCAAAATGAACAATGAGTATAAAGACCAAGCTACAATATTGGGGTGTATGTATAGTGATGATGCTTGCTGTCGGATCTGTTAATGCTCAATGTAATCCATTGCTAGAACAGGATACTACGGGTAGCGAAAGCCCCATATTTTGCAACTTAGACTCGCTAAGTTGCTTAGAATATACCATGTATTACGATGCAACATTTGTGGCAAGTGTTCAATTTGATGGTCCAGCATGTGCAGGTACTGTTGAAAATAGTACTTGGTTATCTTTTATAGCTTGGGATACTTTAGTCAATTTAGACATTACATATAGCTCTTGTGCTTTTACTCCAGAATGGCCTTCTCCAAGTGTTAACTTAGGGATACAAGTGTTTCTATTTAATTCTGACACTTTATGGAATTACACACCTCTGACCTATAATTGTGACTGTGGAGAAGCTTATACCCCTGATGTCCCAATCAATTTGGTCTCAGATTCATTAATCATTGGAAATCAATACTACCTTATGATTGATGGTTGTGCAGGCAATGTTTGTGATGTGCAAATAGAGGTACAAAACCTTCCGCCATCAAATTCTCTTGAACTTCCTGAGCTGCAATCATCTAATGTACAATTCCTAAATGCCTCATGTGGTACCGATTGCTTATGCCCAGGCACAACAATAGAAATATCTCTGTTGGATCATGAGGATATTGATAATGTGGATTACGATATAGTCATTATTGATGACTTTGGATCAATAAGCATGCAAAGTGATACCAGTGCTTTCATGTTTAATCCGATCAACTCTGGGGAATATACGCTTCAAGTGGAATTTAGCAATACTTGTGATGATAGCAACGATATATTCGAAACTACCTTTGTCGTAGCATCTAAGGATACTATCACATATCCAAGTGATACCCTATGTGCAGAAGATATTCAGAACTTTTTGAATTGGCCTTTGCATTGGACTACTGAGGGCTGTGTTTTTGCACCTATGATTGGTGATAGCCTTTACGAATGTACCTTTATCGATAGCTGCTTTTGTGTGCAAGTAGAGCAGAAGAGGGTTGTCGTCTTACCACCAACAGAACAGCCAGTCTTCGATACCACATTGTGTAGTTACAACCTTTCGGTAGACCTTCCATTGACCTATATGAACTACATATTTGAGGAAGAAGCACCAGATGGCATTGTAATCAATACACCTATGGGTACTGAGAATGGTTGTGACTCAAGCATATTTGTGAGAGTGTATGCACCATTTGCTGAAGGGGACGTTGAGATCCTTAATTGTGATGGTGCCAATGTGACGTACTTGGCTACACTTGGAGCCTATTCAGATTATCTGGATCCAGGTTTGATTTCATTTGATTGGATAGTGAATGGAAGCGTAATGTCAAATGGCAATGTGTTCTCTACATCTATGGACAGTTTAGTGACTTTAGTCATCAATTGGGAATATGATGGGGTAGAGTGTTCAGAAATCATTGCTCAGGACACTTCTTATCTTGAGAATAGTGAGGCAGATTTTGAACTTCCTGAAGTGGAGTGTAGGACTTCAATGGATACTGTGTTTTTCGATTTTGAATTCTTGCCATCAGGCACTTCAACGGTAATGATTAATCAGACTTCAGCTTTCGCTAATTATTGGGATGATGATACTTGGATATTTCCTGGAATCACTACTACGGATATAGTCTCTATCCAACTTACATCAGGGAGTAATTTTTGCACGGGTAGTGAAGCCACCTATACTTGTTCTACAGAATGTAGTTTTTATACAATGACATTTCCCCAAGATGGGAGTGAGAGGTGTATAGATGATACACCGCCAGTGATACCACTCCAAGTGTTGACATTTCCGATGATGGTACCTACTTTAGCACAACAAACTTGGATGGATGGTGATGGGATGATAATTGGAGGAAATTTCCAACCAGTAATGGGTGTCGACTCCGTTTACACTTTCTACTATGAAATCAATGATAATGGCTGTAAGTCTATTGACTCAATGTCAATATCAATTTTTCAGGATCCATATCTTGAGATGCTGCAAGAAGAGATTTTCATTTGTCAAGGTACATTGATTAACTTCGATACTATATTCAACTATGTAGGGAGTGGGTCTTGGGAGTTTTCTGGGATTATGCCAATGATAGATGTCGTCAGTGACCAACAGGACGAATATATTTTCACGCCGCAAAATTTAGGATTGACAACACTCTACCTTACTGGAAGTAGTAGTCAATGTAATGTTCAGGAGTTTGGCATTCTAAATATAAATGTTGAGAGGCTAGATACATTGACTGTAGGTTGTTTCGATAGTGGATTCCCCATACAACTCTTTTGGGACGAAATCCCGTGTCATACCTCATATGATATCTATGTTAACTCAGAATTTATCAAGAATCAAACAGGTAGTACATATACTCCTATTGAGTTTCCACCAGGGACTACACTAGAAGTAGAAATTGTACCTATATCCGAATGTCTCTGTCCTTATGACCCAGGCACTATTACCTGCAATACAGGAGAGTGTCCAATCAGACCTACTGAGCTTGAGTGGAGGGATACTACATTTTGTCAAAGTGAACTGCCAGCATTTGTCTTTAATACTGTCAGCATGAACAATGGGGTTCTGTCCGAATCTGAACAATTTGCAACATCTCCTGATCTAGGTACTTCGATGTACTTTATTGACATTGAGTACGATCAGCTTTGTACTTATCGAGATAGCTTTAGTATTACAGTGGTTGACTCTCCAACACTTGAGTTATTTCCAATCCATCCAACCTGTTATACAGATTCGCTAGGTAGTCTTTCTGCATCATACAACAGTCAAGAATTTGCTTCTGAATGTTTAATTGATGGAGAACTGATGCCAATGACAAGTATCGAGACTATGTCATTTGGAATAGGCTTACATGAGATAGAAGCAGAATCTATTGATGGATGTATCGTCACGGAGACCGTGGTTATTGACCCGCCTACAGATTTTCAAATTAATTTAAGTGGGAGTGATAGTATATTAGAAGGCAGCGATGGTACATATGTCTTACAAACAACTCTTTCTAGCTGGAGCCAAATTGATTGGTTCTATGATGGTAACTTAATCTGTGAGAACTCTACCCAATGTATCATTGAATCAATGGAAGAGAACATGGATTCCTTAGCATTGGTTGTTGTGGTTTATGCGGAAGAAGACTGCTTCAAGAGCGATACTCTCAATATCTTAGTCGAAGAGCTTCCTGAGCAACTTGAAGATGTATTCGTATCTAATATTTTTAATCCTAACTTTAATGGAAATGAGACTTGGCTGATAGGAGGTAATACTGCTTTTGAGGTGCAGAGAGCAACAGTCTTTGATAGATGGGGTACTGTGGTATATGATAAGCAAGACTTCATAGTCATGGATCAAATGTCGCTATGGGATGGGACATTTAATGGCACAGTATGTCAACAAGGCGTATATATTTATGTGTTAGAATATACAGACACCTCAGGAAAACCTCATCTCATACAAGGTGACATTACATTGTTAAGATAGCTTGAGCCCAAGCGTATGCCAGATCTAGTTGACTTTCTCTAGTCAGATGAGTATTGTCAAGTATCTTGGCATCATCAGCCTTTCTTAGTGGGCTGTCCTCTCTTGTGCTATCTATATGATCACGATGACTGAGATTTTCTCTGACAGCCTCTAGGGTAATTGAGGAGTCTTTAGCTTGCATTTCTTTAAACCTCCTAGTCACTCTAGTATCCATATCCGAGTCAACGAATATTTTGAGTTCGGCATCAGGGAAGACTACTGTCCCTATATCACGTCCGTCCATGACTATACAGCCATCTACACCAGCAAGACGCTGCTGCTTAACTAGAAAAGTCCTTACAGACGATATAGCTGCTACCTCAGAGACTATCTTAGAGACTTCTAATGACCTAATCAAGTCAGTGATGTCCATATCATTCAGTAAGATTTTAAAGCCTTGGTTAGAAGGAGGTATCCCTATACTGATCTGATGTAAGGCGTAATCTACTTCTGAGTCTAGGTAGTAGTTGACATTGTGCTGTAGAAAGTATAAAGCTACAGCACGGTACATGGCCCCAGAATCTAAGTAGCTGTAACCAAGTCTTTCTGCTAAGTCCCTAGCTAAGGTAGATTTTCCCGATGAAGAAAATCCATCAATTGCAATTGTAATTCCTGTTTTGATAATGTCTATTTCTTAGATCTGCAAATTAATAAAAAAAGGCCCTGAGTATAAGTCAGAGCCTCTTGATTATTTTTTTATAGAAAAATTAATATTCGTCTTCGTTAAAAAGAAAGTCATCTTTCCTTGGAAAATCTGGCCAAATGTCTTCCATCGTCTCATAGATTTCTCCTTCATCTTCAATTGCTTGAAGGTTTTCTATAACCTCAAGTGGAGAACCAGATCTTATAGCATAATCAATAAGTTCATCTCTGGTCGCTGGCCAAGGTCCATCTTCTAGGTGGTGTGCTAATTCTAATGTCCAATACATAGGTTAAAGATTAATGTATATAAATTTAATTTATATGTTGTTTTCCGCAAAATTATAAATATTTGCTAGTTATGCAAGTAACACTTCAATTAATATCTCAAGTACTTTACATAAGCTAACTTGCTTAACTAGAGTACAATTGATTTACAAGATTGATTCCCAAGAGTATGTAAAAATTTGTAAAAAATTTGAGAAGTATGTAATTGAGGTCTTTCTTCTTTTCTTTGTAGAATATTATTTACTTAGCAGATATGATGCAAAATGACCAGATTATACTTTCTCTTGAGGAAGTCTCTATCCAAAGAGATGGCAATCAGATTCTTGAGCATGTAGATTTTGAACTCAGTGAGGCTGAATTTGTCTACCTGATCGGGAAGAGCGGGGCTGGTAAGTCTACCTTGATGAAAGGACTCTTTGGTCTATTGCCAATTTCGGCTGGTACAGCATCAGTCCTCAACTTTGATCTGACAACACTCTCTTTGGACAATATCTACAATTATCGAAGGAAGGTGGGAATGATCTTCCAAGACTTTAAGTTGTTCGAGCAGTGGACTGTCTATGAAAATTATGAATTTGTACTGAAGGCTACCGATTGGAATAGTGCAACTGATCGTAAGCAACGCATTACCGAGATAGCTGAACAGTTGAATATCCAAGATGCTCTGCAAAGTAATATCCTTGCGCTTTCAGGAGGAGAACAACAAAAAGTAGCCATCGGTAGATCTTTACTCAACGAACCCAAGCTTCTACTTGCTGACGAACCTACTGGAAATCTTGACCCAGAAAATGCTGAAATGATTATTGAGTTATTGCACAACTTGGGTAGTACATCAAAGACAGCAATATTGCTCACTACTCACCACCATCAACTCATTGATAATTATCCTGCACGAGTAATATATTGTGAACATGGAACGGTTAGAGAAGGGTAGTAGGACCTTAAAACAAACCGAATAGCTCCCTGTCTATCATGGAAATAATCTCTCCATAATCTTCCTGACTCTTGATAAAGTCATACTTGTCAACATCAACTATCAATAGCTTACCTTCAGTATATTGACTAATCCAAGTTTCATATTTAGCATTGAGTCTTTTGAGATAGTCCAAACTGATACTTCCTTCGTAGTCCCTACCTCTTAGTTGAATGTGATCTACGAGTGTGGGTATACTTGCTTTGAGATAGATTACCAAATCTGGAGCCTTGACTTGGGTAGTCATGAGCTGAAATAGAGATTGGTAGTTGTCAAAGTCCCTTTTCTCCATAAGACCCATCTCATGAAGGTTGGGTGCAAAGATGTTAGCATCTTCATAAATGGTCCTATCTTGAATTACCACTTCATTCCCATCTCTAATTTTTAGAATTTGATTGAATCTTGAATTAAGAAAATAGATCTGGAGGTTAAATGACCAACGCTGCATATCTACATAGAAGTCACTGAGGTATGGGTTATTCAAAGTATCCTCATAGTGGACACTCCAATTGTAATGTTGAGAAAGTTTTTCTGAAAGAGTAGTTTTGCCAGCACCAATATTCCCTGATACAGCGATATGTCTGATTTTCTTATTGATGGTGCAGTGGTGTTGGTTATTTGATTGACAAATGTAATATTAAAACTACCAAAAAATAGATAGAGAGGGAGTTAATTTTTATCGATTCAGCGAAGAAAAGTGGGTGATTATCGAAAATACTAAGGTGATCTATCTGGAAAGATTAATATTGGGGTATGAATATGAAGAAAGAAATCATCAGAACAGACGAACTTAGAAAGACCTATATCATGGGTACAGAAAAGATTCATGCGTTGAAACATCTTTCTCTTTCCATTAAACAAAATGAATATGTCGCATTAATGGGACCTTCTGGATCTGGAAAGTCCACATTGATGAATTTACTTGGCTGCCTGGATACTCCGACATCAGGTACATACCTTCTCAATGACAACCTTGTCAGTGAGATGGATGACGCAGAGCTTGCAGCTATTAGAAACAAGGAGATAGGCTTTGTCTTTCAGACATTTAACCTCTTGCCTAGAATCTCTTCTTTAGATAATGTCGCTCTTCCTCTTGTCTACGCAGGCTGGAGTAACAAAAAGCGAATAGAAAGAGCAGAAGAAGTACTTGACATGGTAGGCCTTGGAGATAGGGTAGATCACAGACCAAATGAGCTATCAGGTGGACAAAGACAAAGAGTAGCTATAGCCAGAGCTCTTGTGTGTAACCCAAGTATTATCCTAGCCGATGAGCCAACTGGAAACCTTGATACCAAGACCTCTGTTGAGATCATGGGCATTTTCGAAAGAATCCATCAAGCTGGGAACACAGTAATCTTAGTTACTCATGAACCAGATATTGCAGATCATGCCCATAGGATTGTGCGACTTAGAGATGGAGAGTTAGAGTCCGACATCATCAATCAAAACATCGTCACAGCCGACGACCCTGAACATAATTACAACATTCGGAGTTAATCAGATACGAATCAAATACTTAAATGACACTGCGTAGTGGTATCGAGACTATGCGATTCAGCATTCATTATAGTATTATTCCTTGGCTTATCTATGTTAACACTTTTGGTGTAAAATGTAGATGTGCATCTTTTCTAATCTTATCTTTGGGCTATGGCAATATTTGTACACAAATTTGGAGGAGCTTCATTAGCAACAGCTGATAATGTTCGTAATATTCATAACATAATAAGTGAGAAGATTGAGAGTAAGTCAATCATAGTAGTTTCTGCAATGGGCAAGATGACCAATGCCTTAGAAAAAGTAGCTGAGGCTATTTACCAAGGTCATGATTGGCAACAAGAGGTTGAGCTAGTGAAGACATTTCATTTAGAGCTTTGTAAAAGTTTGTTTGATGATACCGTCTTGATCGAGGATCAAATTAATGACATCCTCATTGAAATTGAATGGATTGCGGATGAAGTCAATGACAACTATGACTATATCTATGATCAGATTGTGAGTATTGGAGAATTATTGTCAAGTACTATAGTTCAATACTATTTGAGTGATAAAGGCGTCAATATCTCTTTAGTTGATGCTAGAGACCTGATCTCAACTGATCAATCCTACCGACGGGCTATTATTGATTGGACTACCACACAAAGTAAGGTTAAGGCTGTGCTTGATAGTAATTTTGGCAAAGTAGATTACATCATTACCCAAGGGTTTATTGGTGTGGATGATGAGAATAACACAACCACACTTGGTAGAGAAGGCTCTGATTATACAGCGTCCATTCTTGCGAAATGTAGTAATGCAGAATCTGTTACAGTTTGGAAGGATGTGCCTGGGATTATGTCAGCTGACCCTAAGAAGTATGATATAGCAAAGAAGATTGATCAGTTGAGTTATTCAGCACTCTATGCGATGGCTGATGCTGGGGCAAAGGTCATCCATCCAAAGACCATCCTTCCATTGAAAGAGGCTAATATACCACTAGTAGTGAAGAGTTATGCTGAGCCAAATACAGTTGGTACGACCATTACAAATCAAGAAGATGAAATCCTCCCGCCAATAGTCACCCGCTTAGATGACCAGCGATATATCAGGTTGACTCCTACACAGTTTCAACAAACTCAGACCGAATGGTCTATTCTCAATCAATTTGAAGAACAAAAGTTGGACGTCAATTTTTTCCAAAAGCATGCCTTGTCTTATAGTATCTGTGTAAGGGATGAGTTTAAGTTGCAGGCTATTCTTGATAGTCTTAGCCCTGAATTCTCTATTGAGTCTAATACTGGTATCAGCTTAGTCACCATATTGCAGACTACACCTGAAATCCAACAGACTATCATCAGGTCCAATACAATTGTAATGGAACAACGATCAGCTAATGTCTATCGCTGTATTATGAAGTCTAAGTAGGGTAATTCTCAAGTATTGACAACAAAATGAGTCATTTGATGCTTTATTGCCTAGCAACACTGTATTTATGGAAAAGGCAATATTTTGGTTTAGGCGTGATTTACGATTAGAAGACAATGCTGGTTTGTATCATGCTTTGAAATCTGGAAAACAGGTAACCCCAATTTTCATTTTTGATACCCAGATACTAGACAAGTTAGACGATAAACGAGATGCTAGAGTGTCTTTTCTACACAGTACTATCAAAGAACTCAAGGGGCAATTGACTGCCATGGGGTCTGATTTGAAAGTGTATTACGGTGACCCACTTGCTATCTGGAAGACCATAGTTAGGGAGGAGTCAGTGTCAAGTATTTATCTCAATAGAGACTATGAACCCTATGCAAAGAATAGAGATGCTCAAGTCAAAGCTCTCACAAGTGCCAACAATGTCAGCTTTCATACTGCAAAAGACCATGTCATTTTTGAGAGCCATGAAGTATTGAAAGCTGATGGCAAACCATACACCGTGTTTACTCCTTATAAGCGGCGTTGGTTAGAGCATTTGAAGAGCTTAAGCATTCATGATTCTTACTTTCTCAAGTCTTATCCAAGTGAACAGTATTTTTCTGGGTTTGCCAAGTTACCTCTAAGTGATATGCCGTCTCTTGAGTCTATGGGATTTGGTCAATCAGAAATCAAAGTACCTCCAAAGCAAGTTCCAGCAAAACTGATTCGTGCCTATGCTGACAACAGAAATTTCCCAGCGATAGAAGGGACATCACGTCTGGGTATCCATTTCAGATTTGGAACATTGAGTATTAGAGAAAAAGCAAGGAATGCTTCTCAACTCTCTGATACCTATCTCAGTGAATTGATCTGGAGAGATTTTTACTCTCAGATTTTAGACCACTTTCCTCATGTGACGGAGGGAGCCTTTAAGCCGAAGTATGATAATATTGAGTGGAGGTATGATGCAGAAGAGTTTGAGATGTGGTGTACTGGTAATACTGGGTACCCGATTGTAGATGCCGGGATGAGAGAACTGAATACTACTGGTCATATGCATAATAGGGTAAGGATGATTACATCCAGCTTTCTGACTAAGCACTTACTCATGAATTGGCAGCTTGGAGAAGCTTATTTTGCTAGTAAGTTGTTGGACTTTGATCTGGCTTCAAATAATGGAGGATGGCAGTGGGCCTCTGGTAGTGGTACAGATGCAGC
Organism: Saprospiraceae bacterium; assembly: GCA_020631405.1. GTDB lineage: Bacteria > Bacteroidota > Bacteroidia > Chitinophagales > Saprospiraceae > JAHDHH01. The sequence goes on from JAHDHH010000047.1 coordinate 15,078, forward strand.
ACCATATTTTAGAATATTTAACCCCCATACTCAGTTGGATAAGTTTGACAAGGAAAGATCCTATGTCAAGAAATTTGTGAAGGAATTTGGTACAGACGCCTATCCTACATTCATGGTAGACCACAAGATAGCGAGAGAACGCTGTCTAGAAACGTATAAAAGAGGTCTTAACCCTGGTGAGTAAGATGTTTGTTGAAAAACCTCCACCTATCTCTATTGACCTTGATACTTGCATTCATTTCGAATCCCAGTAAGATTACGAAGGAGTTAATTTCTAGCCATAGAAGTAGTACAATCAATGCTCCGATAGAGCCATAGAGTTCGTTGTACCTGCCAAAGTTGTTGATAAAGTAGGCGAAAATAACAGATGACCCAATAGACAGTGCAGTTGCAATGGTCGCCCCTACATTGATGAATGGTATCTTCTTGTACATGCTTGGTCCGTACCTGTAGATAAGGCTGATAGATGCATAGATTAGAATGACGATAATACTGTATCGAAAGAGCTGGATGATGTATGTGCTGAGTTGACCTATGTCAAATTTTGAAAAGAACGAGGAGAAAATTTGATCTCCAAATACAATCAAGACAAACGAAAGGATGAATATGAAGGCAATGATCACCGTAAGGAAAATAGCGATAAGTCTATTTTTGAAATAGTTTCTCTTTTTGAATGTCAAGTCATAACTCTTGTCAAACCCATGCATTAGCGTAAGCATACCACTACTCGAGAAGAATAAGGCTAGGAAAAAACCGATTGAGAGCAAGCCTCCACGCTGAATAGAAACTATACCTTCTACGACCTCCATTAAATAATTGAACGCCTCTTCAGGTAAGGCAGTCTTGCCGTATGTTCTGATCGTCTCCAAAAGGTCAAACCTAATGGGCATTAAGGGAAGCAATGTAAATACAAAGATAATAGTTGGGAAGAGTGACAGGAAGAATGTGAAGGCTACGGAATTGGCCCTAGTGATGATATCATCCTTTTGAGACTCATTGTAGATGAATTTTGAAACATGATAAATCGATACTCCTTTGAATCCTGGAAGAGACACTTGTCTCGTCCAAGCAAGTATGGGTAGTATAATCGATCTATAAATTTTCCTAAATTTCAAAGTATGGCTTTAGTGGTGCAACCAAAAGTTCGGGTGCCGATATCCTTTTGTTAGTAGTCATGTCTATAAAGAAGAGTTTGACATTGGCAGTGTTAATAGTTTTCAACTCTTCATTCAAGATTTCGAAATCAAATGAAATCAATTTTGTTGGCATCTGTTCTACTCTGCTGCGAATGGTTAGGTGTTCGTCATAATAAGCAGGAAGCTTATAGCGAATATCCATTGAGACAACAGGAAGCATGACTTTATGTACATCTTCGAAATCCTTATAACTAATCCCAAGCGACCTAATAAGTTCAACTCTGCCAATCTCATAGTACTTTGGATAATTGCCATAATACAGATATCCCATCTTATCTGTCTCTGCATATCTAACCCTCTTTTTAAAATCGAATATGTACATATCTGCTTATCTATAGTGCTTCTCTAAGAATTGGAAAACTCATACAATGCGAACCACCTCTCGCACGACTTAGTTCTGAGGAGGGTAGTGTCAATATCGTTCGTTCTATGCTGCCAAGTGGGTCTGGTTCGTTTGCATATTGAATGCAAAAGTCCTCTGCCCTCATTACTCTATATCCGGCTTTTTCGAAAGCTCTGGCAGTCATCACATTTCTATCATAGCTGATTGCTACACCTGGCTTCAGTGCTAGCAGGTTACAACCATCAGTCCATTGTTCTCTTTCTTGATAAGGAGAATACCCTTTGCCAGAGAACACAAACTGCATTTCTGGGTTGATCTCTTGAAGGAAAAAGTCCTTAATTGAACCATAAGTGACTACCTCACCATTCTTTCTATAAACTTCTACATTGGAGCCAAGACCATCATAGACCATCGGCTTGTAGCAGACTATCAAGTCGTGAGATATCTGTGTGAACACAGTATCAATATGCATGCACGATCTATCACTTGGAATGGTGATTTTTACCACGTTTTCTACCAATGCTTTGCGATGCAGATCGTCTTTTAGTAAGTTGAATCCATGTAATGAACTTCTTTCACTAACCCCACAAAGCAAGTAATCTTTATGAATGGTCATCACATCACCACCTTCAATCGACACTCTTTCTCCATACTTAGAAGGAGGGAAGTCATCAGGTTTGTTAAGGTTGATGACTTTGTTCTCTGCTCTTGCATCTGCGAAGATATCATGAGCACCTATAATCATCCTAGTAAGAAGATTTTCTCTCCATCTAGCTTCCTTTGATGCTTTGGTAATTATAATACCATCATTCACAGTTACGCCAATATCACGGGTAAACATAAAGTTTGGAATAGGATCACAAAGGATTTCATCCGTTGCTTTATCATATCCGGTGATCAGTATCTCAGCAAGTTTATCACTTGGTTGAGTCATCAAGTAGGCATACTTAGAGGAGGGTAGTTCTTCCTCCGTGATGATTTTATTGATAAGGTCTGTCTTGAGCTCACTACTCTTAGATAAACTCGTAGATAGTAAGTCTTCTATAAATAAGACGTTTTCTTTGCCAAGGCAGAGTCTTAAGGTATCAATATATACATCATACTCTTGAAGCATTAGCGGATAGTATACAATATCATCAAACAAGAGTTGTTCTGCTTGTTTTGGAGAGATTCGTTCTATTCCTTTATCAGGACGATGAACAATTAATTGTTTAAGTCTTCCAATTTCGGAATTACAATGTATCATAGTGTTAATTATGTGCTTAAGCAAAGATCGTTTAATTTGTTAGAATGGCTAAATCTTAGTGTATTGTTATTTCTTTAAAGTAAATTTGGATTTTTAGAAAGCAAGATTATGTGAGATTAAATGTTGAAATAATTATTTTTCACGACATTTGATATTGAAAAACAAAAACAACACTACATAAACCCAATTGTCAAACGTTAGTAATGTGAACGTTTGTTTTTATACTTGATGCGAATACTCGAACTAACAAAAAAATTTCCTTACCCGATAAATGATGGTGAATCAATCGCTATCTACAATCTTGCAAAAGGGTTGCATGAATTGGGAGCAATTATAGACCTGCTCTCTATTAATACTTCAAAGCATTTTACAGACCTTAGTACAGTTAATGGGGACTTCAGCCACTACAATAGCTTCAATGCAGTGTACCATAACAATGATGTAAAATACTCCGGAGCCTTTGTCAATTTGTTTAGTTCTCAATCTTATCACGTAGAGCGGTTGCATTCCTTAGATTTTGCACGAGCCTTAGAACAAGTACTCAAAGCGAACGACTATGATGTCATCTTGTTAGAGACAGTGTATATGGCACTATACACCCCTGTTATTAGAAAGTGGAGTAAGGCTAAGATCTGCCTAAGAGCTCACAATATCGAGTACGAGATTTGGAAAAGATGTAGCGATGAAGAGAGTAATATTGCTAAATCATGGTACCTCAAAGTCTGTGCTAATAGGCTGAAGAAGTTTGAAATGACACATTTTAAAGATTATGACTGTATTGCTGCTATTTCTCAAAAAGACCTTGATACATTTGAGCAATTAGGATATACTGGTGATTCTGTTGTGATCCCAGTTGGTCTTGATGATGAAAAATACACACCAAGTGCTTCAGTTAATACTAAAACGTTTGGATTCATAGGGTCTTTGGATTGGATGCCCAACTTACAGGGCCTACAATGGTTCCTTAATGAGGTGTGGCCAGAGATTCATCGAAAGTACCCAGATATCGAGTTTCACATTGCGGGAAAGAATGCTCCGTTAAATTTTGAAGTCAATTTGGATCAGAATATAGTATATCACGGTGAGGTAGATTGTGCTATGGATTTTATTAAGACACATAGTGCTTTGGTGGTACCTCTCTTTAGTGGCTCAGGAATCAGAGTCAAAATACTCGAAGCTATGGCTCTTGGTAAGACTGTCATTACAACAGATATCGGCTTAGAAGGGATTGATGCTGAGCATGCCAAGAATGTATTAGTAGCCAACTCTGCGAAGAACTTTGTGGATGCTGTAGGTCTGCTTAAAAAAGATTCACAATTACTCGTTAGTATTGGAGATGAGGCAAGACATTTTATTGGGCAGCAATTCAACTACAGAAATGTAGCAAATAAATTATTCTCCAAATTGCAGAATTCTACCCCAAGTATAGAGTCAAAGTCTACCTCTATAGTGTAGTTTTGTGGAGTGAGGATTGCAGTCATACTACCAAGATTTCCCTATCCCTTAGAAAAAGGAGATAAACTCAGAGCCTATCACCAAATTAAGGCTCTAGCAGCAGAGGTAGAGGTCAACCTAATAGCACTTTCGCATGAGAGTGTAAGTGAGGCAAGCAAAGCAGAATTAAGTAACTATTGCAAGTCCATTACAATACTCTCCATCTCCAAACTGCGGTTACTGATCAACCTTATATTAGGGGTGTTTAGATCTATGCCATTGCAAGTCTCCTATTTTTATTCTCGAAGTAAGAAAAAGGCAATCAACAATATACTTGATGATCTGAAGGTAGATGTTATCTATACGCAGTTGACTAGGACTATGCTCTACACCCAGCATAGGCCAGAGAAAAAGGTTATTGACTTAATGGATGCCTTTAGCTATGGGATGGCCAAGCGTTCGATCAATGCTTCGTGGCTTTGGAAGCGAATTTATAGAAGGGAGAGTAACTTGCTAAAAGTAATGGAAGAGCAATATATCAAAGCATTTGATGCAATAACAATAATATCTGACCAAGACAAGCTACGAGTGCCACATCTCAATACTACAGACATCACTGTAGTAAGAAATGGTGTAGATGTTGATGCTTACAACAAGGCTGATATTACACCAACATATGACCTTGTATTCGTTGGGAATATGGGTTATACTCCTAATATTGATGCTGCACTCTATATTGTGAATCGAGTAATCCCTGCCTATAGAGACAAGTTTGGTCAGACTTTGACTCTCAATATAGTAGGTGCAAGACCTTCCAAACTGGTCTTAGAACTTGAGTCTGACTCTGTCAATGTCACAGGGTGGGTAGAAGATATTGTGGCGGAGTATCAAAGTGGAAAATTATTCTTAGCCCCTATATTTCATGGGATAGGTCAACAAAACAAAGTTATGGAAGCCATGCTTTGTGAAGTACCATGCTTAGTATCCTCTGAGGTAGCAGCACCGTTTAATTCTTTAGGAGACACAAAACTTCTGGTCGCAGATACTGTTGACGAGTATGTTGATACAATTTATCAAGTATTAAATGATAAAATAGAAATACCTTTATTGGTAAATACCGCAAAACAAGCAATATGTCAAAATTACAATTGGGAGACTCAAACAACACCACTCATACAGATCATGCAAAACCTGGTGTAAGCAAGCAGTCTGGGTTAGATACTATTGAGAGTGCTATCAAAGATATTCAAGAAGGTAAGATTGTTATAGTTGTTGATGACGAAGACAGAGAAAATGAGGGTGACTTCATTTGTTCTGCTCAGACCATTACTCCAGAGAAGATTAACTTCATGGCAACCCATGGAAGAGGACTTATCTGTACTCCAATTCTAGAGCATAAGGCTAAAGAACTTAGACTAACTCGAATGGTCAATGATAATACTGCTTTGCATGAAACTGCATTTACGGTATCTATTGACTACTTGAAGAAGGGTTGCTCCACGGGTATATCTGCATATGATAGAGCTACAGGTATTCAGGAGTTAGTCAACCCAGAAACAAAGCATAGTGACTATGCTAGACCTGGACATATCTTCCCATTGATAGCAAAGGATGGTGGAGTCTTAAGAAGAACAGGTCACACTGAAGCTGCGGTTGACTTAGCTAGAATGGCAGGTCATTACCCAGCAGGGGTATTAGTGGAAATTCTCAATGAAGACGGATCGATGGCAAGGTTGCCAGACTTAGAGAAAATAGCAAAGAAGCATGATCTCAAGCTCATTAGTATCAAGGATCTTGTAGAATACCGATTGAATAATGAAACATTGGTCAACGTCAAGTATAAGACCGAACTAGATACCCAGTATGGCCGATTTAAAGTGACAGCCTACTCAGATATACATAGTGAAGATGTACACTTAGCCTTGCACAAAGGACTTCATAACAATGATGACCCTTGTCTAGTTAGGGTGCATTCTGTAGCTGCATCAGGTGGGGCACTAGGTTTTATTTTTGAAGACTATGCCCAGCGTATAGCCAAGGCATTGAAGATGATAGAAGAGGAAGGCAGAGGTGCCGTAATCTTGATGCAACAAGGAGAAGAGGGGCAGTCTATCCTCAACAAACTCAAACAAATGGATACTGATGAAACTAATGATGTCTTAAATGCTCACATACACAAAGACTTTGGACTTGGTGCACAGATCCTGAGAGACCTAGGTATCAAAAAGATCAAATTGATTACCTCTAACCCTAAGAAGCAAGTAGCACTTGATGGTTATGGGTTAGAGATAGTTGACTATATCAACTTATAATTTATTAGCGTCAATCAAGTCGTGTAGGAGGTCTTTATAGTTTTTGCCTACAGGGATATTCTTTGGCTTGCCACCTTCTTGGATTTCTACCATGCTACCGAATATGGCATTAATCTTATTGATATTGACTATGTAGGATCTATGTATTCTCATGAAAATGCTGTCAGGTAACTTTGCTTCTAGACTCTTCATAGTCTGTAGCGTAATCACCCTGGAATCATTCTTCTTAATGATCACATAGTCCTTCAATCCCTCGATATATAGGATATCATTGAAGTGTATCTTGATCATCTTCTTATCAGCTTTGACGAAGAAAAAATCATCTTCTTCTCCAAACTTGGTGCTGCCTTGCTTTGCAATGAACTTGTTAGTCGCTTGCATTAATCGCTCTAGACTTATTGGCTTTAGTAGGTAGTCTATCACATTGAGATTAAACCCTTCAACTGCATAATCACTATATGCGGTAGTCATGATTACCTCAGGTGGATTAGTCAATGACTTTAGAAACTCCATACCAGTAATCTTAGGCATCTGAATATCTAAGAACATCAGATCAATAGACTCTTTCTGTAAAATGTCATTAGCTTCTATTGCATTTTGACAAGAGGCTACAAGCTCAAACTGATCCAAGCTTTCTAAATGACTCTCTAGGATTTCTCTTGCTAGTGGTTCGTCATCGACGATTAATACTTTATACGACATGATAGGTGTTTAAGAGTTTTAAATATAATTCTACTAAATAGTTGTCATTGTCTTGTTTGATGCGAAGCATATGCTTTTCAGGGTAGACTAATTTTAGCCTACGTTTTACATTTTCTAATCCAATGCCACCGACTCCATGCTTACTTTCTTCTGGCGAATTACTATTTTCAATATTGAAGAAGAGGTGGTCGTCTTTAATTTTTAGGCTGATGTTGACATAGTTGTTTTCGCTTTGAGTTCGCATCCCGTGTTTGAAGCTGTTTTCTACAAATGGAGAAAATATAAGCGGCATGATTTCCTTTCCTTCAGCATCACCCTCTATGTCTAAGTGTACTTTGAAATCATTCCCATGCCTGATTGACTCTAGATCAATATAATTCTTGATATAATCGATCTCCTTCTGCAAAGGGACAGTCCTGTCATTGCACTCATACAGCATATACCTCATCATATTGGAGAGCTTAAGTACAGTGTCTGGGGCTTGATCTGATTTTTTCAAAGTAAGAGCATAAAGACTGTTCAAGGTATTGAAAAAGAAGTGAGGATCTATTTGTGACTTGAGAAATTTTAGTTCAGAAGTTAGATTTTGCTTTTCCAGTTCACGCGTCTTATTCTGATGAAATATGATATCTGTGAATAACTTATAAATCGAAGAAGCCACAGCTACCAGGATCAATTCCAAGAAGGGTAGGTGGTAATTCTCTACATAGTACAATTGGCTAAAACTATCATCATTATGTAACAGATAAAACAGTGCAATTTTGACTGGAGTCATGAGAATAGCAATGCCCACCAATGCTAGCACATAGAGTATTGTCTTACTTTTAGATAGAATCTCTGGAATGAGGTATAAGATGTTGACATATGCTATTGCGATAAAGAACAGGATATTGAGAAAGTTCTTGGCAAGTACCAAATGCAAGACGTCATGTGATCTGTTTAGCACCACAAGGAACACTAACATAAACGACCAAAACAACACATGGTAGAATGTGCTGGATTGATAAAACCGATATATTTTCTGCTCTAATTCACTCGACATAGGTTAAAAATACTCGAAGTCCATGACTTGCCTTCGAGAGTTTAGATTAAGAAGTCCTATTTTAAGACTAATCCATGTATTTTGAAATATAACCTGATTGTAAATGAACTCTTATAATGTAAAATTGTAATTAACTTTGCATCCAATAAATTAATAGCCATGGCTTACTCAGAATCACACAACTATACTGATGATACAACAAATAGTGTCAAAGAGTACTATTCGAAAATCATCACAGAATTGGGTGAAGATGTAGAGAGAGAGGGCCTACTCAAGACACCTGAAAGAGCATCAAAAGCCATGCAGTTTTTGACTAAGGGGTATCAAGAAGACCCTCAGCAGATTTTGAAGTCAGCACTATTCAAAGAAGACTACAAAAACATGGTATTGGTCAAGAATATTGAGCTTTACTCTTTGTGTGAGCACCATATTTTGCCATTCTATGGGAAGGTCCATATTGCCTACATTCCCAATGGATATGTCGTTGGCCTAAGCAAATTGCCGAGGATAGTTGATGTATTTGCAAGAAGGTTACAAGTACAAGAGAGACTTACTAAGGAGATTTTGGATTGTATTCAAGATACCCTAAAACCACTTGGTGTAGCAGTAGTGATTGAGGCAGCACATATGTGTATGATGATGAGAGGAGTACAAAAGCAAAATAGTGTTACTACAACCTCAGCATTCACTGGCGAATTTGAAAAGGTACAAACTCGATCTGAGTTTTTTAGTTTGATTGGTTCGGACTTGACTTAAATCAACGGCTTATTATTTCTTACCTTAGCTGCTTGATTATTAACTCTATATTTTATTAAATGAAAGCAGTTGTTTTCCCTGGACAAGGTTCACAGTTTGTGGGCATGGGCAAAGAAGATTACGAATCTTCATCAATGATCACATCACTTTATGACAATGCTAATACCATATTAGGTTTTAGTTTAAGTGATATCATGTTTAATGGCACTGAAGAAGACCTTAAGAAGACTGATATCACTCAGCCAGCGGTGTTTCTCTATTCAGTAGCAAAGTTTCTTCAAGCAGATATCAAACCTGATGCAGTAGGAGGTCATTCACTTGGTGAGTTTTCAGCATTAGTCGCGAATGGTACATTATCATTTGAAGATGCTCTAAGGCTTGTAGTGATTAGATCAAAAGCAATGCAAGCAGCTTGTGAAGAAGAGCAAGGAACTATGGCCGCAATACTAGGTTTAGAAGATGCACAAATCGAGGAAATCTGTGCTGGTATTGCTGATACAGTGGTCCCTGCTAATTACAATTGCCCAGGTCAATTAGTCATCTCAGGCTCGATCAAAGGCATAGAAGCAGCTGTGGCCCAGTGTACAGAAGCTGGAGCAAGGAGAGCCATTGTCTTGAATGTGGGTGGAGCATTTCACTCGCCATTGATGCAATCAGCAGAAGAGAAGTTAGCAACGGCGATTGAGGAGGTGACATTTAATACCCCAACAATACCCATCTATCAGAATGTAGACGGTCTTGCTCATACTGATGTGTCTACTATCAAAGCTAACCTACTTAGGCAATTGACTTCACCAGTAAGGTGGACGCAAATCATGCAGAATATGGTTGCGGCTGGCTTGTCAAGTCAGGTAGAGTCCGGAGGTAGGGTGCTTACTGGATTTATGAGAAAGGTGGACAGGTCTTTAGAAACTAGTCAACTGTAACACTATGAAAGGCAAGATATTAATTTCTCAACCCTTCATGCTTGATGACAATTTTAAGCGATCAGTTATACTTATCACTGAGCATAATGAAGAAGGTACTGTAGGCTTTATATTGAATAAACCTATTGAGATGGAATTAGCATCACTGTTTGATAGCGGCGAAGACTTTGAGCCAAGATTTGGTTACGGAGGACCTTGTTGCGAGGATACTCTTCACTACATTCATAATATTGGTGGACTACTGTCGGAAAGTATTCCTGTTTTTGATGATTTGTGTTGGTGTGGAGAATTTGAAGAATTAAGGCAACTCATCAAAGAAGGAGCTGTCATGTCTGACAATATTTTGTTCTTTTTAGGGTATTCTGGATGGTCACCAGGCCAATTGGATGCTGAACTCGAGACAGGGTCTTGGATAGTATCCGAAACTTCAGTAGACCAACTACTCAAAGGCAATCATGAAACTCTATGGAAGGAAGTACTTAAACCACTTGGCCATACATTTGAAATCATATCAGAAATACCTGATTCAGCAAACTATAATTAGTCTATGTACTACCTACAAAATATCAGTTTAAAATACGGAGACAGACAGTTGATGAAAGATGTCAGCTTTATGTTTACCCATAAGGACAAAATAGGTCTTGTAGGTCGAAATGGAGCAGGTAAGACGACGTTGCTAAAAATCATTGCAAGTGATATCCACGCAGATGAAGGACAAGTACAATACCCAAAAAATACAAGGATAGGGTTCTTGAAGCAGTTTTTACCAGAGAATCAAGAAACGACTATTATTGATGAGGTATGTAAAGCATTCTCAGAATATAATAGGATAGAGGCAAGGCTAAGAGAGGTAGAGCAAAGCTTAGAAGATATCAAAGATGACAAGGATATGACTGATAAGCTGGAGGAGTTAGATATTCTCAATACCCAGCTTGCAGCATTTGACATCTCCAATCCAGAAGCAGAAGCAGGTAAGGTCCTCAAGGGTCTAGGGTTCAGAGACGAACAGCTTAGTCAACCACTCAATACATTGTCAGGAGGATGGGTCATGAGGGTAGAGCTGGCAAAGCTCCTGTTGTCAAAACCAGACATCCTCCTCCTCGATGAGCCTACCAACCACCTCGATATTGAAGCGATAATCTGGTTTGAATCCTATATCAAGCAATACCCTAACTGCGTCGTCATTATTAGTCACGATGAAATGTTTCTTGGGAATACTACAAATAGGATAATTGAAATAGAACTTGGTCGGATTCAAGATTATAAACTCAAGTACGAAAAATATAAGGAAGAGAAGGCCAACAGAAAGACTATCCGAGAGTCTGAATATACTAATCAACAGAAGCTGATTAAAGAAAGGGAAAGAACCATTACTCGGTTTAAAGCGAAGGCGACGAAAACCAAGATGGCACAGTCCATGGAAAAGCAACTCGCTAAGATGGAGAGAATTGAAATCATAGAAGAGGATACTTCTAGCATGAAGCTCAAATTTCCATACGCCGGTAGAGAGGGTAGAATAGTCCACAAGACAGAGCAATTAGTCAAGAAGTATGATGACTTGCTCGTCCTCGATGGCGTAGACTTCCAAATAGAAAGAGGTGAGAAGGTTGCCTTTATAGGTCAGAATGGACAAGGAAAGACCACGCTGTCCAAAATCATTGCTGGGCTTACAGATAAAACAAGTGGAGTCAGTGAGACTGGACACAATGTACAACTTAGCATCTACCTTCAAGATCAATCAGACAAACTCAACCCAAAGAAAACCATTCTGGAAGTAGCTGAATATCATGGAGGACATTATAACAACACAGAGTTGAGGTCTATTCTTGGAGCATTTATGTTTTCAGGAGAGGATGTTGAGAAGAAAATATCGGTACTAAGTGGTGGAGAAAAGGCAAGGGTAGCCCTCGCTTGTATGATTATGGAACCATCCAATTTATTAATTCTTGATGAGCCTACTAACCACCTTGACGTTAGTTCTAAGCATATCTTAAAAGAAGCAGTAAAAGACTACCAGGGGACTATGATTATCGTATCTCACGATAGGACATTCCTTCAAGATCTCACTGATAAGACTTATGAGTTTGTAGATAAGCAAGTGATTCCACATCTTGGAGATATAGAATATGTCCTCAAGAAAAGACAGCACACTGACCTCAGAGATTACGCTATAGATAGTACCAGTAGCAATAAGGCTAAAACAGAAGTCAAACTTTCATTTGAAGAAAGGAAAAAACTCAATAGAGAGCTTTCTTACGTCGAAAGAGATATCAAAAAAGCAGAAGAAAAGGTCAAAGCCTTAGAAGAAGCCATGATGGATCCAGAAATATTTAAAAGCGACGAAGGCACTAAAAAAGCGAAAGAACTCAAAGATGCCAAAGCATTGATAGAGCAGAAGATGGAGGAGTGGGAGATTGTAGCCGAAAAACTAGAAGGGTAGTCGACTCAGGAGTGTAGAACTATCCTGGCACAACTGCCTCAACTAAGAAGTCTCGGAGTACATTACTAATCTTTGTAGTTTCCAACAGAAAACCATCATGCCCATAAAAGGAGTCAATGACCTCGTGCCGAGCTCCAGAGATGTGATCTGCAATCATTTTTTGGTCGGCGTAAGGAAACAAGACATCATCTTGAATAGTTAACACAAGTGTCTTTGCAACAACTAATGCCAGTGCCTCCTCAATAGACTTTCTATTCCTACCTACATTATGACTATCCATAGCTTTAGCAATATGCCAGTAACTATAGGCATTGAAGCGTTTGCTCAATTTAAGACCTTGATAGGCCTGGTATGAAGCAGCCTTAGTTTGATAAGTATTGTCTACTGATTCTTGCTGCTGAGTCTGATTATAGGTGCCAAAGTTTCGATATGACAATAAGGCCATAGACCTTGCCACTTTCATTCCTTCTATTCCTGCATTGTCGTTAGACTCTACCCAAGAGGGATCTAGCTCGATAGCCATGCGTTGTGAGGCATTGAATGCAGCTGCCCATGGTGAAATAGCGGGACTAGTGGCAATTAAGCACAAGTTATTGAAACGTCTAGGTTCAATGATAGCCCACTCAAGTGCCTGGTGACCTCCTATAGAACCGCCTATGAGTAATTCAATAGTAGTAATGCCAAGATGGTCTGCAAGTTCTCGGTGTAAGCCAACCATATCTCTTACTGTTATATTAGGAAAGTCATGGTAATATGGCTGCTCAGTATCAGGATTAGTTGATAGTGGACCAGTCGTCCCATAGTGACTACCTAAGATATTAGCACAGACGACAAAATAGTCATTTGGGTTAATCAAGTCCTGTTCTCCAAATAGTCCCTGCCACCAGTCAAACACATCACTATTAGCTGTAAGTGCATGGCAGACCCATACTACATTACTAGCATCTTTGTTCAATTTGCCATAGGTGTGATAGGCTACAGTTGGGTTACTTAGTGTATCACTACTTTCTAACAAGAATGGCTTACTGAGTTGAAGTTGCTTAACTGCTTCCATGGACTACGAGTTGTTTGTAGAGAAGAGTAAAAAAGGAGCCTTAGAAGGTTGTCTCCCAAGGCTCCTTTTTGATGTTATCTATTGATTATGCGGTTGTAGTGTTCTTTTCAAAAGCTACGGCAAACGCATGTTGAAGGTCATTTTTGATGTCCTTGATATGTTCTATTCCTACAGAAAGCCTCAATAGTCCTGGTTCTACACCTGATGCTTTTTGTTCTTCTTCTGAGAGTTGATCGTGAGTTGTAGAACTTGGATGGATGATAAGTGTCTTAGCATCTCCCACATTAGCCAGGTGAGAGATTAGATTGACGTTGTCGACGATCTTATCCGCATTCTCCTTGCCTCCTTTCACTTTGAAACTCAGGACGCCGCCAAAGCCTCTTTTTAGGTATTTCTGTGCTAAGGCATATTCAGGACTACTCTCCAATCCAGGGTAGTTCACCCAGACTACTTCATCTTGTTGTTCTAGCCATTTTGCTATTTCAAGTGCATTGTCCACTGTCCTTTGTACTCTTAGTGACAATGTCTCAAGACCTTGAATAAGCAAGAAGGCGTTGAATGGACTTATCGCTGGTCCAAAATCTCTTAACCCTTCAACTCTTGCCCTAATTCCAAATGCTATGTTGGGAAGACCCAGTGGGTTGCCTTCTCCAAATACATCTGAGAATACTAGACCGTGGTATCCTGGTGATGGCTCTGAAAATTGCGGAAATTTACCATTGCCCCAATTGTAGTTACCTCCATCCACGATCACTCCACCTATGCTAGTTCCGTGTCCGCCTATCCACTTAGTAGCTGATTCAACTACGACATTGGCCCCATGCTCTAACGGACGTACTAGGTAACCTCCTGCTCCAAAAGTATTGTCTACGACTAAAGGTATATCATACTTCCTAGCTAACTTGCCTAAGGCTTCGAAGTCTGGCACAGCGAATCTTGGATTACCAATACTCTCTACATACAGTGCCTTAGTCGTTTCATCAATTAAAGATTCAAAGCTATCCACGTCATTACCATCCGCAAATCTAGCTTCGATGCCAAGTCTTTTGAAATTGACCTTGAATTGGTTATATGTACCTCCGTATAAAAATGATGATGTCACAAGTGAGTCACCAGTTTGAAGTATATTATTTAGTGCTATGAACTGAGCAGCTTGCCCCGAAGCAGTTGCTACAGCATTGGTTCCTCCTTCTAAGGCGGCAACACGTTTTTCAAAGACATCCGTTGTTGGATTCATGATACGTGTGTAAATATTGCCAAACTCTTTTAACCCAAACAACTTAGCAGCATGCTTAGAGTTGTCAAATACAAAGGAAGTCGTTTGATAAATTGGAACCGCCCGACTCTTAGTATTGCTGTCTACTTCTTGTCCAGCATGTAATTGTAGAGTCTCGAATTCGAAATTGTGATTGCTCATGAATAATGTTTTTAATGCGTTAAAAAATCAAAAAAAATGTGAGCTGACAGTTTTGGGTATAGCCTTAAAAGAAAAAAGCTAAAACCCTAAGGCTTCAGCTTTTCTAATTTATATTTTATAAAATGAATTAAAGCGTCTGCCTAAGGCTTGTCATGCAACAACAACACATACACATCATACAACAGCAAGCAGCCGTAGGATTTTTTGTTGAAAATTTGGTATGTGAGCTTGAATTCATAATTTTATTCTAATGTAAAAGTATATAATAAAGACATTCAAAATCATGTATTGTTCAATAATTATTTTGTAGAATTGCGAATTAGGTCAAAAATAGACAGATAGGGCAGCTGAAAAGGTTGTGGAAAGCAATAATTAAATATTACGAAAAGGGGTTTGGACAGAATAAGGAAATGAAAAAGAGCTATTTCCCAAACCCAATCTTCTGAATAATCATAACATAAAGGAATGGAGAATAGTATAAACTTGGTGCTGAATGAAATGATAAGTCAATTAGAAGCCAATAGAAAGCAGTTGCTAGAGTTGAATGCTCTTGATATTAGCAAGTGTAGCAAGGAGGATAAGTCTTTATATGATCGACTCTCTCTGGATGATACTAAGATTGATGGTATGATCAGTTCATTGCGGCAGATAATTGAGAAGCCTTCTCCATTGGATAAGACATTATATTCATTTGAACACGATAATGGGATTACCATTGCTAATAGGACTGTCCCATTTGGGACTATTATGATTATCTATGAGTCAAGACCTGATGTCACAGTTGAGGCGACAGCTACAGCACTGAAGTCAGGGAACAAGATCATCCTTAAAGGTGGAAAAGAAGCAATCAATAGTAACCTTTGCCTGCATGCCTGTTGGTTGCGAGCATTGTCTTCGGTCGGGTTTGACAGCAGTCAAATTCGTTATTTGAATATTGATCGCAAAACCCTTCAAGACTATCTAAAGACACCTGATACTACAATAGATTTGATCATTCCAAGAGGAGGAGAGAAGTTGATCGCTTATGTCAAGAGTGTAGCTCAATGTCCTGTACTAGTGAGTGGGAGAGGTAATAGCTTTGTCTACGTTTCAGAGACCGCTGACCTAGCTATGGCAAAGCGTATAATTATTGAATCCAAAATATCCAAGATATCGGCTTGCAATGCACTTGACAAGGTCCTTATTAATGCCCACATCCCCAATAGTTTTATAGCAGAGCTACGATCTGAATTTGTAAAGCTCAATGTTGAGATCATAGAATCTCCGACAGATTCTGTTTGGAAAGAAGAATTCTTAGAGAGGAAAATAGTCTTATCGAAAGTTAGCGACTTGCAGATCGCGATCCAAATGATTAATAAATATTCAGGAGGCCACTCAGCTTGCATTATTGGTCATAATGAAGAAGAAGTAGGACTATTTATGAGAGAAGTAGATTGTGCTGCGGTATATCACAATGCTTCTACCAGATTTACAGATGGGTATCAATTTGGCTTGGGAGCCGAAATGGCTATCAGCACAGAAAAGCTCCATCATAGAGGTCCACTTGGCCTAGAAGAATTAGTTACTAATAAATGGTATATCAAAGGAAATGGACAAACAAGATAAGCCGAAACTCCTACTTAAAATTGGGACAGCTACCCTAACTAAGGGAAAGGACATTATATCAAGGGCAAAGCTAGAGGATATAGCTATTCAGATTGTCAATATCAGGAAAGAGTATGATAACATAGTTGTATGCTCTGGTGCAATCGCAGCTGCAAAGCAATTTATCAAACTAGAAAAAATTGGAAGCAATTTGCATGAAAAGCAGGCTTTGGCATCGATAGGCCAACCTTTTTTGATGAGATTGATCCATGACTCGTTTAGAGATTATGAGATACCTGTTGGCCAGTGTTTGCTTTCACACTCTGATTTCACTAATGAACATTCCAAACAGAATATCATGAATACTATTAATGTATTGTTGAATAATGGGATTCTTCCAATAATCAATGAGAATGATACTACCGCAACAGATGAGATTAAGTTTGGAGATAATGACAAACTTTCAGCACTTACTGCTGTGCTACTTGATGTAGACTTACTCGTACTAGCCACCAATACTCATGGTGTCTATGACAACAATGGTAAAACAATAGCTAGGATAGAGGATATATCTCATGTAACACAGTACATCAATAGTAATTTCTCTCAACAAGGCACTGGTGGTATGCAATCCAAACTTGAAGCTGCAGCCCTTGCTCAACAGCACAGTATTGAATCATGGATAGTCAATGGACACAAAGAGTCATTCTTAGTGGACGCATTGAATGGA
>JAHDHH010000093.1 GCA_020631405.1 Saprospiraceae bacterium
TTTATGTGAGGACTAAGCAAGTGATTAATCATGCTATCTGGCATGTGTTTGTGTTAGGAGGTAGTGTTTGTCATTACTTGGGGTTAGTAGTTTAGGTTGTTTGAACTTTATGCGATTACGTTGAATTTTGAGAATTGTCTCAAGCTAATTTACTTCCCACCGTACACATGAGTTCTAGCAGACTCCCCAAGACATGAGGCTCGCATCACCTTGTCCACACCAAATCGACTACGTATCCAGTCCTTCTCTTGGAGGAGGCTGATTTCTTTCTGAGTATCATCGAAGAGGCTGATCTGATAGTTGCCCTGTACTAAGCCGCTAAATTTGACACCAATGAGTCGGATGAGCTGTCGGCGTTCGTATACCTTGTCGAAGAGTTCTAGGGCATTGCGAGAGAGGATGGTGTCATTAGAGGTATAGCTAATCCTACGCTGCTTAGTGTAGGTATTGAAGTCAGCGTACCTAATCTTGATGGTAATACATGAGGCCAGTCGCTTCTTATTTCTCAATTCGAATGCCAGGTCATCACACATCTTGAGCACCATCTTGCGGATGTAGTCTACGTTAAGCGTATCCTCAGTGAATGTCCTTTCTTTAGACATTGACTTTTGCTCGATATAGGGTGTTACCGGAGTCCTATCTATGGCGTTGGCTTTTTCCCAGAGGCTACGACCATACTTGCCAAATTCATTTTCGAGAAGGCGCATCGGTATCTTGCTCAGGGTCTCAATCTTTCTGACACCCATGAAGGAGAGCTTCTTGTACATTTGCTTACCTACACCAGGAATCTTTTTGACGGAGAGTGGTGAGAGGAAGGCTTTCTCTGTGCCGTACTCTACCTGCTTGGTACCATTGGGCTTGGCCTCTCCTGTGCCGACTTTGGAGACTAATTTGTTGACGGATAGTCCGAATGATATTGGCAAACCTGACTCTTTGATAATGGTTTGGCGGAGCTCTTTAGACCATTTGAAGCAGCCAAAGTACTTGTCCATACCACTGATGTCTATGTAGAATTCATCGATAGAGGCCTTCTCATAGAGTGGGGCA
Organism: Saprospiraceae bacterium; assembly: GCA_020631405.1. Lineage (GTDB taxonomy): Bacteria > Bacteroidota > Bacteroidia > Chitinophagales > Saprospiraceae > JAHDHH01. Next base: position 1,048 of record JAHDHH010000093.1, read on the forward strand.
TCTTCCTTGATGATGTCTGTCACTACGCCAGAGTAGTAGGAGTAGGAATCCATGTCTCCACGGAGTACGATGGCATCAGGGCAAAGGCGGAGTGCCATTTTCATAGGCATTGCTGAGTGTACCCCGAACCGTCTAGCCTCATAACTACAGGAAGCGACTACACCACGACGACTGGTCCCGCCAATCAGGAGTGGCTTGCCTAGAAGCGCAGTATTCTTAAGGCATTCGACAGAGACAAAAAAGGAGTCGAGGTCCATATGAAGGATGGCACGATCGTACATATTGGGATGTATAGATTTGTTGCTTCAAATATAGATGAAAAAACCGACATTATAAAGACGGAATAACCGACCTATTGTTTTGTGACTAGCGATACCACGTTTCCAATGACTAATAGGTAGACTCCACTTTCTAAGGATTCAAGAGAAAGTTCTTCCGTATTGCTAGTAAGGAAATGTGTCATTACAAAATCACCATAGACGGTGGTGAAGGTCGCAGTAACTGGAAGGTCTGATGTTGTCTCAATGGTCAGCAAATCAGCAGTAGGATTGGGATAGATGCTTGTTTTTTCATCGATTGTCAGATCGATACTAGGCACTAGTCTATCACAATAGGTAGTATCAGGCTCTAGCTCGATATAGTCATAAGGGCTCAGCTCTTTGTCAGCGAATCCAACATAGTCAGGAGGATATCTTCTTATCCTAAATGTAGGATTGTCTAAAAATTCAGGGATATCGCCTTGGGTAAGTCTAAAGCCATTTCTGATTGGTGTGATATATTCCCAAACTATATCATTTGAAATGGCATCTATCTCTAAAGAGTAGCCTTTCTGACCAGCACAAACTAGAAGATTGTTATTTGGTAAGCGTTGGACACTACTTAGGCCATAGCTATAGATAGAGGACATAATGGGGTGAGTCCAGTTGAAGTCAAATGATTGCGGTAGGTATAGATTGTTATTGCTTTGATAGTTGTAAGTACCTTCAGAGAGTGGTGTGATACTATGTATTGAAGAATAGTTCTCATTGACTTTATTATTAAAAATAGTGATTTCGAAATCACCTGAGTTACTACTGTCAGATAAATCTAGGTTCCAAGAGGCATCGTGCTGGAAGAATAGTTGCTGGTTTTCAGAACTCCCAGATTTATATGCAGCAGGATTGCCCCATCGATAGAGTATATCGCCGCCTTTGTTGGCCAGTCCTCCTATGCTCGATGCAGCTTCTTCAGTTGTGGTACTATGATCAATGATCCAAAACTCATTGAAGGTAGGGACATTGATGAGTATCTGATCTAAGTACGGATTATAGTCGATGGAGTTGACATGCATCCAGTCTGCTCTACCGCCATTGTTATCGTAGTTAATATCTATGCGACCAGGATAAGCCGAAATATTGCCATAGTTGGCTTTTGTGGAATCTCTATCTTGTACTAGATGGTCCCAAGCTTTCCATTCCCAAATAATAGAATCAAGTTCTGGATCATATTCTATAATCTTATCTGGTGAGAATGCAGATTGAGTCATTAGTGAAGAATCTCTACCCTTACTGATGGCCTCGGTTGTAGTATAGTGATCCCAGGCAATGCAGAGGATGGTCCCATAAGGTGTTGGTTCGATATCGTGGTGGAGTTTCCCGTCAGCATTTATATATTCCCATGACCACAAGAGTTCATTGTCCCACGTTCTACATTCTATGATAGCTTCACCATTGAACTCCCATATTGGTTCAAAGAAGTTGGTTAGCTTTTTTGTTTTTATCAGGTTTCCCTCAGGAGTAATGTAGCATGTATTATTCGGACGATAGACTATATCGTCATCCCATTTATTTACTATTTCCCCACAGTTATTAATCAGATAAGCAGTATTGTGATTATGTGGATAGATTAGATTATACCCATCAAATACTTTCGCTTTGTTGTAGGAGATTACTCCTACTGAATTTTGTCCAGAAGACGAATGGCTAAATAGCACTATTAATAAGAGAGATGTTATGAGGCTAAATCTCATCTATGTAAATTAATCAAAATACTCTTACGAATTTATATCTTTTTGGAGGTCATGTAAGTAGGAAGACATTATGTCGGAGTATTGTCAATTATTGTTTTAATCACATTAGAAAATGAATCCTTCAAGGATTAAACTAAATTCAAAATTGCATAACTTAAAAATACTTTATATATTTAAATAATAGGTTGGTCTATATGAATAAGCTCACAAAAGCAGAAGAACAAATCATGAAGTATTATCTATTGGTTTTACTTTTCTTTACCAAGATTGCAGTGGAGACTGGCGTGAAATTGAAATGACGATCAATCCTGATCCTTGTACTCAAGTATTTCAAGAACCCCAAGGCTGTTATGAGATTGCACCTAACCCAATTACTAAGGAGTCAGGAGGAATAAGATTTGAAGCCCAATGAACCAGAACAGTGGACTATTAAAACTCACGAGACCATAGTGATAAATACTTTGGCTTCTAAGCATATTAAAACTGTGAAGAGTCCATTTTCAGAATCTACAATGTACTATATGGATAATGGATTAGAAACTGGATCATTTACTAGTATTCTGTTAGTTGAAAATGCAGTCAATGATTACAAGAATTTTGAAATAATAAGGCGTTGAATTATTTGAAGAGATTTACAGAAAATGATTCCAGGACTTTTTCTCTACTAATTGTACTATCAATTTTATGTTTAGTATTTGGATTGTTTCTTGATGTTATTGACGTAGACTCTGCACAATATGCGGCGCTTACCATGGAGTTGATTAGCCGTAATGATTTTTTTCTCATAACTGAGAGAGGACAAGACTATCTGGACAAGCCTCCATTACTTTTTTGGTTAAATATCATTGCATACAAGGTATTAGGTGCTTCTAATTTTGCTTATAAGATATTGACTGTATTATGTTCTGTAGGTACTGTATTAGTGACCTATAAGATTGGTAGGTTGTTTTACTCAAAGTCGGTGGCTATAAATGCTGTTTTAATACTTGCAACATGCCTTGGTTTTTATTGGATCAATAGCGATGTAAAGACTGATTCACTACTCTTATCTTGCTATACATTTTCAATATTTCAGCTAATTCAATATTTGGAATTAGGTGGTAAACGAAAACATTTATTACTAGCCTCAATTGGAATAGGCTGTGCAATGATGGCAAAAGGTATTATGGGCATTGTATTTCCTGGGTTGATCGTGTTTATTGTCTTACTTATAAAGAAAAAATTCAAGCAAATTGTGGTGTTGGATTGGGTTTTATTACTAGTAGTGGTGAGTATTGTCATAGCACCTCTTTGCTATAGTTTATATCTTCAGTTCGATTCCAAAGTTATCAATGGTACATCAAACATTTCGGGACTACGATTTTATTTCTGGGAGCAAAGTTTTGGTAGATTTACTGGTGAAAATAAGTGGGATAACAATGCTTCTCATTGGTTTCTCTTCCACTCCTTGCTACTATTGATTGTTCCTTACTCACTCCTATTGATACAGTCAATTTGGACATTTGGAGTCAATTTAATAAAAGGGGAGGATCCAGTTGAATGGTATTGTGTATTAGGCACTATTCTTATCCTGGGAGTATTGTCTTTTTCTCAATACCAAATTCCACATTATGCAAGTATCGTATTTCCATTTGCAAGTATCTTAATCGCAGCAGATGTAGAAAGTAGGGGTGGTCATCCTGTAGTAATATATATCAGTTTAGGTCTGTTTTTGACATTGGTCTTGCTCGCAACAGGCTATGTTGTACTTATTGAGCAGGTAAGTGTGATAGGGCTGTTATTGCTATTGCTGACGTTGAGTATGTCTAGTTATTTAATATTGAAGAAGGCCTATTTTGCTAGTCTTATGAGTGTTGGCGTTGCTTTTGGCTTGCTGTTCAATACACAATTGGTGCCTCTATTTGAAACATATTCTCAAGCAAATGCATTGCTTGCTACTCTAGAAGCCAATGAGATTTCAACCTCAGATATTCGCTATTTTGATCGAGATAGTCATGCCTTTGAGTTTTATAGCGGAAAGCGAATTCCTATTGTTGACTATCCATCTATTCAGCAATATGATGGCGACTTGCTAGCTAACCTTTGGTTTTATATGAGTGAAGATGCTAAGACTAATTTTAGAAAAGAAGGTTACACAATAGCAGAGTCTATCGAGGTTCGCTACTTAGATGTGAATAGAGTTGAGCCAATGTTTTTTTACCCAAGTAAGAGGGCCGAGACATTGAATAAGGCATACCTGGTTAAGCTTAAGTGACAAAGGCCATCCAATTCTCTCTATTAATCTGGGTGTAGTTGCCTTGGTTATAGTTGATAAGTCTTACTCAACTTTGTTCGGTGAATTGAATAAGAAAGAGACAAAAAAACCTTGCCGAATTGACATTCGACAAGGCAACGAAATTACAGACACCC
>JAHDHH010000004.1 GCA_020631405.1 Saprospiraceae bacterium
ACCCTAAGTTTAGGGAAAACCTCCATGTCTTTTTAATTTATCTTGGACACTTGTGATAAACTATATCAAAAAGAACAATTTAAAACTTCTTTTCATCATCGCAGTTTTGTTTGCAAGTTGCAGTGAAGACACTCAACAAGAACTTAACTCCACAGAAATAGACTTTATTCAAGTTAATATACAAGATGTTGCTGCTGGATTTAATTCTGAGATGGCTGTTTTTAAAGATCAAAAGGAATTCGAATCTTTTCTTTATCACTACAGTAAAATGAATAAAGATTTACAATCTGACATATTGGCTAACTTAAATTATTTTACAGTAAGAGATTTCTTGGATGGTGTCTATGATGAAATGGACAATTACACAATTGAGACTGAATTCCAAACTGCTGTTGAAAACTCAAAAGGATTATTGTTTTTTGAGTTAAATGAGGAAGGGTATCTAGACATTAACGAGACTGTTTTGTCCAAACATTTGGTAAGATCTTTTTTAAATGAAGATCAAATAGTAAAAGTTGGTGATCGTTATTTAAAGTATATTGACAAGTATGAGATTATAGCTGATAACACAAAGGATTTGAATAAGATAAAAAATGTAGAAGAAATGATCAATTCTAATTTAAAGTTTACAAAAGTTTGGGACTATATTGGAAACAGTGATTTGAAGTGGGGTGATTTAGGAGATACATTTATTTATCAGGCGATAAATAATAATAGTGGGTGTAAAAACGACAGAATGGTGATTGCTGAATTAAAATTGTTCGCAAGTCAGAATGGCTCTATTTCTACATTAATGGGAGAATTAGACTTTAGAGGAAGAAGAAAAACTTTTCTTTGTGGGTGGCGTAATTATAAAACAGATATTACATGGCAGAATATTGATTGTGTAATAAACTTCAGAACATCTTCAACTTCTAGTGTTCAATCATTTAATTGGATTCCGTTAGATGGTAATGCAACCAATACATATGGAATAGAAATTGACGAGACATTTTTTGGTCAGTTGGGTAGTTCGTCTGGTTGGGATGCAGAATGGGACCAAAAACAACTAGAAGTAACAACAACAGGAATGGCAGGAGATTGGTTGATAGTTAATGATTAGGTAAAATTTAGATGAAATATAGCTTTTTAATATTTATATGTTCTTTAATCTTTCTAACAAAATCTTTTGGTCAATCGGTTATAGAGGAATCAATTAAAAAGGAAAGAATCCAACCTAACCAATTAGAGTTAAGGTCTGGTCTACTTGTTTTTGATCTTTTCGAGCAAGAAGGTATACTGTATGAAGGCGACTTTCGTAGTTACTTTCTTTCTGTTGATGTTATGTATCAACGATCACTTTTTATAACAGATCAACTTGCAGTTAATTTAGGGGGAGGATACAGTTACTTTTATACTATTTCTCCTGGTGGAAATTTGTTGTCGCCTCCACCTGGTACTGATTACGCAAGAGATTGGAAGCAGAATTTTTCTAACATAAAGATGATCTTAGGTCTCAGGTATCAACCAATTGATACAAAGAATATCTTCAATCTAGACTTTAATGGATATTATTTAATAAACAAGGTTGTCCATAATAGAGACTATAGCAGACGATTTTTTGCCACTATAGACTTGTCTTATCAGAGGCTTATAAAAGAGAATATTGGATTTCTTGTCTACATGCCTATAGGAATCAAGCCTCCTTTTGAAGCAACCTATGCTTTAGTAGGTGACCCTTTCATTTCTCCTTGGATTGGGATTAGTGGTCTTGGTGTAGGTTTGACGTATTATTGGTAGCAAATACACAGATTTATAATAAAGACAACCTCTTTTCTTCCGTGGAAAAGAGGCTGACTTTTATTTACCATTTAAAGAAAAGCTAAATCTTTTACAATGCAAACACTCAAACACTTGAACAATTGTTAAAATGTTTGTATGTTTGTACTATGAAAGCGACATCAAGGCAATTTACAGCAAAAACGTTAGAGAAGGTAGCAAAGGTCCTCAAGACAATAGCACATCCAGTAAAGCTAGAAATACTAGAAGTGCTAGAAAGTAAAGAGCCCTTGGATGTAAGTACTATTTGTAATGAGATTGCCTCACCATGTGAGATTTCTATGATGTCCCATCACTTAAGCAAGATGAAGGACAATGGCATATTAGTCAGTGAGAAGCGGGGTAAGCAAGTCTATTATAGCATTGCTGATAGGTCACTACTACACATCTTTGATTGTATGGAAAACTGCAAATTGCTGTAATGGAAAAGTTGATACCAAGTCTACAGTGGATTAAAGCTTACAACCCTGCTAACCTCAGAGGAGATGTGATTGCAGGACTTACAGTGGGTGTCATGCTGATCCCTCAAGGTATGGCTTATGCTATGCTGGCAGGGTTGCCACCAATTTATGGCTTATATGCCTCTATAGTGCCTCTAATAGTCTATGCCCTACTTGGTACTAGCCGACAACTTGCAGTAGGTCCAGTAGCGATGGTATCACTCTTGGTAGCAAGTGGTGTAGGTCTGATTGCAGAAGGTGGTACGTCAGAGTATATCTCGGCAGCAATACTGCTGGCATTTATGGTAGGAGCAATTCAGTTTCTTTTAGGGGCATTTAGGTTAGGCTTCTTAGTCAACCTGCTTTCTCATCCTGTCATTGCAGCTTTTACTTCAGGTGCAGCTATCCTTATTGCTGTCAGTCAACTGAAGCATCTTTTTGGTATTCATATAGAGACAGGACAACTCCACAAGTCCATACTAAGTATCATCGAGAATATTGGAAATACTAACCTGCCCACGCTTGCCATAGGCTTGACAGCAATAGTGAGCATCGTCTTATTAAAGCAATTACATAAGACAATACCAACGCCACTCATTGTGGTAATTCTCGGTACTCTAGCAGTCTATACCTTCAACCTAGATGCTCTAGGTGTCAAGACTATTGGAGAGGTGCCGAGTGGATTGCCAATCTTCGAATTGCCAACATTTTCTTCATCAGCTATTTTGACACTCTTGCCGTTGGCGTTAGCAATCTCCTTTATTAGTTTTATGGAGTCCTTTGCAGTGGCGACAGTCATACAGAAGAAGCATCAAGACTACCAAGTCGATGCAAATCAAGAACTCAGAGCCTTGGGCCTAGCAAATGTTGTAGGATCATTCTTTCAGTCATATACGGTGACAGGTGGATTTTCACGATCAGCTGTCAACAATGATGCAGGAGCGAAGACAGGCCTAGCATCCATTATTAGTGCTCTGATCATCGTGGTCACCCTGCTCTTTTTGACCCAGTATTTCGAATTGTTACCCAATGCAGTGCTTGCCGCTATTATTATGGTGGCAGTCTATGGCTTGATAGACATTAAAGAGGCAAAACACCTCTATCACAGTGATAAGTTGGATTTCTACTCATTTATTATCACAGCGCTATCTACACTATTTATTGGTATAGAAGAAGGTATACTAATCGGTACAATCTTTTCAATAGGTCTTATTATGTATAAGATCTCATACCCACATATTGCAAAAATGGGCTTGGTCCCAGATACTAACGAATTCAGAAACACCAAGAGATTCGAGAGCTTGGAGACCTTTGACACCTTACTAATTGTCCGATTTGATGCACAGATATTTTATGCAAATGTCAAAAGCTTAAAATCATATATTTTGGACAACATCAATGAACACACAGAAGGTGTAATCCTAGAAGCCAGTGTAGTAACCAATGTCGATTCAACAGGTGTGGACGTACTCAAGGAAATAGCAAAAACACTAAGGTCTAAGCAAATCAAATTTGTCATCACTGACGTCAAAGGACCGGTCAGAGATGTATTTCATAGAAATCATATTGATAAAGATAAGCATAACCTGCATTTTGAATTAACAACAATGGATGCAGTAAACTTAATTTTGAATAACAAAACATCAGGAAAAGAAAACATCATATTACAAACATCAGAAGCATGAAGATAGAACAGATTTATACCGGTTGTTTGGCGCAAGGAGCATACTATATCAGTAGTAATGGTGAAGCGGCAATCATTGACCCACTCAGAGAGGTCAATCAATACGTAGCAAGAGCAGAAGCAGACAATGTGAAGATTAAGTACATCTTTGAGACCCACTTTCACGCAGACTTTGTGAGTGGACACGTGACATTGGCAGAAAAGACAGGAGCAACCATAGTCTATGGACCAAATGCCCAGACTAAGTTTGATTCGCATATTGCCAGTGATGGGGAGATATTCACGATTGGTAATCTAACAATCAAGGCACTCCACACACCAGGACATACCATGGAAAGCACAACATACTTACTCTTAGATGAAGAAGGGAAGGAACATGCCATCTTCACCGGAGATACGTTATTTCTCGGAGATGTGGGTAGACCAGACCTAGCACAGAAAGCAGCTGATATCACACAAGAAGACTTGGCAGCAATACTTTTCGATAGTCTGAGAACTAAGATTATGCCTCTACCTGATGCGATCACTGTGTATCCAGCGCATGGTGCTGGAAGTGCTTGCGGTAAGAATATGATGAAGGAGACGGTAGATACCCTAGGTAATCAAAAACAAATGAACTATGCTCTGAGAGCAGATATGACCAAAGAGGAGTTTGTCAAAGAAGTCACTGATGGTCTGATGCCACCTCCGAAGTACTTTCCACTCAATGTGAAAATGAATAAAGAAGGCTACGAAAGCATAGACACAGTTATAGAGTCAGGGATGAAGGCACTCTCTCCAAGAGAGTTCGAAGTCGTAGCTACGGAGACAGAAGCGCTGATGTTAGATGTCAGAAAGCCTCAAGAATTTACGCAAGGACATGTACCGAACAGTATTTTTATCGGCCTAGATGGGAGTTTTGCACCATGGGTGGGAGAGTTGATCGTAGACGTTAAGCAACCGATCATCCTCATTGCACCAGAAGGGAGAGAAGAAGAGGCCATCACAAGACTATCAAGAGTAGGCTTTGACAATACTATAGGTTACCTCAAGGGAGGTTTTGAAGCATGGAAATCATCAGGTATGCCTATAGAAACCATCGAGTCAGTGCCTGCGTCACAGTTAGATGAGCAATATGAAGACTATGCAGATAGGATATTCGATGCTAGAAAGGAGGGAGAATATCTTTCTGAGCATATCAATAGAGCTAAGCATACTCCGCTAGGTAATATCAATGCTCATCTTTCAGAATTTCCAAAAGAAGGCAAGTTCTTTATTCATTGTGCCGGTGGCTATCGCTCTGTGATTGCATCTTCTATTTTAAAGTCAAGAGGCATTCATAATATGATAGACGTGCAAGGAGGCTTTAAGGCAATCAAAGAAACCAAGCTTCCACTTACCGACTATGTCTGTCCATCAACATTATAATTGTAGTGAGTAAGTTACAACAACATTGGGAGACGGTATTTAAAACTAAGGATACTACACAAGTAAGCTGGTACCAAGAAGTGCCATCTACAAGTCTAGAATTAGTAAATACTTATGCAAGGGGTAAAGACACAACAATACTCGACGTTGGTGGTGGAGATAGCCACCTACCTCATAGCTTGGTAGAATTGGGATACACTGATATCACAGTACTCGATATTTCAAAAGCAGCTCTTTCTCTCAGTAAATCAAAATTTATTGAGAGTAGTTCTGTGAAGTACGTCAATACAGACATCCTAGAATACCAATCGAACCAAACAATAGAGGTTTGGCATGATCGAGCAGTCTTTCACTTTCTTTCTAAGGATTCAGAAAAACTTAGATACAAGCAAAAGGCTATTGAGTACTTGCAAGATGATGGTGTATTACTCCTAGCTACATTTTATAAGGCCGGAGGCCCGACTATGTGCAGTGGTCTTGAGGTCTGTAGACATGATCAGGAGAGTATTCTGGCGCTGTTTGCTCCAGAGTTTGAAATAATAATAAGTTTTGTAGAAAAGCACATCACTCCCTCAGATAAGGAGCAAGTGTTTATTTGGAATGTATTAAAAAAGAAAAAATAATGATAGAAATGATTTCGCAACCGTGGCCATGGTATGTATCTGGTCCTATGATTGCATTGGTTATGTTTCTCTTACTCTGGGCAGGAGGGAGTTTTGGTGTGAGTTCTACGTTAAGGACAATGTGTGCAATTGGAGGAGCAGGTAAGCAAGCCGCATTTTTTAATTTTGACTGGAAGAGTCAAATCTGGAACCTCATCTTCGTTGGAGGAGCAGTGATTGGTGGATATATCGCTAGTACGGTATTAGCTAGCCCAGATAACTTGGCACTTTCACAAGCTACTATTTCAGATCTGGAGGCTCTAAATATACCTTTTGATGGGGGCTTAGCACCAGAGGCATTCTTTAGTTGGGAGGCTCTCACGACAGTCAGAGGTTTGATTATCCTAGTACTCGGCGGATTTATGATTGGTTTTGGCACTAGGTGGGCAGGAGGCTGCACATCAGGTCACGCCATTAGTGGGTTATCCAACTTACAATTGCCATCATTGATAGCAGTCATAGGCTTCTTTATTGGAGGCTTGGTCATGACTCACCTCTTATTTCCAATCATCTTTTAAAAACAAGAAGTAACATGAAGTATCTAAAATATTTAGCAATAGGCATTCTGTTTGGTATTATTATGACTAAGTCAGAAGCCATCAGTTGGTATAGAATTCAAGAGATGTTCAGGTTTCAAGCTTTTCATATGTATGGGATCATTGGGTCTGCACTAGCTGTTGGAGTCATAGCAACTCAATTGATCAAACGTTTGCAAATGAAAACCATGCAAGGTGAGCCAATTGATATCAAAGACAAATCCATGAGCATTCCAAGATACCTCTTTGGAGGGATAATCTTTGGCCTAGGCTGGGCACTAACGGGGGCATGTCCTGGTCCAATGTTCACTCTAATTGGCAACGGGTATAGTGTCGTGATCGTCTTGATTCTTGGTGCTATGCTAGGCACCTATGTATATGGTTTGCTCAGAGATCGATTGCCACATTAAGTTTGATGTTATATTCAAGTAAATACTACCGTATTATATAAGTAGCCTGCTTTGAGTATATTTGAGTAATTAAAGAACAAATAGGTTCAATATGAATTACTTAATTCAAAGTATTGTAATAAAATTGACCATAGTGGTATCGCTTTTAGGATTTGCAATGTGTGGATTTTCGCAAAATTATTTTACGGGAGAACTATTCGAAGCTTATGAATGGGACATTGAGTCTCTCAATACCTTGGAAATGGAGCTACAGTATGATATAGTACTAAGAAGAAGATTATTATCTAAAAAGGAAAAAGCCTTAGGAAAAGTCTTTAAGGAAAATAAGCAGTTTTATGATGAGGTAGTCATTAAAAAAAATTCAAAACCAGAAGTCATAAAAATCTCAGACAACATACTTAAGATAAGGTTCGATAAGAAAGAGGATTTCGTTTTAATGTTTGGTCCAAACGATGAAGACGATGAAAACTATTCAGTAGTAGTCAATGAAATGAAAGGTGAGAAAGGTGTAACTAATTATCAAGGACTACCCTATAGAGTATTGAATGGACCAAGACTTATCATTGGTAAAATCAAAAAGAAGAAATTACCACCAGCAAGGACTACAGAATTAGTTTCTGTCTGGGAAGGAAACGGTTCTGGGCTGATTATAGATGGAGAAGGATATGTAGTTACTAGCTACCATGTTATTGAAGATGCTAATGAAATATCGATTCAAATGCCATCCAATGGCGCTAAAGACCTCAAGGCAAAAGTTGTTATAAAAGACAAAGAGAATGATCTAGCAATTTTAAAAATAGTTGATTCTGAATATCAACCTCTAGAGTCTATTAAGTATTCAATCGCCACAGAAAATGCAGACGTGGGTACAGATGTATTTACACTGGGTTATCCAATGGCTTTAGCAAAAATGGGAACAGAGGTCAAGTTTACAGAAGGCAGTATTAGTTCTAAGACAGGGTATGAAGATGATGTTAGCAACTATCAGATATCAGTACCGGTACAAGCAGGTAATTCAGGAGGACCACTATTCGATTATGATGGAAACCTTGTTGGTATTATCAATGCAAAGATTGTAGGAGCTGCTGTGGATAACGTAAGTTATGCTATTAAGACAGCATATCTTTTAACTTTGATCGATTCTTCAAAAGACGAAATTACCCCACCTAAACATGACATGTCAGGCATGGAACTAAAATCTCTAATAAAGATGGTGGATGATTATGTTGTGATGATAAAAGTAAAGTAATCAAAATGGTTTGAGTGTCATCTTAGCATGGGATGACTTTGGAAGATAACTATTGACTCGATCTTGAATAATCTGAGATAACTGCTTAAGTATCCTAGTTTTGAGAAAACGCTTGTGAGTAATGATTCCGATCTTTCTCACGGGAGTTGGGTCAACCAAATGGTAGACATTACTCTGGTCAAAGTGCTTGTTAGTGGCGAGGACCATGCTCGGCAAGAGGGTGATGCCTCTGTTAATCTTAACCATTTCGACAAGGGTATAAATGCTTCCACAATTGTAGGTTAAGTTTCTTTGTACCTGTTGCTGCTGTCTCAGTTCACAGATTTTGCCAACTTGGTTTCTTAGACAGTGCCCTTCTTCCATCAGCCAAAGACGTTCGATATCAATATCTGATACTGTGTACTGCTTGGACTTGGGTGACTTACTACAGTCATAGACTAAGAATTCCTCATCGTAGAGATCATATTCTAGGAGTTCGCCATCTTCAAGTGGGGTAGATACGATGCCAATATCGATATCACCTACCTTTATTTGATTGACAATTTGCTCAGTAGTCAATTCATGAATCACAAAATCCACTTTTGGATAGGTGTCAGAAAGCGTTTGTAGGATAAGAGGATAGAGATAATGTGCAACAGTCGGAATACATGCAATACTCAAATGACCGATCTCAAAGCCTTTTACCTCATTCACAGTCTCGTCAAGTAACTGATATTCACGATTGATGTTTTTCAGGGATTGAATGATCTGCTCGCCATTAGGAGTAATAGAGATAGGTCTAGTCTTTCTATTAAAGATTTCAAGTCCTATCTGTTGCTCATACTTGGCTATCATGGCACTCAAAGTAGATTGAGAGATATAGCAAGCTTCTGCTGCTAAACCAAAGTTCTTAAGTTTGGCCAAGGTTAAAATGTATTCTAATTGGCTTCTATTCATAAAAACGATAAAGCTATAGAAACTATCGTTTTTGTCAATAATGAATAATGACTATTTTTGTAAAAAATTATAACACTATGGAAGATAAAGGCAATAGCTACAATGTGAATGGCGAGAGTAAGTGTCCATTCAGTGGCAGTATGATTAATAAGAGTGCAGGAGGAGGCACATCGAATAGAGATTGGTGGCCAAACCAATTGAAGTTAAATGTACTCAGACAGCATTCTAACTTATCTAACCCAATGGGTGAGGATTTTGATTATGCACAAGAGTTCAAGTCACTAAACTACAAGGCGCTTAAGCAGGACCTTGCTGATTTGATGACAGACTCTCAAGAATGGTGGCCAGCAGATTATGGACACTATGGACCATTTTTCATTAGAATGGCATGGCACAGTGCAGGTACTTATAGAGTAGCTGACGGAAGAGGTGGAGGAGGAAGCGGATCACAAAGATTTGCTCCATTGAACAGTTGGCCAGACAACGGTAACTTAGATAAGGCAAGGCTCTTACTTTGGCCTATCAAGCAAAAATATGGCAACAAGATTTCTTGGGCAGATCTGATGATATTGACAGGAAATGTAGCTTTAGAGACCATGGGATTCGAGACATTCGGATTCGCAGGTGGAAGAGTTGATATTTGGGAGCCAGAAGAAGATATCTACTGGGGAGGAGAGTCAGAGTGGTTAGGAGACAAGAGATATACTGGCGATAGAGACTTAGAAAACCCACTAGCAGCAGTGCAAATGGGACTTATTTATGTCAACCCAGAAGGACCAAACGGCAATCCTGACCCATTAGCAGCAGCTAAGGATATCAGAGAGACATTTGGTAGAATGGCAATGAATGATGAGGAGACAGTAGCATTGATTGCTGGAGGACATACTTTTGGTAAGACTCACGGTGCGGCAGACCCTGACAAGTATGTAGGCAGAGAGCCAGCAGCGGCAGGAATAGAAGAGCAGAGTATGGGTTGGAAGAATAGCTTCGGTACAGGTAACGCTGGAGACACAATCACTAGTGGACTAGAAGGTGCATGGACGACTACTCCGACTAAATGGAGTAACAACTTCTTCGAGAACTTATTTGGATTCGAGTGGGAGCTCTCTAAGAGTCCAGCTGGAGCTCATCAATGGGTACCAAAGGGAGGAGCAGGAGCAGGTATAGTACCAGATGCTCATGATTCAAGCAAGTCACATACACCAGTAATGTTGACAACAGACCTTGCTTTGAGACTTGACCCGAGTTATGGTAAAATATCTAAGAGATTCTTTGAAAATCCAGACCAATTTGCTGATGCGTTTGCTAGAGCATGGTTCAAATTGACACATAGAGACATGGGACCTAAGGCACTTTATCTAGGACCTGAAGTACCAGCTGAAGAATTACTTTGGCAAGACCCAATTCCAGCAGCAACAGCTACATTGGATTCTGCAGATATCACTGCACTCAAGGCGTTGATCACTGAGTCAGGATTGAGTACATCTGAGATGGTTGCTACTGCTTGGGCATCAGCTTCTACGTTCAGAGGATCAGACAAAAGAGGAGGAGCTAATGGAGCAAGAGTAAGACTAGCACCTCAAAAGTATTGGGAAGTTAACAACCCAACACAATTGTCAAAGGTCATTGATGTGCTAGAAGGAATCCAAACCAACTTTGCAAAAGAGGTATCTATCGCAGACCTCATTGTATTAGCAGGAGGTACAGCTATAGAGCAAGCAGCACAAGCAGCAGGCATAGAGGTCACAGTACCATTTACACCAGGGAGGACAGATGCAAGTCAAGAGCAGACTGATGTCGAATCATTTGCATTCTTGGAGCCACAGGCTGATGGATTTAGAAACTACGTCAAGGGAAGATATACAACCACAGCAGAAGAGATGTTAGTAGACAAGGCTCAATTACTTACCTTGACAGCACCAGAAATGGTAGTCTTACTTGGAGGAATGAGAGTACTCAATACTAACTATGACCAGTCTAATCATGGAGTATTTACAGATAATCCAGGAACATTGACTAATGACTACTTCAAAAACTTATTGGATCTAGGAATAACTTGGAAGTCTACTTCTGACCACCAAGATGCATTCGAAGGTAGAGATAGAAAGACAGGGGAAGTGAAGATGACTGGTACTAGAGTCGACCTGATCTCAGGATCTAACTCTGAACTAAGAGCAATCGCAGAAGTTTATGGTACGCATGGAGCTCATAAGAAGTTCGTGAAGGACTTTGTAGCAGCTTGGACCAAAGTGATGAACCTTGATAGATTTGACTTAGCTTAGTTTGCTAAACATGTTATAAAGCATATAGAGAGGTGGTCGGGTTCCGGTCACCTCTTTTTTTGATTATAGAATGCCCCCACAATTGGGAGTAGAAGGACTAGAGTTCAATGTCACCATTAAGTATCCTAGCCAGATGGACTCCCATACTGGCACAAGCCTGAATCAAGTAGCCGCCTGTCGGAGCATCCCAAGCTAACATTTCACCAATGCAGTATTGCTGTGCCTTATTGATCAACTGATAGTTGTTGTCTATTGCATCTAGTCGAAGCCCACCAGAGGTAGAGATAGCCTCATCCAAGGGAGCTGAACCACCAATTGTAATTGGAAACCTCGAGATCTTACTTGCCAACACTTCAGAGTCAAGGTAGTCTTCCTTAGTCAAGAAGGTCCTAAGCATCGCAATTTGTAAAGGACTTAGTTTGATAATATCTTTCAGGGTTTTTGTAGTGTTGTACTTAGACTTATTCAGCTTGTCAAACAATTGACTAGGGGAGAACATAGGTTTGAAGTCCATGTGAATCAGGACTTGTCCCTTTTGTTTTAGTTGTGTTTGTATTGAATGAGAATGAGCATAGATGGCATTCCCTTCTAATCCTAGGTTTGTCATTACGACTTCTCCAGTTTGAATACTTCCTTCATGACAGATAGCAATATTCTTAAAAGGTGTCCCTACAAAGTTAGCTAGCAAGTCAGCAGGCCAATCTACTGCAAAGGCACAATTAGATGCGACAAAGGGAGAAATAGGAATGCCAGCTTGAGAAAAAGTGGATAACCAGTGACCATCCGAACCAGTCACCTTCCAACTACCGCCTCCCAAGGCAAATACATTGATATCTGAAGTGACCTCCACATTATCATCAAACAAAATGGTCTTATTTACCTTCCAACCTACGAATCGCTTATTAAATTCAAATCTTACTCCCTTGTTGACCAAGTAAGTTTCTATGGCTTTTAGTACTTCAATAGGTTTGATTCCTCTTTTGGGAAATACCCGCTTGCTACTTCCTACAAATGTGGGAATTCCAACCTGATCAAGCCAAGCTCTAAAATCTTCATTGTTAAACTCATCCAACGCCTTATCCAGGACTCCATTAGGGTAGTAGCGTTGCTTAAAGTGTTCAATAGTTTCAGAATGCGTTAGGTTAAATCCACCATCTCCTGCCACCAAGAACTTACGACCAAGACTTGACTTCTGTTCGTAAATAGTAATATCAAATATTCTTGAATCAAGAAAGGCAGCAAGCATCAAGCTAGCTGTTCCTCCTCCGATTATTGATATTGATTGTTTCAAAATGCTTTGTTTTTGATAAAGTATACAATTGCACCAACACCGACATCAATTCACAATACAATGAAGTGTTTCAAAGCTGTCATTTTAGACCAAAAAAGGATTGCTCACCCTCTCTTCTCCAATAGTAGTACTAGGTCCATGCCCAGGATAAGCTCTAACCTCATCACCTAAAGGGAATAATTGTGTCTTGATACTAGCAATCAAAGTGTCATAATCACCGCCTGGGAGATCAGTACGACCTATACTGCCTTGGAAGAGTACATCACCGGCGATGAGCTGCTTACTTTCTTTATGAAAGAACGAAAGACTACCAGGACTATGTCCAGGTGTGAAGAATATTTCTAATGTCGTATTTCCAAAGGTTAATTGCTGAGTCTCATCAAGGAATACTTCTATCAAAGGAGATGGAGTGTAAGGCACCCCGTATATCTGGCTTGACATAGGTGCAGCAGCTAATACTAACTCTTCTATTTTGTGAGCCTCTAGCTTAAGAGTATACTTATCAGCTACGAACTTGTTACCAAGGACATGATCTATGTGACAATGTGTATTGATCAGCCTTACAGGTGTCAAGCTATTACTTTCAATAAAGTTGACAAGCTCCTGCTCCTCTGTTGGATTAGAACAGCCTGGATCAAAGATCACACACTCCTTACTCTCATCATAAAGTAAGTAAGTATTTTCAGAGAATCCGTTGAATGTAAAAGTTGCTATGTTCAAAGTATAGTATAGTTATTAGAAATGAATATTTATGAATGGTCACCAATAACAAAGTTGTAGGCTAAAGTAAATCGGAGCAGAAACTTATCCGGTATTTCAAAATTTGTATTGAATTGTTGATTAAACTCTTCAATATCAACCCTACTAACAGAATATCTACATGATGCAGCAATGCTAAAATATTCAGTTCTATTCCAATTGTAATGAGTACCAATAGAAGCACAAAAACCAAGATCATTATTGGATTGGCTTATTCTTCCCGTTTGACTTGTTCCATCACTGTTTAGCACATTAATTTCGACTGACAATGGTTGTTTTTGTATAAGACTTAACCCTGCTTGTATGTATGGATACCAAAGTTTGTTTTTATCTATTGGTGCAAAGGTATATTCAGCACCTATTGTAGTTGCTGGAAACAAAGAGCCGCTGCCAAAAACACTGAAATTGTTGTTCTTAAAATGATAAGACAGTTTAACCCCTAGAATGGAATAATCATATCCAATACCACCACCTACAGACCATTTAGCTTGTTCAAACTCATTAACTGATGAATCTTGACTAATTGCTAATTGTTGAAATAGGCAAAAAACACAAATAATTAGCAATTTATTTTTCATGCTTCTCTTTTATATCCAAGTCAATACTAAGCTCTACTAATTGTTCCTTAGCAATAGCACTCGGACTATTAATCATGACGTCTCTACCTGAGCTATTCTTAGGGAAGGCAATGAAGTCTCTAATCGAACTCTGACCATTCATAACAGCACATAACCTATCAAACCCAAATGCAATACCACCGTGAGGAGGTGCTCCATATTCGAATGCTCCCATCAAGAACCCAAACTGCTCTTCTGCCTCTTCTTTTGAGAAACCGAGTAGGTCAAAGTTCTTTGACTGGAGTTCTCTATCGTGGATTCTGATAGAACCACCACCTATTTCGGAGCCGTTGATGACAAGATCGTAAGCATCAGCCCTGAGGCTCTTCATTGTCTCATGATCACCATTCATCATCCTGTCCATGTCTTCTGCCTTAGGAGAAGTGAACGGGTGGTGCATCGCATGGAATCTCTCTGATTCTTCATCCCACTCTAACAAAGGGAAGTCCACTACCCAAAGTGGTTTGAAGTCACCGGCTTTGATAAGGTCTAATCTATCTGCCATTTCTAGACGAAGGACATTCATTTGCTTTTGAGTCTTTTCCTTTTCTCCGGTAAGGATGAGTACCATGTCACCGTCTTCTGCAGAGAAAACATCAGTCTTCCATTCATTCAAGACATCATCGCTGTAGAATTTGCCAACAGAGGACTTTACACCTTCTGCTGTATACTTGATATTAACTAGACCCTTGGCACCTACCTGCGGTCTTTGCATCCACTCTGTCAATTTCTTAATATCCTTATTTGAGAATTGGTCAGCGGCGCCTTTTGCTACTATTGCGACTGTATATTCACTATTGTCGAATACTGGAAAGTCATATCCCTTAGCTCTATCAGTGATTTCGATAAATTCCATATCGAACCTTAAGTCGGGCTTGTCTGACCCATATCGTTCCATTGCTTCATCGTAAGACATTCTCGGGAAGTCGCCTAGGTCGATACCTTTCAACTCTTGGAATACAGACTTGGTCAACCCTTCGAAAGTATTCAAGATGTCTTCTTGAGTGACAAATGACATCTCGCAGTCTATCTGAGTAAACTCTGGTTGCCTATCAGCCCTCAAGTCTTCGTCTCTAAAGCACTTTACTATCTGAAAGTACTTATCCATACCAGCTACCATCAGTATTTGTTTAAATGTCTGAGGTGATTGTGGTAGGGCATAAAATTCTCCTGGGTTCATTCTGCTCGGTACGACGAAGTCTCTTGCACCCTCTGGTGTACTTTTGATTAGGACTGGAGTCTCTACTTCAATAAAGCCTAGGTCTGAAAGATACTTCCTAGATTGAATAGCCAGTTGAGATCTGAAAATCAAATTCTTCTGTACGTTTGGTCTTCTGATATCGAGGTACCTGTAAGCCATACGGATGTCATCTCCTCCATCAGTCTCTTCTTCTATGATAAATGGTGGCACTTTAGAAGCATTCAAAATCTCCAAGGATGACGCAATAATCTCAATGTCTCCAGTAGGTCTGTTAGCATTTTTATTACTCCTCTCATTGACTGTCCCAGTTACTCTGATGACAAACTCTCTACCAAGTTTTCTTGCTTGTTCGCAGAGTGTTGCATTATCATCCATATTGAACACTACCTGAGTAATACCATATCGATCTCTAAGGTCTACAAAGGTAAGACCACCAAGATCCCTACTAATCTGAACCCACCCACTGAGGGTCACTTCTTGTCCGATGTGGCTACTTCTGAGCTCTCCGCAATTATGACTTCTGTACATATTACAATTATAATTTATGCAAATGTAGTGGTTTTGGACCCTTACTAGAGCATTCGTATTTACTTTTTGGGATTGTAGGTAGATTGGTAGAATATCAGCATTGCATAACTCGACATGTACAGAGTTTTAGAAGATGTTGATTTGCTATGCGATATTGAGACTCTGATATTGTAAATTTGGACTCTTATGTCAGTTACCATCATAGATAAACCCAAGATTGAGATAGCTCCAGACTTACTCAATGAGTTGATGACTAAGAGTGAAGAAATGGGACAAGTAGTCCTCCACTTCCTTTATCATTCTGGTATGTGGGGTAGCCGTATTAGAATATGGCCGACTACCTACCTCTATGATCAACATTCTGCACATAGGTCAGAATTGGTCCATATTGAGGAGATTTCGATGTTTCCGACGTGGACGGATATCCAACCATACCAAAACCATTATTTTTCCTTGATCTTCTCAGGCTTGCCGAAGAGTTGTGTAATCTTTGACTTCATGGAAGAGTGTAGTAATCAAGGCAATGAATTCCAAGTGAAGAATATCTTGAGAAATAACTCGGATATCTACTTCTTCAAAATGTCCTAAGCTAGGGTTTGTAGTATTGTTTTCCCTGTTTGTATAAGATGACTACTCACACGAATAGCGGTATACTATCTTTGAAAAAGCTTAATTATGAACAAGGGAATTCAGAGTATTATGATTTGTCTGATAGTGAGTATTACCTATGCCAATGCTCAAGTAGATAGTCTAGCCTTACAATCACCGGAGGCAATCACAGCTAAAATGTTAGAGTTTATCTCTTGTAAAAAAGGAGAAGAGATTAATTGGGATGAGTATCGCAACCTGTTTTTGCCTACAGCTCAGAAGATATCAATTAACCACAAAGCTCCTCCACACAGACAAGTCAGAACACTGAACCTAGAAGAATTCGTGAGGTACTTTGGTCCACAATATCCCAAAGAAGGTTTTGAAGAAGTCGTCATCGGTCTTGAAGTCAACAAGTTCAATGATATCGCCCAAGTCTTTCAAACATTTCACTGTAAGACTCCGAATGGGTCGTATGAAGCTAGAGGAGTCAATAGCTACCAATTGGTCTACACCCAAGATCGTTGGTGGATAGCTAGTACGATGTTTACGAATGAGACTGCAGACAACCCACTACCCAATGCTCTTTTGTTCGAAGAGTATCAGAGTACAGAGGATAAATAAACGGGTCAACAAGCCGACACATAGCAACACATAGAGTATTTTTACACTAAATTCATACGTCCTATGTCTCTAGTAGAATCTACAATGTTACCTATCGGAACACAAGCGCCTAACTTTCATATTAAGGATGTCGTCACTGACAACTACTATTCGCTTGACGACCTAGCTTCTGAAAAAGCAACAGTTGTCATGTTTATTTGTAATCATTGTCCATTTGTAATACATGTCAATCCAGAGCTAGTTAGATTGGCAAATGACTACAAGAGTAGGGGTGTTGCCTTCATTGCAATTAGTAGCAACGATGTGGATAACTATCCAGACGATGCCCCTGACAAAATGCGAATCGTAGCCAAGGTGCTTAAGTTTCCCTTTCCATATCTCTATGACAAGCACCAAGAAGTGGCAAAAGCATATGATGCAGCATGTACACCGGACTTTTACATATTTGACGGAGATCGTAAGCTAGCATATCGAGGCAGGTTAGATGGTTCTAGACCAGGGAACAGTATTCCACTTACAGGAGAAGATATGAGGGCAGCTCTGGATAATATCCTTATTGGAGAAGCTGCGCCTGAACCACAATACCCAAGTGCTGGGTGTAATATCAAGTGGAAGTAACAATAGTCATTCTTAAAATTTTGTCAAAACAAGCTTTTCTAGAATTTAATCGCTAGACTTAGAGTTATTCCATCATGAATCGTATAGTAGTATTCACATTACTTTGTGCTTTATCCTTACCTTCAATGGGACAAAATGCTAAATTGACCATCCATGTGACAAACATAGATGAGGTGGAAGGACAAATATTAGTGGCAATATTTGACAAGCCTGATGGATTTCCAGATAGGAACTATATGTATGACTACATCATTCATCCAGTGACTGCAAACGAACATGTATTAGTGTTCGAAGACCTGCCGCTTGGATATTATGCCATCTCGATGCTTCATGACGCTAATATGGATATGCAACCAAATTTCAACTTTATTGGATTTCCAACCGAAGGCTTTGGGTTTTCTAACAATGTAAGACCCGTGTTTAAGGCTCCTTCTTTTGAAAAAACGAAGTTTGAAGTAATAGAAGATCAAGAGATTAACATTAAGTTAATCAACTAGTTAGAGATCTCTTTTGTAATGTATAAGAAAGTAGTACACTCTGCTGTTAAAGGCTTAGAATATTCTAAAAAGTAAGACTAAATAAAATAGATAGATTCAACACCAAGTTATTAGACACATGATACGTTTTGTACTTTTTATGATAATTACATTGGCATCATCAGCCCAGATTACAGCACAAACAGCCAATCTTAGCGTCATTGTCATTGTTATTGATGAAGTAGTCGGAGAGGTGAGAGTAGCTCTATATAATAAGGCAGAAGGTTTCGCTGAAGATAATTCCATGTATAGACATATAGTCGAAAGAGTGACAGACCATCAAGTGACTATACAATTCAAAGACCTAACACATGGAGACTATGCTATAGCCCTCAGTCATGATGCGAATATGGACGAAGAGTTTAACTTCAATATGATAGGCTTACCGCTAGAAGGTTACGGTTTCTCCAATAATATCAAACCAATATTCAAGGCCCCTTCTTTCGATAAGACCAAGTTTGAGCTTGTTGAAGACAAACAGATAGAAATCAAACTGATCAATTAATTGTTAACAAATGTACCCATGATTTCTAGAAAGAGTTGTTCGTTCTCTTTCGAGGAAGTGAAGTTAGCTGGTCCTGCTTCTGCAAAGGTGGCTCTGATCTGATCCTCAGTTGTGTTGTAGCAATATTCAATAGTAGCAAAGTCACAGGTCACCTCATCATCTTCTGCACTGACATACTCACCAGCAAGCCACCCGATATCAAAGAATATTTCTACAGATGGAGAAGCTATTTTACCAACATAAGTATCAATGCCTTGTAGTGTTTCGAGGGCAAAGCTATCTGGCACTTCGAAGGTATCCCCAGTATTTAGCGTAAGCAAAACCCAATCAGAAGGAATAGCTTCACTAGTTTCGGCTTCTTGGCAAGCAATCACTAGTAACAGGAGGGATAAAAACATAAAATATTTCATAGTAACAGTATTTATATATTTGTAAGACGTTGGCACACTATAGATTAGTTGGGTGAACATTTGCAATACCCCAAATTAACTGTACTTTTGCTTGAATTTTAATGAAACGGTTTTAATCTAACTAACTTGTAAACTAATCGATTTATGAATCAAAACATTATTTATATTATTCCAGTATTTGGTGTAATAGCGTTATTATTTACTTTCTGGAAATCTGCTTGGGTATCAAAGCAAGAAGTCGGGACGGATAAGATGGCAAGGATTGCCAAGAATATTTCTGACGGAGCAATGGCCTTTCTTAAGGCAGAGTACAAGGTACTTTCGATTTTCGTCATCGTTGTAGCATGCTTGATGGCATGGAGTGGAATGAACGAAGAGTCTTCACCACTCGTGGCGGTATCATTTATACTAGGAGCATTTTGTTCGGCATTAGCTGGATACTTAGGGATGAAGATAGCTACCAAGGCAAATGTCAGAACAACTAACGCTGCAAGAACTGGACTAGGAAAAGCACTAGAGGTTGCCTTTGGTGGAGGAGCAGTCATGGGAATGGGTGTTGTAGGACTTGGAGTATTGGGTCTTGGAACATTATTACTTGTCTACTCATCTATGTGGGGACTTGAAACTGCTGGAGCAGTGAATAAAGTGATCACAGTCATTACAGGGTTTTCATTTGGAGCATCATCTATCGCACTCTTCGCAAGAGTAGGTGGAGGTATCTATACTAAAGCAGCAGACGTAGGAGCAGACCTTGTAGGAAAGGTAGAAGCTGGTATTCCAGAAGATCACCCACTGAATCCTGCAACTATTGCGGATAACGTAGGTGACAATGTAGGAGATGTAGCAGGTATGGGAGCTGACTTATTCGAATCATATGTAGGATCTATCATAGGAACAATGGTACTAGGAGCTGTATTTATCGCAGGAGCTCAAGTATCTGGTGGAGCATGGACAGATGGATTTGGTGGATTGTCAGCAGTATTGTTGCCATTGGTGCTTGCATCAGCTGGTATACTTACATCCATCATTGGGTGCTTCTTCGTAAAAGTTGGAGAAGGTGGTGACCCACAAAAAGCATTGAATAGAGGAGAATTCGTCGCTGCTGGTATCATGCTAGTATTGACATACCTTATATCTAATTGGATGTTGCCAGCAGAATGGACTTTCAATGGTATTGTATATAACAGCTTAGGCGTATTTTGGGCTGTATTATTTGGTTTAGCAGCAGGTCTATTGATCGGTATAGTAACTGAGTTTTATACAGGTACGGGAACTAAGCCGGTATTGTCTATTGTAAAGCAATCATTGACAGGTGCAGCGACTAACATCATCGCAGGTCTTGGAGTAGGAATGATTTCTACTGCACTTCCAATCATCATCCTTTGTATTGCGATTATCGGGGCTCATCATTTTGCAGGGTTATACGGTATTGCAATTGCTGCAGTAGGTATGCTTGCTAACACAGGTATCCAACTTGCGGTAGATGCATATGGACCAGTTGCTGATAATGCTGGAGGTATTGCTGAGATGGCTGACCTACCAAAAGAAGTAAGACAGAGAACGGATAAGTTGGATGCAGTAGGTAACACTACAGCAGCAATCGGGAAGGGATTTGCAATTGGTTCTGCAGCATTGACTGCACTAGCATTATTTGCAGCATTCATGGCAACAGCAGGTATTACTAGTATCGATATTGCTAACCCTATCGTAATGGCTGGTCTATTACTTGGTGGTATGCTTCCATTCTTGTTCTCAGCATTATCTATGAATGCGGTAGGTAGAGCAGCAATGGACATGATCAACGAGGTAAGAAGACAGTTCAAAGATATTCCTGAGTTGAAAGCAGCTCTTGCAGTAATGAAGAAAAATGACGGAACAGATATGAAAGATTGGTCTAAGGCTGACCAAGATACTTTTGATGCAGCTGATGGTAAGGCAGAGTATGACAAGTGTGTAGAGATTTCTACGAAAGCTTCTATTAGAGAAATGATCTTGCCAGGGCTTATCGCAGTACTATCACCAGTAGTAATTGGATTTGGTGGTGGAGCTGAGATGCTAGGAGGACTACTTGCAGGAGTGACGGTGTGTGGTGTCCTTATGGCCATCTTCCAGTCTAACGCAGGTGGAGCTTGGGATAATGCTAAGAAGATGTTTGAAGAAGGTGTAGAGATAGATGGAGAGATGCATTACAAAGGATCTGAAGCCCACAAGGCAACAGTAGTTGGTGATACTGTAGGTGATCCATTCAAGGATACATCAGGACCATCACTTAACATCTTACTTAAGTTGATGTCTGTGGTAGCACTAGTAATTGCTCCATTTATCGGATAAGAATAACAGATAAGATTCCATACTTAGAGATAACTATGGTTGACTAAGATACCAAAGGCTCTGGACTATGTTCAGGGCCTTTTTTGTTATATTTATAGCACTCAATGCAAATCAAGGCAATACAAATATCCACCTTCTGTATTCTTACTCCATTAGTAATAGCTTTGGTTAGTATAGTCTATAAGGCATGTACTATACCAATTACTCATGACGAGGTAGCAACAGCAGTCCACTATAGCCGATATTCCGCCTGGGAGATTATGATGTATCCAGACAATTGGCCGAATAATCATATTCTCAACACACTACTGACTAAGTTCAACCTAGCCGTCTTTGGACAAGAAAAGATCGTTGTGAGGTTAGCGAGTATGCTTTCTTGGGTGTTAGCTGCTTTCGGTATTCATAAGATATTGAAAAAGTGGATTCGTCATCCGCTGACTTGTCTTGCATTTTCACTATTCTTTGTATCTTTTCTATATAGCTTGGACTTCTATAGTTTAAGTCGCGGTTATGCAATGTCTAATGCCTTGCTCATTGTGTCAGCATCCAGCTTTCTTCAAGGTGCAGTGGATACAAACCACAGACGAATACTTGCAGCCATCCCAATTGCAATGCTCGCCGCTTATGCTTCTTTTACAGCCTTGCATTACGTATTAGCTCTCGTGAAGATGTGTGTGATTTATCTCTTTGTCTTTCGGAAAAGAGGAGGTCATTTTTGGCAGCAACTTCTTGGGATTAGTATTGGTCTTCTAGGATATGCGGCCTTGATCTATACACCTATTAAGAAGATGACTAGTACTAACCAGTTTCAGTATTGGACTAATAACGGATTCTACCAAGACACTCTCAGCTCTTTAGTGAGGAAGTATTGTACTGGTTATACCATCTTAGGAGTAGAAGCAAAGACATGGTCAGTAATTATACTTATTAGCTTACTATTGATATCAACCTATGTCATCTCTAAGCTAGTCAGGCTTGGCTTAAGGGCATCGCTCAAAGATCCACTTGTCCTAGTATTTACATTGACCTTTGCCATGTTTTGTATTAATAGTGGGCAGTCAATTTTGTTAGATACACCCTTCCTATCTGGAAGAACTGCGCAGTCTTATTGGGTCATGTATTGGTTGCTCATGGTATTTGTTTTCTATAGTGTACAAGACTCTTTAGCATGGATTTGGCTTACAATGTTACAACTCTGTTTACTCCTCTTTTGTATAGTTCATATACAGCAAAGTTATAGATCTGACCAGGTCAGAGAATGGTATTATGACACTAACAATGAAGAAGTCTTGGATTTCATACAGCGTCAAGATAGCGAAAGGCAGGTAGTAAGTTGTCATTGGAAGTTTCACCCTTCATTGCTGTATTATTGCTCTACGGGTAAGGCAAAGGGTGTTGACCTCATGCCTTATAGCAAAACATTAGTAGTAGCAGATTCGATAGATTATTACTACATCTTTTCAAATGAAGTTGAGCAGTATAAAGGGAAATTACAAGTAGTTAAACGATATGAGCAAGGAGTCCTCTGCAAGCATAACAGAGAATGATTACTTAAGAGTACTATTATCTCAATAGTGTGATATCACCATGTAGTACGTCTTCTTGACCATTCTCGTGTAGGATGTTGATGCGATAGGCATAGACACCAATCTCAGCAGCAATACCATCGAATGTGCCATCCCAAAAGATGCTACCATTTCTCACAGAGTCGTTACCAGACTTAAAAATCAGATTACCCCATCTATCATAGATTTCAAAATCTAGTATTTGCACATCGTAAAGCCTAGTAGTATTGATTGTAAATACTGCATTTTCGCCATCACCACAAGAAGGGCAAAAGATGTTTGGGATAAATACTGGACAATCAGGTACAGCAATTTCTATGGTCTCATTGATGTTACAGCCAGTCGCATCTTGTACAGTTATCGTATGCATTCCTGGCTCTACAGATTCAAACAATCCAATGTCCTGATATTCACCCTCGTCAATAGTATATTGCAGTTCTCCAATCCCACCACTTGCGATGATGGATATGCTCCCTTCTCTAACTTCGCAGGTTGGTTCTGTGATTGTAACCTCCTCTATCAGGACATTACCAATGTTATCTAGCATAATATTGAGAGTCAATATGCAGCTATCGCTATCTGTCATAGATACAGTGTAGTTACCAGCTGATAATTCTTCGAATATAGATTGTTCTTGATATTCGCTGCCATTGAGTGAGTATGATGCCACTCCTGAAGATGGTGTGCCCGCCACTTCTATGATTCCATCACTCAAGGAACAGTATTCATCAACAGCAGTTACAAGGTCTAAACTTGGAAGTAAACTTGGCGCTATAGTGAAAGACTCAAAATAGTCACAGCCATATTGATCGACCTTTGTCAGGGTATAATCACCCGGCGATAAGTCAGAAAACAGTTGTCCTTCTTGATAATTGATCCCATCAAGTGAATACAAGTTGCCACTTTCACCATTAGACAATACAAAAAGAGACCCATTACTCTCTCCACAGGTAGTTTGCTCTATGACTAGGTCATCCGTATTGAGGGGAACATCTACAAGGATAGGTAGATCTATTTGTCCCGTACAACCTTCTTCATTCATAACAAATATGGTATAAGCCCCAGGACCTAGATTCTCAAAGACATTGCTTTCTTGGAAGTTAATGCCGTCTATGGAGTAGGTAAGTGGTGTACCTACTTGATTAGTGAGGGTAATCGACCCATTCTCAAGGTCACAGAAGGTGTTTTGAACTATCGGTACAATGTTATTAACCAGGTCAATGCCTGAAAGGCAAAAACTTAAAAAATCGACGCCTAGACCAAAAGCTCCTGGACTCTCTCTAGTGCCTTCCATCCTCAGAGAGTAAATAGCCCCTTCGCAACCTTCAAGGTTAAATCCCCAACAAGATAGGGCACCGTCACCTGTACCTGGATCACCTGCCCTAATCGTATCTGCAAGTAGGACATTGCCATCTATATCTCTGGCATGCATAATGAACGTTTCGTCAAAATCTATATCAAGAATACACCCAGCAATACTGTCTAATGGATTAACAAAATCCAGAATCAATGCAGGTGAAGTAAGCCCACCAAGTACTCCATCATCTGTAAGAAAGAACTGACCAATATTTACACCTGGAGCTGGAGTATCAGAACCATTAAATCCTCCACCAGGACCTCCAAATGCAGTTGTTGGTGGTCCTACTTGCGCTATGAGAGGAGAGGTACCATCTTCTAAGCTAAATGTCAAACCAAAGTTTTCAAAATACTGGTCACTCACAACCATTCCGTCGAATACTGGCTCTCCGTTGATAGCCTCAAAATCGATACTGACACAACCACTCATCACATCTTGAGCCACACCTACATAAGTGAGTAGAAAAGAGATTATGAATAAGGAAATGACTCTATACAACTTCATACTACAATGTAATACCTAATATCACGCCAAATTGTTGTTTAGAATGTCAGATTATAGACTAATAAATTGTGAAAAACAGGTAGTAACAGCTTGAAATTATTAGCTTTAAGTACTCAATATAATAGACTATGAATAGCAGGTACATCTTCCTGGGTATATTACTTAGCATCGGCATTATACTGCAGGCACAACCGGGACTTAAGGTCTATAAGGATGCCTCTCTTGATGGGTATGCTATGTTTGAAACTACAGAAAAGACCTACTTGATCAACAATTGTGGGGAAGTAGTCAACTCTTGGAATGTCAATTTTACAGAGCTACACACCAAACTTCTACCTGATGGTAATATGATTTATATTAGGAATAGTGTAGTCTACATCAGAGATTGGGAGGATAACTTGGTCGAGTTTGTGACCCATCCACCAACTGCCAATATAGTCTTGAAGTATGAAGTCATAGAACTACCTAATAAGAACCTACTCTGTGTGGCAAGACAATATTATACTGATTCAGATTTTGAAAACATTGGATATACTATTGACGCAGGAGAATCACCTTATCAAATGGATGCTGTGGTGGAGCTTGATAGAAATACTGGAGATATAGTTTGGATGTGGAGTTTGGGAGACCACGTTATCCAACAGAGAGATGAAAATGCACCTAACTATGGCATCCTAGCAGACAATCCTCAATTACTCAATATGGATGCAGTATACACCTACGATTGGACGTTTGAGGAGTCATTTATGATCAATGGTATGGATTATAATGCTGAATTAGACCAAATAGCACTAAGCGTTAGAAAAATCGGAGAGGTAGTCATTATAGACCATAGCACTACAACAGAAGAAGCAGCCGGAAGTACAGGAGGCAACTCAGGTATGGGAGGAGATATACTCTATAGATGGGGCAATCCACAAAACTATGATCATGGTACTGACGAGGATAGATCTCTCTACTTTCATCATAACCCAAACTGGATTCACTATGGCGAACATAAAGGGAAACTCATTATGTTTAACAATGGATTGACTAGGAGTCCTGGATTCTCAGAAGGCATCATCATAGATACGCCATACAACCCAGCAAGTGGACAATATGAAAGAGAAGAAGGTCAGCAATTTGCTCCAGCTGAACCAGCAGCGACCTATAGTGAATACACCACCGACCATACTAACTTTTACTCAGAATATACTTCTGCTGCCAAGGTACTCCCGAATGGTAATATCTTACTCACAGAAGGTGATGACTCAGAAATGACTGAACTTACTCCCGATGGAGAAATAGTTTGGCAGTATAATATTCCAGAAGACTGGTATATATTCAGAGGAGAAAAATATGCTAAAGACTATCCTGGATTTGAAGGCAAAGACTTATCTGGAGAAGGCACTATAGAAAACCCTCCAAGCGAGGTACCCTGTGAGATTCTATCTGACGTCGAACCGATAATAGAAGAACACATAGACGTTAAGTATTCTTCTAGTCGACTAATCGAGATTTATAATCCAAATGCCGTACACTATGCCTACAGAGTCGCAGATATGCAAGGAAGGCAGCTCTTACGAGGTAGGTCAATAGAGAAATATCAAGTAGTCGACCTCAGAGATTATAGCCATGGTATAGCAGTACTTTCTTTGATTGATATCACTACAGGAAAGCTACTGACTACAAAGCAATTGGTATTCTAAAAGCTAGTCTAACTTCATGTCTGCATAGTACCCTGTATCAACATCGGCTAACCACTTAGTCATCTGTGTGATTTGGCCAACATGGTAGCTAGTATGCTCGATGACATGGATGAGTGCTGATAGTTTGGTCATCTCAAAGCATTGTACAGTAATCATCCCTGACCAATCCTCTACGTTTTGCTGGTTGATAGCTTCGAGGGCATCAGTGATTGTGGTTGTGATACGTTCTACTAGACTTTGCTTAGCTATGTCTTGTTCACTGACGAACTCTGCATTCCTATCTCTTACATCCACTTGACCACCTATCCCATGGCAGCAGTATTGCCTGATATTTCCCGACAGGTGTAGAACCAAGTTACCAACACTATTGACATTGTTATTTGGGTGGTACCAGACTTGGTCTTGGTTAAGCAATTCAAGACATTGTACTATCCTATCAAGGCTCTCTTGTCTCAACCGTTGATCAGCTTCTAGTATGAGATTAGTATGAATTGACATTCTGTGTTAGTTGAGTTGGAGTTCTAGAGGGCAGTGATCACTACCCATGATATCCGTATGGACTATCACATCCTTCACCTGGTCAAAGTACGGTTCTGAGACTAGGAAGTAGTCGATCCTCCAGCCTGCATTCCTGGCCCTAGCACCAGTTCTCAAACTCCAGAAAGTATAGACAACCTCTTCTGGATAGAGAGCTCGGTAACTATCCACAAAACCCTGAGAAAGGATATGAGAGAAACCATCAATCTCCTTCTGAGTATATCCACTTGTCTTATTATAGTTGGACTTAGGATTGGCTAGGTCTATGGCATTGTGGGCTACATTGAAGTCTCCCGTAATTATTACAGGCTTCTTTGCCTTGAGACCTGCTAGAAAATCTGCAAAAGCAATATCCCAAGTGCCTCGGTAGTCAAGTCTCTTCATTCCAGCACCACTGTTTGGTACGTAGACATTGACTAGGTAGAAGTCTTGCATTTCTACTCCTACAACCCTACCTTCATCATCATGCTCTTCAATACCAATATCTACGAATGTGGATAGTGGCTTTTCCTTACAAATGATGGCAGTACCAGAGTACCCTTTCTTAGTGGCAGAGTTAGTAACTATATGGTAATCAGAAAGCTCAGTAAGGGCTTCAAGTACTTGGTCATCCTGCGCCTTAGTTTCTTGAACACAAAAGAGGTCAGCATCGAAGGTCTTAAATTGGTTGATGAAGTCTTTTTTGACGGCTGCACGGATTCCGTTGACATTCCAAGAGAGTATTTTCATGATATAAGATTACTACTGTTTATTCAATGTACAAATAACAACAAAGTATTTGAAGATAGAACAGTAAAGTTAAGAGATGTTCTGCTACAAGCTACATTATTATGCACTGGGCTCCTTGTCTACATCACCATTCCATGCCCAATCAATGTAAGTAATAATTACACTAATAATGTAGAAGATATACTTTACCACATTGGCAAAGTTCATTTGTAGGAAGTTCTTAATCAGTTGGACGATATTGTAGAGCAACCAATTAAACCAAGTCTCCTTGTACTTGAATGCATTGCTTACAGTACCAGCCAAGGATAGTCCGAAGACTACACCGACGGTATTCCTAAAAAAGAGTCCTTCCTTCCCGCCGAATAAGTAAAACCCAAGATGCACTAATGAAAAGGCAATGACCAAGCTAAGTGCGACTAATATGTAGTACTGACGATCAAGTGGTCTGATTTTGATACCAGTAGACCATTTATAGGTTGCATAACTCGCCACCAAGAATGTCACAGGGTAGGTGATTACAGCGGAGTGATTACCAAAGAGGTAGTCCAAGACTCCTGAAGTTACGGCGATGACAATATTCAGGACATTACCTAGATTGTTTTGCTTGGCGGTAAACCTCCCAGACAAGACAGAGATAGTTGCCGCTACCATAGAGAATATACCAATGGGTAAGGCACCTTGATTGACTAGGGAGTTAAAGTCTGTTGTGACATTGAACATCAACTCACCTTTATAGTAGAGAGTCTGATGAAACTTCCGCCAATAACAGACTATTAGTATGAGCACGACTCCAAAAATGTCCATGTACTGAGAGTGGACATAGTGCCGTGCTAGCGGTGCCTTGAGGTGACTATATTTATTTTTCCAACTTGACATTGCTTAATTCAATAGAGTAATCTATAAGTGATTTGGCTTTGACCATGATGACTTCTGTACCGACATTTGTCAGAAACTCCATCTCTTCTTCACTCTCTTTGTCGAATACTAGAGCATCTTCTACATAGGCCAGTAAGTCTTCTTCTTCATAACCTTCAAAGTACACATCAAATGTAGACTTGATTGACTTATGAGTATAGAGAGTCTCCCAGTTTTTTTCTTCTAGTTCTTGGATGTG
Source organism: Saprospiraceae bacterium (assembly GCA_020631405.1). Taxonomy (GTDB): domain Bacteria; phylum Bacteroidota; class Bacteroidia; order Chitinophagales; family Saprospiraceae; genus JAHDHH01. The sequence continues at coordinate 28,927 of JAHDHH010000004.1, forward strand.
GTCTAGATCCAGCGCTTCTACCTTGTCAAATGCAGAAAGTATGATGAGACAAAGCATCGAAAACATATAGTCCAATTCCTCATCAAAGAGAATCTCAGAGTCATTTTTAGCATAGTCAAAGTAAGGTCCAAACTTATTGAAACACTCCTGCCTAAGTATTTCGCCAGTATCTTTCCTTTCTAAGGAAGAGATGATATTATCTATTTGTTGTTCTGTTATCAAGAGACTTCTTTTATTATAAAAAAACCATCCTCACCTAGGGTTTGATAAAGCGGCATGAGGAGTCTACCACTATAGGGTGCAAGTATTTTGCCAGCTTTGTCATTGGCCAGCCAATCACCTTTTTCTATAGGTGAAAAATTGACATATCCCGGCTTCATCGCAAAGTTATCTTCTCTAGAGATGCCATGTCCATAGATCAGTAAGGCTATTTTAGGCAAAGGTGTAGAAAATTCAATAAGGATTTTGTCGTGGACATTTTCTACATGCTCTTCCTTGACCATATTGACTGTTCGCATACAGTTAATAATAGCTGCTATAGCCCTATTAATCGAAAGGTTTTCTTCATGCTGCCCAGACTCGAAGACTATAGGAGTACAATCGACACCCATATTCTCCTTGTTGAAGAAGTGCAAGCTGGTGCCCTTTAAACCCTCTGCAATCCCTAGTATCACTGGTGCATGGAGTTGCTTTGCAATTCTTAGACTTTCTTCCGATTCAGAAGGTATAGAGAATATTCCTTGGTGAGAAGATGTAGTATGTAAGTCCATGACGATAACCTCTTGAGACCCAGTAAGCTCGATTTCTTCTTTGATGATTCTGTATACTTCTTGGATTTCCTTGCTTTCAGAGAGGGTTGGAGTCTTATCTTCTATAGTTTCCTTTGACCAACAGCGATTCATGTCTCTATCTACAAAGCGTTGGTCTAGTTCGTAGGCTGTTTTGTTGCCAATGAGCCCAATGATATTCCCAGACAAGGCAAAGTCAGGGTTAGTGATTGGTTCTACTTCTAACATCTTAAGCAGTAACTCTATTGCTCTTACTCCTGCTGGCTCATTGCCATGCATAGCACCGATGAGTACCAGCAATGGCCCATCCTTCGTTCCTCGATATCTTCCTAGTATTCTCTCCATCCAATATGTTATTACTGAATGATAAGCTTTTTAGTGGTAACACCTTGTGCATTACTCACTTTTATATAATAATTACCAACTGGCAGACCTTGAGTGCTTATTGTGGTACTTTTGTTTACGCTACCATTAGCCCATACTTTTCCATTGTAATTGATTACTTCATAAGATGCATTGACCATGGATGCGTCAGCAGTCAGAGTAATAGATGTATTCTGTCTAGCAGGATTTGGATAAACCTTGATTAATGACTTGTCCTCGGGAATATCCTCACTACTTGAGATAACCTGCGGAAAGTATTCCACTATCGTATTAGGACCCGAACTTGGATAGAAGTCTCCATTCGTAGCAAAGTAGATGGCACCAGTATGTGGGTTGACACAGATATCTCTGATTCTTCCATAATTATCAAAGAACTCCTCTTCACCTTCCATTGTCAATCCATCTTCACTTAACGAGAGTACTGATATCCTAGGTTGCTTGACAAAGCCACCCAATACTGCCATGAGCATTTTGCCTTTCCACTCTGGGATACCATCATGATTATAATAGGTAAGGTCGTTAACAGCAACGCAAGGTGACCACTCTGCTAGTGGTTCTCGGACGTTGTTAGCATTACAAAAGTTGATTTCTGTTGTGGTATTGCACTCACCTTGGACATTTGGCCAACCGTAGTTTCTTCCTGCTTCTATGATGTTGAATTCGTCTGATGATTGAGCCCCATGTTCTGAAGAGTAGAGTATGTCATTCGGACCATAGGTCAGCCCTTGTGAGTTCCTATGACCATAGGAGTAGATATAGCTTGTAGGATCAGGATTGTCTGTTGGGACGCTGCCATCTGGGTTGATCCTTAAGAGCTTACCATTAAGGCTAGTCATATCTTGAGACAGGTTGCCACTACCAACATCACCGGTAGTCATAAGTAACTTACCATCTTTGGAAAATAGCAGCCTTGATCCATTGTGTATGCCTGCAGCTGGGATATCATCAATGAGGGTGACTGGGTCTATCAATTCCGTTCCATTCCAAGTATAACTTACCAACCGCTCTCCAAGGTCGAATGCACCTTGGACATAGTTATAGACGAGGTACACTTTAGGATTGTTTTCAAAGTCAGGATGTAACACCATGCCTAACAACCCTGGCTCAGCATCTGACTCAACATCGTTAGTTAGAGATAATACCTCAGTAACGAAACCAGTCAAAGGGTCAATTCTCTTGACTGTACCAATCTTTTCTGTAAACCAAATATGATCATCCTGACCCCAGAGTATTTCCCACGGAACATTGACTCCTACAGCGATAACCCGTTCTTGGAGAATGGTACTATCTAGAGTAATTGTGGTTTGTGCAATTGCCTGTTGGCAAATAAGGGTAAGGATACAAATGGATACTATATGTCTCATCATTATGGTCGTTAGAGTTAGGTAATTATAGGGCTGTACTAATCCAATTCAATCAAATCTAGGATTTCGTCTAAGTCTGCATAGCTTTTGATCCCTGTTTTTTCTTCTGCACTACCAAGTAGGACGATGCCAAAGGTTGGAAATGTGGAAAGCAGGGTAGTAATAAGTATAGAAGTCAACTCACATTGTATGTACACTTTTGCTTTGGGAAATGTTGCATCAATCACCTGCAAATTTTCTTCTGAAGCTTGGTCTGGACTGAGATTTATGATATAAGCATCAACCTGAGGTATAGCATGTTGAATATCTGCAAAGTCTAGTTGAAGAACTTGAGGATTAGAAGTGGAGTCGCTCGAGAGTCGATGTATCTTTTGATCAAAACCATCAGGCGCCATCTCTACGGCTATTGTCGAACCAGCTACCCAGTCTACTATCCCATGGAAGAGCATTGGGTCTATCCCATCAGGGCTAGAAGGGTCAAGGTTAAAAACAATGTAATCTGCCTCTAAGGCTGCGAAATATCGAGCATCAGTGAGGTGACAAACATTTCTGGCAAGTATGGGCAGTTTAGTCATAGAAGAGGTCAAGTTTTGATTGTAAAAGTAAGAGATTCTAGGCTTCTAGCCTAAGACAGAAAACTTATCATCATATTATAAATTTATTTAATATATTTACCCTCTCATTGCTATAACTCATATTATGTCAAATCAAGCCTTTATTGTACAAGGAAATGCCAGCTTAAGTGGCAATATAGCACCTCAAGGTGCCAAAAATGAAGCTCTACAAGTCATTAGTGCCGTCTTATTGACAGCAGAAAAAGTGACGATGTCTAACATACCAGACATTGTGGATGTACAAAAGCTCATATCTCTACTCAGTGGACTAGGTGTAATAGTCGAACGAATAGACAAGAATACCTATACTTTTCAGGCCAAGGATATTGATCTCCAGTACTTTGCTTCGATGGATTATCAAGCAGAGGCAAGAAAGATTAGGGGTTCGGTAATGTTACTTGGACCATTATTGGCTAGGTACGGAAAGGCATTTTTACCAAAGCCAGGCGGGGACAAAATTGGTAGGAGGAGACTAGATACTCACTTTTTAGCTTTTCAAAAGCTTGGTGCCAAGTTTATTTATGAAGAAAAGGAGGACAACTTCTTTTTAGATGGAAGCAACCTCGAAGGTACATACATCCACATGGACGAGATATCCGTAACAGGAACAGCTAACATCGTCATGGCAGCCGTCATGGCAGAGGGAACTACTCAAATATATAATGCAGCATGTGAGCCATACCTACAGCAACTATGCAAAATGCTGAATAGGATGGGAGCAAAGATATCAGGAGTAGGTTCTAATCTATTGACGATAGAGGGGGTTAATTCACTCAATGGTACTGAGCATAGGCTACTACCAGATATGATAGAGATTGGGAGTTTTATCGGGCTAGCTGCAATGACAAACTCGGACATAACCATTACAGATGTCAATGTCCCAGCCTTAGGAAATATCCCAACCACATTCGAAAAATTAGGAATCAAACTAGACATCCAAGGAGATAATATTCATATCCCTCAACAAGGAATATATGAGATACAGACATTTATCGATGGTTCAATCATGACTATCTATGATGCACCATGGCCTGGATTTACCCCAGACTTGATGAGTATCCTACTCGTTACAGCTACTCAGGCAAGAGGCAGTGTCTTGATTCATCAAAAAATGTTTGAGAGTAGGTTATTCTTCGTAGACAAACTGATAGACATGGGAGCTCAGATTATACTTTGTGATCCGCATAGAGCTACAGTCATTGGTAATGAACGCAAGTACCAACTCAAAGGAATATCCATGACTTCGCCAGATATTAGAGCTGGAGTTTCTCTATTGATAGCTGCTCTAAGTGCAAAATCTGAAAGTAAGATTTACAATATCAACCAGATAGACAGGGGATATGAGAATATAGATGTTAGGTTAAATGCCCTTGGAGCACAAATCGAAAGAATCCATGAGAGCTAGTAGAATTGCCTGTCTAGCTCTATTGTTAGCAATGAGTATCTCCACCAAAGCACAAGTCATGGACACACTACCGTTTTTCACCATTCCAGATTATCCTCAAGAGTATACAGCTAGTACTGTGATAGTGCGATTGATTGAGGGTTTGGGATTTAGGTATCATTGGGCAAGCGAAGGTCTTACAGATAAAGATCTATCTTATAGCCCTAGTGAAGGTGGTAGGACGGCTCTCGAGACATTAGAACATATTCACAGTCTTGCAAGGACAACTCATTTGACGATAAAAGGTCTACCAATAGAAAAGTCATCAGATACCTTGACTTATACCCAGCTCAGAGCGGAGACCTTGGGTTTTCTCGATGAAGCGAGGAGGTTGTTGCTTGATCCTGACTTTGCTTGTGAGCAGCATTCGGTGACTTTCAAAAGAGGAGAAAAAGAATCATCCTATCCAATGTGGCACCTCATAAATGGCCAGATAGCAGATGCCATATGGCACGTAGGTCAAATAGTGAGTTTTAGGAGGTCTTCTGGTAATCCACTCAACCCTAAGGTAAATGTATTTACGGGAAAACTAAGAGAATAAGGCAACCAACCAACATAAACTTTAGAATATGACCATATACTGTGATTATCACTAGCACTGTCGCTTATTTATCAGGATTAAGTCCAAAGATTTGAGGATAATACTGCAAAACATTAGCCAGACAATTATAAGACAACACCCTCTTAAGTCCTTTTTTTACTACGTTTAGTGTATACATATCTAAAATAAAGCACTAATTTTCGACACTGAATTTATATCGAAGAAATCTATACTATTACTTTTTATAAAAAACTATTACTATGAAAATATTGAATTATTTTGTTTTTTCCATGGCTATACTATCATTAGCTATGTTGACATCTTGTGGTGATGACGATGAGCCAGGAGGTGGAACCACTACAGATGCACCTATTGCAAGTTTTCAGTTTGCGGTAGATGACCTAGATTTTGCAACAGTAAACTTTAGTAACTTTTCACAAAATGCAGATACTTATGCATGGGAGTTTGGAGATGGAGGAACATCCAGTGATGAAAACCCAACATATACTTATGCTGCAGGAGGAGACTATACAGTTTCATTGACAGCTAGCAGCGGAGACCAAAGTGCTTCTACAAGTAAGACTGTAACAATTACAGATCCAAATGAAGCAGCTGCATTATTAACTGGAGGTAGTTCTAAGACTTGGAAGCTATTCAGAGAAGGTGTATGTATGTCAGTAGGACCAAATGCTGATGATCCAGCTGGATTCTGGCCTGGACTTTCTAATGATGGATCAAGACCATGTCTATATGGACAAGAAATTACTTTTGGAGCAGATGGATCATACACATTTAATGACAATGGAATGTTTTGGGCTGAGTATGGTCTATTCAACAATGTAGCAGGATGTGATCAGAATACTGATGAGCAGTGTTTTGAAGCTACTGCAGCTAATATGGTCAATGCTTGTGGAGATAATGTATCTGCATGGTTATCAGGAACTCACGCATTTGCATATGAGGCGTCTACTAGCACACTTACTCTTACTGGAGAAGGTGCTTGGATCGGTATTCCTAAGTTAGGAACTACGGGAGAGGTTATCACTCCTCAATCTTCAGTATCTGCTAGAGTAACAATTGAAGAATTTACAGGATACGATGTTATGCTTGTAGAGTTTGATTATGGAGGTGTATACTGGCCAATAAGATATGCTAGTTATTCTGATGCAAGTCTTGAGCCTGAAATACAAACAGAAAACGTAGTAGAGCCGTTTGGTGAAGACTTAGCTGATATTGCTCCTACACAACTATTTAGAGGATTTGCTTCTGCTGATGCTTCTGACTTCATGTTGTTAGATACGATATTCTCTGGATCAACAATAGACTATGGAGTGGCTGACCCTGCTGGTGGAGCTGACAATGTTGGACAGTTTAACAGAACTGCAGCTCAGTACCAAGAGTTACAATTCCAAACATCTCCAGAAAAGAATGATATAGACTTCTCTAATATGACTACTGTATCATTGGATGTATACTTACCAAGTACTAATGACTACTCTGGTGCTTTAACAACAAATATTATTGTTGGGTTAGGAGATAGAAGTGCAACTGAGCAATGGTGGACAGATAACATGGAATACATCAATGACGGAACTGGTATCGCATTGGATACTTGGACTACATTGACATGGAATCTTGATTCTCCAGACTATGCAGCAAATGGAGGTACTCCATTTGATAGAACTGACTTTGATATGATTTATATCCAGATTGGATCAGGTAATCATACTGAGGTAGGTACATTCTATGTTAGAAATTTAGACTTTCAATAGTGAGTAGACTAGAAAGAAGAGTATAACTACAGATTCTTCTAGTATACTATAATATAATACCGCAAAGGGGTAGTCATTGACTACCCCTTTTGTTGTATAATACTGTATGAACACTTCCGTGTTTTCACTGATATTGTAGTATATAAAATAAGTATAACTGAGCTTTACTTTGTTGATATACAATAGTGATTTACCTTTATCTTACCTTAGTATGACTTCTTACCCTTCTTAGTTAAGAGAAGAACACACTTAATTAGCTACCTAACAGGAAATATTTTTAACTTAAAAAAGGTATCAAGATGATCAGGAATATTCTCGTGATTAGTTTCATCCTAATGTATTGCATTGGGTATTCTCAGACAGAACGAACTTGCGGTACTGACTTATATCATCAAATCCAAATGCAAGACGCTAAGTTTGCTGAGCAATTCAAGGCAAGAAGGAAAGCAGTAAAAGAAAAAGTATTGCAACGACAGAATTTCAACTGTACGGATATTATAACAATACCTGTGGCAGTACACTTTAGTGGAGGAGTAAATGCTTCTAATATGCCTTGTTTGATAGATGCCACTTTAGCCTAGATGCAAGTATTGAATGATGATTTTGCGGCTCAGAATACAGATATTTCAAATTATAATGCATTGAATGCAGATTGTCCAAGTACTTATCCAGCCTCTGCACTATTTGATGGTGCATGTCTAGAGTTTTGTTTAGCACAGTATGATCATCCTACAGATAGTGGAATTGCAGAGGGAGACTACGCAATCACTGTAGGTCAGCATAGTTGGCCTAGTGCTGGTAGTGATTGGGCAGGATATATGAACATATTTGTGGAGGACAATACAGGAGGTCTTGGTGTAGCTCCGTTGAATGGAGGAGCCAACCCAAATGGAAATGGATTTCAGGTAGATGCATCAGCCTTTGGTGGCCCTGGGATATTTTGTAATTCAGGGGCTGATATTAATACATCAGGTAGCTACAACTTGGGGAGGACAGCAACCCATGAGGCAGGGCATTATTTTGATCTTGGACATATTTTTAATGGCTGTAACAATGGAGATGGAATAGCCGACACACCTGATCAATCTCAGTCTAACTTTGGGTGTCCCTCAGTAAATACAACGACATGTACTTCTGATGCCAATAACAGTTGTAGCACTCAAGATTTTTGGTTCAACTATATGGACTATGTGAATGATGCTTGTATGTGGATGTTCACTACTGACCAAGCAACGACAATGTATTCCAGTGCTGATCACAATTTTTGGGCAGATCATACGGTCAAATGTCAACTTGATCCAAATGCTTGTAATTTGCTTTCGGCAAACCTAGTTGTGGGCAGTTGTGACGATAGTGGGACGCCAGCTGATGCCAGTGATGATACCTATTCATTTACAATTAATCCTAGTGGTAATAATTTAGGAGCTACCTATTCATTGAGTGGTGATGTTTTCGGTTCTGGTTTCCCATATGGAAACAATCTTACATTTGACAACAATGGACAAGGCTATCTAATAAGTGATGGGACACTTACAGTTACGATTACAGATATAGATGACCCTAGCTGTACGCTTACCTTTTTTGTAAATCCACCGATGACGTGTGCATCACCTGATGCTTCCTTCGTGCCTACAGGAAATATCACAGTGTGTGCCAATGCTCCAGATGTGGTCTTTAGTGATACAAGTGACAATAATCCTACGAGTTGGTCATGGTCAGTTATAGGGCCAGATGCAACGATTGTTTCTTCAACTAACGGATCATTTACAGTAGCATTTAACACAAGTGGTACCTATACAGTGGCTCTTGAAGCTTCTAATGCCTATGGTATGGACACTGCGGATGCAACCTTTGATGTGGATGTATTGCCACTTTCTGATGCTGCATGTCAAAACTGTGACCATACCCTTGTTCTATGGGATAGAAGGGCGAATGGCTGGAATAATAACCAAGAAATTGAAGTAACTATTGACGGAGTGGTAACAACATATCAAGGCCCTCCTAACGGATCATTAAGCCAAACAGTACCATTAACTGCTACAGCTTCAGAAGATATTCAAATCATAGTATCTAATGGAGGGAATACTGCTAATCATATGAGTTGGAGGTTGTTTGACGAAGAAGGATATGTATTGTTAGGTGGTGGAGATTCCTATGGGATTGGTCCTGGGAATGCCCAAGGGAATAATGGACCTACGCTAGCTTCAGCTACTTCAGGTACCTTTACGACAACAGGAGATTGTAGTAGTGTATCTCCTTGTGATGGTTACACTCTGACAATGGAGCTAGATAATTACCCTGATGAAACTGCTTGGCAAGTCTTGGATGCTAATGGAGACTATGTCTATCAAAGCCCTGGTTATGAGAACCAAGAATTAGAGACGGTAACAGAGAGTCTATGCCTACCAGAAGGATGTTATGATTTTTTAATTATTGACTATTATGGTGATGGTATTTGCTGTGGAGAAGGTAATGGTTCTTACGAATTAGTTAGAGATTCTGATGGTGCAGTAGTAGCAAGTGGAGGTGAGTTTGATGGACTAGAGTCTTCTAACTTCTGCGTTGATTTAACACTACCTTGTAACATTACTGCGGATAACCTCATTGTAAGCCTATGTGATGATGGAGGTACTCCATCAGAACCCATGGATGACACCTACACCTTTACCTTGAATCCAAGTGGTGACAACCTTGGTAGCACATACAGTGTGAGTGGAGATGTGAGCGGTAGTGGCTATGCCTATGGCAGTGCTACCACATTTGATAATGGAGGACTTGGGTATGTTGCCTTAGGAGGTGACTTAACACTGACTATAGAGGATGATTCAGACCCAAATTGTACATTGATGGTGTTAGTGACTGCGCCAGAAACTTGTTCTACAGTATGTAGTCTAATTACAGCAAATGAGTCAGTAGGAGCTTGTGATGATAGTGGTACATTGTCAGATCCTAGTGACGACACCTATACATTCGTATTGAATCCTAGCGGGATGAATATATCAGGTAGCTATAGCATTACAGGAGATATCTCAGGAAGTGGCTATCCTTATGGACTGACATTATTCGACAATGGAGGAAGTGGCTATTTGATTAGTGATGGAGACCTGAGTATTACTATACAAGATGACATAGATCCTAGTTGTACAATTAGTGTGACGATTGAGGCTCCAACAAGTTGCTCATCCATGTGTAATCTGGCTATGGGTAATGAAGAAGTAAGCCTCTGTGACAATGCAGGAACACCATCAGATCCAATGGATGACACCTATACCTTCACCTTGAATCCAAGTGGTGACAACCTCGGCAGTACATACAGTGTAAGTGGAGATGTGAGCGGTAGTGGTTATGCCTATGGCAGTGCTACCACATTTGATAATGGAGGACTTGGGTATCTTATTTCAGGAGGCAATCTTGGACTGATAGTCTCTGATGATAATTCACCGAGTTGCGAATTATCTATTACTATTGTACCACCAATGTCTTGTTCAGATGATCCAGGGTGTTTAGACTTAGTTACAGTTAACGATCCAGTTGGTCCGGGTGACTATGTAGCTGATTCCATTTTGACTTCGGCTGGTGTAATAACCAATGGTATTTCAGTTAACTTTTTTGCAGGAGATACAGTGTATCTTGAAAATAATTTCGAAGTAGAACAAGGAGCTGAACTCTTAGTGGATATTATGGATTGTGATGCTTATATTATGAATAGTGCCAATGCTTCATCACTTTATTTAAAATCTTACGATGGTTTAGAGATGGTGGCACTTTTAGACAAGGATGGCAATGTCATCAATACAATCTTAGGTTCAGAGTCTGAAGAGCAGTACCAGCAAATTGAAATGGAGAAGTTACTAGAAACAGGAGTCTACTTTATCCAATATGAAACAGCAGAAGGATCGACAATGGTGAAAAAATTGTTTGTGGACTAATGAGTCGTATTGGCGATAAGTTCTGCAATTACACTGTTTATTAGAGGGGTTTCGAATCCTTTGTTATATCCTTTTTTGAATAAGCGCTGTCTTATTTCAAATGGTTTAAGTTCTTGAATCTTATCAAGTTCTTTTTCTAAATAGGTATACAGGGTATTGAGGTATTCTTCCTCATCGATTTCACTGAGTCCCTTCCTTTGGCAATAGTCGCTAATCTGCTTGACATTAAGGTGTTGGACAATCTTTCTCTTGCCCCAACCCTTCATTCTAAACTTACCTCTGGCAAAACTCCTAGCGAAGCGTTCTTCATTGAGGTAATTGTCAGCAATGAGGGCATTGATGACAAGTTCGAGGGTGTCGCCATAGACATGGAGGGACAGTAGCTTAGACCTTACCTCAGAGTGACACCTATCTTGATAGGCGCAATACTTTTGCAGCTTTTGAATGGCTTCATCCTTGGAGATATATTTGTAAGGAGCACTCAGAGGCTTACTTTACTAGGACTTTTAGTGTTTTAGCATGGCTATTGCTTTCGACTCTTACTAAGTATAGACCCTTGCCGTTGAGCAATCCTTGGTGGAATATAGCCTTACCATTTACTATAGATTGAGTATCTAACTTGCGACCTGTAACTGAGTAAATTGAGACTAACTCTCCATTCATCTGAGTATTACTGATAGCCTCGAACTGAATATCACCAGATCTATTTTGATAGACATTATAAAGGTTGGCATCCTTCAATGACTCTGAAAGACTAGAAAGAGTTTTCTCTTCGATTAAGCTACTATTAGTAGTAATAGAGGTATATGACTCACCGACTTTGTCCCATAGGATTGTTACTACCTCTTGGCCCAAGTATTCTGTTAGGCCTTCATCAGATAATACATCATAAGTAATACTGATCTCACCTTGTAGGTTGCTAATGGCTGTCCCAAAAGGCTCTTCAGTCAAAGCGACATCGAGGATCTTCAAATGTGCAACATCTCCACTTTGACCCGACTGAGAAGAGATAATATTGTCTCTAACTAGGTAGATACCTATAGAATACTCACCAACGGGCAAATTATTAATATCGTAGTCAATAGTCACTTGTATTTCATCACCTGTATCAGCATCAACCGCATATTCTGCAGAATTGATTTCAAACTTATTAATAGAAGCTGTATTGGTAGCAATTTGAGTTTTGAGGTCTTCCAGTTTAGCCTCCCAAGAACTACTTGTGAAGTCCAAGTCCACTCCATCTGCCATAAATACTGGTTGACCTACACTAGGGAAATTACTAGCAAGGGTCTTATTTAAATCATTTTCGAGGTTACCACTAAAATGTAAAGCCATAACTGTAGCATCAGAACCATGTAGGTCTGTGACTAGCTGCTTCATCGCATTCCACCCCCACGTACCACAACTAGGACACCATGTAGCAGTGTGCTTAGTAATCAATGGCTTGATTGCTTGTTGGCTATTAGCCATGTTAGAAATGCATAAAAAGGCAATAGTGTATAAAATGTGTTTCATAACCTTAAAATTTATTAATAGACTCTTTGTAAATAGCTGCAGTAACTACCTGACCTACACTCTTAAGTGTACGCTTATCTATAGCACTCATATCGTCACCATGGGTATGCCAATGTGAAGCGAAACCAGTTCCATTGACATCGTGGTTGATAATATCAATCATTGGAATCCCAGCGATAGTATTGACGAAGTAGTGATCATCAGTAATAGCCCCACTATTCTCATTGCTAAACATATTGGAGTAACCCATAGCAGCAGCCATAGTCCAGATTTTTTCTTGAAGTACGCCAGCATAGGCTTTTGAAAATTGCTCCTTTCCAAACTTTGGATTCTTACCACCTACCATATCTAGTAGGATACCATATTGGGCACGATATCCATTCTTATGCTTATTCTTTGACCAGTGTTGAGAACCTAGGCACCAATTGGTAGATGGCTCTTCTGGACCACGCTTACCTTGGTCTTCTGCGTCAAATAAGATAATGTCTACACCTAGGTCATTGATTGGGTTTTCGTGTAGTAGACGAGCTATTTCTAGCAATACTCCTACACCGCTGCCTCCATCATCAGCACCTAGTATCGGCTCATCCTTCCTTTTGGCATCTTTGTCTTCCTCAGCAATCATTCTAGTATCCCAATGAGCTGCAAGGATGATTCTCTTTTGGACTTTAGGGTTGATCTGTCCAATAATATTGTATGATTGCCATCGATCACCTGTATAGATATTGGCAATAAATTCTTGTTCTATGACATCTGCACCATACCCACTCAATGTAGAGACTAGCCAGTCTTTGCAGGCCTTATGCTCCTCAGTACCTGGGACTCTTGGGCCAAATGCAAGTTGTTTTTCAATAAAAGCGTATGCAGAGTCTGCTGCGAATGCTGGTATCTTTACAGTCTTAGGTTGACTACTAGGCGATGGCTTTTTAGTATCACTTTCACATGCTAAGAAGCTAAGTATGAGCCCTAGTATTATTGTACTAAATATTAATCTGTATTGTTTCATCTGTATTATGAGTTGACTGTCCAAGAAGTCCCTTCTTTTCCATCTTTTATGACAATGTTGAGAGCTGATAATTGATCTCTAATTTTATCAGATACTGTCCAGTCTTTCTGTTCTCTTGCATTAGCTCTAAGATCAACGACTAGGTCCATTAGACCATCGATAGTGCTGTCTCCATGGACAGACACCGGGTCTTGTAAGCCAAACACGTCAAATAAGAGTGCCTTCATATCAGCTTTTAGACGACTAAGAGTCTCTGAAGACACAGCATTAATATCTTCTGTGCCATCTTTCATTTTATTAATGATAGTAACTAGCTCAAAGAGCCTACTTAATGCCCTTGGTGTATTGAAGTCATCATTCATATCTTCAAAAGCCTGATCTAGTAATGCATTGATGGCTTCATCACCTGTATTCGCAGAAGATTTAGTCTCCATGTCTTGCAGTACCTTATACGCTTCGAATAGCTTAGTGTACCCTTTTTCAGCAGCAGCTAGTCCTGCATCTGTAAGGTCAAGTGTACTGTTATAATGACATTGTAACATAAAGAACTTAACGACCATCGGGGTATATCCCTTGGTTACATGTGGGCTATTTCCTGTAAATAGTTGGTCAGGAGTGATGGTGTTGCCGTCACTTTTGCTCATTTTTCGACCATTCATGAGGAGCATGTTGGTATGTACCCAATAGTTAGCTGGTGTACAGCCACAAGAACCCATGTTCTGAGCTATTTCATTTTCGTGATGTGGAAATTTCAAGTCATTGCCACCACCGTGAAAGTCAAATTTTTTGCCGAGGTACTTAGTACTCATAGCTGAGCATTCGAGGTGCCATCCCGGAAAACCAACAGACCAAGGCGAATTCCACTTCATCAAGTGATTGTCATCAGCCTTCATCCATATTGCAAAGTCAGAAGGGTGTTTTTTCTCACTTTGGTGCTTGAGATTATCTCTTGATTCCACGAGGAGCTCTTCGATAACTCTACCTGACAACTCTCCGTAGTTATGGTCCTTGGAGTATGCTATAGTATCAAAGTAAACAGAACCATTGGATTCGTAACCGTAGCCATTGGCGATTATTGCCTCTACCATCTCTATCTGCTCTATGATATGCCCTGTAGCTCTTGGTTCTATACTCGGGGGCAGAGCATTGAATATTCGCATCATGTCATGGAATCCATTGGAGTATTTCTGAGCTACTTCCATGGGTTCTAAGTTATCAGCCTTGGCGCCTTTGGACATTCTATCTTCTCCATCGTCTAACAAATGACCAACGTCAGTAATATTTCTGACATACCTTACTGAATAGCCGAGGTGTAGTAGATATCTATACATGATATCAAAGCTTACAAATGTCCTACAATTACCGAGGTGTACATCACTATAGACAGTGGGTCCGCAGACATACATCCCTACGAATCCTGGAGTGATTGGTACAAATAATTCTTTCTTTCTCGAAAGACTATTCTCAATATATAGCTTTGAGTTTTTCATTTATATATTATAAAATTATCTTATACGTGTAAAGGTATAAGTAATATCGTGTCTAACCCATATAGCATAAGACAATTTTCAAAAATAACGCTGTAATTGAGAGAATTTTGACTACGCTATCTCAGCAAGACTCTTAAGTTCTCCTTCACCAACAGGCTCGTCAGAAGTCGTAATGTAACAAAGGTCTCTGTCAAAACCATAGAAGAAGAACAATGGTGCCTCATTTCTCAAGATATCAATCCAATGGATATATTTATCTGCTCTTAGGTATACATGATACTCTTTTTTAGAACCTTTATCAATCACATGATTGTCCTTCATATAGTTGCTGCAGAAGTACAAGTAAGCCTTTCCGGACGGAAGATTAATGTGTATCGCTTGGTCCGTTTGCTCGCCTTTTACCTTTCGGCCATATAGAAAGACCTTATAATGCGAAAACTCCTCAATTAAAAAATTACTCATACTGTTGATTTATTTGTAAGAATTGATCAATAAAACAATAAAGATAAGTAGTCTTTGATATACACTCTATTCATAATAGCATAGATAATGAGGGCAATGGCAAGTATGATAACAAAGACTTTGAATCTACGATTGTAGATAGCTTTTTTTTCTTGCATTGACTTGTATCGGACTCTACTGGAATAGGACATAGGCTACTTATTATAAAAGATGCCCAAATTTAAGTTTTTTAGTAGAGAGATAGCCTTCATTTTGAGGTTTTGCTTCAATGATTAAGGGAAGACGTTCTGTAACAGTGATATCACTACCTTCAAAAGCAGCTACTTTTTCAGGGTTATTAGTCAAAAGCCTCACTGCTTTGATATCAAAGTATCTCAGCATAGTAAGCGCCATGGAGTACTCTCTTCCATCTGCTTCAAGGCCAAGTTGTAGATTAGCATCCAGAGTATCAAACCCCTGGTCTTGCAGGTTGTAAGCCTTCATCTTATTGATTATGCCAATCCCTCTCCCTTCTTGTCGGAGATAGAGTAGGATACCTTGTTTGTCCTCTATTATCTGCATCGCGGCATCTAGTTGTTGGCCACATTCACATCTCAGGGAGTGAAACAGGTCACCAGTTAAGCACTCAGAGTGAATTCTTAATGTAACAGGCAATGAAACGTCAATATCAGGATGCATTAGCACTATGTGAGGCATAGCGTCACCTTCTTGACCGAAAGCATGCATATCAAATGTTCCCCAATCTGTGGGTAAAACAGTATTTGCTAAATGTTGTATAGGTGTCTTCACGGTATTAGTTCAAAAGATTCATAAAGGTAAATTAAATTGAAATTGAAAAGTTTTAAAAAACCCCTATTCATTCTTGTCCGCAATTCGCTATTTTGCACAAATGGACATTATAGCTAAGCTACAAACAAAGCATAACAAGGAAGTCATGCTTGCCATTAGGGATTTTGTTATTGCTAATCCAAAGCAAGTAGAAGTGTTGATGGATTGTTTTTTTTCGGATAATCTACAACTCTGTCAGCGGTCCTCTTGGCCAATTATGCATATTGGTCTATCAAAGCCACAGCTCATCAGTCCATACCTCATCAAGATGGTAGAAAGACTACCTACAGCACTCCATGATGCTCAAATCAGAAATACTGTTAGAATACTAGAAGAACTTGGTACTCCTGAAGAAGTCGAAGGTGAAGTGTTCGAGCTCTGTTTTGGATACTTAGTTGACCCAAAGAGGGCAACAGCGATTAGAGCTTTTTCTATTACGGTATTAGTTGCAATTGCCGAAAAGCATCCAGAACTTAAGCATGAGCTCAAGTCAGAATTGCAGTTTCAGAAAGATCATGGTAGTGTAGGGTTTAAGAATCGAGTGAAGAATACACTGAAGAAGTTATAAACAAGCCTTCCTATCAATGTAGATAAAAAGGCTTGTTAAGAGCTTAATTAGTATTGTATAATTTAGTTCTTACTAATCATATGTACATCCATCTGAGGGAATGGTATACCAATTCCTGCTTTGTCAAATTCTTTTTTCACATGCTCTTGCATGTAGAAGTAGGTATCCCAGTAGTACTCACTCTTACAGAAAGGTCGTGTATTGAGGTTGACTGAGCTATCAGCAAGTTCACCTACTACCACACCTTGAGCAGGGTCATCCAAGATTTGAGGACAACTCTTACCTACTTGTAAAATAATTGCTCTTGCCTTGTCAATATCATCAGAATAACCTATTCCATAGGTCAGTTCAACACCTACGATTTCTTGACCAGAGATATTAGTGATTGTATTGCCAGTCACATTGCTATTAGCGATGATGATTCTCTTGTTGTCTAGGGTTGCTAGGGTAGTGTTGAAGGCGTTGATTGCTTCTACCGTACCAGTATGACCACCGCCAATCTCTACTAAGTCACCAACCTTGAAGGGTTTGAATATCATCAACATCACACCACTTGCCACATGTCCTATGCTACCATTTAGTGCCATACCAATACCGACCATCAAGGCACTGAATATTGCTATGAAGCTTGTCGTATTCACCCCAAACATCCCTGCTACTGAAAACAAGAGCATCACTTTGAGTAAGATACTGACGATCGATGACATAAACTTAGATAGTGAAATATCCATCCCACTATTTCCAAATTGCTTTTCGGCGAACCTTACGACTCTTTTAATTATCCAAAATCCTACAACTAGGGTGATTAAAGCAAGTAATACTTTAGGAGCATACTCTATAGCCATGGTTATTCCTGTGTCTATATACTTATCCATAAAACGAAATATTTATAAGGGAATTTTATTCTTTAGTGACAACTAGGGTGTATCCCAAGTATGTATTGTTCTGTTACTTTGAGTTGACTTGCAGTCTCGCTTCCGCTAAATCCTGACAGTAAGCTATCCTTCATCGTTGCTTTAGCGTATGCAGTTAGATATTTTGATATTGGTTTGTATGTCCAGTGCCACTTCTCTTCTTCATAGCCACTTGGCCTTTCGCTCCCTTTAGGAGTATATACTTGGTAGTAGCCGTATTTGCTGGCATTAGCTAATAACCAATCATAGAGGACCTTACCTTCTCCTGATGAGAAGTATGCATTGTCAAAGGCATTGAGGTCTATGTCCGTACCCCAGTGATGCCTAGAGGCACCTGGCATCGCACTATATTTCATAATTTCCTTAGCTCGATCTGCTGGGTCTTTGATGTCTGTTTGAGCATTGATCCCACTACTAAGGGTTCTAGCACCAGACCACTTAGCTTCCCAGATAGATTTTTGATAGTTGAAGTTTCTTGCCGCAGACTTGATGATTAGGTTTATTCCAGCTGCTTTTGCTGCTTCATACATCTCTTTGAAAGAGTCCAAGGCTTCTTTGTGGAGGTAGATACCAGACTTATTAGTGTATAGACCTGGTATCAGGTCAAATTCTGGATGGCTTGCAGGATTAAAGTTACCAGTGATGAAATTAATGGTTTGTAGTGTATTATAGTTGTTTTGAGGTTCCACTTGAGTGATTACTTCTGATTTTGGTTGTGGTGTTACTTCGATAGCTTGCTTACAGGCTAATAAGACTATAGGCAATAGAAGGGGTAGTTTATAATTCAATTTCATGGACTTTTATTGGGTAACCAAACATTCCTTCCTGTTCTATTAGCTCGGCTACCTTTGCAGGTAATTTTGTCTGCCAGTTATTCGTATTCGTCTTAATCTCTTCTCTGACATCACTTGAATAGATTTTCAATTGTTCTTTATTGAAGCCGACCACTTCAATCAATTGCTCGCTATTGAGTAGGTACTTATGAAGAAACTCTATGCCTTCTGGTACTTTCATATTACTAGCAGTCACTAATTCTCCATCTCTCATGGCTGGATAGACATATATCGTAATATTTCTAGTAAAGAGTTGCCCAAACGCTACTAGCAGCCTGCCGTCTTGGTTGCCTTCATACTTCTCTTTGATCAATTCCTCAAGTTCAAGTACTCCGATGACTAAACCTAATTTTTTGATTTTATAATCTTCAAGATAAGATATGAGTCTTTGGTGGTTACTACAATTGGATATGATGGTTATGTAATGCATTGCCCCGAGAGCTTTGGCTCTTTCAAGGTAATCGGACTCAGAGATATTATTATGTTCATCTAATAGATTCTCTAGGGTCAACTCAGCAATTACCCTTGCCTTCTTTTCTTCTACCTCAGGTTCGCTCAAAAATTGTTGGAAACTACAATTGAATACATCTTCTGAAACTAGGGTTGGAGGTTTGTAGTGTCCCCTGACCACAACCAATGGTTTTTTATAGAGAAACTCTGATGCGTGGACGCAAGTACCTGAAGGGTCAAACATTGCTACCTCACTGAGATTGTTTTTCACTAAATATAGTACCAAGAGCCTATTGTCGATATGGTCAAAATCCGGACCTGTCAACCTAATCATATCTACTTCTACCCTCCCTTGGATACTATCTACAAGTGATTGTACAAAGGCCTCTAAATCGTGATTGAGAAAGTAGCAAGCATAAAGCATATTGGTACCCAACAAACCGATTGCCTCTTGTTGGAGAAGGTTGTCTCTATCCTTCATTTTGACATGAATGATGAGGTCATTGGGTTCTCCAAGTGGGTCCAATTGAAACCTCACACCCATCCAACCATTGCCTTTGATGGTCTTAGTGTAGTTAATAGCCGATATCGTATCAGCGAACACAAAGAACTTAGTCTCAGCCGTAGAGTCAGTCAGCCTCTCTTCTAACAACGAAAACTCATGGTCTAGCATCTTATAAAGCCTAGACTCACAGACATATCTTCCAGACTCTTCTTCTCCATAGATTGCATCTGAGTATGCCTTGTCATAGGCAGACATAGTCTTAGCAATTGTTCCGGCAGCAGCACCAACTTTAAAAAAATTTCTCGCGACTTCTTGACCTGCACCTATTTCAGCAAAAGTGCCATAAATAGAGTTGTCTAAGTTGATATTTAGTGCTTTCTGATCTGGGTGTAATTGTTGTCTTTCCATGTATTATTCGGTATGATAACCTTAGGACTACAAAGGTAACATAATATGAGACGTCAATATTTGATTACGTTACTCAAATGACCCAAACAAATTGCTTATCAATAGCTGCTGAAGCAGAAAAAACGAATGAAAGCTAACTAACAGATCTATAAGATTTCTTGATGAAACTCGGCTGATAATAGACAGATGGAGTGACCTTAATCGGTTCGATGTATATATTGTTAACTTGTGGTATTACTTTTGCCGTAGTAACTAGTAGACTTTAATAAGCAATATGTTTCCAAAATATGATGTCATAGTAGTCGGAGCAGGTCATGCAGGATGTGAGGCCGCTGTAGCTGCTGCCAATCTTGGTAGTAAGGTGCTTCTTGCTACCATGAATATGAATACTATAGCTCAGATGTCTTGTAACCCTGCAATGGGTGGCGTTGCCAAAGGGCAAATAGTCAGAGAAATAGATGCATTAGGAGGGTATAGCGGGATAGTGACTGATGAGACAATGATTCAGTTCAGAATGCTCAATAAGTCAAAAGGACCTGCGATGTGGAGCCCAAGGGCACAGAGTGACCGGATGGAGTTTGCGGGTAAGTGGAGGATGATGTTAGAAGGTCACGATAACATCGATTTTTGGCAAGAAATGGTTACAGGGCTTATTGTCAAAGATGGCAGATGTCAAGGAGTAAAGACTGGTATAGGTTTAGAAATTGAGTCTAAGTCAGTTATTCTCACCAATGGTACCTTTCTCAATGGTTTGATCCATATCGGAGATAAAAATTTTGGTGGAGGAAGAGCAGGAGAGAGAGCAGCTACAGGATTGACAGAGCAGCTTGAATCACTAGGATTCGAGTCAGGTCGAATGAAGACTGGTACACCACCGAGGGTAGATGGTAGGTCATTGAATTGGGATGCTATGGAGGTCCAGCCAGGTGACGAAGATGTGACAGGTTTCTCATTTACAGATACTGAGAAAACTCATGAGCAAGTCCCTTGTCATATCACCTATACTAACACTAAGGTCCATGATGCCCTCAAAGAAGGATTTCATAGGTCACCAATGTTCAATGGTCGGATCCAGGGCCTAGGACCAAGATATTGCCCATCCATAGAAGATAAGATCAATCGCTTTGCCGATAGAGAGAGGCATCAGATGTTTATAGAACCAGAAGGTAGGAACACTTGTGAGATATATGTCAATGGATTTTCTTCATCACTTCCAGAGGATGTCCAGTATAAGGCATTAAGAAAGGTAGTAGGTTTCGAAAACATGAAAATGTTTAGACCAGGATATGCTATTGAATATGACTTCTTCCCGCCTACCCAGTTGGATATCAGTCTTGAAACTAGATTAGTGAAGAACCTCTTTTTTGCTGGACAAATCAACGGGACTACGGGTTACGAAGAGGCTGGATCTCAAGGTATGATGGCTGGATTCAATGCCCACCTTAAGATCAATGACCAAGAACCATTCATACTTAAAAGATCTGAAGCCTACATTGGAGTACTCATAGATGACTTAGTCAATAAGGGGACACAAGAGCCTTATAGAATGTTTACTAGTAGAGCAGAGTATAGGATACTCTTGAGGCAGGACAATGCAGACCTCAGACTTACACCGCTTGCTCATAAGCTTGGTGTCAAAGGCAGCGAAGAACGGATGGTGGGTGTACGTCAAAAAGAAGAAGCAATCAAACGCATCAAGGGTATTTTAGACAATACTAGTGTAGCACCTGGAGAAATCAACGCCTACTTAGAAAGCGTAGGATCAGCTGCTCTCAACCAGAAAGTCAAAATGATTTCCTTGCTTAGGAGGCCAAATGTAGATATTCAAGGTTTAGCAAGCTCATTGCCTGGATTGAAGTCAGAACTTGCCGATATTCCACCTAGCTACGTGGAGTCAGCAGAGGTTGGTATCAAGTATGAAGGATACATCCAGAAAGAAAGCGAAATGGCTGACAAGATGAATCGTCTTGAGGCAGTAAATATTAAACCGGACTTTGATTTTTCGATTCTTCAATCACTCTCAGCAGAGGCAAGAGAAAAGCTCAAGACCCAAAGACCAAGGACTATTGGTCAAGCGAGCAGAATAAGTGGGGTGTCACCCTCGGATATTTCCGTACTACTGGTCCATATGGGTAGATAGGTTGACTATTGGTTGATATGAAACTCTACGAATGCTCTTAATTGAGTAATCGGATACAGGGCATTATCCTTTGTGGCATCTTCAGCATAGTAAAAATCCCAAAAGTGTATATGCTCAGCGAAGAACTCTTCACCAATTAGGTGGTCTATCACAATACAACCATTGTCATGAATCTCAGGATAGTCTACATCTATGAGTGGTCTATAAATGTAGAACCCCATGCCTAGCTTTCCATCTAGGAGGAGTGGTTCGAAATACATATACTTGACCAATAAGTTGAGATCATTGACACTTCCTATACCAGGGTAGTTAGGATCAGCCTGTCTCAATGCTTGTATTTCAAATCGTTCCATAGGTGGTGCTTGAGCAACAATATCCTTGATAGGTTGAAACTTACTCTTGTCACCATTTGCGGAGATGATTACTTTGAATTTGTTATTGGCCATCGGTAGGGTACTTATCTCAACATAGACACCTTCCACCATCTGGTCAATCACATCATAGAAAAAGTCTAGCTTCTGCTCTGTATTGGTATTGAATAGACTGTCTTGCTTATCTACTATAGCTTGCCAGCCAGTGACTTGGCAGAGACCAGATAATATCATACAACAAGTAAACAATAAGGTCAGTGTAGTTTTCAAAATATCCTCTTGATTTGTGTATTCTCAGAACGTATCACCCACTCTCTAAGTTCCTAGTGAGGCTTTAATTAAAAATCATAACCTAGGCTGAAGTACCACTTTGGAGATTGAGCAATACCTGTCTCAACACCGTAGGCATAGTCAAACTTGACATAGTAACCAAGTAGGGTAGTTCTTAGACCCCAACCATAGCCATAGGCAAGAGGGTCTCTGAAGTAAGTGATATTGAGAACTAAGATGTCTTCTGTGGTGGAAGTAGTAACTATCTGATCATCATTTAGTGGGTTGACATCGCTATAAGGAGAAGCTCCATGCCAAGCTAATCCAGCGTCTAAGAAACCAGTGACCTGCAAGTTTCTCAGAAACCCACTACGAATACGATTGCCAAAGAGCATGCTAAAGACTGGTACTCTAAGTTCAATGTTGCTAATAAGATAAGAGCCACCATTTCGAATATTATGGTTAAACCCTCTTAAATGTGGAGCTATTGCAACATAGGTATAGTTGAGCTCTTGTGGAACTCCGACATTGTCATCATACTGTGCTAAAAACCAATTTTCCATGCCACCTAGGTAGTATAACATGGTTTGGCTACCAAAGGAAGTAGAACCAGCTCCTCTGAGAGCTAAAACACTCTTTCTTAATATCGGCACATAATGCCTAGCATCAAATCCAAATATCCCAGTAAATCCAGTGCTTGGCTTGATGTTGAGCCCATTTCTTAGTTCTAAATTGAAGGAGTTAATTGCCTCAAAAAAGACTTTATACCGTGTGCCATTTTTAATGTTAGTCAAGACATCGTAGGTATCATCATAGACATACTCAGCTCTGGCAGACAATCTTTTGTCAAATTGTACTGGCTCATCAAGCCTATTAATATCTGTCACTGAGAAAAACGACCGATCTAACCTCAAAGACCCAGTCAATCGTAGACTCTTGAATATGCTGAATGGATACTTGAATTGGGCACGACCCATGATAGTATGTCGCTTGAATCGATCGAAGATAGATGTAGCACTCACAAACTCTGAGTCCATTTTTCGGTACAGAGTATAGGACTTGTCCCAGCGATTCTTCTCATGTTCTAGGGTTAAGTAAAACTCAGAACCATTCAGTGCTGTAGGAATCCTAAACCCACCAACTAAGGTATAATCTTCGAAGATGTCTTTAACCTTCGCTGAGGTATGGATGGTCGTGGGTTGAGCCCTTATTGATTGTGAGATACTATTAAAAGTTTCCAGCCCTTCAAACAGAGGTTCATTGTCTATCCAGGTTCCATACTCATAGATTCTAAACTTTAACCTTGCTGCATTGGCCCGATAGGGTTCGAATTTGATGATTTTCCGTCCATCCTTGTTTGTTGCTTGAGTGTAGTAGTTATTATAATAATCACCAAAGTTGCCGTATGCCTCTTCTTCTTCCGCTTCAATCACAGGTGTGCTACCTTCACTATCAGGAAATTTAGATTGAAACTTCTTCCCATCAGCATAAGTCTTAATACTCTCTTTGCTAGGTTTCTTAGCTTCTTGAACTGGGGCTAGGGACAGAGGATTGCTTAAGGTGTAGGATTCTTGCATATCTAAGATATCTTGGAGATAGATATGATAGAAGTCTATGTCCTCAGATACATAGGTATATGTCCCATTGTCTGCAATGTCATGTTGGTGGATTACAGTCTTGGGATCTTTAATAATCGTAGGAGCATCAGTCCCAAGGAACTGCTTGGCATTAAGTAGGGTATTATATTGCTTTTCTACTAGGTAGAGCAACTTACCATCACTAGTCACCTTTGGTGAAGTATTATCAGTCGTAATAGTATTAGTCAATTGGATGACCTCATCGCTCCCATCCTCAAGGAAGAATAAGTTGAGCCCACCAAGTGGCAGGATGGTGTCTAACTTCATCGGCGTTAGATCAAAAGTTTCTCTATTGGACGTAAAGAGAATACCTGACTTAGACTTATAAGTAATATAACTAGCATCTAAGTCATCCCAAAAATCCTCTGTGATCTTTTCAGAACTTCTTGATTTGATCTTATAATAAAAGAGGTCAGATAATCCGTTGTATGTTCCTGAAAATAGCATCCTATCACCATTAACATAGTCCATGCTATAGATTCTTTGATAGTTTTCTGGCACATCTTGAATTTCGAATTCTTTGAGGTCATGGAGATACTGCTGTTTTAAGTATTTGACATCATGTTTCTCATAGAGAATAAACAGAGACTCACCACTAGGGTGCCAAGTAATCAAAGGATAGTTAGTGTCTGAAGCTTGAAATGGATTCCGTTTGTCGTTTCTCAATAATCTAGAGGTCTCTCCACTAGCAATATCCAGAAACTCTACGTCTTGTCTTCCAAGTTCGTTGACTACATAGGCAATATACTTAGCATGAGGGCTGATAGAAAGGTGGGTGATTGTCTGGTTGTGCTTCTTCTTCACCGAATGCACGATGTAAGCATCATGTACTACCTCAGTATCTTCACCAAGACTATATAACTCGCTGTAATACGCTGCCCAAGCTTGTTTGATTTCTTCAAATGGAAGATTCAGGACATAGGGAAAGCTACCATCAAGACTCCTATAGATCCTCGTGATATATACTATTTGAGAGATTTTAGTTCTGCCATACTTATTTTCGAGAAAGTGCCACATCGAGTGTCCAGCTTCCCTAGGGTAGAGCTCAGCATATTTGTCAAAGTCCAACAGTTTTTCATTCTGTAAATGGTAGCGGCAACTTGTATTCAACTCAGCGTTCCACGATTCATCCGCAAAAGAAGTCAGCCCCTTCTGAAACCAAGAGGGGAGGTTCAGGAGGATGGCATTTTGCACTACTTCTTGGAGACTACTTCCGTTGATTATGTTGTTGATGTAGACTGATGCAATCCCTTGTCTAATCTGTGATCTGAGGTGTTTGTGGTCACCATTAAAATAGACAAAGGCCTTTTTTCCTACAGTCTTAGTCTCTCCTTTGGTATTATTAAAGACTTCTTCATTGCCAATATTGCTTTGCTTGAGATCTGACAAATCAGTATAGACAACTAGCTCAATCTTGTCATTCATCCGATACTCTAGCAATTCTTGTATGTCGTTGTGTTCGAGTTCTGCTATTTGTATGGTCGCTTGGGCTACATTCCTAGCTTTGCCATACCAGTATGTTATGACATTCTCTGTCTCATACTTAGAATAGCTGGTAAAGTCATTGTGGTACTGAACTCTATTCTTCCCAAACTCGGTTTGAATAGCTTGGGCATGACTCTTCAAGAGTCCGATCGAACAGAACAGAAGTAACAAAAAGATATGTCGTAGTAAAATCACAGGGTTAAGATAGTATATTTTCAAATGATGTGCTAGCTTGGCAAAAGATGTAACTAGTTAAAGACTTATATTTGACATCATAGTAATCGAAATATCAAATAAAAAACAAACATGGAAAACAAATCTAACTACACTATTCCTTTTATAGCTCTGACAAGTCTATTCTTCA
Organism: Saprospiraceae bacterium; assembly: GCA_020631405.1. Lineage (GTDB taxonomy): Bacteria > Bacteroidota > Bacteroidia > Chitinophagales > Saprospiraceae > JAHDHH01. Next base: position 55,009 of record JAHDHH010000004.1, read on the forward strand.
TGTGGGGCTTTATTACAGTCATTGTTGATGCATTTGTGCCAAGGCTCAAGGAAGTCTTCGAACTCAGTCTTGGTCAAGCCGGACTCGTACAATTTGCATGGTTTACTGCTTATGCATTGATCTCAATTCCCGCAGGGGCATTAGTCTCAAGATTGAGTTATAAGAAAGGCATAATATTTGGCCTAGTGGTTTGTGGAATTGGGTGTATGCTCTTTATTCCTGCAGCAAGTACAAGAATCTTTGCCTTCTTCTTGATGGCACTTTTTACACTTGCAGGAGGTATTACCATATTACAAGTAGCAGCGAATCCATTCGTCTCTGTGCTTGGCCCAGAGGAGAGTGCAAGTAGTAGGTTGAACCTAGCTCAGGCTTTTAATTCTTTAGGTGCATCAATGGCTCCTATTTTTGCAGTAGCCTTCCTCTTAAGTGACAAAATCAAAACATCAGATGAGATAGCTACATTAGCTCCAGCGGCAAAAGAAGCATACTACACTAGTGAAGCCTCAGCCGTACAAGGACCATTTTTTGTGATTGCAATGATCTTATTGACCATAGCAGGTATTTTTGCCTTTGTCAAGTTGCCAAGTGTTCTTGGTGAAAATGCTGGTGGATCATATTCTGATGCCCTGAAGTTTAAGAATCTCAAAATGGGGATGCTTGGCATATTCGTCTACGTAGGAGCAGAGGTAGCTATTGGGAGTTACTTAGTTGATTACTTTATCAGTATGGAAATGGATAAGATCATACCGAATGATTCATTTATGAGAGGAATTGCAGCGACTATTTCGAGTGTATTTAGTGGCAAAGATATAGGGCAAGTGGATGCGAAAGGGATTGTAGGATCGTTTGTCTTCTTCTATTGGACTGGAGCAATGGTCGGGAGATTTATAGGATCATATTTGACTAGAATGATTCAGCCAGGAAGAGTGCTTGCTGGGTTTGCTCTTGGCGCAATTCTTTTACTACTTACTACGATCATGACAGGGGGAAGTATAGCAATGTGGACAGTGCTTGCCGTTGGATTGTTTAATTCAATTATGTTTCCGACAATCTTTACATTAGGTATTGATGGATTGGGAGATTTGAAGCCAAAAGGCTCAGGACTGCTATGTACAGCGATAGTTGGTGGAGCATTCATACCACCTTTATTTGGAATGACTGCTGATTCAATAGGGTTCAAACTAGCGTTTATTGTGCCTATTATTTGCTACGGGTATATCATGTTTTTTGGTTTAACTTCGGTTAAAGCTGATTAAAGAGATTTAGTTGGTCTAATTTGTTTATTTTAATGAGGTTGAGTAACACTTCATAGTATTAAATTAAGAGTAAAACAACATGGCTGGAAAATTTGGGTTTAACTTTTCGCATCTCAAAGGAGACTTATTTGGAGGTCTTACTGCAGGGATAGTGGCACTGCCATTGGCACTGGCATTCGGTGTAAGTTCTGGACTTGGGCCTAGTGCTGGTCTATATGGAGCTATTTTTATTAGTTTTTTTGCAGCATTATTTGGCGGGACTAACACTCAGATATCTGGGCCTACAGCTCCGATGACAGCAGTAAGTATGGTTGTCATTGCGACAATAGTTGCCACATTTGATGGAGATGTTTCTAAGGCACTTCCTGCTATATTGATGGTATTCTTGATTGCTGGTTTTATGCAAATAGGGCTTGGTGTTCTAGGAGTAGGTAAGTATATCAAGTACATTCCGTATCCAGTAGTGTCTGGATTTATGACAGCAATTGGAGTTATTATTTTGATTACTCAAATTCTTCCAGCATTAGGGTATTACCCGAAGGAAGACATGACTTATGTCAACCAATTCAAACCACAGGCAGAAGAACTCATCCTAGAGCATATACTTCAAGAAGAGGCAGGAGAAGGAATCCTTGTCTTGGAAAACTTTATAGAAACAATTAAGAGAGCTGGTGAAATCACAACAGATGATATCCAAAAGGAAAGTAAGACGTTAGCAGGAAAGGAAGCATCTGGTATACTCGGAGCATTGAAAGCGTTGCCTAGAGCATTAAAGAATATTAATTGGCTTGAACTCATTCTAGCGCTTTGTACCATATTTATAATATATGGGTTTAAGCGAATTACTAAGGCTGTACCAAGTACTTTGGTAGCACTAGTGGTAATGTCCGGAGTAGCCATTGTAGCTGGTCTTGATTATCGACCTATTGAGGAAATCCCTAGCGGGTTGCCAATACCTCACCTTGAAATGTTTACTCAATTTAAGTTGACATCAGTCACTCCTTATATTTTTACAGCGCTGACTTTGGCCTTGTTGGGAGCTATTGATTCACTATTAACTTCAGTAGTGGCCGACAATATGACTAAGACTAAGCACGAGCCAAACAAAGAACTGATTGGTCAAGGAATTGGAAATAGTATTGCTGCTATCTTCGGTGGCATACCAGGAGCAGGGGCTACGATTAGAACCGTAGTCAATATCAATGCTGGAGGTAAAACTAAACTATCAGGTATGGTAGCAGGTATTTTACTTCTAGTGATACTACTTGCACTTGGTCCTATCGCATCTAGAATTCCTGCAGCAGTATTAGCTGGTATATTGATAACTGTTGGAATTGGAGTAATGGATTATAAAGGTCTGAAAGCAATACCGCATATGCCGAAACCAGAGGTTGCAATTATGTTGATCGTACTTGTTCTTTCTTCATTCTGGAACTTGGTCTATGCTGTAGGAATTGGTTTAGTCATAGCTTCATTACTGTTTATGAAAATGATTGGAGATTTGACAGCTAAATCATCAAACATCAAGCAGCTTAAGGATGAAGAAGCTTGGGATGACGAGGGAGAATTCCCAACTAACTTGAGAGAAGAAGTCTTTATTAAACATGTTAATGGACCTATATTCTTCGGATCGACTAGTGAATTTCAGGCACTGGCCCAGCAAATACCTGATACTGCATCTCATGTCATCATAAGAATGGAAAAGGTCTCCTATATTGATCAATCTGGGTTGTATGCTATTGAGGATGTGATATCAAACCTAGTAAGCAAGGATATCCATGTGGTCTTGGTCAACCTCCTTGAGCAACCAAGGTACATGCTCGAGTCCATTGATATCATACCTGACTTGGTCTCTAACGAAAATATCTATCCCGATATAGAATCATGTATAGATTGGGTCAAGGGACATGTAGATGATGTTGTTTAATAGACTATAGAAATAGTGAAACATTTAACTGAAGCAGAAGAACAATTTTGGTCTACTCGGTATGCAGAGGGTAGGACAGGATGGGATATCGGATCCATATCCACTACCATCAAAGCCTACATCGACCAACTTGATGACACAGAAATTTCTATACTAGTTCCTGGAGCTGGCAATGGTCACGAAGTAGAGTATATCTATGCATCAGGATTCAGAAATGTTTCCATCTTAGATATTTCCGCTTATCCTCTTAAAGCATTCCAAGCAAGAGTGCCAAGTTTTCCAAAGGATCAGATAATTCAGGCAAATGTTTTCAACCATGTTGGGCAATATGACTTGATTATTGAGCAGACATTTTTTTGTTCTTTTTTACCTACTCTTGAGAATAGGATGCTCTATGCTGAGACCATGGCTAAATTGATTAAACCAGGAGGTATATTGGTTGGACTTTGGTTTGACATTCCTCTAGAAGAGACTACTGAACGGCCCTTCGGTGGAAGTAAGCAAGAGTATATTGACTACCTCTCTCCATATTTTACTGTCAAGACTATGGAGCCGTGTTATAACTCTATCAAGCCTAGGTCAGGCAAGGAGCTATTTGGAATCTTTGTGAGAAAGTAAGTAGTAATAGAAGACTTGGTGTATTTCCCTAAGCGATACTCTCTACTCTTCAATTAATGTAGCATTGAGCAGTATCTTAGCAGAATAAACAAGAAGCGATGAAGTACTGTGGGATAGATCTAAAAGGTTCGGAAGCCATCATAGCATGTATACAAGCAAGTCAAGAGGGGAATTTGATTATTGCCAAAGCTGTCAAAAAGATAGCCTTAAAAGACCCTGATGATCAAGCTTCGTTGAAAGCTTTTGCTGAGGAATTTCGTCAATTTTTCGAGGCACATGCCATTGATCAGGTTGGAATTAAGGCAAGGTTGAAGAAAGGGAAATTTGCAGGAGGACCTACATCATTCAAAATGGAAGCTATCATCCAATGTCTTGACCATCCTGTACAGATTATTCCTGGACCAACACTCAAGGCCAAATTTAAGAATACACCTTTAGACTCCACTGAAGTCAATGGTTACCAAGAAGATGCCCTCAAAGTAGCTACCTATCTTGCAATGACTACTTAGCTGTCAAATCTAATTTGCTTAGCTGGTCAAAGTTCTTGAAACTTGGAAAGGCTGCTTTGGCATCCCGTAAAGTATTGATAAAGAGCTCATCTTGCCTCAATTGGTAGTAACAGAGAATCCGATTATAGTAGACATCTGGAGTCACTCCAAAGAGATATTCAGATTTGGTAAAATAGGTCAATGCTTCTTTGTAGTAAGCAAGTTGATAAAGGACGCCACCAATTTCGAAAGCAATGTCTTCGGGTTCTGTAATATTAAAATACATATCCCACACTTCATTTAGTGTTTGTTCTACCCTATAGCGTTCGTTGTAGGTAATAGTGGAGAGAGATTGCTTAAGGCTAGGAAGGAGTTTTAAGAATACAGTCGAGTCATAAGCAGATAGTCGCATGAACCCTAAGAGTTCATCTATAGTAAGTTCTAGATAATGTTTAAAGCTATACTTTTTGAGACTTATGAGCTCGTCTGGTCCGAAGTCATCAACATATCTCTGATAGGCGAGTTTGGCATCAGTGTAGCTATCCACATCTTCGATGTAAAGCAGACAGCCTGCCGTCAGATTAAAGGTTGATCTTGCAGGAAACCAAGCCTTGCCACCAAGCCTTTCGCAGTGCTGACCAAGAGCATTGAAGTTTACATTGAATGAGATACTGCCATGAGTCTGCATAACCGGAGCTGCGGTATGCTCAAGGTCATGAATCAGATGGTGACCCTTGTCCATTGTTAGTATTACAGTACCTTTTGTAGACAGGTCTTTGAGGTTTTCTAATGCCCTGAGGCTAGTGACCGGGAAGAGTACAAAGCTATGGTTGAGCAGTTGCTTGTAGCTAGACAGGATGTCGTTGAGTATAGGTTCGTCGTAATATGGAGTAGTCTGTAAGTCTGCATGATACTCGAGGCTAATATTCTTGAGTAGTTCTTCTACAGTGACTTGTTGTGGGTCTACGCTACTATTCAAGCTCAAGGCTATGTTAGACATCCTGCCTTCATGGACGTGAAACAGCTCAATGGGTATGGAATCAAATAAATAGTTAGCAAGGACGAGGAGTGGTTGGTTGAGTTCGTTACGATGAATAACTTTTCCAGACTTTCTTAATGCTATAGTATCGCTTTCTACCATATCAAAGTAGGCTACATCGAGCCTTCCATCTGAGAAATATTGCTGAAGCTGATGGTGGCTACTAAAGAATTCTAGGTTTTTCTCAGCGATATCACTCAGTATGTAGCAATAGGGTGGGAGTTGTACCTGTATCTGTTGCGTGAGCTTTTCTAAGTGTTTGATGGTGTGATAGGCTAATCTTCCATGGCCTGCACCTAGTTCTAAGACGTATACGGTTTCAGTTACATGACCTTTGAAGGCAAGGTCTTTTAGAAAGCCAAAAATGATTTCGGCATAGGTTTTTCCAACTTTAGAATTGCTAGTTACTTGGTGAGGTACTAGTCCTTGCCCCCAAGCGTCTATCCCGTGATTGTGGTAATAGGCTCTATTCAGATCCCAAATGAGGCTTTGAGAAAATGGTCTTGCTGATTCTAATTCATAGGTAGCATCCTTTGATGCTGATGTTTCATCATTAATCATGATAGCGTAAAACTTACAGTGAGATAAAAAAATCTATCCGAGACTATGTAGGCTTAAACTAACAAAGTATTAATGAAAACAAACAAAGGGCGAATGTGCTCGTCGTCGAAGGTAAGGCTTTTTGTAAAATAGGTTAGAGAGTGACGTCTAATACTACTTCTGTAGGTGGTAGACATTGATTACCAGAGCAACACATAAAGAAGACACTGGCTTTGACTACATCGCCACTTTGGTATGATGCTATGGGTTGAGCAAATGTGGCAGTCTTAGAGAAAGTAGCAACATTCATCATGAAGAGTTCACTTTCTTTGACAACAGGCTTGTCTACTTCATCATATTCTCCAGCCAGAGTAACGCTGTCCCCATGTTCGAATGTGATTTCCGTAGGGATTGGTCCACCTTCTTCTGTTTCTCTAGAATAGATCTTCCAAGTATCATCTATATCTGCAGTTATGACAATTGACAAGTTATTGTCTTGGCCTACTACTTTATCAATGCTCCATGATACTGGGCTCTTTTGAGCAAATACATTGACCACACTTATCATTACAATTAGGAATACTCCTACAACTCTAGACATATTTTCTTTAATATTTTGTTGGGACAAAGAAAGTACAATAAATGATCAGATGCCAATCATAGTATGAATTTAAAGGATGCTTAACATCGACACCCACTAGACTAGTGAGTAATTTAGAAAACAAAACCAATGGCTGTTAATATCCTGTTAAACAACTTTGACCTCGTAACAATCAACTAGCTAGCTTGGTTATATCTGTACAAATCAAGCAATAGAAAATTAAATAGTAAAGAGAATGAAAAATGTATTATCCTATGTATTGGCTGGTGTCATCGGAGGGTGTACCTTTTTTGGAATACAGACCTTAACACAAGAAGAAACACAAGTGGTGAATGCACCACTCGTTCCGACCTATACATCTAACACTAGTGGCAGCGGAATGTCAGCACCCTTTGACTTTGTTGCTGCTAGTGAAAGAGCTACCAAGGCGGTAGTGCAAATTGCTGCTGCCGAAAGTGAGCTAGTAGCTAATCAGAGAAAACAACAATCCCCAGGTTCTGGATCATTTCCTTTTGACCTAGGAGATATATTTGGAGGAGATATGTTTGGTCAGAATTTTTTCGGACCAAAGACCGGTAATGGCTCTGGGGTACTCATCTCTGAAGATGGGTATATAGTAACAAACAATCACGTTGTTGGATTTGCTGATGAACTCAAAGTCACCTTAGAAAATGGGAAGGAATATGTAGCTAGTAAGATAGGTACAGATCCTAGTACAGACTTAGCGGTCATTAAGATTGAGGGGTCAGGATTTGATTACTTGGAGTTTTCCAATTCGGATGAGGTCAAGGTCGGACAGTGGGCTCTTGCAATAGGAAATCCATTCAACTACCTAGCTTCAACAGTGACAGCAGGAATAGTGAGTGCATTGGGTAGAGACTTGGATATTATTAAGAATAATTCAGGTAAGACTATTGAAGAATTCATACAGACTGATGCAGCTGTCAACCCTGGCAATAGTGGAGGAGCCTTAGTAGATGTGGATGGCAACTTGATCGGGATCAATACAGCAATAGCAACACCTACTGGAGTGTTTGCAGGATATTCGTTTGCTATACCATCGAATCTTGCTAATACGATCACAAGAGATATTATCCAGAATGGAGATATCGAAAGAGCTAACCTTGGTATCGCTGGATATGATGTAGATGATGAGTTAGCAAAGCAAGAAGGACTTTCGGTTACTCAAGGTATTTATGTAGCCGAAGTAGTGCCAGGCAGCGGAGCACAGTTTTCTGGGATACTACCAGGGGATGTAGTTACTGAACTTGATGGCAAGCCTATCAATAACTTCGAAGACATAAGAGCCTATATGAGATTCTCTAAAGTTGGAGATACAGTAAAGTTAAGAGTTATCAGAAATGGTAAGTCTGAGACAATATCAGTAAAAATTAGAAAAACGATCTAACCTTTTAGGGTTGAGACTCGTTATATAGATAAAGTTGGTTTTTCGTTTTGTTTTGATGCGTCCACCTTTCCCAGAGGTGGACGTTTTTTTATTTTAGCCTTTTCTGCTTTTTGCATCGTTTTTTCAAAGGCCTCTTTGGGTCATTATCATCACAGTCCTCATAAGAGTATAGACCATCACCATCGACATCATCATAGAAGTAAGCTTCTGCCTTAGTGAAGACTTGCTCTGCTATTTTTATTCCTATTTTCCTGCCTGGTATATCATCCATTGGAGGATGGATTCCTCCCCATATTCTTGATAGGCTAGTCTGGTCAGAGGCATCTCTATAGGTAGCCCATTTCAGTTCGAATGTTTCGCTTGGTCCCTCTTCGAATACCAAGAATGTATCTTGTTCTACTAAGAAGGTACCCATTCCACCAGGAAAGAAAGCATCACCAGTTACTGCGGTCAGAATTTCTGCTGCCGACCTAGAATAAGTAGAATGTCCAGATAGGTATCCAGAAAAATTAGGCGTGACAAAGGTAGGCCTTTGGTATGGCCACCAATTACCAGCTCTGACCCAACCTACTCCTGCCATATCTACAGTTGGGTCTTTGATATAGTCAGGTCCCTTCCAGGTATTCAACTTGACATGGTGTAGGTATTCATTCTCTTTTCCTGCTAGTGTATCACCCTCTAGGATGAGTTCTATATATCCAGGGATGAGTGGAAGTCCAGCCACATGATAGTTTGGTAGGTTAGGATCTGAAGATTGTCCTCTATCAGCCATATACCTGATTGCGGATACAGGTCTGACATAGTCATAATATCCTTTGAGAGCCCAAGTGTTGATTGCAGCATCATGCATATTAGCACCTAGAACAAAGTAAGTCTTAATATCCCATTCTAGACTATCGAGGACGTCTCCTTTACCACCAAATTTTTTGATGAGTTCTGGATGTTGGTTGACCTCGTTGACAATCGTAAACCAATGACCAGGAGGAGTCTCAGAATCAGGTCCATCAGCCCAGAATTCAGCCAAGGCTCTCACATAGTTGCCTCTTTTGACTAAGTTGGGGGCATAGGGCTCTTGAGTTGCAGGATTAATTGGATGCCCCTCGCCAGGGTCACCACCTTCCAAATCATAGAATGCCTGAGTTTCTTCAAAGGTTTCGGGAAATGCATTGAGATTGCCTTGGGCAGCAGGTGAAATATCCCAGATGACGCTATCTGCTGGATCACAATGGGAACTCCAGATAGCCACCAAACTGAACCCCCATTTATAGATTTTCGAACCATCAGTGTCTGCAATGGTATCTAAGTAAGGAGGTGGACCAGGATCATAGTATACCTTGTATGCTTGGCTATCTCTTGTATATACAGTTGGGTTTTCTAGAGAGAAGGGAAGTACATTCCCCCATTCTGCACCTAGGAAGGGTGGAGCACTCTCTATTTTATTCCCACTTTGGTCAATAGTGATTGGGAGGTCGACGGTCTGCCAGCGATTAGGGTCTGTGATTGCCGGATTACCGTACTTAGATGGGTCTATGGGTCTATTGACAGGAGTATAGTACATGTTTCTATAAAAAGAGAGCTCATTGGATCCGTCTTGCAAGCCAAATCTTAAATATTCCCAAGCAATATGTGTACCAAGAGCCCTAGGGTCGCCACTTGCATAATTAGTAAACTTCTCATCATATGTGGACATATCGTAGCCCCTCTTTTCCATATAGGCATTGATCCTATCATTGTTTGATGGAGAGTTAAGAGAGTATTGAAATCGTTCTCTGAGCATCAAGTATGCTGCGTAGTCTATGGCGATTTCTAAGTCTTCTTGTGATTGTGTCTGGTTAATAGGGTACCCAGTAAATGGACTATCAAATCCTTGGACAGTATTGCCTATAAGGTATGGTTTTGCTTCATGTTGAAACATAGTCCAGACATCATACATAGCAGCAGAAGTGTGCCAGAGATTACGAGCATGGACAGTGGGTCTTGCCAAGTCTTCTCTGATAGCCTGCAATAGCATCTCGTTCCAATGCATTGCTGTAGACTGCCCTGATAATGTAGTAAAAGGAAGTCCAGAAAATATAATACTGAATATCAGGATACCAAACTTCCTAATCATAGGCTGCTATTAGCTTTTGAATACTTTTTCTTCCAAGAGTACTTCGTCACCTTGCGTAATTCTAACCCAGTATATACCAGGATGCAAAAAGTCCATATCTACTTCGATAAAGTTGTTGCCAAATGTAGTAGCTGTATTCTTAATCAACCTACCTGTGGCATCAAACAAAGATACATTTACCTCACTAGATGTATCAAAGTGGATTCTAAGATTTTGAATAACAGGATTTGCAAATATTTTAGTCTCAAGATAGAGATCGTATCCACTGCAATCTTCATCTATGCCGTTGTCCGCTATATCTTCTTGGTTTGGATTGATGCCTGCATTCATATCATCACAATCTAAACTATTGGCTACGAAGCCAGCAGGTGGAGTCATGATACAAGTATCAATAGTAGATTCTAAGTCTCCAAAACTATCATCATCAAAATCTTGATAATAGGTATATAGTGTCAGACCTTCATTGTATACCCCATCACAGTTGTTGTCAATTGCATCACATAATTCTATGCTGTTGGTATTGATATTTGAAGCATTGTCATTACAATCAGTAGCATCTATAACAAAGCCTACAGGCGGCACATTCAGGCAGGTATCAATTGCTACCATTGCATTACCAAATCCATCACCATCAGAATCAGCGAAGTAGGTAAATAGTGTCAAACCATTGTTCAATATTCCATCACAATCATTGTCAATATTGTCACATGACTCACTCGCCATAGGGTTGATCATCATCGCTTGATCATTACAGTCGAAAGCATTGTCAGCATATCCTGCAGGTGGTGCAGTAAGGCAAGTGTCCAATTCTGAAGCTGAATCGCCAAATCCATCACCATCTATGTCAGCATAATAGATATTTGACGGAAGCCCATCATCATTGAATCCATTGCAATCATTGTCTAAGCCATCACAAGTTTCTGGTAGTCCAGGATTGATCATTGGATTGCTATCATCACAGTCCTGGTATGAATAGAATCCATCACCATCAGAATCATTATAGAAGAGATTTCTTGCTTTGTCAAAGACTTTCTCTGCTATTTCTATTCCGATAATTCTACCAGGAATATCATCAGCAGGAGGGTGTATTCCACCCCAGATTCTTGAAAGACTTGTTTGGTCAGAGGCATCTCTATAGGTAGCCCATTGTAAGTCAAAACTTTGGCTAGGTCCTTCTTCAAAGACTAAGAATTCGTTCATCTCTACCTCGAAAACCCCCATACCGCCTGGGAAAAACTCATCTCCAGTAAATGCTGTAAGAATCTCTGCAGCAGACCTAGAGAATGTTGAGTGCCCCGAAAGGTAGCCAGCAAAGTTAGGAGAGACAAAGGTAGGTCTCTGGTAAGGCCACCATTCTCCAGCTCGTATCCACCCGACACCAGCTTGATCCACATTAGGATTATTAATAAATTCAGGACCTCTCCATGCATAGAGTTTTATCTCATTGATAAACTCTCCATTGACACCCGCAAGCGGGTCTCCTGCTTCTATCAGTTCGATATAGCCAGGAACTAGAGGCATACCTGCTACATGGTAGTTTGGTAGCGCTGGATCTGATGACTGCCCTTTTTCTGCCATAAATCTGATAGCAGATATTGGTCTTAGGTAGTCATAGAAACCCTTAAGCCCCCAAGTATTGATTGCAGCGTCATGGAGTGCCCCACTCAACATAAAGTATATTTTGACGTCCCATTCTAAGTCATCAAGTATCTCTCCACTCCCTCCAAACTGCTTGATGAGTTCTGGGTGTTCGTTGACATAATTCACTATTGTGAACCAGTGCCCAGGAGGAGTTTCTGATTCTGGGCCATCAGCCCAAAACTCAGCCAATGCTCTCACATAATCTCCTCTCAACACCATATTCGGCTCATATGGTTGTCCTGTTGCTGGGTTAAGGTCATGGCCTAGCCCAGGGTCCCCTCCTTCTAGTTGATTGTAAAACTCTTGGTATCCTTCGAAAGTTGTTGGTAGTTCGTCAATGTTACCTTGTGCACCTGGAGAGATATCCCACATGACCCCATCTGATGGGTCACAATGTGAGCTCCACATTGACACAAGGGCAAAACCCCATTTGTATTCGTCACTTCTACCTGCTCCGCCAATAGTATCGATCAATGGCGGAGGTCCTGGATCGATATAGACTTTGTAGTTGTCACCATCCCTTTGATATATCACACTATCAGTCAAAGCAAAGGGTTGTACATTTCCCCACTCTGGCCCAAGAAAGTTTTGAGTACCATTCACTGGGTTACCACCCTGGTCAAAGGCCACCGGCAGCGTAATAGGTTGCCAGCTATTGGGATCTATAATATTCGGATTGCCATAGTCAAATGGAGCAATTGGAGGGTTGTTAGGAGTATAGTAAGCATTATTATAAAACGAGGATTCTCTTGATCCGTCTTGAAGACCATAGGCAAGGTACTGTTGAGCAATATAATTGCCTAAGGCTATAGGATCTCCTGTGGTATAATTTACACTATTGTTAAAGATGTTGTAGCCCTTGCTGGTCATATAATTATCTACTCTAAAGTTAGTCAAAAATGCATTGGTTGAAAATCTAAACCTAGCACGAATAATCCTATAAGCTGCATAATCTATTGCAACTTCAGCTGCTTGTTCTTTAGTATAGCTGGCATTTGGGATGAATCCAACAAAAGGACTGGTAAATCCGTGGACAGTTTTACCTATAAGATATGGTTCAGCTTCATCATCCATGATTGCCCATGCATCATACATTGCTGCAGAAGTATGCCAGAGGTTTCTAGCATGTACGGTAGGTCTTGCTAAGTCTTCTCTGATTGACTGGAGGAGTTCCTCTGTCCAGTTATGGGCTGTGGATTGTCCTATAGCCTGAAAAGTAGTCAAACCAATAAATAAGAGGAGTAGTAGGTGTTTTAAAAATCTGAATGTCATTTTTCCAACGTTTTATAAGGTGTAAAAATACACTTTATATATAAATAATTATAATATATATGTAGTAGATAAATATCTATAACACTATTTATGCTAAATAGGCACTAATAAGACACAGATAAGTACCGTCCAACACTACAATAACATCAATTTTCTCGTTTCCAAGACCACAAATAGAAACTAGCAATTGATCGATAAGGTTTCCATCTATCTGCATATGCTATCATAGCTAGTCTCCTAGCCTTCTTATTTTCTGGCATGTCATACAATCCTACCATTGCCATCTCTACGCCTAGATCTTCATAAGGAAAGATATCAGGTCGCTGTAGGTAAAACATCAAGACCATTTTAGCCGTCCAGATTCCTACTCCTTTGATTGCGGTTAGAGCCTTAATCACATCGTCATCCTTAGCCTTGAGCAAGTCCTCTTCTGCAGAAGGATTAGACTTGAAGAATTCGGCAATATTGAGGATGTAATTTGCTTTTTGCTTGGATAAACCAACTGATCTTAAGTCTTCAACTGTATACTGAAGCACCTCGTCAGGTGCATAGTCCCAGCCTACCATATCTTTATACCTCCGATAGACTGCATCTGCTGCTTTCACTGATATTTGTTGGTAGACTATTGCGGCAGTTAGTTCGTGATAGAGACTTTGTTGAATTTCGAATGCAGAAAGATTGAGTGTGTGGATAATCTCCGCCATACGTGGACAAGTAGAGAGTATAGCAATTTGATCATCGGTCAGGTCGTGCTTAAGCATAGATGCTGATTGTGATGTTTCGAGGACTTGCATGATTTCTGAATTCGCAAAGATAGATTCCCTGCCATGTGCCAAGGGCTAGTCTTCCATTGATGATTGGGATCTGAATGCTCTGGCCTATCAGTGCAGCCTTAATATGTGCTGGCATGTCATCTGGACCTTCGATAGTATGCACTAAGAATGGCATATGCTCTGGAACAATATGGTTGATGAATGACTCAAAATCTACCAGCACATCTGGATCAGCAGCTTCATTAATCGTAATAGCAGCGGAAGTATGGTGGATAAACATGTTGAATAGACCCTGGTCAGGCCAGTGATCTACTTGGTTTAAGACTTCCTGAGTGATGATATGATAGCCTCTTGGTCTAGCAGAAAGCGTATGGGTGTAGTGTGTGATCATACTTGATTAAATTGTAAAAAATAACCGCCACCGCCTGCTCCGCAGATTTTCCAAATAGTATTACTTGTGCTGTTCCACTGTGTTCTTAAAGGTGCTGGTATAAGTTTGCTAAGTATCTCTAGTTGTAAGGTAGATATAGTCTTGGTTCTCTGAGTGGTATCCTCACCATTCAATAATTCAGTTATGATTGCATTGTTATGGTGCTTGAGTTCGTCTATAGCGTTAGCGAAGGCTTCATGTTCTGTAAGTTGGGACTTAAACCATGAAACTAGAGACTGAGTATTCCTCTCAATCCCTGTATCGTACAAGCTAAACTTTGGTAACATTAAATCTTCAATGACACGCAGGTTGCCATCTTGGATCACTAAGGTCGTGTCAAGGTAACTCACCAAAGGATCAATACCAGAGCTTTCTCCATGGAAGTATCCCTCCATCTTTTGGAATACTGACCTGAGTTTGTCTGGTGCCATATTCTTCTTGCCAACTACATCATAGATAGCAGCTACCACACTACCACTACTTCCCAAACCGGCTCCTATGGTAATAGTAGACTTCAATTGCCAGCCATGTAATACCAATTCATGTAATTGTAGAAGGAGTTTGAAATCTAAAGCCTCAGAGTCAAGCTCAAATAAGTAGTCGACAAAGTCTAGCAATCGCTGGTCTGAATTCTCTGCCAATTGCCATGAAGAGAAGTACTCACCATATGGTGCTGCTAAGATGTCACCACCTAGGAGGACGGTATATTCTCCAAATAGGATGACTTTAGCTGGATATTTTCTTGTTGGCAGCAATAAATGTGGTTAATTAAGTAATTCTTATTCACAGAAGACAACATTTTTTGTCTTTTGTTTTTATACTTTTGCAGCGTATCGTGCAAAGATACACCACAAGTGTTTTAAACAAACATATAAGTCATGAGTACAGAGTCAAAGTCAACCGCAAAATACTGGTTATACGCCTTAGTATCATTTGCAGTATTAGTTGGGTTTTTAATTTTCTTACCTGAGTGGTTTTGGGTAACATTACCATTCTTATTTACTTCGTTAGTCTACGCATTTGATTGGATTTAATAGCCAAACAGCAAAGTAAAGCAGACGTATTTTCGGGCAATTACACTAGATTATTCGAAAGAATACGTGTACAACAAAACTACAAACAACTCAAGGAGGCTCTTTCCCAAACTAGTCAAAAGCGAATATTAGTTGATAATATCCGTGGAAGCCAAGACGCATTTTTACTTGCTGTGCTCAAGGCAGACCTAGGTAGACCTCAAATTTATATAGCAGAAGACAAGGAGCAAGCAGCGTATTATCAGAATACTATCGACTCTATTGTGGTTGAGGGAGGCACCTTGTTTTTTCCAGATTCATTCAAACAACCAAGACACTTCGAAGTCCTCAACACTAACAATGTACTCAGAAGGACAGAGGCAATGAATAGGCTTAGCAATGAAGTAGCCTCAACAGAAATCCTAGTAACATACCCAGAAGCACTCTTCGAAAAAGTAGTCGCTCCGATACATCTAGAGAAGCAAAAGATTAGTATCAAAAAAGGTGAAGACCTCGATGTGGATACGATGATTGGTCTCTTGGTAGAGTACGCATTTGATCGAGTTGACTTCGTCTACGAACCTGGGCAATTTTCTATCAGAGGTGGAATTGTGGATATCTTTTCTTATGGTAATGAATGGCCTTACAGAATTGACTTATTTGATGAAGAGGTAGAGAGTATTAGGACATTTAACCCATCGACGCAACTGTCTATTAGGAATATTGATACAATCAATATTATTCCAGATGTCAACAGTCAGTTTGACGAAAGTCATAAAATTTCAGTTTTAGAAGCTTTTCCAGAAGAGGCGATCATTTGGATAAAAGACCTCTCCATCTTGCTAGACAACATCAATAATTGTCTAGTCAAAGCAGAGGAATATACCAAGACACTTAAGCCATCAGAACAGCCAGACCTGCTAAAAGAGCAATCCTTTATCTCACCTGCAGATATCGTTGACAAGCTAGAAAAGTATTCTATTGCATTCTTGAAAAAGGATGAGCATTTTAAGCAATTCGATACCGTCATTAAATTTGACGCAAAACCACAACCAACATTTAACAAGAACTTCAAATTACTCATAGAAGACCTTGACAAGAACAAAGGGAAGGGTATTGAGACTTTCTTGTTTACAGACAATGAACGGCAGATAGAGCGGTTCTACAGTATATTTGAAGACCTACAAGCGGATGTAGAGATTCATCCAATAAAGCAGAGTATACATGCAGGATTCATTGATTACACTTGGAAGGTAGCTTGTTATACTGACCATCAAATATTTGAGAGATTCCATAGATATAGATTGAGGACAGGTTTTACTAGAGAGCAAGCGATCAACCTTAAGATGCTACGAGAATTACAACCTGGGGACTATGTCACACATATAGATCACGGGATAGGTAAGTATTCAGGCCTAGAAAAGATCAATATCAATGGACATACCCAAGAATCAGTCAGGCTCATCTACCTTAACAATGACATCCTTTATGTCAGTATCAACTCACTGCATAAGATATCGAAGTACGTTGGTAAGGAAGGGACACCACCTCGAGTGAGTAAGATTGGAGGAGATACTTGGAAGAAACTCAAAAACAAAACCAAGAAGAAGGTAAAAGATATTGCAAAAGAGCTCATCAAACTCTATGCAAAGCGAAAAGCATCAAAGGGGTTTGCTTTCTCACCAGATGGTTACCTTCAGAATGAGCTGGAGGCATCATTTTTCTTTGAGGATACACCAGACCAATATGAGTCTACTCTAGCTGTCAAGGAAGATATGATGAAGGACTATCCTATGGACAGGCTCATCTGTGGAGACGTAGGATTTGGGAAGACAGAGGTAGCTATACGAGCAGCATTCAAGGCAGTGGTAGATGGTAAGCAAGTAGCAATACTGGTACCAACTACGATATTGGCATTGCAACATTATAAGACATTTCACGCTAGACTTGAGAATTTTGGCGTGACAGTAGACTATGTCAATAGATTCAGAACAACGAAGGAGAAGACCCAAATAGGCAAGGACTTAGAAGCAGGCAAAATAGACATCCTCATTGGTACACATGCCATCCTTAATAAGAAGCTCAAGTTCAAAGATCTAGGCTTATTGGTGATAGATGAAGAGCAGAAGTTTGGTGTATCGACCAAGGAAAAACTCAGACAATTCAAAGTCAATGTGGATACTCTGACGCTAACAGCTACGCCGATACCTAGGACACTACAGTTCTCATTGATGGCCGCAAGAGACCTCTCCCTGATCAAGACACCGCCACCTAATCGGCAGGCAATTCACACAGAAAGGAGGATATTTAGTGATACTCTGATCAAGGAATCAATATACTACGAGACTAATCGAGGAGGACAGGTATTCTTTGTGCATAATAGAGTCAAGTCACTGCCAGATATTGCAGCCATGGTGACGAAAATGTGTCCTGACCTTGATATAGCCAAGGCACATGGTCAGATGGATCCCAAAGTTTTGGAGAAGACATTACTAGACTTTATAGAGGGTAAGTATGATGTCTTAATCTGTACAAATATCATCGAGACAGGACTAGATATACCAAATGCCAATACCATCATAATAAACAATGCTCATCATTTTGGGATGAGTGACCTCCACCAGCTAAGGGGTAGAGTAGGGAGGAGTAATAAGAAGGCATTCTGCTACCTATTTGCACCACCGCTGTCAACATTGACTCGGGAAGCCAGAAAGAGACTACAGACCTTGGAGGAGTTTTCAGATCTTGGGAGTGGATTCCATATCGCAATGAAAGACTTAGATATCAGAGGGGCGGGTAACTTACTCGGTGGAGAGCAAAGTGGATTTATCACTGACATAGGCTATGAGACCTACCAAAAAATACTAGAAGAGGCAGTATTCGAACTCAAAGAAGGAGAGTATAAAGAACTCTTCGAAGAGGAAATGGAGACCAAGAAGCAGTATGTCAGAGATGTAGAAGTAGAGACAGATATTGAAATGCTCATCCCAGATGAGTACATCAGCAATATCCAAGAAAGACTTAACATCTATACGCAAATAGATAAGATCGAAACAGAGGAGCAAATCGATCAGTTAGCCAAGGCTCTCGAAGATAGATTTGGAGGTCTTCCTAAGCAAGTGACTGAACTCTTCAATGGACTAAGGGTCAGGTGGGCTTGTAAGAAGTTAGGCTTTGAGCATGTAGTCCTTAAGAATTATAAACTCCGTTGCTATTTTGTCAAGAACCCACAATCACCCTACTTCGAATCTGCACTTTTTAAGTCAATGATAGCCTATGTCTCTACCAAGGGTCAAGATCAAGGACTGACATTGAAGCAATCGAAGACCTACCTCATTATGATCAAAGAAGGTGTTGGTACGCTGAAGGATGTGTATCACTTACTTAACCATGTGTTGGAGGACTTAGGATAGTAGTTATATATTTTTCGTATTTTACATCCAAGCAAATTGTACTAAGGTCAATTGTGACAAAAGAGGCGTAATTATGATGATAGGTCTTACCATGCCAAGAAAGACTTTCTTTAAGATAGGATGGTTCCTATGCGTGCTATTATTGAGTTTCAATGTTCTAGGTCAGTCTGTTGAGGACTATTTTAGTATCGATGGTTTGTGCCTTGGATCTGCAGCTGGAAATACTTTTGATGGCTATGGGTATGATGGGTATACTTATATCAATAAGACACAGGTGCATCCTGATACCACACGACTGAGGTACGTACACAATGTCTATGGATTCAACAGATACCTCGATGTAGTTGGGGATAAAGTCTATAGAGTGTATTCTCACGATAATACGGTAAGTCTACTCTATGATTTTGGTGTTGAACCTGGCGATATTATACTCGAAGGTCTCTATCAAGGAGGCATAGTCACAGCAGTGGGTACGACTCAGTTATTCAACGGAGAATCTAGAAAATCCATTCATCTGACTAATGTCCCTGAGCTGTTTTCTGTAAGTGATAGAGTCTATGTAGAAGGTATAGGAGATATAGTGTATGGTATGTTTCCAAGTTACTCTTTTGAAGGATCTTCTGTATTTATCTGTGCAACTATAGGAGAGGAAGTCTTACTCCAAAGAGAAGAAACATTTTATAGTAATTGGCATGAGTGGGCACCACATGATAATACAATTATACCTTTTTATTGTGAAGATGTCTGCTGCCTCAACCCTATTGCTGCATTTGAATATGAACTGACAGACTTAACTATTCAAATCACGAATACTTCAGAGTTTGCCACTAACTACAGTTGGGATTTTGGCGATGGTATGACATCTACAGAACCAAGTCCAATCCATCACTATAGTAAAGGAGGATGTTATGAAATATCTCTGCTTGCTACAAATGCATGCTCTGACGAAGGCAGGTCTGCTGCAAAGAACATCTCTATTTGCTTTGACAAAAAGTGGGACTTAGCTTATACCAATGACACATTAAATTTCAATATAACACCGGTCAATGATGGTATAGACTATATCTATAATGGAAGCCAAGTCTATAAAGTCCTTAACGACGGTCAATCTTGGCAGAAATTGAGCACAGCTCCAGAAGGAGAGGGTGAAAGACGCATACTGACATTGCAAATGTGGGATGAAAATCGTGGAATTGCTGGATGTAGTAATAGCAACATCAATGATTTAGGACAATCAATCTTAGTCACAAAGGATGGCGGAATAACATGGCAACCTAAAGTAGACAATTCCTATTGGGTATCAAATATCAAAATCGAAGAAAATGGTGTAGGTTATGCTTTTCAGAGTGTCTATGTTAATGATTTCTATAGAACCATGGACTACGGTAATACTTGGGATACGCTTTCGACAGAAGTAGGTAATGCAGTTTATAACTTCATCTATGCTAATGCAAACCAAGTCTATGCCTTAGGGTTTAAGGGGTTTTGGGATAACCAAGATTATGTGTTGGGACTTTCTGATGATTATGGGATGACTTGGGACTTTTTAGACGTACCTTTTGAGGTGAGACAATTCCAGTTTGTCAATGATGTGTATGGTTTCGGATGTGATAGAAATCGTGTTTGGGTTACCAAAGATCGTGGCTTGAGTTGGGATATGATAACTACGGTAGATAATGTAGCAAGTGTACATTTTTATGACGAAACTCACGGGTGGTATCTAGACAACTCAGGAGTAATGTATTATACAAATGATGGTCTTCAAACAGTTGTGCAAACTTCCTGTGGTATAGACTACATCAATCAGGTACTGCCCTTAGATCAGGACAAAGCAATAGGACTTAGTAATATCTCTGGCAGTAACACTCCATATGCAGGCGCTAAATTTTATTTCGATCTTTCAATAGAACATAGTGGTTGTGTCACTATTGTTGATAACGACAACGATGGATATGAAGTTGGTGAGGACTGCAATGACAATGACCCAACTATTCATCCAGGGGCAGAAGATATACCCAACAATGGTATAGACGAAGACTGCGATGGGATGGATGCTACATCATCTATGGTTGATCTTGGTGGAAATGCACTCCTAATTTACCCCAACCCTGCTACGGATAGAGTATACATTGAAACAACTAACAGGTCAGCCTTAGAGTTGAAACTATTTGACATTTATGGAAATGAGATAGCTTTTGATAGGATTGATGATGAGATTGATGTTTCATTGATGCAGAATGGAACCTACTTACTTCAAATAAAAGATCTTGACTCTTCTGATTCCGTATTTTCTAGAATTGTAATTACCCACTAACGACTTCGAAGCGAATACTTGTCAGTTAGTCTAGGAATTAGTAAACTTTATTCTATTTCTAGTATGTTTATAAGTAGATGGTAGATAACACTGACTTTCAAAATACTATTGTACATGCCGATGCTTTGCCAAGCTTCACATTGAGTGATTTTACACCACTTCAGAGTTCTTACCTATATATAAGTCTGATCAGTCGCTTAATTACATTACTATTATTAGCTGGAACAGCGGTCACAGCTATTATCACAATAGATGAGATTCCGGTACTGGTTAAGACTTATATCCCTATTGTGCTAGCTTTTATAGGCTTGTTAAGTTTGATTTTCGTCTTGGTTGGTATCAAGTACAAAGGTTACTTGGTCAGGACTCAAGATATCACGTACAGGACTGGCTGGCTAACTAGGACGGTAACCACTGTACCTTTCAATAGGATACAGCATGTAGAGGTCAACCAAGGGTTGGTCGATAGGTGGCTTCAGCTAGCTAGCCTAAGAATATTCACTGCAGGAGGTAGCCAAAGTGACCTGAATATACCTGGGATTAAGCTAGCTCAAGCAAACAATCTCAAGCACTTCTTACTTCAAAAAATCTCCTCTGATGAAGAGGAGTAGTGCTATCCCACGCCAAAGGCAGTCTCCACTTGCTATCCTAGTGCTTATCTCTAAGATTTTGCAGAATCTCATCAAGCAGATGGGAGCTTTGATCATAGTGTTTTTACTAGGAGGGAAGATGTCTGAAAAGATAGGCACTATAGCGATGTTTGCTGGAGCATTTTTACTCTTTTCTCTTGCAAAAGCGCTGGTATCTTACTTTAGGTTTTATTACCAAGTCAAAGATGGAGAACTCATAGTCGAAAAGGGATTATTCGAAAAGACAAAGACCACTATACCCATTGAACGGATTCAGGCAGTAGACTTTGACCAAAGTCCAATACACAAGATCTTAAACCTGGTCAAAGTAGTCATCAATACAGCAGGTAGCTCTGGTGATGAAGCTAATATCGCAGCTCTGACTCTAGACAAAGCAGAAGAGCTTCGAGCGGCTGTGCTATCCAGAAAGTCAGTTGGGTTTGAAGGTATGGAAACAACATATATTGCAGCGGTAGAAGATAATCGCATCATGCAGTTGAGCATTACTGAACTGCTCAAGGTGGGTTTATCAGCTAACCATTTCAGATCTGCTACAATCATTTTAGGGTTTGGGTTTTGGATATTCCAACAAGCAGAGGATGCAGGCTTATGGGATCGACTACAAGCCTTACTTCCTGACAAAGATGTGATTACAGGGAGCATTACCATACTGATAGCGTTGATGGTTATTATGTCAATAGCTGCTCTTGTGATTAGCATTGTGACGACATTTGTTACTTACTTCAATCTCAAACTGGTCAGAATCGATGATAGTTTCAGACTATCTTATGGCTTGTTGAATAGTCGTCAATTTACCGCTAAGGACAAGAAGATACAACTCTTGACAGTGGCTCAGACATGGTTGCAGCGCCGGTTTGACTATTATACTGTGTACCTAAAGCAGGCAGCAAGCCAAGCGTTGAGTAATAAAAAGAGCCTTTCTATTCCTGGTGCTAGACAAGTACATATAGACAATATACAGCAATATCTCTTTGGACGTATTGAGGATGGCGACAATTGGGAAGGCATATCACCCTACTATAGAAGGTATCATATGAGGAATGTCATAGTCATCACGTCTCTGCTTATTGGGGTAGCTGTATTTTTGGAAAATTGGAAAGTGGTTATTGCCTTAGTTATAGTGTTAATTTATGCCCTTGTTCACATCAATAAGTCATACCACAAACTCATGTACAATGTTAGCGAGGTATTGGTTCAGATTAAAGGTGGAGCCTTTGGTGGAAAGTTGGGCATACTAGAGACGCATAAGGTGCAAAGTGTCAGTGTCAATGCTTCATTATATCAAAGAAGACGAGATTTGGCTAGTATCAGAATACATACAGCTTCTGGCAGTGTGAATATCCCTTTTTTGACTGAGCAAACAGCTATTGCTTTAAGAGATTATCTGCTCTACAATGTAGAGACGAGCAAAAAGGCTTGGATGTAGCAACTTTAGAATCTCAACCCTATACTGACACTGTGATGATTGTATGTAGTCGTCAAGTTGTCTTGTTGGAATATTGGGTTTGTAGTTTGTCCATACACATATCTGACGAAGAGAGATTGAGAAGCCATTCTAATTGGTAAGTCAACATTGACTCCAGTAAGTATCATGCTATTTAGCCCAGATGTCAGATTACTTGTAGTAGTAGTCTTAGCACTTGCTATCGCATAGTCAATATTGTCAAGAGTCACTTGTCGCAAGTCATCCTTAGCTGAGACAAATGTATTGAGCTTCATCCCTCCAAGTACGTCAAGCTTCCATCGCTTAGTATTGTAGATACTTAATGCACCTAGGAGATGCAGATTCACATGACTAATTGAGTGGTGATTGGTCAAGCCAAGGCTCAGTGTTTGATCTTGATTGTTTGTACTCTGTCTTTGTATTACAGTCTCACCTTCAATGAAGCCTAAAGGAGTAGCCATGGTAAGATTGACCTTATTGGAGAGGTCTTGTTCTTGTGAAGATGAATAAATCACCTCAGAATTATGTCCAGATGTCAAATTGAAGGCTCCATATGTCAAGCCAACATCTATACTCAAGATATCAGAAAGTGGAATCACCATGCCTAAACCAACCTCATATCCTTGACCTGTAGAATGCCAAAAATCAGCTGGTTCAACGGCTGATTCAAAGTTTTGATTTAGATTAAAACTATAGGCTCCACCTCCTAGAGTACTATACCACTGTACGTTATTTTTATTTGAGCTTTTTTCAAGGTCAAGAGTAGGTAGTAGAGGATATTCGACAGGATATTCTAGTGAGAATAGCTTCGAATCAAGATCAACTAAGGTTGCCTCTTGTTGTTTAAGCAGCTTTGCTGGTTTTAGTGTTAATGGCAAAGTATTACTGCTTGACTCTACTAGCGTTGACATTCTGCTGGTCGAGGTTGAAGGGTTATCTACATTCTCAAGTACAGATGCGGTTGCGAATTGCTGATTTGTTGTCCTAGGTAAGTAAGGGGCAGTATTGTTTATTACTAGTGCTTTGACTTCTTTGCTGTCATCTTTAGCTGAGCTCTGTTTTAAGCTTACCGCTGCTATTTCTTCTTTTATAGTCTCTATACTTGAGAGTAATTCTTGACTAGGAGCCTCGCTAGAGGCATTGTACCCTAGAACAATTCCTATCAACAGCAGCACAGGAATAATGATAAAAGGTAGTATCCTGTCCTTCTGTTCTGTCCCATATATAGTTGCTTCGATTTGGTCAAAAGTATCCGCCTTTGGTTCTAACCAATCTAGATCAGAGACATCCTTGTCTCTAAACCTATCCCTCCAAACAAAGTCGTTGTCAAACATAGCCATTTGCTAATTGGTTAGATTGGTTGGCAATATTACCGCGAAGCATCTTTTTTGCTTTCATGAGTTGTGTCTTTGACGTATTAGGACTGATTCCTAATCGTTCTGCTATTTCTCTATGATTGTATCCATCAATAACATATAGGTTGAATATAGTTTGACATCCTTTAGGGAGTTTTCTGATTAATGTCAAGAGTTCTTGTACACTTAGGTTTTCTAAAGGAATTGAGCGATTAATACTATAATTAGTCAAATCGGTTAAGTCAGACACTACGTTATCAAGGATGCTATGTTTCCTAAGTTTTTGTAAACAGGTGTTGATAACAACCCTCCTTGACCAAGTCTTGAGTTTTCCCTTCTCAGGGTCAAATTGGTTGATATCCTTATGTATAGTCACAAAGGCATCTTGGAGAAAATCCTGGGCCTCCTCTTTGGATTTGGCATATCTCAGACAAACTAGAAAGAATGATTTATAATTAGAATTATAAAACTGCTTAAAAGTAATGCGATCCTGAGCAAGGATTCCTTCTTTGATTTGTATGTCAGTATTCTGTTCTGTCAAACTAATGCTTTCCTAATCATTAAGAAATTAGGAGTTAGACCAGGTTATTGGTCTAACTCCTAAGGATTGGTTTACTCTTTTATAATTGTAGAAATATTTGATAATGTTGTATCACTATATCTGATAAAGTATGTTCCAGCTTGTATTGCTTGGATATCTATATTTTGATCAGCTGTAATGTTGTTCCACACTTTGATTACTTTTCCATCAGTTGTTATGCACTCTAATGTATTTTGCTTTTCTAGTGTTACGTTAGTTTCAATTTTGATTGAGTTACTCACGGGATTTGGATAGACAGAGAATGATAAGAAATCACTATTGTCTGACACACTACTAGAAGGTGGTGGTAAAAGAACAGCGTCAATGACATGAACAACACCATTGTCAGCAGGAATATCTACTACAGTTACTTGAGCATCATTGATGAATACGCCGTCATCATTAATAGTTACAGTTACGTCTTTGCCATTGATAGTAGTAGCGACTTGACCATCAGAGAGGTCAGAGCTAAGTACAGTAGCACCAATGACATGGTAAAGTAAGATATCAGTTAAGTCCCCAGTTGGGTCAGCTAATAGCGCATCTACGGTACCTTCTGGTAGCGCAGCGAAAGCAGCATCAGTTGGAGCAAATACAGTGAATGGTCCATCACCAGAAAGCGTACCAGCGAGGTCAGCAGCGATTACTGCAGCTTCAAGTGTTTCGTGATCTGGGCTATTGACAACGATGTCAACCACAGTTACAGCTGGAGGAAGTAATACCGCGTCAATGACGTGAACTACACCGTTGTCAGCAGGAATATCTACTACAGTTACTTGAGCATCATTGATGAATACGCCGTCATCATTAATCGTAACGGTTACGTCTTTGCCATTGATAGTAGTAGCGACTTGACCATCAGAGAGGTCAGAGCTAAGTACAGTAGCGCCAATGACGTGATAAAGTAAGATATCAGTTAGGTCACCAGTTGGGTCAGCTAGTAGAGCATCTACAGTACCTTCTGGTAGTGCAGCGAAAGCAGCATCAGTTGGAGCAAACACAGTGAATGGTCCATCACCAGAAAGCGTACCAGCGAGGTCAGCAGCGATTACTGCAGCTTCAAGTGTTTCGTGATCTGGGCTATTGACAACGATGTCAACCACAGTTACAGCTGGAGGAAGTAATACAGCGTCAATGACATGAACAACACCATTGTCAGCAGGAATATCTACTACAGTTACTTGAGCATCATTGATGAATACGCCGTCATCATTAATAGTTACAGTTACGTCTTTGCCATTGATAGTAGTAGCGACTTGACCATCAGAGAGGTCAGAGCTAAGTACAGTAGCACCAATGACATGATAAAGTAAGATATCAGTTAGGTCACCAGTTGGGTCAGCTAGTAGAGCATCTACAGTACCTTCTGGTAGTGCAGCGAAAGCAGCATCAGTTGGAGCAAACACAGTGAATGGTCCATCACCAGAAAGCGTACCAGCGAGGTCAGCAGCGATTACTGCAGCTTCAAGTGTTTCGTGATCTGGGCTATTGACAACGATGTCAACCACAGTTACAGCTGGAGGAAGTAATACCGCGTCAATGACGTGAACTACACCATTGTCAGCAGGAATATCTACTACAGTTACTTGAGCATCATTGATGAATACGCCGTCATCATTAATCGTAACGGTTACGTCTTTGCCATTGATAGTAGTAGCGACTTGACCATCAGAGAGGTCAGAGCTAAGTACAGTAGCGCCAATGACATGGTAAAGTAAGATATCAGTTAAGTCACCAGTTGGATCAGCTAGTAGCGCATCTACGGTACCTTCTGGTAGCGCAGCGAAAGCAGCATCAGTTGGAGCAAATACAGTGAATGGTCCATCACCAGAAAGCGTACCAGCAAGGTCAGCAGCGATTACAGCAGCTTCAAGCGTTTCGTGATCTGGGCTATTGACGACGATGTCAACCACAGTTTGTGCTTTGACTGCTATCGTAAAAACTAGAATAGATAGAATGTGTAATAATGTTTTCATTGTTTGATTTTGTGATAGGTTAAATAATGCTTACAACCTATCTATGTGCAGTTCAATGAAAAAGGGTTGCTTTTGTTTAATGTTTTTTTAATTATGTTAAACAAAATAGGATTGAGATTGAGTTAATTTACCTCTAATTGTATCAAACAGTTACATATTGTTTATATAACTTAGTAGCTGTAGACTCTTACACTTTCTTGTAACGCTGGGCTATAATTATGATTGGTACTTGGTGTTTTTTGTTGCTAAGAAAATTAATCCGAACCGTGCAACACTTCTTAAAAGAATAGAGTATACTCATTAACTACTCGAGTACCTCAGGGTTATTTTTGACAAAATCAAACTACCAAACATGGCTAACTTAAAACTTGCGTTACTAAACATTTTAATTGTTCTCTCTCATTTTTGTATTGGACAGGAAGTAGAAATCTTAAGTACCTCGGTGAACACATCGGGCCAGGTTCAATTAGCAATAGAAGGAAAGGCAGATCATTATTATTTACTGAAAGCAGTCCACGAACCTAATAATGCCTATGAGTCAACCACATCTATTACCTTAGGCCAAGATGGAATTATGACAATTTCAGAGCCTCTAGCATCATTTCCTTATGAGAACTATACTATTACAGAGCATCCGATAGCAATCCCCTTGGACACAGATGGAGATGGCATCGATGACATTTCTGAATTGTCCGATATGCCATCTTTAGCTCCATTAAACTATGCAGAGCAAATTCCATTTAATGATGGCTCAGCTTCTATTCCTGACAGAGAGACATTCACAGCACTTGGAGTAATTTCTGCAAACATTCCATGGGCACCATTCTTGAATGACCAAGAATTTGTCAAATTTGCTATCGTAGCTCAAGAGACAGCCAGACCAAGAGTATTCTTTATTAATAGTAAGACACATGATATCCATGCAGAATTCCTTGCTACAATTAATACTTCGGGTAGCTCAATCACAACTGGTGAGGTAGTTTATAACCCAAATACGCTTTTGCCCAACGGGTCTCAAGGAAGTTATTCATTTAATTACTCGTTTGGGGATGTCGAAGATTTTGAAACCACTCGAAGGACATTTGAGTTGCTTGCGGCGAATATGCCATTTTTGGAGAACAACTTTCAACATTTCATTAGTCAAAGTTCAGAAAATGAATATCTCAACAATTTTGCAGACGACTATATTGGATCTAGGATTGGGGTTGTTCTTGAATCAGAATTTTTTCAAGATGTAGATTACATCCCGTTTAATCAGGCAGAGGGCTATGGATTCTTTAGAGTTATGGAACCAGGAGATAATCCAGGATCTAGAGACATAGTGTTATACGACGCCTTACCTAATACATTGCCTAGAGTAGGCGGTATCATTACGTCAGTCGTGCAGACACCACTCTCACATGTCAACCTAAGGGCTATTCAAGATAATCTTCCTAATGCCTACATTAAAAACCCACTAGAAAACCCTCTGATTAATGACTTAGTCGGAAAGTATATCTACTACAAAGTGGCCCAAGAAGAATATATCATTAGGGAAGCTACCTTAGAAGAGGTCAATGCTTGGTATGAAAATATAAGACCTACTCAAGAACAAACACCTGATAGAGACTTAAGTATTACAGCGATCTTGCCCTTAGACGAAATAGAGTTTGAGATGTCTACAGCTTTTGGTGCTAAATGTGCAAATGTAGCTACCATGAGGAAGTTTGGATTTCCAGAAGGTACTATTCCAAATGGTTTCGGGGTGCCATTTTATTATTATGACGAATTCATGAAGTTTAATGGATTCTACGAAGAGGTTGAAACTATGATTAACAACCCAGATTTTATAGCTGATCTAGAAGTCAGGATAGATATGCTCAAAGATTTCAGAAAAGAGATCAAAGATGCACCAATGCCACAGTGGATGTTGGATGATCTTCAAGCTATGCATGATGCCTTTCCAGAAGGTACAGCTGTAAGAGTAAGGTCAAGCACTAATAATGAAGACTTGCCAGGATTTAGCGGAGCTGGTCTATATACATCAAAGACTCAACACCTCGATGAAGGACACATATCTAAGTCTGTCAAACAAGTCTATGCCAGTATGTGGAACTTTAGAGCATATGACGAACGTGACTTTTATAGGGTAGACCAATATATTGCTGCCATGGGCCTACTCTGTCATCCAAACTACCAAGAAGAAAAGTCTAATGGAGTAGGTGTCAGTATTGATCCACTCTATGGGACCGACGAAACGTATTACATCAATACTCAGATAGGAGAATTTCTAATCACTAATCCAGATGCTAATGCCATAGCAGAAGAAATCTTAATTAGCGAAGACCCAGAACAAGGCTATACAGTCTTGAGATATTCTAATCTATTGCCAAATGGACAGCTCGTTATGGAAGAGAATGATTTGGATTCATTAAGAGATCAACTTAGAGTCATTCATGATGAATTTGCTATACTCTATAATGTTGTGGGAGCTGAAGGATTTGGTATGGATATCGAATATAAGATCACAGCCCAAGACCAACTCATTATTAAACAAGCAAGACCGTGGGTATCTTTTTGGGCAAATATCAAAGCCAATATTGACCTTGCCATATCTGAAATAACAGATCCTCAAAGTGCTTCAACGTTGGGAGAATCAGAGTTAATTACAGCTAAGGTGGCCAATGTTGGGTTAAGAGAAATTCAGGACTTTGACCTCTCTCTAATCATCGATCAAGAGGTCGTAGAAACAATTAGTGTAGATGCACCATTACAGCCATTTAGTGATTCAGAGTATCAGTTTTCTTTGCCTCAGGATTTTTCGGAAAAAGGAGACTATAACGTAAGTGTGGCAGTTACTCATCCGCAAGATGGCTATGACAGGAATGACACCTTAGTAAGCATCATCCGTAACTTGTATAGTATTGAGGGAGAGTTAGTGTCTGAATTATCAGCAATCAACTGTGGGTCAGAAGTAATAGCCAAAGCTACCTTAACCAATGAAGGTGAGGATACTATAACCACAGCAGATATTGAGGTAGTGGTCAATGGAAACGTCACAGGTGTAAGTACACATACCCTAAGTATTGACTACCTAGAGCAAGAAGAACTCTTCATCTCAATAACAGATAATTTAGTTGAAGGCGAAAATACTATTGCCCTAAACATACTTACAATAAACGATGAGCCTGATGCGATTTCAGATAATAATACTTCTGGATTCACTGCAAATGTTGTTACTGATGAAGTGACACAGGCAACCTTAACAATCAATACGGATAATTATCCAGAAGAAACTACTTGGGAGGTATACAATGACTCTGGTGACATCCTGATAGCCTCAGGAGGTAACTACGAGGATGCGTCTTCTACCTATACAGAGAGTATTTGTGTTACGAAGGGAGAATGTTATAAACTATTCGTTTATGACAGCTATAGTGATGGGATTTGTTGCTCATTTGGCGAAGGCAACTTTTTTATTACCAATAGTGAAGGTGAAGAAATAGTAAGTAACAATGGAGACTTTGGGGCCGAAGCAGAGGAGATATTTTGTATTGAAGGATTGGTCAATACTGTTGATCAAACACTTTCAGATAATGCTATCACGATATATCCTAATCCAACGCAAGGCTTATTTACTGTAGAGATCATTGATGGATTAAGCTCAGCTGATGATCTTAATATTGAAGTATACAATTGCCTAGGAGAATTGATAAAGCGAAGTCAACTAAAGAATTCTGAAGGTGAAAAAGTGGTAGTCCTATCTCTTGAGGGTTTTGTTGAAGGCACCTATGTAGCACGTTGCTACAATCAAACAATAGATAAGAATTTCAAACTTATAAAATTATAAGTTCAAAAAATATAGCTGTGAACACTTGTATGGTCTGTTCGGTTACGGTCGAACAGACCTACTTATTTAATGGTTAGTATGTTGAGCTAGCTGCTCTTCTGGTACATTGAGCATAAAGCCAACTTTATAAACATTTTGAATTTCTATGCAAGGGTCTTTGCTTAGCATTTTTCTAAGTCTAGAAATATAGACATCAAAGCTCCTGCCAAGGAAGTAATCCTTCTTCCCGTAGATTTTTTCAACTGCATCCTCTCTTCTGAGTACTCGATTCTTATGCAGGCAGAGAAGTCTTAAGACTTCGTTTTCTTTTTCTGTCAGTCTATGGGACTTATCTGTAGACTTTAATTCTTGGCGCTGGTAGTCAAATTGAAAACTACCTAGACAGAACTGGCTCGGAGCATCAGCATAGGCGTCTTTGCAATGGCGTCTCAAGATGACATTGATCTTGCACTCCAGCTCTTGTTCGTCGAATGGCTTTGTGATATAATCCTCTGCACCTAGTGAGTAACCCTCAAGTTTGTCCTCTTTCATTGACTTAGCAGTCAAGAAGATAAATGGGGTCTCTACACCCTTCTTTTGCATAGTTTTTGCAAATGCAAATCCATCAATATTAGGCATCATCACATCTAAGATACAGAGATCAAAGTGCTGCTTTTCCAAGGTATTTAATCCACTCAGACCATCACGACAAAGTTTTACCTTAAAGCCCATAGCCTCTAGGTAGTCTAGTAATAAGAATCCTAGATTCAAGTCATCTTCTACAACAAGGATTTTCTTTTGATTCATTTACATTGCGTTTGGTATGATGAGATGAAATTGGCTGCCTCTATTGACTTCACTCTTGACATTGATGAGACCTTTATGCATTTCGATGACAGTCTTGACGTAAGAAAGACCAATCCCAAATCCATTTGCCCTTCTGACATTGCCAGTATTGACCCTTTGAAACTTGTCAAAAATATGGCACTGATCGGATGAGCTTATCCCTATACCATTGTCTTCAACTATCACCTTAATCTGGTCTTGGTTTGAGGTTAATGATATAGTAATGACTGGTTCTTTGTCACAATATTTCAAAGCATTGTCTATCAAGTTTCTGAATACATTACTGATATGGAAGTAGTCTCCAGTAATATTAGGATTGTCACTATCTAAGTTGAGTACAATTTGACCCTTGTACTGATCTATGACCAATTGCATATTGTCAACTACCTCTTGTATCAATGCATTAATAGAGATGACTTCTTGTTTGAGTTCATACTCTCCACTTTCCATTTTGGATAAGAAGAGTACTCTTTCTATTTGGTCGGCTAGTTTGGAGTTTTCAGATTTTATTATTTTGGCATACTTGTCTTCCTTGACCACATCATACTTCTTTGACAATAGGTTGAGAGCTAGAGAGATATTAGTCAGTGGAGTCTTGAGTTCATGTGCTGTATTGTTGAAAAAGTCAATATTGTTTTCAGTAATCCTCTTTTGCTTGATGAGAGACCATAAGATGATAAATGACGCTGAAGCTAGTAAGATAAAAATCAGGATAGAGGAGAAAATCATTGGTCTCATCTTATCATAGAGATAGGCTTCTCTGCCTTCGAACGACACACCAAGCATACAGTTGGTCTGACTACCTTTGACAGAATTGAGAGAGCAGCAATAGGAGCCCGCAGAGGTCTTACAGCTATTGTCCAAGATCTCTACACTGTATTTGTCATCGATGCCATAGCAATTCATATAACCGCTCAATGTTCTTTCGAGTTCTCTTTGGTCTTTAAGGCTGAGCAAAGTCTTTTCTGCCGGAAAGTACTTGATGACATCCTCGTCTGTGCAGCCTTGCAGCTCTTCAAGATTGAGAGAGGTATGGTGACTAGCATTGAAATCTGACAAGGCACTTCCAATGGCTAGGTTGACCTTTTGGTCAAATTGTTCTTTGATGAGATCACTGGACATTGAGAGCCAACTTATCTGAAAAGCCATCAATGCAATAAGAGCTAAACAAAGAAATGTAAATAGATAGGGTACCTTATTAAGACTAATGAGTCGTTTCAACTGTTATAGTTTTGTGTAATTCAAACTAAAGAACTTACTTATTTTTGATAGGTAGATTTCGTTTAACAACTTTTTAACAAGGCTTTTGCAAGTGTTACACAGCTTAGCCTGATCTCTGAACCTACCTTTGAATTGTAAATAATTACTAAAATACCGGCACCTCAGCGGAACTGAGAGAATTAAAAAAAATAGAGTTATGAAACAGATTATTGGATTATCATTAATGTTCTTATTCCTAGGATATACTTCAATGGCTCAATCAAATGAAGTCTTAGTATCCGAAGATAAAACATCAACAGAGTCAATTGAAGCTTGTGCAAAAAGAATGGGCATGACAGTGGCTGAATGTAAGGCAAAGTGTGCTAAACAAGGTGTCAAAGCATGTAGTAAGACTGCATCAACAACTGCTAGCCAAGATGGAACACAAGTACTCTCAGCTATAGCAGAGGGTCAAGTAAAATCATGTTGTGGATCTATAGAAGAATGTGCTAAAAAGATGGGTATGACAGTAGCAGAGTGTAAGGCAAAGTGTAGTATGGTTCATAAAGGAGAGACAAGTGCAGAAGCTAAGTCTAGGGTTGCATCAGCTACGGATGCTAGAAGTGAAACAACACCTGCTTGTAGTAAAACAAGTAAAGCTTGTTGTAAGAAAAAAAAGAGCTAATCTAAAGTATATAAACATTTTTTTAGTAAAGTCTATTCGATGCTATCGAATGGACTTTTTCTATGTTACAACCAAAGAACATCTTTCTACCCCTTATAAAACAGCCACTTCCAGATCTCCTTAAAGTTGACTTTCTTACCATATAGTAAAATACCAACTCTATAGATTCTGCCAGCTATCCAAGCAAAGAAAATACATGTGGCGATTAAGATTACGATAGACAAGATCACTTGCCACATCGGAGGATCAAAAGCCAGTCTCGCCGGCATGATGATTGGCGAGATTAACGGAAAGAGTGAGCCAAAGACTGCCATATTCCCGTTAGGGTTAGTCAATACTCCCTGAAGCATCATAAACCCGATGAATACTGGAATACCAAGTGGAAGCATCAGTTGCTGTGCCTCTCCCTGATCATCACTGACAGAAGACCCCACAGCAGCAAACATACTCGCATAGATAAAGTATCCACCAAAGAAGAAGATGATAAATACAGGAATGATCATCCCCCAGTTAATAGATCCTAGTTCTGAGAATATCTCTTGAATCTTAGACTGTGACATATCTGCAGCAGCTGCGGCCTCTTTGAATTGGTCCATGGACCCACCATCTAACTCACCACCAAATATAGTCCCTATACCTAGGATAATAAGAGGTATCAAAACCAGCCAGATAGCTAGTTGCGTCAGACCGACACCGCCAACACCAAGAATCTTGCCAAGCATTAGTTGGACAGGCTTGACCGATGACACCATAATTTCTACGACTCTATTAATCTTTTCTTCCATAACGGATCGCATGACCATGCCTCCATAAATGAAGATGACAAAGTACATCATACCACCCATGAGTCCAGCTAAGACAGTACCAATAAGTATGGCAGTCTTACCACTTGACTTGGGCTCTTCACCAGCAGCGATTTGGTCTAGCTTTTCGCCATTTTCTAGTGTGATATCAGTGCTAAAGCTATTGTAGATGTCGATATTGATATCAGAATTTTCAATCTTGTGATCCCTGAATTGCCTTGCTAGTGCTTTTTCTATATCAGTAATTGTCTTAATGCTGAGCTTATCTTCAGTGTAGTACCTTACCTCATAGTCTTTAATAGAGAAATCTTCAAACTTTGGTACATAGACTAAGATATCCTTGTCTTGCTCCATATAGGTGGTCTTGAGCTGGTCTAGAGGCTCTGTAGACGGTGTATATACCATCAACTTGTCAGTCATCTCAGAGACATCAAGTACTCCTGAATCATCTTTAACCACGATATTCTTAGCTGCCTCTCCACCCTTAGCTGCGAAGTATGTCCCAAGAAACATCAATAGTCCAAATCCAATTGGAGTTAATAATGTTGCTACGATGAATGTCTTCTTTCTTACTCGAGTGATGTACTCTCTTCCTGCTATTAGCCAAATCTTGTTCATCTTATGCCTTATTTACGAGTTTGATAAATATGTCGTTGAGACTTGGAAGGACTTCCTTGTATTCTTTGATTTCGTTGCCACTACTGATAATCTCCTTTAGGACATCATTAGAACTATAGCCATCTTGTATTTTGACTAGATAGCCATCTTCATCAAGGCCCGCCATTTCGTAAGCACTCCCTTGATCGTCCAGTTTACTGGTAGTAGTCACCTTAAAGATATTGTCTTTGAATTGCTGCTTGACCTCACTCACCTTGCCTGTGAGTATTACTTGACCTTGCTCTATCAGGACTATATCTTTACAAATCTCTTCTACTTGTTCCATCCTATGAGTAGAAAAGATGATACTAGTGCCTGCTTCATTGAGTCGGTGGATTTCATCTTTGATGAGGTTGGTATTTACTGGGTCTAGTCCAGTGAAGGGTTCGTCTAGAATAATCAGCGATGGGTTGTGTAGTACCGTTGCTATAAACTGCACTTTCTGTTGCATCCCCTTAGAGAGCTCTTCAATCTTCTTGGACCACCAGCCCTTGATATCAAACTTATCTAACCAATACTTGATAGACTCAAGAGACTCTTGTTTACTTAGTCCTTTCAATCTAGCTAGGTAGAGTAGGTGCTCCCCTACCATCATTTTTTTATACAGCCCTCTTTCTTCTGGAAGATAGCCTACTTCTCTGATTTTGGTCGTAGAAATATCACGGCCATTGAGTAAGACTTGGCCACGATCTGCAGCTGTAATTCTAGTAATGATTCTAATGAGAGAGGTCTTACCTGCGCCATTAGGGCCAAGCAGACCAAAAATACTGCCTTGTGGCACCTCAAAGCTGACATTGTTGACAGCTTTGTGACCTGCATATTGCTTCTCTACTTGTTGTATTGATAGTACTGACATAGTCTGTGTTAATCGTTATTCATATCTAAGTGCCTCTATTGGGTCAAGGCGACTGGCTTTGTACGCTGGGTAAATCCCAGAAACTACTCCCGTCACAATGCAGGTGACGATTCCAAGCGCCATCCAATTGAATGGGATAATAAACTTCCCATTGATGAGTACGGCGACTAGGTTACCTACACCTATACCTAGTATTATTCCCAATATTCCTCCTAAGAGGCATATCATAATAGCTTCTATAAGGAACTGCGCTAAGATACTGTTTGCTGGAGCTCCCACTGCCTTTCTTAATCCTATTTCTTTTGTTCTTTCTGTTACGGTGACTAGCATGATATTCATGAGACCAATAGCTGCCCCAAGGAGGGTGATGAATGCAATAGCCATTGTAGAGTAGCGTATCTCAGTAGTCATCTCTTTGATAGAATTCAAGACTCCATCACTCTTTCTTATTCTAAAATCATTTTCGGCACCTATGCCTAATTTTCTGACATTACGCATGATGCCAATACTGGCGTTGATACTTTGGTCTAGGCTTGTAATGTCACTGACACCTGCTGTAATACCATAGTTGCTTTTGGCATGACCGTAGTATTTCTTAGCATTAGTCACTGGAATGAAGACCCTCCTGTCTCCTGAGTCAGAAAAAGTTGACCCTTTAGTTGCAAGGACACCCACTATCTTGTACTTAGCGTTGTCTATTCTCACGTATTGTCCAAGCGCTATTTCTTTTTGATTATTAAAAAGATTCTTGATAATATCCTGGCCAACAATGGTAATGTGGTTTCCACTATTGATTTCCTTTTGAGTAAAATTTCTACCTATTTCGAGGTCGTAAGCTGCTACTTTGAGATAATTATCATCAATACCGACTGTCTTTACTGTGGGGTTAGTCTTTTTATCTTGAAATGAGACTTCTGTATTATTGCCACAATAATAGGATACAGAGACTATTCCGTAGCCTTCTTGATACTTCTCTTTGAATGCCATAGCCTCTTTGAAAGAGATCTCATCAGCTTGCTTCCGCCTCCTACCTCCACGGTTAGTGTCTAAGGATTCTTTACCTGGAAGTATAGAATAAGAATTTGCACCAATCCTATTGAAGCTATCATCGATTGAAAATATCAAGGCATCAATAGCAGTAAGAATACCTACCAAACAAGTAATACCAATGGCTACAATGAGTAGGGTTAGAATCGACCTAAGTAGGTTGGACCTAATGGATCGTAGTGCAACTCGTATGTTTTCGAATATGTTCACCATTCAAAAATAGACTGACTTGTAGATATATTATTCAAAATTCGAGCAAGAGGTCAAAATAACCGATGGAAGGCTAGTTTAGTCTAGAGACTTGAATAGTCATAAAGTGCCAAAAATCTATGTTATGATAAGAGGAGCACCCAACCATAACAGACAAAACACTAGTCTTTGTAGTAAAAGGAATATATGAGACTATTTATAACTTCATTAATAATATCTGTATCTATTGCTACTGGAGTAGCTCAAGAAGCTATGAGTAACTCTTCATTTTCCCTAGAGTACTCTCTTGGTTATGAAAGGCTAGGCTTCACCAATTATATTGATTATGGCGAGAGAGGTAATTTGGCAGACGCGGATTACTTTGCTTTGAATAAAGGCTTCAATATTCCATTTTCAATTGCGGGATGCTTATCACTCAAGCCTAGGCATAGCTTTTTATTGGGCTTTTACTTTAACCTCAATAGAGTTACGGTGAATAATATGAGTGGAGGTATAGGACACGTAATCAGTAGTGAAGATAGATTCAATCCGACAGTTGGAATAGGACTTAGACATAGATACCAATTCATTAAAATCAGTCACTATGATGTTTCAGTAGAGAATACACTAATCCTTGAACCTACTACTAAGACACAATCCTATAATTTCAGAAAAACAGGAGTGACTTGGAATTTTGGATTGAGGGTAGAAAGAGCATTGAATAGTGATTGGCAGTCTTTTATTGGTGTTTATTCGGGTATTGGCTTGGCAAAGTCTACAACAATAGTTGATAATTTGGCACGTAAAACTATACTAGGATGCAAAGTTGGACTTGCTAAATCCTTCTAGTATCGTCTGAATTAGATCATGATGTTTGTTAGGATAAGAATGATTGCTTAATACCTGCTAAGACTTCTTCATGAAGGGTTGGATTAGCAACCACTACCTCTGCCTTGCTCAAAGAGTCACTACCACCGCTAAAGTCAGTCACTCTTCCACCTGCCTCTTGAACGAGTAAAATGCCAGCAGCTACATCCCAGATATTGAGGCTAGTCTCATAGTAGGCATCAAGTCTACCACTCGCCACATAGGCTAGATCAAGGGCTGCAGAGCCAAGTCTACGGATACCCCTACTATGTTTGAGAAAGTAAGCAAGTGTCCTCATGAGGTCATCAAACTCTGCCTTCCTATTGTAAGGAAACCCTGTAACGATGATCGCTTCATTGAGTCTACCCACGGGAGATGGTTTGATCCGAGAGCCATTACAAAATGCTCCACCGTCCTTAATTGCGTGATAGTAGGTGTCTTGAGAGATATCTGACACTACTCCAAGGACTAATTCACCTTTGTAAGTCAGTGCGATGCTTGTACTATAGTGTGGTATTCTTTTGAGATAGTTGGTGGTGCCGTCTAATGGATCTATGATCCAAGTATATTCATGAGAGCTATCTTGGAGTGTAGTTTCTTCTTCTGTGATAAAGCCAGAATCCGGTAGTAATTCTGTTAGCTTAGCTACTATCTGCTCTTCTGCTGTCTTGTCTACATAACTGACTAGACTATTGAGGTCTTTGTGTTCGATATCTTCACTAGATACTTGATCTATCTCACCTTTAATGAATGCTCCAACTTCTTTAGCAAGGACTATTACTTCATCACAAAGTACTCGTAGATTGTCTTGTGTCATGTTATCCCATTTCGGATACTACTTCCTTCACTTCTGGGACCATACGCTTGAGCATACCTTCGATTCCTGACTTAAGCGTCACTGTAGATGATGGGCACCCGCTACAAGATCCTTGTAGGATTACAGTCACTATACCTTCTTTAAAAGATTTGAATTCGATATTACCACCATCCATTTCTACGGCTGGCTTAACATAGGTGTTGAGTAAGTCTTTGATTTTTTTGACTAATTCAGCATCTTCTTCAGAGTATTCATAAGTATCACCTCTCTCCTCTTCTAGCTTAGTCATTGCTTCGGCAAATCCATCAGTGATTAGGGTCTTACCTTCTTCGATGTAGGCCTTGATATATTCCTTGAGCTTAAACATGATATCTTCCCAAGCATAGTTAAACTCCTTAGAGACTGTTACGAAGTTATTACTAATGTAGACTCCTTTGACATAGGGCATAGCAAATAGCTCAGTTGCAAGCGGCGACCATTCTTCAGCTAATGGTTGCTCTCTGAAGTCAGCTGTACCTCTATACAGCATTCTATTGGTCACAAACTTAAGTGACTCAGGATTTGGTGTTTGCTCTGTGTAAAGCATTACCGGGTTTTTTACTGCTGTAGTTTCCATTTGGTATAATATTAAGTATTAAAGTCAAGTTATGTATTATCTAAAACCTTGTGCGACACAATTTGTTCCACAAATATCTTAAAGTGTGACAAATAATCCAACTGGACATATAAACGACGAAAAATCAGAAAAAGCGCTTACTGACTCAATAAAGATTCAGAAGGTCATCATTCCTATTCTTCTAGGAGTATCGGTAGTGCTCTATCTCATTTGGAAAACCTTTGACTTAGAGGCTTTTCAGCAACTTTCTTGGAATGGGACGACCATATTTTATTTTACATTAGCCCTGCTTTGTTATGTG
Organism: Saprospiraceae bacterium; assembly: GCA_020631405.1. Classification (GTDB taxonomy): domain Bacteria; phylum Bacteroidota; class Bacteroidia; order Chitinophagales; family Saprospiraceae; genus JAHDHH01. Next base: position 94,549 of record JAHDHH010000004.1, read on the forward strand.
GTTAGACACATATTCTATTCTCTTAGGCTCAAAGAAATATCAAGCCATGACTTTTCATTTAAAAAAAGTGTAGAGTTAATAGCCATTTGGGAATTTGCATCTACAATATCACCGACATCATTTGGAGGCTCTGCTGTGGCTATCTTCCTACTAGCACAAGAGAAAATAAGCGCAGCTAAGTCAGTTGCTATGGTTATCTATACAATCACAGTTGATACTGTATTTTATGTGGTTACCATACCCTTGTTGTTTTTCGTCCTTGGGCCTGAGGTCCTAAGACCTTTGACTGATACAGGCATCAATGGCTATATAGTCTCCATGTGGATCATCTATGCAGTCACGGTTACTTATGGTGGGTTCATGGCACTAGGTATATTCAGACCAAAGTATATTAGTAGCTTCATTGGTTGGTTGGGTAATAGAAAGTGGCTACGAAGGTTCAAGGCAGATATGGACAAGACAGCTGAAGATCTTGAGATTACGTCTAAGGTGCTTAGGACTAAAAGTGTAGGCTTTCACATTAGAAACATCATCTACACCTTTATATCCTGGATCATGAGGTTCATGGCAGTAGTATTTGTCATTCTTGGAGTCTTACAAGCTAGTAACATTGGCATGCACGACATCTTTATCCTCTTTGGACGAACTGAAATGATGCAGGTTATCACTCAGTTTAGTCCTACGCCTGGAGGTGCTGGAGTAGCTGAGGGTATGTTTGGTGGATTCTACGCTGACTACATTCCAAAGGAGGTTTCTACCATTATTGCATTGATCTGGAGATTTATCACCTACTATCCTTACCTCTTCATCGGAATACTTGTGATTCCTAATTGGTTGAGAGGAGTAGTCAAAAGAAGAAAAAGCCACTCATAACAATTACTCCCTAAGGATAAGACACTAGTTGCCCACTCTCTACAAGGAAACTTGTACCATCTGTAAATGTAACCGTCCGAGAGGATTGGCATCCAGGATTATAAGCTACATATGTCTTGGAGTCAATCCTCCAAGAAAATCTAAGTATACAGTTACAACACTACCATCAAAACAAAGCTCAGCTCCAAAGGTAAATGGCCCGACTACATCTGCAAAAGTTGCACCGTCAACACCACAAGTGAGATTAGAACTGCCAATACAAGCGGTAGGGTCGAGGAAGGCATGGAAGTCTGCTCCTGAAAACACTTCAAACCCAGGATTCAGGGCAATTGTATCGACTGCTTTATAGGATACCACATGAGGTGAGGCTATAGTCAGGTCTGATTCTATCCAATTACTTGATTCATAGTCAGCATCTCCAGGTTCTGCACCTTCTAATATTAGAGAATTAATACAGTCTGAATTATTCTGACAAATACTATTCAAAGACATTGCAAGTAATAGTACCATACAAAAAACAATACGGCTTGCCATGAATCACTGGTTTATTGTGAATCTCTAAAATAATATAATTCATAAGCAATGTTGAATTACACTCCATATATGAAGAAGAATAGTAGTTTTATCCAGCTATCACTGCGTCAACCTTACCTAGAATTTCTGCTTTTCTTTTGCTTGACTTCGCAAGAATATCATTGGTAGCTTTTAGTATGGATTCTACATATTCAGCATCATCAAAATCCTTACAATTTATTTTCACATTCAATGCTGCACCTATGATTGCTGTATCCATACAAGCTACTCCTACACCAATGTCAGAAATAGAAGCAGGATTTCCTGAAGTGGCAAGTTCTTCAAGGAAGTCATAGTTTTTATAGGCGAGTTCCATTACTGAGTATGGAATTTCTATGGCATTTTTAGTAGCCGCAGAGATAGCTGCTGTTCTACTTGCTTTTTCTTCTTCTGAGCCTTTTGGGAGTCTGATGGCATCGATGATACCGTTGAAGGCTGCGGTGTCTTCATCTACCTTTTCTAGGAGTTGATTTTTGAATTGTTGACCAGTCTCTGCTAGGTCAGAGAAGTACTCCCACTTGTCATCCCATCCACGCTTGTGTGAAGAGAGATTGGCGACCATTGCTCCAAGTGAAGCTCCAAGAGAGCCAACATAAGCAGCTACACTTCCTCCACCGGGAGCTGGACTCTCGCTTGATGTCTCTGCTGCGAATTTTGCAAGGCTTAAGCTTACTAGGTTTTCACCGTCAGTTTGAATTAGGTATTCAATGATTTTTTTCTTTGGGTCGAATGGACCTAGTTCATCAAGTCCCATGGATTTGACAGCAATTTTTATCAACTCTTCTTCACTGACACCGATTGATCGCTGCTGCTTCTTAAGAAAGTATCTACCTGCATCCAGCATTACTTGCTTCGGCACCAAGCCTACTAACTCACTTCCTGTGACCCTGAGACCCCTGCTGTCGGCACTTCTAGCACATGCTTCGAATGCTTCATGGAGTTTGGTCTGACTAATATCAGTGATATTCATAGAGATCTGAGCAACTCCATACTCCGCAATATACCAACCTATGGCCTTGACGGCCTTGCAGGTGCCAGGTACTCTGATAGGATTACCTTCAGTATCTCTAATAATGGCACCATTGATCCTATCACCTTCACGCTTGATTCTTCCTTTTTCCCTAATATCAAAGGCAACAGAGTTAGCTCTTCTGACTGATGTTGTATTCAGATTGACATTGTATGCTATCAGAAAGTCTCGAGCTCCTATACAAGTCGCTCCATGTTTCTCTGGCAAAGTGGTAGGTCCATAGTCTGGCTTCCATTCAGGTTGTTGGATTTTAGCCGCCATACCTTCATATTCACCAGCTCTGATTGTAGCAAGGTTTTTTCTAGCTGGAGTAGTTGCTGCAGCCTCATACATGAAAATTGGAATACCCAACTCTTCACCAACCCGCTTTCCAAGCTTGTGAGCATACTCAGCTGTCTCTTCCATGGTCATCCCGCTGATAGGGATAAGTGGACAGACATCTGTGGCTCCCATTCTTGGATGTTCGCCACTATGTGCCCTCATATCAATAAGCTCTGCGGCCTTCTTGATGGCATTGAATGCTGCATCAATTACTGCGTCAGGGTCACCAACAAAAGTGACTACTGTTCTGTTTGTAGCTTTACCTGGGTCTACATCTAGCAGTTGTACTCCATCTGCCTTTCTGATTTGATCGGCAATGCTTTGTATTATCGTGCTATTGACACCTTCACTAAAATTGGGAACGCATTCTATCAGTCGCTTTGTTGTTGTCATAGATATTGGCTAATTTTAAAACTAAATATAAAGTGAAGTCTGTACACAAAGAGAGTAAGAGTCCACTTTAACTAGTACAAATGTACTTGAATCACATTGTTATGAACCGAAATTCTGTAACCCTATTGTTATTTGTTTCTATTATGTCTTGCGTAATAGGGCAAGAGGTATTGATTTCTCCAGATGTGAGTATCAAAAATGATAAGAAGTATATGGTACTTGGTCAGAAGGGTGACAATACATTACTTTTTAGAGACCAGATTAACAAACAGCATGTAGATGTTTTCGACAATGCACTAAAGTATAAGTATACTCGTGAGTTAGAGCTGCCGGGAGACAATAAGAAAATATTTGCTGTCGAACCACATGGTGATTATGCCTCTATCATATATGGTTGCTACCTCAAAGATTCTATCCAAATACGTCAATTCGTCATCAATTCATTGGGAGAGTTAGACGATACAATCAAGTTAGCTACTGTGGATAAGAGAATAATCAAGGATAACTTTAAGTACGCTTACTCTGAGGATGAAACAAAGCTCTTACTCTTTAACAAGGGAAAAGAGGACCAGCTCAATCTTTTCATGATAGACCTAGAACAACGTAAACTCAACTGGGATAGCGCTATACTCATAGATGGTCGCAATGATGGGTTTAAGTTCAAAGACATGGTGATATCGAATGAGGAAGAAGTGTTTATGTTGTATGAAAAAGGCAACAGTAGGTACTTGGCAGAGGAACATGAGCTTATGATCTACCATACCAATGGGTACAACTATCAGACATATTCTCTGAGTCTTGCAATGCCAAATTACTTGAGCAAGGATGTCCACTTGACCTATGATGAAACGAATAACAAAGTCCTTGTCCTTGGCTTATATACGGAGGCTAACAGGTCTTCTGCCCTTGGTTACTTCTACTTTCAATCAAGTCCTGAGACATTAGGAGTGGATGATCAGATCATTTTTTCTCCTTTTGAATTATCTTTTATTGAAGAGGTCAACGGTAAACGAAAAGGCATCAATAACACCTTGGATTATTACTTTATCAAAGAAATAGTATTCAATCAAGATGGAGGTTTTATCTGGATTGGAGAAATGTATAAGAAGTATGTCAGACGAGCTCCATCCCCTTATGGAAGGTCGGGAAGTATTGAAGGATTTATTGATCATTATACAGAGGATGTCATTGTCTTCGCTGTGGATAAGCACGGAGTCAATACTTGGAAAAATGTCATTTACAAAAAACAATTTTCGCAAGACGATGATGCAGTCTATAGTTCTTTTTTCTTGATGAAAACCCCATCTAGACTGCAGTTACTCTTCAATGATGAAATCAAAAAATATAATACAGTCAGCGGATATAGCCTTGACCCTATTGGCAATATTCAGCGCAAGACCTTACTAAACACAGAGTACGAAAATCTAAAATTAAGATTCATTGATGCCTTGCAAGTAGATAGCAATGCTGTCTTACTTACAAGTGAAGGTAGCGGAGTACTCAATCTCGTAAAAATTAGCTTGTAACAGCTGGTTGATTTATTGGCCGCCCATTCTTTCTCATAATAAAGAATCCTATAATCCCACAAATAAGGAAGACAAATCCAAGCCATTGCGAAAGCGACCAGCCCATATTAAGTAGGTCATAGCGTTCGTTGACTCTGATGCCTTCGATGAAGAACCTTGCAAGCCCAGTCAGTGCTAAATAGATAAAAAACAACATTCCTGCTCTAGGCAACCGTGTTCTTAGGAACCACAGTAGGCCAAAAGTAGCAGCTGCGATCAATATTTCATAGATAGGGGTAGGGTAGACGGTTTGAGACAATTTATTACAATAGTTGCCTATACAATCAGCCATTTCTACACCTCTACTTAATACATTTCTAGGGTAGTCATAAGCCCAAGCCCAATCAGGGAAGATAAACCATGATGGCTTCTCCGCTATATTGACAATACCCCAGTCACCATCTCCACTAAACTGACAACCCATCCTACCTATACCATAACCGAGTGCTAGTGTAGGAGCGGCAGCATCAGCAAGATGGACAGTAGGGAGCTTGATTTTTTTAGAATAGAGTACAAGTACGATAGTAGCTAAGATAAGACCACCATAGATAGTCAAGCCACTCCCAGAGAATAATTGGCCCCAAGGGTCTTGGATGAATGTATCCCAGGTCTCTAAGATTGAAAACAACCGTGAACCAATGATACCACTTACTGCCGCAATGATAATAATATCTCCCACTCTTTGGTGTGGCCATTCCTTGACAAAAGGCTGATTGTTGCCTTGCTGCTTGGTATAGTAGAAGTAGCCTACAATAGCTAACAAGACAGTAAGTCCTAAGAGGATACTACCACCTGATGCAAATAATATACTAGCAGGATCCCTTTTGAAAGCATCGAAATTAGAGGCAATAAAAGGAATCTTATAGGTGATAAATCCAGCAATAGCTCCATTTGTCAAAGCATCAACAATCCAGCTATTCTTCGAAGTCTTTTTTTCTGTTACCTCTAGTTTAGTCAGTAGACCTTCTGACTCCATACGGAGAAATTCTTTTGAGACTAACCATGCTGATACGATAAAGACAGTGGCGAGAAACATACCAAAGGTCTTAAAGATTGAAGTCCAATTGTCTGGAGCAGTTCCAAGAAGATCGTGAAAGAAGTAGGATAAATCTGGATACATATATGTTGTCTTCGTTATTACTCGTTAATCATATAACTAATAACAATATTACGAACAATGCTAACATTTCACATAACTCTTAGACGAATCATACTTTTCAGTCTGTTAAGTTTTGGTTTATTACAGGCGACTATCGCTCAAGAAACTGGTGGATTGCATGTCTATGCAGGACCAAGCTATATGACAAATGCCCTTACAGAATTCACTCCGGAGGGACAAGTACATAGTGGACACCACTTTGGAGGGGACTTTACTTTAATCGGTGGTGGTATGTACTTCCTATTCGGTTTACAAGTACACAATACTGATTTGGTGCCATCTACAGAGCATAGCCTTGGTGATTTTAATACTAGGCTGCTCTGGGTCAAACCAAGGGGAGGACTAGGGTTTACCTTGTTAGAATTTGGTAAAATATTTGCCGTAAGGGCAAAAGCGTTGGTCTCTTTAGATATGATGATACATTCTAAAGAAACGGCAGCCTTAGCTGTCAACCCAACACTTAATGATGGAACAGCCAGTGGGATAGTAGGGGCCGGGATATCTATTGGGCCAGTCAGAGTGGATGCAGAATACCATAAGGGCTTGGTCAATGCATATTCAGAAACTAAGGGCAGCGCCTTTGATTTCTTCCTAGTCAACGCAGGGTTTTTCTTCTAGACAAAGAAGAGAGGTGTCTTGGTTTAGCCTAGGGCTTGTTTGAGGTCTTCCCAAAGATCTTCCTTATTTTCTATGCCTACACTCAACCTAATTAGGGAATCTGTAAGCCCAACCTTAGCTCTTTCTTCCTTGGGAATAGAGGCATGAGTCATAGTAGCCGGATGGCCGATCAGACTCTCAACGCCACCTAGGGACTCTGCTAAAGCAAATAATTGAGTATTGTCTAAGATTGCATTTGCTGCTGCAGATGTATCATGTTTCAGATCAAAGGATATCATACCGCCAAAGTGTTTCATTTGCTGCTTTGCTATCTCATGCCCTGGATGAGAGGCTAGTCCAGGATAATACACATTAGCAATCTTGTCGTAGGCTTGAAGTTTCTCAGCGATATACTCAGCATTTTCACAAGCTCTATCCATTCTGACATGGAGGGTCTTGATTCCTCTTAATACTAGAAAGCAATCTTGTGGTCCTGGAACAGCACCGCTAGCTTTTTGGATAAAGTAGAACTGCTCTGCAAGTCCCTTGTCCTTGACCACTATGGCACCTAACACAACATCCGAGTGACCATTGATGTACTTGGTAGCAGAGTGGAGTACTATATCTGCTCCAAGGTCAAGTGGCTGTTGTAGGTAAGGAGAGGCAAATGTATTGTCTATACAGACAAGTATGTTGTCGGTTTTATGTCTGTCAACTATTGCTTTGATGTCAATGATTGAGAGCATAGGATTAGTTGGAGTCTCTAGCCAGAGCAACTTGGTATTGCTATTGATAGCATTGGCCACAGCATCATGATCGCTAAGGTCAACAAAGTGAAATTTGATATTGTACCTTTCATAGAGTCTCATCATCAATCGATAGGACCCGCCATAGAGGTCATTGGTAGAGACTACCTCATCACTAGGTTCTAGTAATTTGAGTATGGCATCAAGTGCAGCTAAGCCACTACCGAATGCTATCCCGTGAGTGCCATTTTCTAAGGCAGCGAGATTGTCTTGTAGAACACTTCTTGTTGGATTGCTAGTACGACCATAGGCATGTCCTTGATGTACTCCTACACTCTCCTGTACATAGGTAGAGGTTTGAAAGATTGGAGTCATGATGGCTCCAGTACTTGGGTCTGGATGCACTCCAGCATGGATAGCTTTGGTCTCGAATTTCATAGCAATCAGATATGGTATAAATACAAAAGAGGTTCACTACGAAAGTAGCAAACCTCTTTTATTTATCGGTTGGGGGTTGTTGATTTAGTTTACAGCTTCAGATAAAGCTTTTCCTGCTTTAAACTTAATCATAGTCTTTGCAGGTATTTTGATAGTAGCGCCTGTTGCAGGGTTTCTTCCATCTCTAGCTGCTCTCTGAGAAGTTGAAAAAGTTCCAAATCCTATGAATGCTGCTTTATCACCTTTTTTCAAAGATCCTTCTATTGCTCCGAAAACTGCAGCTACTGCATCTCCCGCTTGAGCTTTGCTGATTCCTGATTTCTCAGCTACTACGTCGATTAAATCACCTTTGTTCATTAGTATAAAAATTTTTAGTTAGTAAAATTCGTTATTACGAATGCGGCACAAAATTAGCCTATGTCGACATATAACCAAATGTTTTATATAAATATTTTGTCTATAAGTCAATAAATATGGGCTTTTTCAGAGGATTTGCTGCATAAACTACTGAAAGTCTGAATATTAATTTTTAATAGAAGAATCAAAGATTATGTTTAAAAAGAATCGTTTTTCGCTTACCACTATGCTTATTTTGCTCTTTACACTGACAATTACAGTGACTTCCACGTCTTGTAAGACCAAAAAAGAAGGTTGTGGGTACAACGAAAAACTTAGAAATGCCAATACCGACAAGCATGGTAACCTAAGTACCAAGAAGGGTGACAGTAATTTGTTTGGCAAGAAAATGAGGCGGTAATCTTAGCCCTTCTTGATATATTTACTACCCAAGGTGTTCAGATTAGAGAGCAGTAGATAGAGGACCAATCCTGGGAATACTGCAATCCACCATGCTGATACATTGCCCCTCGATTCTTTGATCATAGACCCAAGTGAAACCTCTTCCACAGGGACACCTATCCCAAGAAAGGAAAGCGTGGCCTCTAGCAAAATTACACCAACCATGGCAAAGCAAATATGGGTAATCAACGGAGTCATTGCATTTGGTACTACGTGCCTGAATAGTGTCGAATATGTTGATGATCCCAAAGCTCTAGAAGAAGTCACGAAGTCCTGCTGAGATAACTTAATAAATTCACCCCTGAATAAACGAGTAAAGGATGGCCACATCAACAGGGCAAAGATGGTAATAAGTCCAGAGTAAGATACCTTGTCAAAGAAGCCTGATACCACAATTAATATTAATAGCATGGGTAGGATCTTAAGCGTCTCAATCAATTTAGAAACTCCATCATCAAAGGAGAGGTAGTCATTTCGCTTAGTTTCAAACAAAATAAAACTACAAAACCCTAAGAACATAAGTAGGAGAAAGGTAAAGTTGAAGCCTGATCCAGCTAAAGAATAATACCAAACAAAGCCTAAGTAACTCAAGAATAAAGCAAAAAGTAAGATGAGCCAAGTAGGCACTCTTCGCCTAGAAAAATATTGGTATGAGCTTAATAAACCAAAGCATAACCCAATAATCAGGGCAAGTAAGACAGTAAGAATAGCCAAGAACACCGTAATCCTTAACCCATGCACGATCCCAGCTAAAGTATCTCTGCCAAGGTCGTCAGTGCCTAGGTGATGCCTCCAATAAAAGGAAGGTACTGCTTGACTAGCAAAGGGACTAACCTGCCTATTGTTAAGGTCGAGATCATTGTATGAGTAGGGTACCAATGTTCTAATCACGGCATCACAGGACTTTAGTTCAGCTTGAGTATGCGCCTTGAACATAGAAATATTCCCATTGTGTCTACATAACAATGCATCCGAACTACTGATGATAGGTTCCAAGAGACCTATTAAGGTTAGGGCTATCAAGATAGACAGGTTCTTATGTTGACTCAGCCTACTCACTTGAATGCTGTATTTAGTTTAGGGTTGACTATAGTATATAAGATATCTCCAAGTAAGTAGCTCACGGAGGTAATGATGGTAAACAGCAGGATAGTAGGAATCACTACATTCCAATCCCCTTGAAGTATTGATCTAAACAGTAGACGGCCTAATCCAGGAATATTGAAGATTTCTTCAATGACCACACTCCCACCAAGTGAAGAAGGTATTACTCCTGAAAAGATAGTAATCAATGGGATCAAGGTATTTGGAAGTATGTGTTTTCGAGATATACTTCCTTTGTCTATTCCTCTTGATTTAACGGAAGTGATAAATGGTGCTTGAGCATGGGCTTGGTAGAGATTTTTCAATTGAATGCTCAAGTAGGCCAATGCATGTATAACTAAAATGATAATAGGAAGGAAGAACTGTTTATAGGCAATTGATCCTTGGCCGACGGTTACATCAACCCTAGGAAACCAATTCAACAAGCTAGTATATTGACTAGTAGTCAGAAAGATGACAGCCAATGTCGCTATCCAAAATACTGGAGTGACATTGAAAGCAATCAAGACTCTTTCGAGAAATAAAGCTAACCTTGATTGCTTCTGCTCTCCTAAGTATAGGCCAATCATTATTGATAGACCAAAGGCAAGAATCAATGCAGGAATTACATACTTGAATGTTTGCATCAGTGCAGTCCAAGTCTTAGACCAAGCTGACTTCCCATCAATCATGGACACACCAAAGTCCAGTCTCAGACTTCTTGATATCCATGTATGAAATTGATTGTCGCTGCCATGCCAAACTACCTTTGGGATCAGAGATGGTTGGCAACTAGAGGACCAAGTATTATTTCTAAATTGATAATCAGCAGGCACTACAGAACAGTAAAATTCGGGAAGATGCAGTCCTAGGAGTACTTGTTCATTGGTATAGGCTGCAGAGTCTATACTGTTGCCGTCATTACTAAAAATGTCAGCTCCCTTGCTTTCGAGACTAAGCAATACAGGGTCATAAGGAAAGTTTTTACTCAAGGTGAATACACTAAAGAGTACCAAGCAAAGCAATGGTATGATCAGCAAGCACCTATTGAGCACATATAGCACCATACACTACTTATAGTTTACGAAAGGTATTAGCAAAGTATCCAGGTCGCTTAGGTGTCACTACACCATCGTAGCCACCCTTGATGACATAGACATCTTGAGGGACAAATAATGGTATCACAGGACACTCCTCGTAGAATATTTCTAAAAACTCTTCATAGAGTTCCGCTCTTTGTTCAAAGTCATAGGTGTTTCTAATTTTTGTAATGAGGGCATCAGCTTCAGCATTGTCAAAGCCGACTCTATTTCTTCCAGAAACCGAGGTATTGTCACTATGCCATCGAGAGTATGGGTCTTCGTCTGCTGCATCAAATGAAGCACTAAGAGCAGCCATTTCATAATCATGAGTATAGACATTCTCTTTGATGTAGGCTCTCGTATCTTTTTGAATAATATTGATATCCATACCAGCTTCATTTGCTCCAGCTTTGAGTAGGAGGGCTATGGTCTTACTTAATTGACTGCCAGATATAAATAAGTCAATAATGAGCTCTTCAGACTTACCCTCTAGTGTCTTGTCCACTGTCCCATCTTGGTCAGTATCAGCCCAGCCATCACTAGCAAGGAGTGATTTGGCCAGTGTTATATCTTTCGTTCTTGGTTTCAAATGTTCAGGATAGCCTCGCTTCCTTGTCGGTAATAAGACTGATACAGGTTGAGCATAGCCATTCTGTTCTGCATCGATGAGGGCATTGATATCTAAGCAATGGGCTAGAGCTTTTCTTACAGATTTACTAGCTAGTTTCTCGTCTCTATTGTTCATAGCTAGGTAGGCTACTCGCATGGTCTCTGGAGTACTGTATGAAAATTGTTTAGCTAGATTTGGATCAGCCTTTAAAGCATTGAACTGGTCTACAGATATACTCTTGGTCATGTCAACGCCACCATCTTTCAATAAGGTAAAGAGAGCCACATCATCTTTGATGATCTTAAACACTATGGTGTCATGGCCAGCAAAAAGATAAGGATTGTTAGGATAAGCAGCTCCCCAGTAATCTTCGATCTTTGATAGGATGAGATATTGGTCTGACTCCCATTGTTCAAGTTTATATGGACCAGCATGAGAGAGATTGGTCCGATAGTTTTGTGGGTTGTTAAATTCAGAAGCAAATTCTGATAGCTTATTGTCTGTTTGCATCAACTTAGCAAACTCAGTCTCATTATTAAATAGAGATAGATCGTATGACCTTAAGACTAAAGAAGGATCATAATTATACTCAGGAAGTGGATAAAAGGTCAAAACTGTTTCTTGAGCTAGCATTGCTGTCCTATCGCAAATGACTCTAAACTGCTTAGGGTTATCCTGATTAATAACTATATCGTAAATAATAGATAAATAGGGTCTCCATGCTGATGCTTGAGTCCCTGTATGTTTGACTGCCTTGATGGCAAATAAGTAGTCATATCCTGTGATAGGTTTCCCATCTGCCCAGACAGCTTCTTCTCTGATAGAAATATCAAACGCTATGGTATCTTGACTTATTAATATCGGCTCCGCTATATCTTCAACTAGGATTGGCTCTAACTCAAAGGTCACTGGGTGAAAATCTGCAAGAGGAAGAAAGATAGCATTGTAGACTTCTCTAGCTTTGACTTTCGGGTTAAACACTGGATTAAGCTTCTCTGGATCCGCATTAACTCCAATGGTAAATGTATCAGAAGAAGATGCAGTCTGCTCTGAATCGCAACTTACAACAAGTATCAAACTCATCATTAACAACAAACTGTTCAAGACATATTGGCCCATATCAACTCAGGTATTTTGATAAAAGTAAAACATTTCTAAGGATTGCGAATTAATAACGAGGAAAGACACAGATATTTATCATCAAGATTGAATAATGGCAACAGAAAGACAACATATAGTGATCACGGGTGGGACAGGACTAGTAGGTAGTCGCTTGGTGCCCTTGCTTAAGGACAAGTATGAAGTCCATATCTTGACGAGGTCGAAAAGGACCAAGGCTGATGGGGTCAATTATATCCAATGGGATATCAATGCTGAGACTATCGAGGTAGAGAAACTGCCAAACACCTATGCAGTTATCAACCTTGTAGGAGCTGGTATTGCAGATAAGCGATGGTCACCAAAGCGCAAGCAAGAGATAATTGATAGTAGGGTCAAAGCGACTCAATTTCTGAGAAATATCTATTCAATGAATCCACCGACAATTTATATCGGAGCAAGTGCCATTGGTTACTATGGGAATAGGGGAGATGAAGTATTGACCGCAGATTCACCTCCTGCTTCAGAAGGCTTCTTATCAGAATGCTGCACATTGTGGGAGGCAGCATCTCATGAATTCGAAAGTATGGTTGACCACCATTATATTGCTAGGATAGGTATAGTATTGAGCAACAATGGAGGAGCATTGCCTAAGATGGCACTCCCGGTTAAACTCGGAGCAGCAGGCTATTTTGGAAATGGTAAAGCTTACTACTCCTGGATACATATCGACGATCTCTGTCAGATGATAACTTACTTAATTACTAAAACACCAGAATCAAGAGTTTACAATGGAGTATCTCCTCAACCCATAAGACTTAAAGGATTAGTCAGAACGATAAAAGAGGTGCATAGACCTTGGGCCTTACTGATGCCTATTCCTGCTTTCTTTCTTAGATTAGTAATGGGAGAGATGACCACAATGTTGACTAATAGTGATAGAGTATACCCAAAGCATATCGAAGCAAGTGGATTTAGATTTAGGTATAATGGATTGCAAGAAGCCCTGCAACACTTGAAGGATAATCCGGAGGTTTAGAAAATCAATAGTGTTAGGTGTACGTTAGTATTATCCACCAACATATTCCGCAGCAGCCTCAGCTAAAGCCACATATTGTCTTTGGTGCATAGATGGTACTTGTACCCATTCCTTCATAGGCCTGCCTTTGTGAGATGGGTCAAATAGATTGGCTCCTTCTAGTCCTAGCCCTTGTTGATGAATATCCCCTGTCAACTTAAATACCATACAGTCTTCGAATAAGCAGCAGAATGCCTTTTTGTTTGGCAACTTAAAGCAAGGTTTACCAAAGAGCTGGCTTGCATAAGCTCCTGCTATACTAGTTCCGACCTCATTGAATATGTCTTCTATAGTCATCGTATGGATTAGTTGTGACAGCCAACACCAGCTGGACCCATCAAGTATTTTAGACTAATTGTACCCCATATTGGATTGACCTTGAGAGGGGACTTGAATTCTGAAAATCGTGTATTGACTGAGTAGGTGATGTCTACAGTTTGGAGAATTTGGATTTTTACCCCGACGTATGCATCGTAGATCAGCTTACGGGTATCAGCAAAGGTGTAGTAATTGCCTTTACTCTTGCCATAGAGTCCATTGAGGTGGTAATTGTAAAGGACGGCTCTACCAGTGATACCTCCAACCAATGAAAACCCAAAATCATCGTCATTAACCTTGGCCAAGCTTGGGTTGTTGACATCTGTATATGAGAGATTATCAATGACCCCTTCTACACTCATTACCTTTCCAAAGTCAATACCAAAGGCTATATCCGTGTAATATCCTAGGTTGATTTCAGGCCTGACCTGTAGGACTATCTTCCTAATCGGAGTCCATACAGCAATTTCGGAAGAGAGGGAATATTGAAAGAGTGGAAAGACATTTTTCAATACCTGACCTGTTGGGTAAGGCTTGTCTTCGTCTCTCTTCCAAAGGTTACCATCAACCCTCCTTCCGCCAAATAAGTTGTCTATTCCTTTTGCCATACCTAGACCACCCAGCCCAAAGGCAAATGAAGTATTCACTCCCATCTCAAATAGCTTGGCTGAGTGAACGAAGCGCTTCGTCCCCTCAAGTCGCCTTGTACTCCTGAATCCGGTAAAGGTCGAGAATGGTCTATCGTTGAATAAACTATAGCCATTTGCTACAGCGTCATCATACTCAGCCACTTCATCGGAGATATGTGTAGGACTGAAGCCATTTGCTGTAAACACAAAATTATGTGATTCTTGCTTCTGCCTGAAGTCCCCATTGTAGAGTAGGTTGTCAATCAGAAATCCGTCAATTTTTTCTCTGACCCAAGGAAGCCCTAGGTAATAAGAATTGGCATATTCGCCAAAGATGCCTATCCTAAGCGCTACAGTATAGTTATCATCGTAGAATGGATTTTCTTCTTCTTTGTTGGTCTTTCTGACCCAATCTGCAAACCCATCTTGGTCGATACTAATCTCGATTCCTGCGAGATCTACTTGTGGTTGAGCCAATCCATCGTGCGGTAAACAACACAAGCAGATAAAGCCAAACATGAGGGATGTAAGTGTTTTCATAAGTGTAATTATAACCAAATGATGGCCGTGTAAATTGTCTTCATATAGCGAATATCAACCACTAAACTCCAAACTGAGTCAAGTGATGATCTAGGTGCTTAGCAAACGAGTTATTCCATTCCTGAGCAGTCATAACACCAAAGGAGTGATAAGACTTTCCTTCAAAATGACTTTCGCCTAGATGATACTTTTTCTCTAGGTATCCTAACAGCTTTTGTTGTTCAGCTTCGAAGTTTTTACGATCAGCGATGATAAAGTCTGGACCAGTTCTACCATTTTTAGGGTATGGCGTTTCATTGACTACAGCAGGCTTCACAAACCACTTGAGTAGGAGACGCTTGATGCCACTAGCTGGGGTATACTTGTCAGTATAAGTATAGTCAAATGCCACATTGCAATGAGCAAGCATCTGATCGACATGCATCTTGCCCCATTGAGCTTGAGTCTCCGGCGTAAGTGCTTTTATGCGTTGGGTGAGAGCTTGATATCCTTCTTGATCAAAGATGTTGTAAATAGTCATTATTAAGTGTTGAGTTTACAGATTGTAAAATTAAAGTTTTGTGTTTTACCAAAAACACCAATTGTGTATTCTAAACTAGCTTAAGTTTGAAATAGAATTAAAATTAAGCATTATGCTTCTAAGAATATCGAATTATTTTTTCGTCACTGGGGTAGAGGATAGAACCATTATCAGGAATCTAAGCAAAGCATTCGAAGACAATGTCAGGATTAGGACTATGGTCCAACCCTGCTATCCAAATGTACTCAAAGGGATCAAGGTTATCATTGCTTACTGCTACTTCATGGTTAAGAAACTTGGTGGAATCTATGTAACCAAGAGCAAGAGCACCTTTATGCTTTATTCTAAGCAAAGTGAACAGTATATAGCAATAAGAGATGTATTGCATTGTATCTATGTAGCTATATGGGTGGTTGGGTTACATCGGATCTTTAAACTATGCAGGCGACAACGGATTATTAATACAATAAGAGCTGACAATCTTAAAGTACATGGTTGCAAGGATTACTACTACGTCTGGTTTCTAGCACAAAAGAAAGAAGTAAAGCATATTAAAGGTCTCTTGGAGGCAAGGGCTCACATCTTTGACAAGGCAAAGCATGAAGGTGTGCCAGTATATATGGAGACTACTGTCCCAAGACTAGTGCCACTCTACGAACGACTAGGCTTTGATTTTTATACTTCTTGTCCAGACCCCTTGACAGGTATCACAATTTGGTTTGCAAGAAGGGCTTAACAAAAGATTAGACAATGAAACCAATAATATTTAAGTCAAGTCAACACGATGAGCAATTTTTCAAAGAGCTCAACACTAGGGTTACTACATATTTTAAAGAGAATAGTATCTCAAGGCATGGTAATGTCAACTTGCATATTAAAGCTGTCATCCTTATTGGGTTATACCTACTGACCTGGGTGTCAATCTTAGTAGTCGAGTCTATCGGTATGTTATACCTTTTGTATGCAATACTAGGCATGTTGACCATATTTGTTGCACTCAATGTGGCTCATGATGCTGCTCATGCTACATTTTCTAGTTCGTCTAGGGTCAACAATATCCTGCTCTATACCTTTGACTTCCTTGGAGCTAGCGGCTATATGTGGAAGCTCAAGCATGTCCACTCCCACCATCCACATGTCAACATCCCTAATATGGATGGAGATATTAAGCAAAGTAACTTGGTGAGGATATTTCCGAATGCACCCCACCTCAACCTACACAAGTACCAATACCTCTACATGCCTTTGCTCTATGCCTTTTATACCTTGGTATGGTTGTGTTTAAGAGACTTTAAAGACTACTTCTATACGGACATTAGTGGTAAGCCTGACATCAAACATCCTAGAATAGAATATGTCAAACTTATCGTAGGAAAGTTGTGTTTTGTTGGGAGGATGATCGTATTGCCCTATATGTTATTACCCTTTACGCTTCCGCAAATATTGTTGGGATTCTTTATTTTCCACTTAGGAGCTAGTTATACAGTAGCAATGGCTTTGATCTCGGCACATGTAGGAGAGCATTCAGTGTATCCAGCGCCAGATGACAATGGACAGATGCACCAATCGTGGGTTAGACATCAGATCGTGACTACCTGTGACTTTGCTACTCAGTCTTCCGTGATTACCCACCTCTTTGGAGGGTTTAACCACCATATCGTACACCACTTATTTCCGAAAATTAGCCATATCCACTATCCGGCATTGACAGAGATATTAGTGGAGACTTGTCAAGAGTATGATATGCCTTACTCAGTCAACCCCACACTTTTTGATGCTTTGATTTCTCATCTGAAGTTTTTGAAGATTAGGAGTAGGAGAGGTGAACAGGTGCCTTACATCGAGATGTAGATGCTTAGTTCTTTGATTGGCATAATGCACTACTCTCCTTTGTCGGTCGAAATGTCTCTTTGATGAAAAAGAATATCGATGGGTTTTTGATACAATGGCTATATCTCCTATCTTGACACCTATGTTAGGATGGATATATGACTTAGTCAAGGTAGTAGTGCTTTTGCTCTTGCCTTTTGCCCTGTTGTTAAGGGGAGCTACGTATATCCATGTCAACTGTGCATTGCCTGCCAGTGTTTGTCTCATGGCAGCTGCCCTGCTTACAGCGGTTTTGATGTTTGTTTACTTTAGCATATTCTATGGTAAGTTAACTGGTAGATTTGGCAGTTTTGATGCGTTGAAGAGGAGGGCAATTATTGCCTTGCTAATGGTGATGGTCTATAGCCTACATGGCATATTGTTTATATCTGCTAAACACTGGAAGACATCTGATCTCAAACAAGAGATGACTGCTCTCCATCCGATACTCAGGTTGAGTCTGACATCACTGATTTACCTAGACAGTGACCTTCTGATAACAGATGCATCTAGAGTCCCAGAGGATTATAAGAAGATGGGTCTTAAGTCTAAGAAGACCTCACTTCATTATAGGCAATCAAGTACTAACTATGCCCATGCCGTCGACCTTAGGACGAAGGGTAGAAGTGTATTGAAGAATACTTTGGTAGAATGGTATTTTAATTTACTTGGTTTTAATACACTGAGGCATACTGGCACTGCAGACCACCTCCATGTCTCTTTAACTAGTCATGACAATCCCCAAGCGAAGTAAAAGAACACCCTGAGTTTACAATACGTAAAAAAACACTTTTGCCTTTTACGAATTACTCAGAATGACGTCGATTTTCTTAGGATCTTGCATTCAATTAATACATAATTTACTATGAAACAGTTCTTAATACTAACAGCGACAATTCTTTGCTTTAGCTTTTCAATCCATGCTCAAGAGTCTAAATCGACACCATATTTTGGTATTGGAGGTCAGTCTTTTGATCAAGTAGGGATGGCAAAAATGATCATGGGACTTCAATTTCAAAATGCACTATCTATTGAATTGGCCATGATGGCGCAGACTAAAGAAAGCAGAAATATCCCAATTGATTTTAAAGGGAAAGACCCTTTAGAGTCTTACTTGCTAGTACAAGCTCAGGTAGGAATGCAATACTCTATCAATGCAGCAGAGACTATTAGACTAGTCACACATGCTGGAGTGCATGTTGGGAAGTTTAAGGGAGCAACAGACTTTAATAGCCAACGAGTATCTGGTCCTACGATATTAGATGCATTGACCTTGTTTTTGTTTTATAGACCTGATGATAATTATTCATATACTCGAGTAAATCAATCAATATTCGGTGTCAATGGAGATCTAGTCTTGGAGTTTGACATTGAAGATGCTTTTAGTGTAAATTTTGGACCCAATGTGATGTATAATCAGAGAGGGTTTGATGTAGGCATCAGTAGTCAAGTAGTATTCAAATTTTGATTATTTAGGGCTAATGGCCCTGGTCTTAAGTAAGGTATTGAATCTTGGATGGTTCCACAGAGATCGAAGATAGAAGTCTCTTCCGAAATGTAAATGGTGAAATAGTCGACCATTTTGAATAGACTGATCAAGATAGTCCAAGGCTTTTTCAGTATTTCCAAGTAAGGCATGGACCCTGGCCATTTCATACTCTGTATATCCAAAGTCGTGGTCACTCTTGGTCATTTCTACTTCCTTAGCTAAAGCCAAGCCTTCTTTGGTATTTCCACTCAGTATTTTGTTGCAAGCTATCCTGAATAAGTAAAATTGATCTTTTGGGTACTTGGCCTCTTGTGACATGTAGATAGGGTAGGACTTATCATACTCTCTTGATATGTCATAGTACTGCCCAAGAAGCTCTTGACTAAGGTTATTATTCGAGTCAAGTTGGCCAAGTCTCTTACTGGCAACCTCTAGACACTGTTTTGCTTTAGCCTCATTACCTTGCTTCAGACAATCTACTATAGCTACGAGATAGAGGTCGAGATATTTCCGAGGATCATTACTTGTGGTTTGATTGATATAGTTATGCAAGTCGTCGAGGTTTTCTTTTTTGACGAGTTGTATAGTTTGTAATTGCTTGATACGACTATCTGGCTCTACACTGGAGTTTAAGGTTAGTAATCGGTTGAACTCAGCATCATTACCAAGTAAATGATGAGCAAGTGTTTGGTTGAATAGTCTAGTCTTACAATACTTACAATCTTCTAAGTTGATACTGTCGATGGATATTTCCTTGGCAATGGCAAGACATTCGGCAGGGTCATTGAGTTTGAGATTAGCAAAGACCATCAGACTAGTATTCATGAATAAGTCCTCAGGATCTCGGTCAAATTCCTTTTTGAGGTAGGTATAAGCCGATTTGTAGTCTCCTTTGAGTTCGTATCTGAAGAAGTTGAGTTTGTCTAACTGTGCATTTGTCAGTTCGGATTTGATGTTGTAGAGTCGATTAGTCAGCGAATCACAGTAGCTCCACTTTCTTTTGTTTCGTTGTAAGGCAATAAGTAAGAATAGTGGTTCATAGAAGTTTGGGTCCAAGGTTATACTCTCTTCCAATAATGATTTGACCCTAGCATTATCTTCACTCCATAGACTTTGGGCCTCGATGTACTTCTTGTAAGCATCATATCTTGGCGCTGGATATCGTTTGATGTTTTCCTTGTTAAACCAATAGCCTAGGACTTTTTCTCTAAGGTCTTCAATGATGGTAATGGGTTCCTCTTTGGGTCCTGAAAAATTGCCAAAAGCATAGAGGACATCGCCTGTCTCCACATTTATCAAATTCGCCTTGAGAAATATTGAATCCTTTTGCAAGAAGTAGCTGCCATCTATGACATTCTTGGTGCCAAGTAACTTAGATATATTTTCTGTCAAACTACTCACTCCACCTAGGCCAGCTTGGTATACTCGCTGAACTGAGTTAGCGGATACTATTTTGACATCTCCATTTTGTATAAACCCTTCTGTAAGCCAATGTGACACCATTGGTCCAATGACATCATATTCTTCGTAGCCTGTTTGGTTCTCGAAGTAGAGGACGGCAAGTTTATCCTGAAGAATTATATCAGGGACGGTTGGTGTAAGGTTTCTTTCTTTATTTGCTGCAAATATTAGGCAGATAGCCAGTATTGAACCAATGAGAACATACTTGGGCCATACCGCTAAGTCCAAGGCAATTATCCGATTGTAGAATCTATGTTTTGCGCTATCCCCTTCTTTTATTTCTAGTGTATCAATGAACCGCTCTAGAAGAAAAAATGGAAAGAGGGCAATGACACAGTAGATTACCCCAGTGACAATATATGTTGGAAGATTAAGATAGGGAGTAACTGTAGCTAATACTTGGATCGTAATCCATGTAGATGCACCATATATGGATACAGCCTCAAAAATCTTTGCAGATTTAAGTTTGGATAGGAATTCTTTGGATAGCAAGCAGTCTTATTTTCCATTAAAATAGCTAATATTTCTTTACTTTTAATAAAAACATAATCAAACATGAAGAATCTAATTATTTTATTTGGTTTAATAGCCATTTCTAGTATGTGGTCCTGTAAGACTACTAAGAGCCCTGTTGTTGTAAATACTCCAGAGGCACCCGAAGTTCCTGACGTTCCAGAAGCACCAGTGGTAGCTGCCGGTCCACCAGAAGTCGAAGAAACAGTAGGGGATGTCCCTGTTCAAATGGATGTGATAGTTGCGGAGGATGCTGTTGAGGATATGGTTGTAGCTGCAAGTGTAGCTATATCAACATTTGTGTATTACACAATAGAAGAGGTAAATGGTAGGGACAAATTCGTAGAACAGTCAGTAGAAGGAGATGGCACCTTTAGTACAGTGGAAGGAGAAAACAGACTAACCATTGTAGAAGATGGTACTAACAAACAGATAAACTGTAAGCAAATGATGCATCCACAACTTAAGACAGATGTCTATGTGGAGATTGGTGACGATACAGAAGATAGAGCTCACTAGGCTATTGCAAGAGCAAATAGAACTGGGGTCAAGGGTATTTAACATTTTGACGCCAGTTCTATTTATTACGTTCTATAACTTTATCATTAATGTGAGTAGCGTAGAAGGCCTTACGATAAGCCTCTCCTATGCCTATTTCCATTTCACCAATGAAGATGTCATGGTTATTGATACTTTCTATTTTGTTGACATTGACAATGTAGGACTTGCTGACTCTTGCGAAAATATGATGTGGCAATTTTGAAAATATCGTCTTGACATTCATAGCAGTGATATACTTGTTATCAACAGTATAGAGCATTACATAGTCTTTGAGCCCTTTGATGTATAAGATATCCTTGAGAACGATTTTGATAATTGTCCTTTCAGATCTGATATAGACAAAGTCATCTTCTTCGCCAACATCTATTGTACTGTCTTGCAAGAGGTCGTAGTTCTCCTTTGCCTTTTGCACTGCTTTGAAAAAGCGTTCGAACCTGATAGGCTTGACCAAGTAGTCTGTCACATGATATTCGAATGCCTTGATAGCATATTGAGGGTATGCAGTCGTGAAAATCACCTGAGTATTATATTTGGTATTCTCCAAAAATTGCAACCCACTAAGCCCTGGCATTTCTATATCAAGAAAGAGAATGTCCACCTGATTGGTATTAAGATACTCACTCGCTTGGATTGGGTTAGTAAATTCTCCACAATAGTCTAAAAACTCTATCCTATCGGCATTCAGCTTAATTCCTTCTCTTGCTAGTGGTTCGTCATCAATGATCAGGTACTTCATAGCTTAAGTATTATCTATAGTCAATGAAACAGAAAAGTAGTCACCGCTATCTTCTATTTCCAATTGATGTTTATCTGGATAGAGAATATCTAATCTTCTGTTTACATTTTTCAAACCGATGCCTTTATTTGGGTCATTCTTAGCAGCTTCATAGTCACCAATCGGATTCGTGACCTTACAGAATAGCTCTGCTTTATAGGCGGAGATAGTAATATCAATAATTACTGGTCTATCATCTAGAGTTTTAGAATGCTTCATGGCATTTTCTATAAAGGCAAGGAGTAATAATGGAGCTATGTTGAGCCCTTCGTCTTCTATATTCTCATGAAAATTGACAGTCAGGTCAGTTCGCCTCATGTCTTCAAACTTGACATAGCTTTTCAGAAACTTGACTTCTTCTCCAATAGTGACAAACGGTTTTTGTCCTTCGTGGAGTTGGTAACGCATGAGGTCAGAGAGGTCTAGGATTGAGTCCGAGAGTTGAGCCGAATTCTTTTGGGATAAGACGTACATACTATTCATAGCATTGAATAGAAAGTGTGGGTTGATCTGATTCTTGAGATAGTTGAGCTCAGCAGAATGCTTGAGTTTTCTTAATTCATCGAGTTTTATCCGGTTTTTCAGCAATGTCTTGAAAAGCTTAAGCCCAATCGCTGAACCCATGATAAAGGCATTGTAGATGAAGTGTTCTATATAATAGGGTAAAATCTCTGCTTTTGGAATGTCATAGAATGGGTCAAACATCCAAAAATCAATAATCATAATACAGAATACACAGACCATCGTAGCAAGCCCATAAATGATGTACTTCTTTTTGAGAAACAACTTGGGAAACAAGACATAAAGATTGAAGTAGACGATGCCTGCTTGAACTCCCAAAGACTTTAAAAACGAGTCCCAGTCCTCTGCCATATACTCAAAGTCGAGTAATACGTCTAAGTAGACAAACATCCAAAAAAAGACATGGAGTATCCACGACCATTTTCGATTAAACAACAATTTTTCATCGAGTAAAGGCATAATTCGCATAAAGTCTCTACAAATGTAGGGTAGATGTATTCCTCAGAACACTAGAATCTATAATAAAAAGAACGTTTACTATAAAAACAAACCCTGGTTAGTATAAACTCAACCAAATCCGACAGAGGCCTCGCTTAGATTTGAAGTATGCAGTCAAGACAATGAGTGAATTATTAAATCACTTTTTATTAAACCTTCAAAACACATTTATTATGAAAAGGAATTGGTTATTTATCGGAATGATTGGGTTGTTACTGACCATGTATAGTTGTCAAGATGACTCGGACTTGATTACACAATTAGAGGATGATGTCACACATGATACAGTCCATGATCACAGAACTTGTGGTAATGAAGCTCACATGGACAAGTTAATGTCTAACCCTGATTACTTAGAAGCAAGAGCTGAAAGATTGCTCAATTTTGATGAAGAAAAGTCAAAGGTAGAAGAAAGGGCCTCATGCAGTGATCCAGTTGTTATCCCAGTAGCAGTTCACTATCAAGGAGTAACTAATCCCAATGCTTCTTGTCTTATTGCATTGGCAGAGAGCCAAATTATGATCTTGAATGATGATTTTCAGGGTAAGAATGCGGATATCAATAGCTGGAATACTGTCGCAAATAACTTCCCTGGAGTGGCTAATGGAGAGACTTGTATTAGATTCGAACTCGCTGACCAAAACCACCCAAGTGGTTATGGATTGAGTAATGGAGACCTAGCTGTCACTATTAATAAGACAACTGGAGATCAAGTGAATCAATGGTCAGGTTATATCAACTTCTTTATCCAATCGAATACTGGTGTACTGGGTTACTCCCCACTTGGTGGTGCTGGAAATGGAGACGGAGTGGTCATCGATGCAGAGGCATTTGGATCAGGTAGTGGTTGTGGATCTATAGCACCCAGTGCTCCCTATAACCTAGGCAGAACACTTACTCACGAGCTTGGTCACTACCTCAACCTTGATCACATCTGGGGTAATGCAGGCTGTGGTGGCGGAGATGCTGTCAATGACACACCTAACCAAGACGACGAAAATTATGGCTGTCCTACGATACCACAATCAAGCTGTGGATCGAATGACCTGAGTATGAATTATATGGATTACACTAATGATGCATGTATGTTTATGTTTACAGGAGGACAGAGTACTAGAATGGAAAACTGGGTAAGCTCTAACCTAACCAATGTAACAAGTAATGCGAGTAATGTCATCTCTGGCAATACTGGCGGAACTGGCGGTGGTGGACCAGTAGTGACATGTGATAAACCCACTGGAGTAACGGCAACATCACCATCAGCATCTAGTATTACAATATCATGGACGGCTCAACCTGATGCAATCAAGTATAGAATCAGATATAGAGTCCAAGGGACTACTTCTTGGAGTTACAAGACAGTCACTACTACAACTAAGACGATCACTGCGCTTACAGCAAATACTACGTATGAGTACCAAGTGAGGACTAGATGTCCGCAAGGATGGACACCCTACAGTAGTAAAAAGACTATCAAGACGCAAACTAGCACAGGCGGTGGAGCTGGTTCAGGGTTGAATACTATCAAGTTGAAACTTAAGCTTGATGACTATCCTGAAGAAACGAGTTGGGAGTTAGAGGATAGCCAAGGTATTATCATTTACTCAGGAGGTCCATACGGAGTCAATGCAGCTAATACCTTAAAGTCGAAGACATTTAGTCTTCCCGATGGAGAATATACACTCTATGTAGATGATGCCTATGGTGATGGTATCTGCTGTGATTACGGGAATGGATATGTCAAGCTTAAGGATAGTAATAATGTCACATTTGCAAATGATAATGGAAACTTTGGATACTATACACAACTTGATTTCTCAGTGTATAACAATGTAACAACATTCCAAGGGAATAATAAAGATCAGAAAGCTGCAAATGCACAAGGCAAGTCAAAAGGACAGAGCAACTAGAAATACATTTTCAAAAAGAAGGTTAGAGGCCTGGCAATGCAAATTGCTGGGCTTCTTTCGTTTTGTTGACAATCCGTTTTAACATCTAATACTCTATTGTTTAAGTATCTTGGCTTTGTGAAATCAATCAAAAATACTGCTTTTGCCCTTCTGCTGTTTACTACAACTCTAGCACATGCTAGTCTTGATACCTGCTACACAGTATTTGAGACAGGTTTTGAGGAATTAGGTATGGAATATGGCACTACTTTATTTGTTAGTTCGGATTCTTTGCAAATTGGAGAAGAAATATCATTTGTCCAATCCATTACAGAGCATACTTTTGGTCATAGAAGACAAGTCATAGAGTTTTTTGATTGCCAGTATAACTTCCTGATTTTAACTGAAGTTGACATAATCAAGGTCTATCATGTTATTACACAAACTGGGCTAGAGTACTGGTTTTTCACGAGTAGTCAGCAAACTCATTTGCTTTTTGATAGTCAGTTTGTTCCGCTTAGTCCTTGTATTCCTGACGGATTGTGTTTTAATAGGAAATACTGTAAAGCTCAACTTAGAAACTCTTACGTTAAATTAGCTCCCATCAGCCAAGAGCTGGAGATTTCCCCTGCAGAGTTTGAGACGGTCACAGAGCAAGTGTTGCTCCAAGAATCTTATTCAACATTACAAATCACACCAGCACAATTGAAGCCTCATGATTTTGATTGACAACTGAGTTTAAACTTTAAACCCCATTGT
>JAHDHH010000005.1 GCA_020631405.1 Saprospiraceae bacterium
TTGAAAAGCTGGTTGTGTTGCATATTTTATTCCCGCTTCTTTAGTCGTTGGGAAATAGTGATCCATGACATCTATGGTAAAGTTGTCTATAATGGCAGTGTCACAAATACCTTAGAGACTATTGATACATCTCTCTGGCAAAATGGTCTATATGTAGTTATACTGACAGATAAGACTAACAATTTGATTGAGACCTATAAAGTTATAAAACAATAAGTTAATTTTAAGTAGAGGGGCAAGCCCCTCTACTTACTTTTTATAATATAATTATTTATGAGATATATCATCTATATACTTTTTCTACTACCATCAGCGCTATGCTCTCAAACGTATTCTAAGGTTATTGATGATTTTGAAGGGACCAGTGAGCTAGGGCAAAATGCTGAGGAATTTGATGGATATATTTATTGCTCTAGTGCAAGAATCTGTGAAGAATTGCAATCAACTTGTTTTGTTATTTATAAATTTAAATATGACGGAGAGAAGATTTGGGAAAAGACTATTCCATATCGTATTTCTAACAAAAATGAAATATTAATTACCAATGATACAATCACCGTAAGTACTCATGCATATTGGAATGAAGAACAACAGCAACGAGAGATGGCTATAATCCAACTAAATTTAGATGGAGATATTATCAGGCAAGTAAATACTCCATTAACCTCACAGAACAATATTTATTGGTCATATGGACAAACCCAACACAAAGGCAAACACTATGTCTATGGAGTGAATAAATTCGTAGAGGAGGACACCTCAGCAGTTATGGTTATGGAATTTAATTCTGATTTGGAGCTTGAGAACGAATATAATTATAGTCCAGATCGGTTTTGTGAAATCTTTCAGTTACAAACAGCACCAGATGGTGAGCTCTATGGTATGGTCAACTATACGCGATTCATAGGAGATCAAGATACAATGCAATTAGTTAAATTGAACTTAGAGACCAAGCAATTTGAGGTAGTCCATGAAGAGTGGAATGATTATGCAAATCAGACAATTGTAGACTTCTTCTTTGATAATGATATGAACTTAGTACAGACATTTTTGAAAGACAACGAAAACCTATTGAATACAATAGATATCTGGTCAGTTCCGGATGCCGGAGTTGTTAAGAAGACTAATCAATTCACTGATGGGTGGCAGACTTTATTTGGCACCATAGAATTTACAAGACTAATAATTAGAGAAGAGTTTGTAATTCATGAACTTACTCAGGCATTGAATGGTGACGCTTTATTGGCAGGCAGTTTTAGCCGAATACCTATAAATGATTATGATCCATCAGTCCTCTTGGATGATACTGGCTGGTTAGCACGTATTTCTCCAAATGGAGAGTTACTTTGGGGAAGGGCTTATGTCCATCCGACAGAAGAAGGAAATAATAGGCACGGCGCTTTCAATCATGTCACTGAGCTCACTGACGGTAGTTTAGTCGCATCTGGATGGCTTAATAAGTGGGACAAGGACGACCCCGAATTAGACTTTTGGCTAATGAGAGTTGGTGCAGATGGTTGTCTTGACGGATTTGTTTGTCAAGAGTTAGACACCTTGTTGACTGAGCCACATCTTGCGACTTCTATTCAAGAGATTTTTGATATTGCCGAGCCGACACCACTCACACTTTATCCTAATCCAGTTAGTGATTATATAACGATTGAGTTGCCAACACTAAAAGGAAGACTTGCTGTCAGAGATTTCTCAGGAAAACTTGTTTATTCTGATCATAGACCAACTTCTGAAAAGACACTACTTGATGTATCAAGTTTTAAACCTGGTCTGTATGTTGTTGAATATATTAACCAACGTGGGGAGGTGTTTTTGGAGAGGTTTGTAGTGGAGTAAATGTCCGAAAAATAATTAAGCAATGATGCGTAATATTTTATTATTTGTGTTGAGCCTCAGTCCTTTTTGGACCGAGGCTCAATCAAATTTTCTACATATTTTGGATCATGAACCAGATAGGTCAGGATATCAAGTACTTGAATATCAAGACAACTATATTATCGTGGCTGCTAACTTTTGTGACTCGTGGTACGAATGTGGAACGATAATGGAGGTATGGAGTACCCCCAATAAACAGGACATTAAGTTTGGTTAGGAATTTGCAGTCAAATATTACATGAGAACAAGAAGAAAGTTTACATCAAAATTTAAGACACAAGTTGCTATAGAAGCAATAAGTGAGAAGTACAGTTTATCAGAGTTAGCAGAGAAGCATCAACTGCATCCGAATCAGATATCACAATGGAAGCACCAGTTTTTGAAGAATGCAGAAGTGGTATTATAATAATTACTAATATGATTTGTTAACTAAATTCCTACTAAAACTGTCCTGCACTTGGGGGATACTCCAACATTCTGTAGGCTTTTCATAATGTAGATTTAAAAATTAGAAAATAGAATAACTACATGCTGCTATAAAAAGGACGCCTAAGTATAAAGGAGCAATTGTTTAATGCCCTACCGATTGTTAACAAAATTTCTAAAAAAAAGAGTTGTCAACAAATGGTTAACAATAAGAAAACCTAAATACGTTTGTTTGAAAATCTTAAAAATATATAACTGACTGAATATCAATAGAAATGTGAATAAAAAGGGAGTCTTGCGACTCCCTTTGTGACCACGGAAGGATTCGAACCCTCAACCCTCAGAGCCGAAATCTGATATTCTATCCAGTTGAACTACGTAGCCATTAGAATTATGCATCAAAAGTAAGTAACTTTCAGTAATACTCACCTACTCCACCTAGCTATATTATCACTCATCAGCAGTAAGCCTTTGATGTGTTAAGAATCTCAGATTAAGACATAGGGCTTAAGTATTATACAACTTAATAATGTTAAGTGGTTTATATTTGCAAAATGAGATACTTCGCAACACTCCTACTTGTCACGATGCTAGCTGCAGGAGCATTTGGACAAAACAAAAACAATCCTTATCCTGAGTTTAAGCCTGTCAACAATAATGTCGCTGTGGCTTCTACTATGGATTGCCAACTGACCAGAGATAAGAACAACATTTTGAGTTCTAAATACCACAAGATATTAGGCCATACTCACAAGGAGCTGGAGAGGTACCTAGTCAATGAAGAACTCTTAGAAGTATTCGTATCAGTATCTACATTTGGTGACGACTATTTTCTAGATGTCAATTATGTGTTTAACACTCCAAAGGGTATCCAGAGCTATGGTGGGTTTTCAAAAGGTAGCCCAGTAAAGGTAGCATTACTCAATGGCGAAAAACTGTTTTTCAACAATATCAAAGTATCACGAGGAAAGGTAAATACGAAGGAAGGTCTATCCTACTTTACAGCTAGCTATATGATTGATGATTATGAATTGAAAAACTTAAAAGATGCTCCGATTATGACTTGGGAAGTTACCTTCCTGTATGGCACTGAGTCGTATGCGGTAGAAAACATCAACCTCATCAGGCAATTATTGAACTGTATCGAAAGTAAAAAATCATGAGCCTTACAACATTAGGTCTTAAGCTTCCAACTGATCCAAGATGGGTTAACCTCGCAGAAATGGACCTTGGAGAAATCCTTTCAGACCATGCCTATTGTGAGCAAAAGGCAGCTACAACTTGTATTACTTTGATTCAAAAATTTTCTGACAAAGATGACGTCGTCAGAGAACTAGCCCCGATAGTCACTGAAGAGTGGGGACACTTCCGTCAAGTGCTTAGAGAAATGGACAACCGAGGGCTCAAACTTGGAGAGCAACGTAAAGATGAATACGTCAATGCACTGATGAAGTTTGCGAGAAAAGATGGAAGTCGAGAAATGGCCTTAGTAGAACGCTTACTGGTATCAGCATTGATTGAAGCGAGGTCTTGCGAAAGATTTAGGCTCTTGTCATTGCATATAGCCGAAGAGGAACTCAAAGAGTTCTATCATGGGTTCATGATAGCAGAAGCGGATCACTACAAAATGTTTCTGAGGCTAGCTAAGAAGTACGGTGGTGAAGAGGCTGTGTCCAAGCGATGGCAGGAGTTTCTGGACTTCGAAGCAGAGTTATTGGCTAATATGACACCTCGAGGAGATAGGATGCATTAATTCGCTATCCTTCTTAGGATTCAGAATAAGTCTTACATTTATACTTTACCAAATACACGAACATGAAGTACTCTTTACTATTTAGTCTGTTCCTTGCATTGACTGCGACCGTCAGTGCTCAGTACAATTTCAAGGACGTAAAAAGAGTAGGTTGTACACCTGTCAAAAATCAACAGAGAACTGGGACTTGTTGGTCTTATGCCACGGCATCTCTTCTAGAATCAGAAGTGGCAAGAATGGGCAAAGGCGATATAGACCTAAGTGAAATGTTTGTCGTAAGAAACATTTATCAAGACAAGGCTATGAACTATGTCCTTCGTCAAGGCAAGGCAAACTTTAGTCAAGGAAGCCTCTCTCATGATCTCATGAGAATGGTATCAAAGGTCGGAATTGTACCGCAAGGAGCTTACAAAGGAAAAAGAGACTTTGACAAGGGATATGACCATTCTGAAATGGAAGCTGGAATGAAAGGATTCCTTGATGGAATCAGTAAGTCAAAACAACTTAGTCCGAAGTGGATGGATGGACTCAATGCCATTATGGATGTCTACATGGGGCCAGTACCTTCAACATTTGATTATAAAGGCAAGGAATACACCCCTGAAGAATTTGCTAACTATCTCGGGATTAATGGTGATGACTATCTAAGCTATACATCGTTTACCCATCATGCTTTTGGAGAAGAATTTATATTAGAAATTCCTGACAACTATTCTAATGGTTCATTCATTAATGTACCTATGAATGACCTACTTGCTCTAGTTCATCATGCTATAGACAATGGATACAGTGTTGCTTGGGATGGTGATGTTAGCGAAGTAGGATTTTCTGCAAAGAATGGAATTGCAGTACTTCCAACTGATCCAAAACGAGAAGATCTATTTACCAAAATAGGAGACGAAATTGAAGTAACACAAGAAGCAAGGCAAGCCAACTTCATGAATTATTCTACTACAGACGACCACCTCATGCACTTAGTAGGCAAGGCAAAAGACAAGGCTGGCAATATCTATTTCATCATCAAAAATAGCTGGGGTGAGATCAGTGAGCACAAAGGCTTTCTCTATATGTCCGAAGCTTACTTTAAGATGAAGACAGTAGCAATAATGCTTCACAAGGATGGAGTTCCTAACAAGCTTTCTAAATAGCAACATATGCTAATAAAGGTATTGCTACCTCTGGCTATACCCAGAAGTTACTCATACAAGGTTCCAGAAGCACTCCAAAGCCAAATACGCTTTGGTATCAGAGTGGAAATACCCCTAAGAGGTAAGCTTTATTCCGGAATAGTAGTCAATACTTCTGCTGAAGAAGAAGACTTGGTCAAACCAAAGGCTATAGTTTCAATCATTGACCATGAAGCCGTTGTCACCAGTACTCAACTCAAACTCTGGCAATGGATTGCAGATTACTATTGTTGTACTTTAGGTCAGGTCATGAATATAGCCATTCCTTCAGGCCTGAAACTACATAGTGAGACAAGGATATCAGCCTCAGATGCGTTAGATAGCCACCTAGAAAACATCAAAGATGACGATGAGTTTATGATCGCAGAAGCATTGACGAATAATGCAGAAATCTCCATTGACGAACTCAGAAAAATACTAGGTAAGAACACCGTCTACCCAAAGATCAAGTCACTACTCGATCAACGGCTCATTACTATCAGCGAACACCTAATCCAAAAATACAAGCCAAAGACACAAGACTTTGTAAGGTTTACTGAGCCATATAGAAGTAAGGAGGTCAATATAAACAATGCCTTCGAACTGACTACTAAAAGCGAAAAGCAAACACAGACACTGCTTGCCATGCTCAGCCTTTCACAAAAAATGGAGTGGATTGACAAGAGTGATCTTTATAAGAAGTCTCCCTCAGATTCAACAGTAATCAATGCCCTTATCAAGAAGGGTATAATTGAAAAGGAAACATTTGAAATTAGTAGGATCAAACCAGAAGGTGATGAAACCAATGTCTTGCCGCCTATGTCAGAAGCTCAACAAGGAGCCTATGAAGAAATTAAACAGCACTTCTCTGAAGACAAGAATGTCCTCTTGTTTGGAGTGACCGGTAGTGGAAAGACAAGGATATACACTGAAATCATACAAGAGACAATCAATAATGGTAAGCAGGTCCTCTTTCTACTTCCAGAAATTGCCCTAACTACCCAACTCGTGCAGAGACTCAGCAAAACCTTTGGGGCGGAAGTAGGCGTCTATCATAGTAGACTCAACCCACAAACCCGCGTCGAACTTTACAAATCCGCCTTAGGGGAAAAAAGTATCTTCATCGGAGCCAGGTCTAGCCTATTTCTACCATTCAGAGACTTAGGGCTAATCGTAGTAGACGAAGAACATGATCCTTCCTACAAACAGACAGATCCAGCACCTAGATACCAAGGCAGAGATACTGCCCTATACCTTGCAAGACTCTGCGGCGCCAAGGTCATACTCGGTAGCGCTACCCCATCGATGGAGACCTATCTCAACGGGATTGAAGACAAACTGGGAGTAGTCAATCTCATACATCGATATGGAGATGCTGTGCTACCAGATATTGAGATTGTAGACCTTCGAGATATGTATGCTAAGAATAAGATGAGGGCAATGTTTAGCTTACCCTTACTTAAGCAAATGAAAGCCTCCCTCGAACTCGGTGAGCAAATCTTGCTCTTCCAAAATAGAAGAGGCTACTCTCCTACTCTGCAATGTACCGTCTGCGAATGGAATGCCGAATGTCCCAATTGCGACGTAAGCTTGACTACACATCAATATTATGAAGAACTCCGCTGCCATTATTGTGGATATAAAAATATTATGCCTAAGGAATGTCCTGCATGCGGCAACCAAAAGCTTGTCAAACTAGGGTTTGGGACTGAGAAGATCGAAGATGAGTTACGTAAGTATCTCAAAGAGGCCAAGATCGCCAGACTCGATTATGATACTGCAAAAACACGAAGTCAATTTGAGAATATCATCTATGACTTCGAGCATCACAATATTGATATCTTGATTGGTACACAGATGATCACCAAGGGACTAGACTTTGACAATATTGGTTTAGTGGGAGTATTACTTGCAGACAAAATCATGAATTTTCCAGATTTTAGAGCCAATGAAAGAGCCTTCCAACTCTTCACTCAAGTGGCTGGCCGAGCAGGTCGTCGTAAGAAAAAAGGGAAAGTCATGATTCAGACATTCAATCCGACCCATGATGTCATTCAGGAGACCCTCCACCTTGACTATAAGAAATACTATACAAGGGAACTGGACGAACGCAAGCAATTTCTCTATCCGCCATACTATCGACAAATTTTGATTACAATCAAACACAAGTCAATGGAAAAGGCCACAGCAGTATCCACCTATATGGTAGAACGCCTCAAAGCTTCTCTTGGGCCAAGAGTCATTGGACCGGCTACTCCATCCATTGCTCGGATTAGAAATATGTATATTCAACATATCACAATCAAGATGGAAAAAGATTGGAAGATTGTGGGACAAGTCAAGGATTTAGTCAAGGCTGAAATAGTAAGCATTAGAAATCAAAAAAACATGTCTACTGTAAGGATCAATGTGAATGTAGATCCTTGATATTACTGTAAGTTTTCTTAGATTATACATTCTTAATCTCCTTATTACTCTTTGTATTCATGTACTACTCAATATTTTCACGATACAATGAGGGCAATTTTATTTTTTATCTGTCAACAAGGTTGACCAGTTTTAGAATGAGGTCTTGAACTAGGTGATGCAAATAATGATCCACCGGGAGATAGTCGTGATCCTTGGAGAAACTCTGATCTAGGGGGTGTAATTCAAATTACATCGGCTGCTAACTCAGGTGCATTTGCCATGAAGTTACCTTCTGATGGTTCGAGGATAGGATACCAAGAAATAGCTGTAAGCGCTAATACTAGCTTCACATTAGACTTCTTTTATTTCTTAGATGATCCAGACCTTGGAACATTAACAGTTGATGTACTTGCTGGAGGCGGATATGATGCTAACCAATCTTTAGCAACTGGAACTGTTCTTGGTACATTTACAGACAAATCTGCAACTGCATATACTTACGAAAGTATTGCTTTCAATAGCGGATCTAACACAATAGAATCACTATACATCCACAATGAAGGAGTTGAGGCTCAAGTTGATGACATCTCAATCAATTGTAACTCCAGCAATGGATGAAGTGGTAATGGAGGTAGTAATTCCAGTGGTGAAATTGGGACTGTAAATAATTTTGTGTTTGATGGCTAAGTAGAAAATCGTTTTTAACTTTCATAGGCTAAATTTTTGCAAAAAATTTACTTATGAATAATAAAACTGAGAAATTATTAGATGCACTTATCGACCAGATTGAAGATGGTGCAGAATTTGAAAAAATCCAAGAAGCACTTAAGAAAAGAGGTATTCAATCCTTACTAAGAGCTGAGTTGTCAGGTCATCCAGGATACGCTGAGGGACAAAGACCGATCGGCACTAATATGCGAAATGGCTACAGCGAAAAGACGCTTAAAAATCAGGATGGAGAAATGCGGATCAAAGTGCCTCGGGACAGAGAAGGCAGTTTTGAACCTGTAATTGTGCCGAAGCACAAGAGCATATCTCAAAAGCTTACTGATTGCATTATGTTACTGTATGCCAAAGGAATGAGCAATGCTGATATCATTGATTTTGTAGATCACAGTTATGGTGACACCCCTTCAAACTTAAGTTCAGTCTAATAAGGTTAATTTGAACACGAATTTGTGTTTGAATGAACTTTCTGCAAAAGCTAAACTTCTAACAATTCAGCTAAATCAATAAAAATTAATAGGAAAAAATACATTTTTGTATGATTTCAGAGAGCTATTACAAGTAACTACTACTTCTTATTGAGACCATAGATAGGTAGATCATACTTCACTATCCATACACCTTCAAATCAATCATAAGCAATAGCTAACAGGACAAGACAGTAAACATACTCTTTGCTAAACAAAAAACGAGTAGCAGGATTAACCCACTACTCGTTTTATTATATGTTCTTATGTTTTATAGACTCAGCTATCGCAGCTCTTTGATCAACGCAAGGCTTTCACTAACAATAGTAGAAATCTGACCATAGTCAAATCCTCCGTTCGCATCCTTCACGAAAAGCTTGGAACCCATACCTACACATGTTACTCCAGCGTCAAACCAAGACTTTAGATTGTCTTCTGTTGGTGCTACCCCACCTGTAGGCATGATATTCGTCCATGGTTGCGGTGCTCTCACTGATTTGACAAAACCAGGACCATAGACTGAACCAGGAAATACTTTAACCAATTCACAGCCAAGCTCTTCTGCACGGCATATTTCTGTCAAAGTTCCACACCCTGGACTCCAAAGTACCTTGCGTCTATTACATACAATTGCAATATCCTCTCTTAAGACAGGTGTAACTATAAAGTTAGCACCTAAGCTCATGTAATGAGAAGCAGAACCTGCGTCAGTAACTGACCCAACCCCTAGAATCATTCCAGGAAGTTCCGCTAGTGCATAGTTATTGAGCTCTTCAAAAATCACATGAGCTCTGTCTCCCCTATTCGTAAATTCTAAGAGTCGCCCACCACCATCATAGATGGCTTTCAAGAGTTGCTTCGCAACTTTAATATCTGACTGATAGAACAAAGGCACTAAACCTTGTTCTTTCATCAAATTAAATACTTCTATTCTAGATTGTTGTGCCATTATATTGTTCTATCTACTTACTCGACCACTTGCATCGCCGCTTAATAATTTGTTGACCTCTTCTAACGTAGCTAAGTTAGCATCACCCTTGATTGTATGTTTAAGACAAGATGCTGCCACTGCAAAGTCCAATGCTCGTTGATCATCTCCTTCATTAGTCAACAATCCATAGATTAGACCAGCCATAAAGCTATCTCCACCACCTACTCTATCAACTATGTGAGTAATTTGGTATTCGCGAGACTTGTATAGTGTTGAACCATCGTAAAGGACTCCAGCCCACGTATTGTGTGAGGCGGATATAGACCCCCTTAATGTAGTAATGACTTTCTTAGCCCGAGGAAACATTTCCATAAGTTTCTGTAATACAGATAAGTATGCATCTGCATGTACTTCTTCTCCACTTGTCACATCCACTCCATCAGGATGAAGGCCAAAATGCTTCTCGGCATCTTCTTCATTTCCTAAGATTACATCACAACCTGCAACTAATTCAGGCATAACATCCATTGGATTCTTACCATACTTCCAAAGCTTCTTTCTGTAATTAAGGTCGGTAGATACGGTAATACCTTTAGCATTAGCTGCTTGTATCGCTTCTAAACATGCGTCGGCAGCTCCTTGCGAAATCGCTGGGGTAATACCCGTCCAATGAAACCAATCAGCTCCATCAAGTGCCTCATCCCAATCAATCATGCCTTTTTCAATACTAGCCATTGCTGAGTAAGCTCTATCATAGACAACCTTACTTCCCCTCGAAACTGCACCAGTTTCCAAAAAGTAGATACCTAATCTTTCTCCACCTCTAGCTATTTTTGTGGTGTCTACCCCACGCTTTCTAAGCTCCATAAGAGCACAATCACCAAGGTCATTCTCTGGCAATCTTGTAATAAAGCGAGAATTCATACCGTAATTTGCTAATGAAACAGCAACATTACTCTCGCCACCTCCATACACTACATCAAAATTATAGGTCTGCGAAAACCTCTTGAAACCAGGAGGGCTTAACCTCATCATGATTTCTCCAAACGTGACTATCTTTTTCATCTTACGTGATTTGCAGTTTTCTTATATTCCTAATGCTTGACCACCGCCAATTTGTATTGTCTCAGCTGTAATAAATGCAGCATCCTCACTTGCTAAAAATGCAACAACAGAGGCAACATCAGTTGGTTGACCTAGTCTTCCAAGCATGATATTATTAGCCCATGATTGGAATACTTCTGGCTTAGTAGATTTGATTTGTTTGTGGAAGTCAGTATCAATTGTCCCAGGTGAAACTGCATTGACTCTGATACCATATTCTGCAAGATCCTTTGCTAAGGCTCTAGTAATCGCATGAACTCCAGCTTTTGAAGTACCGTAGATACCTGCACCTGGACCACCTGCATTCCATCCAGCATTAGATGTGAAGTTGATAATATTCGGATGAGTTCCTTTCTTCAAATAAGGAATAGCAGCTCTTGATACAAAGAATGCTGAGTCTAAGTTAAGTGCCATTACACTTCTATAAAACTCAGTTGTCATTACTTCGAATCTTGATCTTCCACCAAGTCCTCCTGCATTATTTACAACGATGTCGATACCATGCTTATCTCCAATCGCTTTTACGTTTTCGTTTACTAAATCTTCATTCGTTACATCGAATTGGTAGAATTCTGCAGTCACACCAGCGTCTGTAAGCTCTTTCAATCTAGCAGCACCAGCCTCAGCATCAAGACCATTAATGATCACTTTAGCACCTTGTGCACCTAAGTGCTTAGCTACTTCGAATCCAATTCCACCTGTGGCCCCTGTGATGAGGGCTGTTTTTCCTTGTAATTTCATAATATTCTATTTTTTTTGAATGATTTTCAATGGTTATATAATCGGTTTTACTTTTTCTACTCTTGGGATTAACACCCATACAGCAAACAACGCTAATATGGTTAACCCAGCACCAACATAAAATGCTGGTGTATAATTATCTCCGGCTGTAAGAATTGGGACTAAAATAGTTAGTCCAAATGCACCAAGCTTAGCAGCCATACCGGCCATTCCAGACAAAGTACCCACAGTATTCTTTCCAAAAAGATCACTTGGCAATGTTTGTACATTTCCAATAGCAGTTTGGAATCCAAATAATATTAATGCCATAATGATTACAGCATTTGTTGGTGATCCTGGATTCATTAATAAAAAGAATGAAGGAAACATGATCAAACATCCTATTGTTATTACCCACTTTCTTGTCTTATTGACATCCCATCCAGCCTTAATTCTATTTTGAGCAAGCAGTCCTCCGAACCATGCACCAAACATAGCACCTACATAAGGTACCCATCCATAGATTCCTATAGTCTTAACATCCATGCCATAGACTCCATTTAGGTATATTGGAATCCATACTATAAATAACCACCAAATCGGATCAATAGCCGCTGAAGCTAAAATGACTCCCCAACTCTCCTTATGTCTAATCAACTGAGCAGTGGTAGGATTATATCCATCATCCTCAACTTTAGCTACTTCCTCATCAGTGCTTTTTTGCCCAGTTAGGATGTATTGACGTTCTTCTTCTGTGATGTTAGGATGATATTTCGGCGGTGCTTTGACGATCAAAAACCATGGAATCAACCAAAGCAATCCAACCAATCCAACAACAACGAATATCATCTGCCAACTAAAGTAAATAGTCAAAAATGCTATCATAGGTATAGCTATTATACCTCCAATAGCTGCTCCAGAGTTAAATAGACCTTGTGCAAATGCTCTCTCATGAGTAGGAAACCATTCAGCATTACCTTTAGCTGCTCCAGGCCAGTTACCTGCTTCTGCCACACCTAAAATTGATCTGAATATGGTAAATGACCATGCTCCAGAGGCGAATGCATGCAATGCAGTAGCTATTGACCACACACCAATTGACAGTGCAAATCCTAGCCTAGTACCTATCCAATCAAATATTTTTCCAAATAGTGCTTGACCTACGGCATAAAAGAAGATAAAACTTCCAGTAATCCAACCGTAGATAGCCTTTCTGCCATCGCTATCCTCATCTGGATATAAATCTGCTGCTATGTCAGGCCATAGCACCCCAAGTGCCTGCCTATCAATATAATTGATAACTGTAGCCAACGCAATAAGTCCTATGACCCACCATCTCAGTCCACCTACTCGTTTTGCTATTTTATCGGCCATGTTTCTAATTTTAATTGTTCGTATCCTAAAAAGTCTTCTCTTGCTGGACTAAACACATCGATTAACATTCCAGGCTTAGTACATACACAACCATGCAGGATATGTGGCACAATATAGAATGAATCTCCACCTTTTAATGTCCTTATTTCATCTCCAATTGTCATTTCAAACTCGCCACTAACAACATATGTTACTTGAGAATGATAGTGCTTGTGCATTACACCAACTGCTCCTTCGCCAAAATCAACTTTGACTAACATCAACTTATCATCATAACCCATAATTTGTCTCCTAAGACCTGGGCCTACTTCTTCCCATTCCATGTTATCACTATGAAAAAATGGCTGTGTTGGTTCTATTTCATTATGCAAACTCATTTTACTATTGTTTTTCTTAGTTTTTAAAAATTATTATTTAGGAACGCTTGGCCCTACAGAAGTCTCTCTGAACCAAACCTCTGTATAGCAACCATTGTCGTATTGTTTCTGTATATCTCCACCAAAAGTCTCAGCACCTGCACACCACACCATATTTTTACTAGGGTCTTTGCCATTTGTTTGGTTATATGCACCTTGCTTAAAATAATTCAGCTCTCCACTGTATGCAGTTTTTCTCTCAGTACCATCCTGTCCTATTGGGAAAAATAAATTTTTGACTTGTTCTGGAACGTCAGCCTTATCGACATAGTCTGATGAGATGAGGTTCTTTGTAAATGTTCTAGTCGGATGACCCTCACTTGTGAAAGTTAGGTACATGATACCTTTATGTACATTTACCTCATAGCTGAATTCCTCACCTAACTTGATACCATCTTTAGGTTCTTCAGGATAATCTTCTTTACTGCTTCCAACAACTGACATATCATGTCCCCACACAGCTGATGAATAATCCCATCTTCCTGAGTTATCATCACCTGCCGTATTAATTTCATAATTCCAAAAGACAGATCCTTTCTCATGTCCTGGAAACTTCTTGTAAAACACTTTAAATGGCTCATTTTCATGACCTTCTCCACTATGAATCTGTCCTACGACTGTAGAGTAAGAAGCAGCAACTCTTGCATCACCTGACACAGAAACATGCATAACTTTACATGTACCTGTCAATCTCCCACCATCTTCTGGAATCCATTCTCTTTTCTCGTGTAATTCTGTCCTTGTGTTACTAGAATTTTTGGAAGTAACTCCTGAATTTGGTGTTTTGTACACAACCCACCTTCTAGTCCCATCGATAACGGTGTAGAAGAAATCCTTATGCTCAAAATCTACCAAGTCATCAACAGATGTTCCGTCACCCATTAACATTTTGAATTTGGCAATACTCGGAATAACCTCGGTCGGATACACTATTTTCTTACTTAGGTCATCATTTGCAGAAAAGTACCCTGCATTTGAAATTGCATTATCACTAATTTCTATTGAAGCAGATTTAAACCAAACCTCAGCATAATTACCATTAGCATATTGTTTTTTGATATCACCACCTTGTGTTTCCGCACCGGAACACCATACACGATTAACTTGTGGATCTTTACCATTTGTTTGATTATATGATCCTAACTTAAAGAATAGTCCTTCTTTAGCATAGGCATCTTTTCTTTCAACACCATCCTGCCCTATTGGCACGAACAGTTGCTGCACTTGTTCTGGCATACTTGAAGCTTCGCTGTATTCCGAAGTAATTAGGTTCTTGCTAAATGTTTTTGTAGGATGTCCTTCACTAGAAAACTTGAGTTCCATGATGCCATCCTTAATCATAACTTCATAGCTAAACTCTTCTCCAAGTTCAATCCCATCTTTTGGTTCTGGTGGATAAGTATCTTTTGTGGGTCCTACTACAGAAAAATCATACCCCCAAATTGCTTGAGAGTAATCCCACCTCCCTGAATTATCATCACCTTCCGTATTGATCTCATAATTCCAAAATACTGAACCCTTGGTATGACCAGGAAATTTCTTGTAAAACACTTTAAAAGGCTCATTCTCATGACCATCAGCACTATGAATCTGTCCCACTACTACTGAATAAGTTGCTGCTACTCTAGCATCTCCAGTTTGGGCAACGTTCATTACTTTTAGAGTAGCGTTCATCTTAGCATCTTCAGAAGGCGTCCATTTTTTCAACTGAGCCAATTCTGTCCTTGTATTGTTTGATGTACCATGGGTATTACCTGCATTAGGTGTTTTAAATACTACCCAATCGCCAGATGTATCTTTCTGAGTGTAGAAAAAATCTTCATGCTCATATTCGGTAGCAACACCAGCGTTGGTGCCATCACCGAGTATCAAATTCCAATGTTTGAAAATAGGTATAACATCATTGGGCAAACCTGCATTACTAATAACCTTTTCTTTTTGACCGGTTGAGCTAGACTCTTTGCAGCTTATAGCCATGGTAAGGGAAACTAATAGCAAAAACAATAAGCTATTGAAAGGGCTCTGGGATTTAATATTCATGTTGGTGTGAATTCAGACATCAGATAGGTTAAAAAATGTAAGTTGTAAAGATTTCTCGTAACAACAAAATAAGAAAGGTGCTTTTCACAACACCTCTCTCTTATATGAAAAAACTATTAGTACTAACGCGATTTCAAGCAAAATAAAGAGAATACGTAGCTTAATGCTACGCATTCTCTAATTGTTTAATTGTTATAAATTAGTATCCCGGGTTCTGCAAAATAACCCCAGGAGCTGATATTACTTCAGAATCAGGAATTGGGAATACATGGTAGTTACTATTAATTGATTGTCCCATTTCTGAATCAACAGTTCCAGTTCTGACTAAGTCAAACCATCTCTGTCCTTCAAACGCTAACTCTAATCTTCTCTCATCCTGAATTGCCTGTCTGACATCAGATTGAGAAGAAGCTGTAGTTCCTGCCAAACCTGCTCTTGTTCTAATCTTATCCAATTGAACAATTGCATCTGCAGTCTTACCATTTTCATTTAATGCCTCAGCATAAAGCAAAATAACATCAGCAAGTCTTAGCTCGATCCAATCATGATCTGGTCCTCCAGTCTGAGGAAACTTTGGAGACATAAGCAAAGCCTCATCTATAGTCACTGCTCTTCTTAAGTCACCTGGACTTGCATCAAATGCAGCAATTAAGTCAGCATCTAATGGCTCTAAAGACTTCGTATCTAGTCCGCCAGACCAAGACCAAAAATCAGAAAAACCATACTCATCTACAATAGAGCTAGATATCTGAGTAGCAAATAAGATCTCAGAGTTCAAGTCGTAATCTACTCCAAATATTTCTGAGAAATTCTCTCGTAGTGCATATCCTGCAGCACCTGCACCATTTACAACATTCGCTAAATGTGCTTCTGCACTTGCATAATCACCTGATTGTATCAATGCCTTTCCTAACATACCTTCGGCAGCATACTTAGATGCTTTTCCATTAGAAGCACTCACACTAAGTGCATCTGTAGCAGCTTCTAAATCAGGTATAATTACAGTACTGTATACAGTTGATTCTGGCTGCCTCGCAAGAATTGACTGATCCGTAAGACTAGGAGCATCACTTAAGTTGATTGTAGCGTCTCCAAAAGCTCTTACAAGCTTGAAGTAAGTCAACCCTCTTAAGAATTTTGCTTCTGCAATCTCTGTTGCGTCCTCAGAGTTCTCGATAACGATGTTACTGCTTAAGATAGACTTGTAACATGCTGTGTAAAATGGACTGAAAAACTGCTCCTCCATTTGGATCAATCCTTCGTCAAATTGGTCAAACTCGTCATACGGTGATTCAAACATTAAAGCATTATCAGCTCTAAAGTCTCCCATCACAGCCATTGGAGTAGTTGTCCCTAGTTGGTAAAAATATGCAGCATTAAGTACTCCATCAAAGTCTGTCAATGAATTGGCACTTGCAATATTCGCTGGAGCTTGATCCAAGTTATTTTCACAAGCTGTCATTATTAATAATGACCCTAATAATATATAATAAAATAATTTCATTTTAGTCGTTTTTAAAAGTTAACATTTACACCCAAAGTAAAGCTTCTTACTACTGGACTTGCACCTACTTGTAGACCATAAGTTGTTGGTCCTAAATATCCACCATTTGTTGTATTAACTCCTTCTGGATTGAATGAAGTGTAATCTTCTCCCATTAGATAAAGTAGGTTAGTAGATGCAGCATAAATTCTCAATGAACCTAACCCAATTTTATTTAGCCTATCTGGATTAAGCGTATATCCAACTGTCATATTTCTCAATGCAAGGTAAGATGCATCTTGAATCATCGCGTCAGTCTCATCTCTATTACGAGCATAGTGCTGGCTATTAGCATCAGCTACACCGTCATCATCAGCATCAAATGTAGGCTTAAGAGCTCTACCCCACTGTGACCCGTAATATAGAGGATCAACGTTCCATACTTCTCCACCTTGAGCACCTTGAAACTGAAGTGAAACATCAAAATCACTAAAAGTCAAACTTGTATTAAATCCATAGTAAAAGTCTGGTGTGTTTGATCCAATTTTTACTAAATCACCACCTTCTTCAGGATTATCTGGGTTGTAAGGTGTCTTAGTAATTACACCATCACCATTCTGATCTACAACATAGCTATAACCACTTTCTTGTCCAGGGAATTCAACAGGGTTGTTAAGGTCTTCAATATTAACAAAACCAGAAGTTTCTAATCCCCACATTTCTCCTATCTCACCACCTACATAATTTCTCCAGAATGGATGTCTACCTGATTGACCAAAGTCAGACCAAGGTAACTCTTCAATCTCATCCACTTCAAGCATATCATCTTCAATGCCTAAGTCAGTAATTTCTGTATTTACAGATGA
The DNA here is from genome assembly GCA_020631405.1 of Saprospiraceae bacterium. Lineage (GTDB taxonomy): Bacteria > Bacteroidota > Bacteroidia > Chitinophagales > Saprospiraceae > JAHDHH01. Next base: position 17,769 of record JAHDHH010000005.1, read on the forward strand.
GAAGTTAGCTCCAATATTCCACTTAAGGCTACTGCTGTTTACAAGTGTTGCTCCTAAGTCTAATTCAACTCCTGAACTTCTCACATCACCTGAATTCAATATGATAGAAGGAGTACCTAATACTTCTGATACATTCTGACTAATCAAAATATCTTCAATATCTGAAGTATAGTAGTCAGCACCTAGTCTAATTCTATTTTCTAAGAATCCTAAATTCACACCGTAGTTAGTCTCAGTGTTAGTCTGCCAAGTCAAGTCAGCATTTTCTACATCAGATGGGATAAGGAATCCTGTTCCAAAAATAGTTGCTTGAGGATCTAGTAAACTTAGTGAACTATATGCACCTAAGAAAGATGTAGTTCCTAGTGACCCTGTACTGAATCTTAATTTAAAGTCACTCAATAAGTTAGAGTTCCAGAATGCTTCATTATGGATATTCCAACCTAGTGATAAAGCAGGGAATGTCTCGAATCTATTATTAGCTCCGAATCTTGAATCACCGTCTCTTCTTATTGAGAATGATGCTAAGTATCTATTGTCGAATGCATAGTTAATTCTTCCAAAGACACTTCTTCTAGAAATTACTTCTTCTCTCTCTTGTACTTGAATGTCTGCAGGGTCAAGTAAAGCAAAGTTTTGAGGTTGACCAAATGGAATATTAGTTGCATCTAGCTCTAAACCGTTGATATAGAAGTTTTGGAACTCCATACCTAATACTGCACCTATATCGTGATTGCCAATATTCTTAGCATAGTTCAATGTAGTCTCACTTAAGACAGATGATCTGTTCACCTCTCTTTGATCCATAAAAGTTTGAGTAGTTCTTGCTCTAGAATCAAACTCTAACCCTCTATACTGATAGTCTCTAGTATTTCTTGAATCTCCACCTAGTACGGTTTTAATATTCAATCCATCTGTAATCTCGTATTGTAGGTATGTATTGACATTTCCAAATAGAGTCTTTTCCCAACTATCTGTGTTGTCTAATTTAGTTGCTGGACCAGCATCTCCTGAACCACCTAAACCATTTCCACTTCTACCATAGTGCCAGTCCTGTGCTGTCATACCAGGCTCAAGTGTATAGATACTGTTGTTGAATGGAGCTTCAGATCCACCTCTATATCCAGAATCAAACCCAGATAATCCGAGTGCCTGAGCTTGTTGATCTAAATCTTGAACAAAAGCAATAGAAGCTGCAGTATGATATACTGGATGGACACTATATGCTCTTAGTAAATCTCTCATATCGTGTCCAACGATATCTCTATCACCTAAGAATCCATTGATGTTTAATCCTGTTTTGAACTTTTTACCAATCTTAGCATCTAAGTTCAATCTTGCATTATATCTCTCAAATGCTTGAGTCTGAACCACACCTTCAGTATTCAAGTATCCAACTGATGCATAATAACTTACATCATCAGTACCTCCACTAATGTTAAGGTTGTGGTTCATGCTAGTTCCATTCTGGAACAACCAGTCTTCAACTGCAAGCACATCTGGAGAGTTCTTATATCCATTGAGTCTGTAGTTAAATATATCTTGTCCAGGAGTTGTGACATTTCCATCATCATCAGTGATATCAAATACTGAAAAATCTACAGCTCCAACGTCTCTCATGTTTTCCATATGAGTTGCCATATCTGATGAATTTGCAAGGATATTGTCTTGTACATATCTGTGTGAAGTACTCACATAAGCATTGTACCCTACAGTAGCCTTTCCTGACTTTCCTTTTTTAGTGGTTACTAAGATTACACCATTTGCACCTCTTGAACCATAGATAGCCGCAGATGCAGCATCTTTGAGTACTTCCATACTCTCGATATCATTAGGATTAACTGTTGCAAGGTTTCCAGAAATTGGAAAACCATCAACAACGATCAATGGGTTAGAATCTCCAGAAATAGAAGCAGCAGCTCTAATTTGTATCTTAGGATCTGCTCCAGGCGAACCGTCTTGATTCTGAATCAACACACCTGCAAGCTTACCTGCAAGAGCATCATCTACCCTTGTAGCCTGAACAGCAGCGATATCTGGTCCTCCTATTTGAGAAATTGCTCCAGTGCTGTGTGACTTCTTCCTGGTACCATATCCAACAACAATGACTTCATCCAAGGTGTTAGCATCTGGTGCCAGAGTAAGTGACAAAGAAGACTCACTACCGACAGTCATAGTCATAGTTTCATAGCCTAAATAACTCACCTCAAGGACATCTCCTTCGCTGGCCATGATACTGAAATTCCCATCAATATCAGTAATAGTACCAACATCTGTTCCTTGAACAAATACGTTAGCACCAATAAGAGGTAATCCACTCTCATCAAGTAGGTTACCTGTAACTTTTTGACCATATGAACTTGCAAGCCCAACGAAGAGCAGGAAGCACAATGTCAAATTGGCTTTTTTCCAAAGCCATGTAAGATTAGTTTTTTGCATGATTAGAAAATTTTTTTAATTGGTTTAAACTCGTTTTTAAATATGTGAAGAATCAACATCCTTCACGCTTTCATACTAGATTCAAAAGCACTCATCTCACTAAATAGTATGAATGTGTTATGGGTGACTTTTTTCTTTTTTTCAAATAATAGATTACACTGTTTCAGCAATACTTCACAATTGAAGACAGCACTTCGCAAAATGTTGAATTGCATGTACTTCTTAGCCTTAAATTGTTGGAAATTGTTGATATCAGATAGACAACTAAGTAGCTTACTGTTACATATGCCTATCAACGTATTGTACTGACATGATTTATTAATGTCACTGAATAGTAACAGTAAAGGTTGATATTGTCTTTGATTCGATAGTATCAAGATAGTCAGTATTGTTGGTTGACCAATAATTGGTTGACCAAATATAGGCGTCACATTTTATATTGCAAATTTTTTTGGAGAAAAATTTACAGCACAAACAGCAATTCTAGTGCTTTCGAAACTAATAACCATGTATTAACTCATAAGCAATATTATATTTTGCAATAGACACTTGGTAATAACTAATATTATAATGTAGCAATGATTGAGTTACAATTAGAATTTCCACAATCGCCCATTATTACAGTTTGGATATAACAAATATACTCTCAAACACTGGCCAGGGCTAGCAATTAACCAGCTCTTTAATAATGGCAATATGACATTTATCACAAGGAAATCCTTATGAAGTACAAGACAACTTAGCTCATTAAGCCCTACCAATGAGGTTTGACTAAGTCCTATCAACACCACCGTACAGTAGAATACAGCTTATAATATACTTGCTAAGGAAGATTAGCTTCGGAAGAACTTGCGAGTTATTTGCATGTTGTTGACCCCAGACTGATTTATGAAATCCAGCTTTAATAGATAAGCTCCTGGAAGTAAGTCATCGAGATTTACATGTAATGCATCATTGATTAGAATACACTCTTTGGAGAATATCTTTTTACCGTCTAATTGAACGACACTAATACTTAAGCTTTGATAGTGAGTTGGCAAATTAGTTAAATGGATTCCACCGTCAGTTGGATTGGGGGAAAGTAATAACTCATTGTTGATTTGATCCAATACCGAAGTAATTTGACCAGGATCTTGAAAAACAACAATACTTACAGATTGTGCCCCTCCCGTAAGAGTCACAGTACCAGACCTACTACTCTCTTCCAAATTTGAATCGACAGTTATATTTAGTGTGGCATCATTTGACCCAACTGACAAATCGGTAGATATCCAATCCTCACTAGTCATAACAGTCCAATCAATATTACTAGATACTTGCACCGATCTAGTTTCTCCTTCTCCTACAATATAAAGCTGGGAAGCATTTGCTGTGACGTAGTCAACCAAATTGTCAAACGAGTAAGAAGGCCCTGTGTTCATTTCGGTTGCATGAGGCTTTACTAAGGTTGTTGATGAAAATTCAGATGCGCCAACTGCCTTCTCAGAAATTGCATTAGGCCTAGACACTTTCATCAAATCCAATTGTATGGCATTATCATAATTCATCCCCTCATACAGTGGAACCTCTGAATAGCCCTCTTTAGAAGACGCTGCAACTGGACTACTGATTTCTGGCTGAAAATATCCTTCAGCATTCTCATACAATACAGGATCGAGTTCAAGCAGTCCCTCTGAAGGCATATCAATGCCAAGCTCTCCAAATACGTAATTATTTATCCATGACTCACTTTCAGTGTCTTGCGCAAATAAGTTGTCCTTCGGGTCAGAAAACACATTATTCGCAATCACAACATTGGAAGGAGGATTACTACCACTTCCCCCTAATATCATCTCTTCTGAATCAACTATAGTATTATGATAGATGTGGACATCAGACAATGGATCTGAAGGGTCATTTTGCAAGTAAATAGACCTTCTGGTCAATCCTTCAAAGTAATTGTTATATACATAGTGGTGAGAACCTTCTCTTATACGAATGCCTCCCATATTGTTCAGAAAGAAATTTCCATACACGATGCCTTCATCACCATGCCTAAGTACGAGCTCAGCTACTGGATTATCTTCAAATGTGTTATAACGATAGACATTTTGTCTTGACTTATGTGAGATGATTTCACCATCACCGTTGCACCTTGTAAAGTAGCAATATTCTACAAGGGTCCTACTATCTAAATGCCCTTGCGAACTTACTCCAATTCTGATTGGCTCGATACCTTCATCATTACCCATTCCGTCGAAATGCTTAAATGAACAGTGCTGAATCTTGTGATAGCCAGGCTCATCATCTACTAATATGGAGAGAATATTCTGATTATCTAAATTGAGTCTATTTTCGAAATTGCAATAGCTGATTGTAGTCCTCCTTGATTCTTCGTATACTCTTAGGTATTTGAAACAGGTATAGTTCTGTATATTGACATGAGTAATTAGGATATCATTGCCGTAGATCTTAACCACATCCAAATTACCGATAAATCCTCCAACATACTGGAATCCAGAAAAGGTTACTCCACTACCTTCTATTACAACTCTTGAAACTCCTGAAAACAATACACTGCCATATGGTTCAGCTGTGACTATCAACCCATCCTTCTCTATCTCCATACGAACATGGGTATAAGTACCTGACTGCCAAACAATACTATCCCCTGGACTAGCCATGTCTTGGGCAGAATTGAATTCAGAAATTGATGAGACATCATATCGTGTTTGAGCAGAAAGTGCTAAAAAGGCCACTAAACACAAACACAGCATAACAAGTCTCATAATATCAATTATTAGATTTAAAAACAATAGATATAACCATCCTTAGCAATAGATACACAACCTACTATTGAGCTAGTTCTATAGGATGCATAGCTTAAGTCATTGTTATGCTTACAGCTTAATCAATTTACTCACATGAGATTTGTCTTTTCCTGCTAGCTTGACAATATAGGTCCCAGATTGAAGGTCACTAATGTCAAATGTCTCCTGCCTACTTATCTCGCTTTGGATAACTGGTCTACCTGATTGATCAAATATGGCTATAGAATTATATCCTTCTCCACAGCTTACCGAAAGTATTGAAGTAGCTGGATTAGGTGTAACCATAACATCATCTTGAGATACTTCTTCTACGTCTACTGAAAATATTCTTTCCCCCTCGCCAAACACTCTAAACTCTGTGAGGCTTACCCATTTGCCTGTATATTCGTTAACTCCCAATACTGTGATTCTTACATATCGGGCTTCTAGACTATCAACAGAGTTAACAATTGGTGCCTCAATAGTACCTTGTATTACATTTGTAGACCGATCAACAATAGGCGTATATGGCCCATCTTGCTCCATAGCTCCTTCGATAATAAATTGATAAGCCCTGTCTTCATAACAAGTCACCTCTGTTTGAGTGATTTTGATAAAACCTCCTAGATCTATCTTTGCTGATTGTGGAAATTCGTCAACAGACCAACGAGTATTGGTATTATCATCTACTAATTTAGCTACAGTATTATTACCATCTGGAATACCTGTTCCCCCTATTGATTGATTCAAAGCCCAGTTAAACTCATCAGATGGAGTAAGTACACGTATGATTTTAGAATCTACAAAACCTCCTTCTTCTGTAGTCGCAGTGATCGTCACATCACCTTCAGCGATAGCGATGAGATAACCTTCATCAGTCACAGTAGCAATACTTGGGTCACTTGACTCAAAACTTACATTCTGATTAGTAGCTCCTGAAGGAGAGATAACCGTCTGCAACTGTGTCTCTGCTCCAATCGCAACAGGCCCATTAATATCAACTAGCTCTACTGCATCAACTATTATCGGAACTTGGACAGTAATAAACGTGCTTAAAGATGTCTTTGAACCTCCTTCATTATCTGTTGCTTTCGCTGTGAGAGTATATTCTCCCTCCGGTACATTAGTCCAAGTCAAGGAGTATGGAGCACTGGTAGCCTCTCCAAGTTTATTATTACCACCTTCAAAGAATTCAACTTTAGTTACACTTCCATCAGAATCTTCAGTATCGACTGTTATTGTAATATCACTTCCTGGCAAGAAATTAGTCCCACCAACTGGCTCGACTATACTCACAGACGGAAAATAGTTTTGTTGTGTACCATCTTCTTCAAATAACTCATCAAAATATACGGTTGCCTCACCATTATCTTGAAGGTATACCCCAGCCTTCCAATAGCTAGGCCATGTCCAGAATGACACATCTTCATTGAGCTTTTCTTCGCCTTCAAAGTCGATTATCATTCTTCCATCAACCAATCTAATGTCGCAGTTGAAATATCCTCCTGGATCTTCTCCAAGATCCACGTGGGTTGTGCTCACTCCTACTGCATCTGTTTTTATTGCCGCCCATATGTGGTTGAACGGTTCTTTGTTCGTATGCTTGTAAATTCTGAGCAATGGCTTATTAGGACCACTTCCTGCGTTAGCATCATCATGTATTTGCATTAAGGTCACCTGCTCACAAGTTTGATCTACCACATCAAGTCTTCCATGTAGTGATCTATTTTCTTGAGTTAGGTCCCAATTGGTCTCATTTCTAAGTTCAGTCCTTTGGCTATCACCTGATTGATTAAACAATATCTTATCACCATCAACTACGTAGAAGTATTGAGGATGCGTATAGCCTTGGTTCAGTGTTTCATTTTGTGCTAACGTGGAGCTAGTCGGAGCTTGCAGCTTACAATCTGCAAGGAAAGGCTGGAATCTTGGAATATCAGATGGAGCATCATAAGCAGCTGGAGGAGTTGGTGCAAAGTGTTTGACATCTAAGGCATAAAATGACACTTGAGCAAATTCTTCAGGATCTCCGGCATTATTCTGATTATAATTTCCTGCTTTAAAGTACATCCAATCATCAGCAAAGCCACTATCCGTCATATCTATTTCTTGGACTACATCATCCTTACCTTCTCTCATGATTGTAACAGTAAGCAAGTTGCCTATTGCCTTTATTTCATAACTAAACTTCTCTCCTAGGGCAATACCATCTTCTGGATCTGGAGCATCATCACTTCTGCTTCCTATCATATCATACCATTGCTCAGCACTTGTTGTTGGCTCATGCGCTACATAAATCGAACCTTTTGTATTGTTTGGCAACTTGCGATAATAAATTCTGCATGGTTCATCATCAGAGGCATGAATCTGCCCAACAATTGTACGTCCTACTTTACGGAATTCATCAGATGTAAGGGACACATGGTCCACTGCACAAGTAGCTGTCATGATGCCATCAACTCCTCCAGCAGCTTCTTGATTTGCCATGGAAGAAGAAGAAAACACCCAGTTATTTTTATTGATTCCTTGAGTAGGGATACTAGTATCAAATCTCCTAATCATTTCTCTAAGCTCATTCCTTGGGTATGTACTACCTCCAGTAGCTCCGTCATTTGGGCACCAAAACACCATAGCCCCTGATACTGGGTCTGTATAGAATTCACCATCTACAGTAAATCCACCTGCAAGTTGGTCTGAATCTCTTTCTTGTTGATTTGGTCGCGTAAGCTTCCAATAAGAGAGGTCAAAGTTACTTCCTGGAGGCACTGTCGGATCTAAGTCCTGAGCCGAAACTGGGTTAGCTGAGAGATTCAAAAGAAACAGCAACACGAAGCAACGCAAGTAAACAATAGCAGACGAAGATTCTGTTTGTCCTAACTTTAGGAATTGATGAAATGATGACACTTTCATAAGTAGATATTTTGTGATAAGTCTGATAATATCCAACATCATGTATGCCTAATTCTACTTAGCTATAAATCAAATTGCCTCTTAGCATGTAGGACTCATACAAATTGTGGAATTGGTCAACCTAAAATTGGTCAACCAATAGCTGTAAATATATAACATTTAATAATGTTGTCCTTGATACTTTACCTATAAATCAGGTGTTTCAACAGACATTCATTAATAAAAACACCAAAGCATGTTTAGATGTTTTCTCTAAATAACAAAGAGCCCTCTACAATGTTTGTAGAAGGCTCTTCGATATTCTTATATATACCTTTTCTAGTAACCCGGATTTTGGGTTAGATTAGGATTGTTTGTAATCTCAAATGGAGGTATTGGCAACAAATAATCTCTTGAAGCATCAAAGTTTTGAGTTCCGAGAAGCTCAGTTTCAAATCCATTAGGTCCAAATACTTCATCACCCATTTTTCTTCTGACAATATCATACCATCTCTTATGCTCAAATGCTAACTCCAACCTTCTTTCCTCAAGTACATCAGCTACAGTTGCTCCTGAAATATCAGCTGGAACTGCACTAGGTGTTCCTGTACCATCACCACTTCTAGCTCTAGCTCTAATCATATTAATATACTGATCAGCTTCAGCGGTGTTGCCTATTTCAACGGCAGCCTCAGCCGCAATCAAAAGCACCTCTGCATAACGCATCAACTGATAATTAGAATGAGAGTCTCGTCCACTTGTATTCGCCTGCTCTAAATCTCCAGCCATCGCTGTATACTTAGAAATGTGAGGACGATTAGCATTTCTACCATCAAGGCTAGAGAATTGAGTGTAAGGTATTACTTCACCAGCATTAGTAACTGCCTCTGCATCAAAGTTGACTTGCTTTCTATAATCTCCATCATCCCAAGTATCATATACTGGCTGAGCTGGAACCATCACTGACCAACCACCTGAGGGATAATACGTTGCTTGTCCAAAGAATCCAGTAAATGCCGCTAGGTAATCTCTAGATTCATCGTTAATATTAGTTGCAACGAAATCAATCACAAATAAAGGCTCCAAAGAAGCATCAGTTTTCTCCGCGTGGAATATATTTCTATAGTCCGGATCTAAAGCAATGTTATAAGTTGAAGCATTATCTATCACTTCTTTAGCTTCGTTATATGCTAATTGATACTCTCCTCTAGTCAAATAAACACTTGCTAGGTATGCTGTAGCAGCAGCCTTACCTGGGAGGGCTCTATTCGACCTAGTGTCAGGTAGCCACTCCTTAGCATATTCAAGGTCAGAGATAATATTACTATACACTACGTCAACTGGAGACTTCTCAGTAATTGAAGCTTCTGCTGTAGTAATGTTTTCATCCAGATACGGAATCTCTCCAAATAATCTCACAAGGTGGTAATAAGCAAATGCTCTAATAAATCTAGCTGAACCTGCAATTTCTTCTTTAACTCCTGCTTCTTGCTCCTCTAACACTTCTAGCTCTTGTAGTGTCTCATTAGCTGCTCTAACTACTTGGTAAAGTCGTGGCCAAAAGCTTCTTTCTGGATTAGAAATATTTAGAATTAGTGGATTAGTTGGCGAAAGAGTAAATTGGTCATGCTCAATTCTTTCAGCATTTGTACCAGTATAGCCTATGTCTACCATGTCAGAACGCAACATAAGGGTCAATCCCAATGCTCTTGAAAGAAAAGCTCTTGCATCCAAATGACCGTAAGCACCTGCTATCGTAGTTTCAACAGTTTCTAAATCTACGATTCTTTCTTCTGGGTTTAACTGACTCCTTGCATCTTCTTCTAAATCAGAACATCCAACAATAGTTAAACCAAATATGATTAAAAATAAATATTTACAATTTTTCATGTTATTTAAACTTTATAATGATTTAAAATTTAACGCTAGCACCAAATGTAACTGACCTAAGATTAGGATAATTACCAAAATCATGCCCTATGATTACATTATCGTCACCTCTGCTCTCTCCACCACTACCGAAGTAACTTACTTCTGGATCAAGCCCAGAGTAGTTAGTAAAGGTAAGAAGATTCTGAGCACTAACTGACAGCCTGATTGAACCTACACCAACTCTATCTAGAATTCCATTAGGCAAGCTATATGCTAAGGCAACATTCTTCAATCTTGCATAGCTACCATCTTCCACAAACCTAGAAGACCTCTCCTTACCTCTAATGGCAGCTCTTGGTATTTCTGTATCAGTATTAGTTGGCGTCCATGAATTTAGGATATCAGTAACACTATTACTATCACCATTGTACAGTTGAACAGCTGTCAAGTTATAGATATCTCCTCCTACTGCGCCTTGAAAAAACACATTCAAGTCAAACCCTTTATAGCTCACTGTATTAGCTACTCCAAATGTAAAATCTGGGTTAGGATCACCTATGATTTGTCTATCATTATCATCTATTAGGCCATCAAAGTTACCTTCTTCATCTGCTACTTCAGAGAATAGTGGCTCTCCTGGGATCGGATTGCCATCTCCATTGAAAGATCTACCCTCTAAGGCCAACCCTTCTGGAATCTCTCCACCTTGATATACACCTTGATAGTCTAAACCCCAAAATTGACCAATTGGCTCACCTTCTCTTAATATATATGTAGTTGCTCCAGAAAAGTATCCAGGTGCACCACTAGCTATTTGCTCATTACCTCCTGACAAGGATATCACTTCATTTCTATTTCTTGCAAAATTCAAATTAGTAGTCCATCTAAATCCATTTCTATTGATGTTATTGGATGTCAATGACAACTCAATCCCATTGTTATTAATAGACCCTACATTTCTTAATACATCAAGATCAGTTGTCCCTAAGTAGAAGTTTGTAGCTCTATCAATTGCTATTAAGTCTCTTGTATCAATATTGTAGTAATCAGCACTCAATGTGATTCTATCTTCCAAGAACCCAAAATCTATACCTATGTTAGTCTGAGCTGAGGTCTCCCATTTTAGATTTGGGTTTGCCTCTCTTGCAAACTCAACTCCGAAAGCACCATCCACCTCCGCTGGTGGTCTCACTGTAAATAACCCAAGAGATTCATAAGGGCCAATTGCTTGGTTTCCAGTCAATCCGTAACTAGCTCTTAACTTAAGATTTGAAATTGTATTGTTATTTGCTAAAAAGGACTCGTTAGACACCTTCCATCCTAAAGCAAAAGAAGGGAATACTGCATACTTATTGTTTTCTGCGAAGTTTGATGCTCCATCACGACGAACAGTAGCTGTAAGCAAATATTTATTGGCCCAATCCAAATTCAATCGACCAAATACTGACTCAATCTCTGATTCAGAGAATCTTGAATCAACAGTACGTTGATCGATCTGACCGACTTCAAGGTTATGATAAGAGAATACGTCACTGAAAAGTTCTCTAGCTCCAGCCTCAAAGCCTTCAGTTGTGCTCTTTTGATAGGAATGACCAGCAGTAGCTGTCACCGTACCACTACCTACAGGCCTCGTATAAGTCAAGTAGTTTTCATTTAACAATCTTGTTCTTGTTACATTTTCTAAAAATCCACCACCTGTTGACAACACAAAAGTCTGTGGTTTGAAATAAGAATCTGTACTATTCTGAGTTCTATAACCCAAAGTCGTTTTAAAATTCAGGCCTTCTAGTAATTTCAAGTCTGCATAGACATTAGTCCTAGTATTATCTGATTTCGTTTTGTTTGTTATCTGTGTTGCTACAGCCCAAGGGTTTTCAATATCATCTCCTACAGTATTCTGAGAGAAATTACCAAATTCATTATATCTTCCCACATCTGGCGAAAACCTAAAAGCTAAGGAAACTACATCATCACCACCTCCATTTACAGAGCCAATTGCATCGCTTCCCGTAGACTGAGTAGATACTCCATTCTGGTCACTTCTGCTAGCTACACTGTTCATTCCTATTTTCAACCTATCATTAACCTTAGCATCTACATTTGCCAAGAATTGAATTTTTTCAAAATCAGAATTTACAACAATACCCTCTTGATTAAAGTACGTACCAGAAATATAATAATTTACAGTTTCACTACCTCCTGATACTGCTAGTTGGTGGTTTTGTGTATTTCCACTCCTATAGATTTCGTCTTGCCAATCTGTGTCAAAAGCACCTTGAGCATAAGGAGCATCACCCGCATTAGTTCTAATCATATTTTGATACTCAGCAAATCCACGTGCATCTAACAGATCTAATCTATTTGTAGTCTCTTGAAGAGAGTAAGCAGTATTCAACTCTACAGTTGGCTTTCCTGACTTTCCTTTCTTCGTAGTGACAAGGATTACTCCACCAGAACCTCTTGATCCATAGATAGCTGTAGCTGATGCATCTTTCAATACTTCTATTGATTCAATATCATTTTGTTGTGGAAACGAAGCTCCTACAAACCCATCCACTACGACAAGTGGATCACTACTCGCATTGAGTGACGAACTACCACGAACTCTAATAGAAACACTAGCACCTGGCTCACCACCATTTTGAGTTTGAACAACTACACCAGCAGCACGTCCTTGTAAGGCTTGACCAGCATTCAATACTGGAAATGCTTGAATATCCTCAGACTTAATCGAAGATACACTACCTGTCACATCACTCTTTTTGACTGTACCATACCCGACTACAACTACTTCGTCAAGCACTTCTGAATTTAAAGTTAATGTCAGATTGAGACTAGATTGTCCATTGACTGGGACAGTTTGTGTCTTATATCCAATGTATGATAACTCGAGCATACTATCTGAATCAGCTGCTAAACTAAAGTTACCATCCAAATCAGTTACGGTACCTGTATCTGTACCTTGAACACTAATGGTGACTCCGATCAAAGGTTCACCATTTTCATTGGAAACATTTCCATTGATCACTTCTTGAGCATTCGCGGTCATTGAAGTCATACCGACGAATAGAACAAAGAGCCACATCACCTTAGTGGAATGACTTTCTAATTGTTTAAATAGATATTTCATTTATTGTAATTTAAAAAAATAAGAGCTCTAATTACTCCTTATAAACAGTGAGCGACTAGAACCAAATATAACTCTTGGCTTATCGTAGATTTATAATTATATCAAAAACATAAATCTTACTTACATTCATTCACGTAATTAAAAGACCACACATTTGCACCCGCAACAATCAAGTTAAACCTCTTGGAAACCGTTCTTAAATCTTGATAATTCATTAGCTCTAGACTAATCAATAATAGTGAACCTCAATACCCTTTTGAATAAATTCGAATTGGCTAACCAATTTAACGCAATAGAAATTCTTAACCAAATAATTTTTGTCATTTTCCTCAGCACCAAACATTTTGCAAACAACTAATGGAGTTTATATTATTATACATCGATCTCAAAGTTTTCGGATGCCTATATCTCTTTACTTGACACGAAAGTCCTGTTGCTTACAGAGCCGTCACTTTACCCTTAAACACAATCTCACTTTCACTTTTAATCTCCAAGATATAAATTCCTGCAGCCATTAAATTGCATGAATATTGGTAGTCTAAACCTTCAAATTCCTCTTCGTCAACCAGCTTACCTTGCATATCAACAATTCTCAATGAATATAACCCGTCCTTCTTCATCCTAATAGTTAGCTCTCCCCTTTGCGCAGGGTTTGGAAATATTAGAATATCAGTAAATTCCATAACTGGTTCTTCTTCCTCCTCTATCTGTGGCGGATCACCACCTATTATTCTCAGCCTTGTAACACTGGCATTACCGTCATTGTCTGTTGCAATAGCTTGAAGGTAGTGTATTCCTTCTTTAAGATTCTGGATATCAGTATATGCCTCATTAAATATATAAGGTGTATCATAGTCTGTGCCAATTGGCTCACCATTGATGAGTAATTTGACACTTTGAATTGTCCCATCGCTATCAATTGCCTCTAATTCTATATCGCCACCTTCCCATAGAGACACATCAATCATAGATTCTGGATTTAGGAAACTAATGTTTGGCAGACTGCCTGTAACACCGCCGTCATAGAAATCACCCATTCCAGCCCAATTGACTAATAGATTATCTATTTCTCCTGTTCGTTGTTGAGGTATTGTGACATTATTTACTGCAACTTCACCTAATCGATCTGCTAACTGCTGAAGATAGAGGCTTCGCGGCTGAACATGGTCACCCCAACTCTCCCAATAGCCTTCACCAGTTTGATTGGCACCAATACACCCAACACCCCAATTCATTGATCCAAGTGGGCTATCTACTCGAAACTCGCCACTATAGGAATCAATATTCCAAAACATGGTTTGAGCTCCAGACCAACCATGTCCTGTCCCTGAACTTCCACGATTCCATACTCTCACTGAACCACCACGAATATTATCGAATAGCGTTCCAGTAGCCCATCTATGGTGGGGGCCTATATCTGAATTGACTGTTTCTGCTAATCCATCCAAAAAGACATTGGGCCCAGTAACTCTTGAACCAGTAACAAAATCATGACGACCATTCTTGGCATAGCAACGTTGAAACAGATTTCCAATACCTTCTTGTATCGCAAATGAATACCTTCTACCTCCCGTCACTTGAGACTTAGGATTGATATATGCACAATCTTGAACTGTTGTAAAATTAGCATCATCAATAATTACTGTACTGTATGCAAGGTATTGACCAGTTACTTCCTTGACCCAACAGTGTTCAGCATCATGTAACCTCACAGCAGTCCATGCATGAGATTCGTCAGAATCACTATCGTAAAATGACTGAATTCTCATATTCTCAACACCGCATTGGTTAACACGTCTAGACAATTGAACCTTTGTAATTGAACCACCACCATAATTCTCTTCAATAACATCTACTATTGGAATATCAACTGTTATTCTATTTCCAGATATCCCAGTTATGACTCGTTCATGATCAATCGTATAGACATCTGGTGTCCATCCAACACATCCACTTGCGCCTTGGCAAAGTGTTTCTTGATCCATACCTATTTCATCGATCCAAACTTGATTCGGTGTTCTAGTGACTACAATCTGATCACCCACTTCATAATTTGAGGCATCTACCACATCAAATGATGAAGATCCTACTGATACATATTCAGTTATGATAGCTTGTGTTGATTCTGGATCCTTAGTAACGCCTCCTGTACCGAAAATAGTAATTACGCTATGGTCTATGCGTGGGTTTGAATGAAGTACTGTTCCATTCAGTCCTTGACCCTCTCCTCTCAAGACAACACCAGACTCTCTGATTACTAGGATGTTTTCCAAGCTATAATGACCTGCCTTAACCAACACTACTCCTCTAAATCCCTGTTGATCAGGCTCCAAAGTCTCTACGAGATTAATAGCTTCTTGTATGCTACGCGTATCATCTCCTTCTTCGGGAGTAACAATTGCCATGATTGGAATATCTGTTGGTAGTGAAACTCCACCACCCTTGTACCCTGCGTAAGAAAAATCAGGGATTTTATTCACCTCATTTGTTTGACCCTGCATTGAGAATGGGACATAAGTCAACACTCCTTGATTTATGTAAACCAACTGAGAAGTACTTTGGCAAAATCCGGCATTTGCCATTATCAAATAGCAACAAACCGTCAAATAGAATTGATAAATATTCATAAACAAGAGAAGCAGTCGATTAATATAATGGTGATTATCAGATTAGTGTTTAGCGCAAGGTATGCAATAAAAAAAGGGGGAAAGGTCTTCATAGACTTCCCCCCAATTTGCTTTCGCTATGTTCTTAATAATCTATTGTTCTTACAAAAGAACTTCAATATTATTGATCTTCACCAACAGATGCATCTGAACTATTCTCATGGTAAGGAGAATCAAGATTTATTGTAGGGTTCAAGTCATCACCTGCTACTCTTCCTTGGAAGTTATCCTCGAATACAACTGTTTCAGTTCCTGAATCTGAAGAATATAATACGATGTCATCAACATGGTATACTCCATCACTAACAGTTGAGTTAGATGCGTACTTCCACTGGAAATTAGCTGCTCCGTCCATAGTAGCTGCTAAGTGACCAGGAACGTCTCCATCACCTCCGTTAGTTGTACTCACTGCGTCAGCAATTACAGTTTGACCATTGATCACAACTGAGTAAGTTGGAGTGTTAACTCCATCAGCAGACCAACTAATTTCTACAGGTAACCATTCGTTAGCAACTCCCTCTGGGAAGTTAGCTGCAGCAATAGTCTCATCAGATGCTCCTTCTCTAAATTCGTGAGGTGCATTATCTTTAAGTCTAACTTCTACAATGGCAAAGTCACCAGTAGTTGAATTACCTGCAACATTGATAAATCCATCTTGGATATCCATATCAACTGGCCCTTCAGCAACTCTGTAAAGAAATGTCAACTTTCCAGTTTGGATTGAATCAACACCTAATCTTAATTCACCAGTGTCATCATCTTTAGTATCAGTAATTACAGCATATCTGTTTTTAGGCGCCGTAACCTCAACAGTTTCAGTAGCTGTTCCTACTACTCCATCAGAAGCAGTAACTGTCAATGTCACGTCGTAAGTACCTTCAGCTGAGAAAGTGTGTGAAGGACTTTCATCAGAAGATGATCCATCTCCACCAAAATCCCATGCAGAGGTGAAAGAATTATCAGAAATTCCATTCACTACTGAAGCGTTAGTAAATGCATACGTTAATGAATTTTCAGCATCTACTTGAGCTGAGAAACTTGCAACCACTGTTGAAGGGCTATCCACAGGTGTTGTCGGGTCGTCATCGTCCTCACCACAAGAAGTGATGATCGCAAGAGACATAAACAAAGACATCATCAAAAAGAAGTTCTTGTTTAGGTTAGTCAAAGAAATTTTCATGTTTGTAAATTTTTCCATTAATTAAAGAATTTTTATATTTCAAAGTGTTTTTAACGAGTGAT
Source organism: Saprospiraceae bacterium (assembly GCA_020631405.1). GTDB lineage: Bacteria > Bacteroidota > Bacteroidia > Chitinophagales > Saprospiraceae > JAHDHH01. The sequence continues at coordinate 34,796 of JAHDHH010000005.1, forward strand.
TAATCAAATAGGGTTTAAAGACACAAATTCTACTTTTTATCAAACCTGTTTATACTAAATTGTTTGATATCTTCGAGATGAATCTCCATAGCATGCACTGCTCCTTCGGGGTCTTGATTAGCTATTTTGTTTAATATCATTCTATGTTCTTCTATTGTCTTTCTATTATTTGCATCATTGCACACTTTGAGCTCCATGAAGCTATTGACAATATCAGGAGTAATTATCATCATAAGTGATTTCAATACGGCATTCTTCCCTGCTTCAGCAACTTTGATATGAAACATCAAGTCCTCCTCTACTGCTTGACCCTCAGCCATTAGCTTTTCTTCATATAAGTTAAGAGCTGTACTTAATTGAACAATATCATCTTTTGTCCTATGGATTGCTGCAAGTCTTGCTGCTTCTTTTTCCAATAATAGCCTTGTATCAATTAGGGATTTGAAATCAGCATTCTCTAATTCCAAAATATCTGTTATTAAACTTTCAAGAGCGACAATACCAATTCCTGTTACAACTGTTCCACTTTGAGGTATCACTTTTACGACACCATAGAAACTCAATTTTGTTATTGCTTCTCTAATTTGACCGCGACTGACTCCTAGTTTCTCTGCTAATTTTCTCTCTGGCGGCAATTTTTCTCCTGGCTTAAGAGACCCAGAAGATATTAAAGAACGAATTTGCTTGATGATTTTATCAACAGGAGATTCGACTTTAATGGCATTAAAATTCTCTAGCATTTGTGTTGTATTCTAAGATTCTAAATTGGTTGACCAATTGAATGTTCACCAAATATATTGATTTATATACACAAACCAAATGTTTGACGAACAAATATTTAGTCCATTAACGTATGATTCATGGTTTTGGAAATAACATTTATATCATTTACTCATTATGTTTGGCAATTACTCTACCTCTCCAAACTACTACTAATTATGGGACAATGCCCCTCTCTTTCCTAATTCTATAGCTCTCAAATTCTCTATTTTACCTCCTAAGATTTCAAATTTGAGCATAACACGAATTGAATGAAACCCTTTGTGCCCGCAAGCTCCTGGATTCATGTGTATTGTACCAATTTCTGAATCACGCATTACTTTACAAATGTGAGAATGTCCACAAATATAAAGATGCGGTTTGGTCTGGTGTATAATCTTCTTGACCCTACTATTATATTTTGGAGGATACCCACCTATATGTGTAATAAAAACATTGAGTCCATCAATTTCAAACTCAAGATTGAGTGGCAATTCTGCTCTTATTTCACTATCATCAATATTGCCATACACCCCTCTGAAAGGCAAGCCCATTTGCTTGACCTGATCAATAACGGCAATATCACCTAGATCGCCACCATGCCATACTTCGTCACAATCCTTCAGATGGGACAATACATCTTCTGTGATTTTGCCATGTGTATCAGAAATGAGACCGATTGTCATTTTTGTTCTTCTTCTAATTCTTCAACGATTACTGCTCTGGGGTAGATGTTATTTAATAAGTCCACATCCGCCATTCGCAAAGATGGATCTATTTGCACGGAAGTAATCTTTTTGATCTTTATTGGCAATACAATCTCATAGGTAGGATTAGTCCAAGCCCAATCAAGCAATGTTTGATGTTTTGCTATTCCAGTATCATTGGCCTTTTGACCTCGCATTAATCTTAATGGAATTGTAAATACTTCTTGACTTCCATCTTTGTACGCTACAACGACATCGATTGGCATAGGCATTTGACCTGTTCTACTTAGTTTGATGATAGCCTCTTTTTTACTACTGCCTTTCATCAAGGTGTCTACGCTGTAATCTATAGTCTTCGTGCTATTCACAAAGTAATCATGATACCAATCCAGTACCATGTCACTTTCTACTTCTGCTACTCTTAAGAATGACTTAGCTGTAGGATGCTTGAACTTCCACTTGTCATAATATGCTAACAATACCCTATCAAAAGCCTCCTTACCTATGACATATTCTAGTTGCTTTAAGTATACAGCTCCTTTAACATAAGAACCTACTCCATAAGCATAATTGGTATTATAGTGGTCAGCATGTGTAGTCAGTGGCTCTTCATAACCAGACTTAGTAAACTCTGTATAATTGAGCATCGTATTCTCAATAGGATTCACTTTGACTTCTCCATCAAGTAATCCTTCTGCTCTTAAGTGGTTCATCACTTCCGAAGAACCGAAGCTTGTAAATCCTTCATCCATCCATGGAAATTGAGCCTCATCAGTAGCCATCATCATCTGGTACCAACTGTGTATCCACTCATGTACCGATACTCCAACAAGGCTACTAATCGGACGTTCGCCTGTGATGAGAGTTGCCATAGGATACTCCATACCACCATCACCACCTTGAATAAAAGCGTAACGAGGGTATGGGTATTCACCAAACCTCTTGTCCATGTAAGCAATGCTAGCATTCATATAACTATGCAAGCTTTCCCAATTTTCTTTATTAGTCTCAGTTGCTTGGAAGTAATAGTCAAGTTGAATGCCATTGTCAGTTTGCTCTCTGAGATGAGTATAATGTGGATCTGCTCCCCAAGCATAATCATGGACATTCTTCGCTATAAACTTCCAAGTTTTGTCTCCCTCTTGGTTGACATACCTGATCATCTTTCCATTGATTTGCTGGCCTACTTCATCGGGATTGAGCAGTTTACCAGTCCCACCTATGATGTAGTTAGCTGGCAGTGTGATGTTGACATTAAAGTCTCCCCAGTTTCCATAAAACTCCCTGCCTATATAGGGATTGGGATGCCAACCATCGTAATCATATGCACACAACTTTGGATACCACTGCGCCATAGAATAGTCGATCCCTTCCTTATTGTCTCGACCACTACGCCTGATTTGCAGAGGGATTTGAGCCCTGTATTTCATATCAAGTTTAGCAGTTTGGCCAGGCTCTATTGCATTCTCTAAGTATACCACTAAGATTGTTCCGTCTTCTTCATAGTCGCACGGCACTCCATCGACCATCATTTCTCTTACAGCAATCCACCCATATTCTTCGGGTGTCAATGTTGATATCCTATCACCCACCCTCTTATCTGGGTCCATAATAGTAGTCGACCTTATATCCATCATGCTCCCAGGCTGAAATGCATTGAAGTAAAGGTGGTAGTATAACTTTGTCAACCTATCTGGAGAATTGTTGGTATATGCAATAGATTGAGTACCTGCATATTGATGGGTAGCAGTATCAAGTACCACATCTATAGTATAGTCTGCTTCTTGCTGCCAATATTGACCAAAACAAAGTTGGCTAGTCAATAAGCAAAGAAAAATGAGTTGAATATTATTTATCATCTACTAATATATTTGAATAATCAAATTGTTTGGTGGTGTTAAGGTCTTCACGTGTGGCAGAAATATCAGAAAATAGATAATTCCAGCTCTTCCACTTGTATAGGAGTTGGCCAACTAATAAAAACACGATTGCACAAGCTATAAAAGCAGTAACCATTAGGCTAGGATCAATCACACTAGTTTTAAGCAAACTCTCAGTTTGGATGGCTGCACCATCGTAACCAAGGATGACTGCTCCAAAGAAATTAGTTGCAAAATGTATGCCCAAGGCCAACTCTAAGCCATCATCCAAGATTGTTACAAGACCAAGCAATAACCCCGCTGAGATATAATACGTCATCATCGGCAATATGCCAAACTTCGCTACCTCTGGATTTGAGCCATGAATAGCAGCGAAGGCAAGCGAAGTTAGAACAAGAGGGATGATAGGCCATTTGATAATAGCTCCCAATCCCTGCATCATATACCCTCTAAAAAACACCTCTTCAAATGATGTCTGAATTGGAAGGATCAGTAGACTGATGATCAATAATGGGATAAACGTCCTTGCTTCAAACGAAAATGAATAATGTTCTGGACTGACACTGTAGTATCCTATTTCAAAGATTGTAGTTAATAGCAACCAAAATCCAGCTCCAAAACAAATCCTACCCCATCTCACCTTGCTCAATCCAGTAATTAGTGACTTGAATGATCGCTTGTGTACTTGCGTAAAGGCAAAGTAGAATACCATCATAGCACTAACAAAAGTGAATAATAGTAACACAAAGCCCATGTTTGATGAGATCTCAAATATAGAGAAGTCCGGATTACTCATAAAAGCATTCATCTCCTCCATCCCAATACTCTCATCATTTTCCATGACCCTCATCAGAGCAAAAAACATTGGTACTTGACCCAAAAAGTAGCCTAAGAATGCCAAAGCGACAACAACGATATATCTATAAATATCATTTCTGCCAAGCAGTGCTTGGTGTAAAAACTTCCTCATATCTTCTCCCAGATTTGGCTTGGGGATGCAAAATAGGAAATATTAAAAACCTCAAGTGTAGAATCTGACAAAATTGTACTTCTTATCGACCTATTGTAGTTCCCTATTTCAATTATTTGTATTTTGTGCTAATCTTAAGAAACAAAGCAACATGGGTAATAACATTACATCATCTAAATCACTTTTGTGGGTAGTTATCTTGTGCATCAGCGCTATCGCAATGAGGATGCTACCACACCCTCCAAACGTCACTCCGATGAACGCCATTTGTCTATTCTCAGGCATGGTACTTGGCATGAGGGCTCTGGCATTCATTATCCCTTTCATAGTGTTGTACTTAAGTGACTTCTTGATAAACAATACCTTTGGTAAGGCCTTTATCCAAGACGCAGGTGAGGTCGTATTTTGGTCAGACTTTATGACATGGACTTACTTGAGTTATATCCTAATTATAGGATTGTCTGCTTTCTTATTAAAAAAGTCGAATAGTCCTCGAGTTGCCCTTGGAGCATTTGGGTCTGGAATCTTGTTCTTTGTAATAACCAATTTTGGAAGTTGGTTATCATTTAGCTTTTATCCAAAGACATTTGCAGGATTACTTCTAGCATATGAAGGAGGATTGCCTTTTTTGAGATTCTCTTTAATAGGTGACGTCGTATTTGCTCTGATTCTCTATATAAGCTATCAGTACATTACATCACGTAATACTAGCCCTGTAATTGCTAGTTCAAGGGTAAACTCATAATCTACCAACTCAATACTACAACATGAAAAATCTTGCTCTGCATTGGCAAATACTTATTGGTATGATTGCCGGTGTGGCAGTCGGATACGTGCTCTCACTTTCAGCATCTGGCAGTCAAATAGTCATTGATTACATTAAGCCCTTTGGCAAAATATTTATCAACTTATTGAAGCTGATTGCTATACCCTTGATCATCGCTTCGCTGATTAAAGGCATTACAGATCTACGCGACTTAAGCAAGTTGTCCAGCATGGGCATAAAGACCATTGGGTTATATCTCACTACAACTATTATTGCCATCACTATTGGACTCACTGTTGTGAACCTAATCAATCCAGGTAAAAGCATAAGTGCAGAAAACAGGGAATCACTAATGGATGGGTTTGCAGCCAATGCTTCCAAGAAAATTGAAGTTGCAGTTGCCACTAAACAACGAGGCCCATTAGATGCCCTAGTTGATATGGTACCCTCTAATATATTTGAAGCAGCATCGTCAAATGGCAATATGCTGCAAGTCATCTTCTTTGTCATCTTTTTTGCAATAGGCATCGTATTAATTGACCCTAAAAAATCTGCTCCAGTAAAAGGATTTTTTGATGGCATGAATGAAGTTATCTTAAAAATGATTGACATAATCATGTTAGCTGCTCCTTATGGTGTCTTTGCCTTGCTTGCAGCACTGGTGGTCGAATCCCCAGGAAGTGATGTATTCGTCAGCCTGCTTTGGTATAGCCTCTGTGTTGTTATTGGATTAGGGATGATGATGTTCGTCGTATATCCGCTTGCTGTAAGGTTCTTTACTGGACGAAGCCTAGGTTTTTTCTTTAAGGGTATATCTCCAGCGCAACTATTGGCATTTAGTACAAGTAGTAGCGCAGCTACCCTGCCTGTCACTATGGAAAGAACTGAGGAGCACCTTGGTGTAGATGAAGAAGTCACAAGTTTTGTACTCCCGATTGGTGCTACTATCAATATGGACGGGACTAGCCTTTATCAAGCGGTTGCCGCAGTATTTATTGCAGGAGCCCTTGGAGTAGACCTCTCTTTGGGAGACCAACTAACCATAGTTATGACAGCAGCGCTTGCATCGATAGGCTCAGCTGCTGTTCCAGGAGCTGGTATGGTCATGCTGGTCATTGTTCTTGGTGCTATCGGAGTTCCAGAAGCTGGCCTCGCTCTAATTTTTGCAGTAGACAGACCATTGGACATGTGTAGAACGGCAGTAAATGTAACAGGCGATGCAGCGGTAGCAATGATTGTTGCCAAATGGGAAAACAAATTAGGTGATCCAGCTGTAAAAGATTGGGACGATCATTATTCTAAAGACTAAATACCTTTTCATATGCGACTATTTCTACTCATTGTCACTATGTTGTCAATAGGCTGCAACAAGAACCAAACGCCTACTGAAATGCCTCAACCATTTGAGACATTCGTCAAAGCAGATATGGAGGACTACCATCATAAGACTGCCAGAAATGCATGGTTCGAACTCTTGCACACTGCAGCGCCAGGTGTTGATTGGAAGGAAGTGGAGAGACAAAATATGATGAAGACTTTTGCTGAAAGACAGCAGATCAAGCAAGAAGTCCAATTGCGTAATGGAGAAGTATCAATTGCTGATGGTAAAATAGAAGGAACATGGAAAGAACGTGGATCCAACAACCAAGCTGGAAGCGTTTCAGCAACGGTGTTTGACAATACCACAGATATTCTCTATTGTGTATCTGCAGGTGGAACACTTTGGAAAGGAGGCATAGACGGACTAAGCTGGGAGCCTATTAATCAAGATGTCCAATTTGATGATAGATTTCTTGTCCTTACTTCAGATAGCCTTGGCAACAATAGGCTTATTGCGTCCATTAGTCAACTACCCTACTATTCTGATGATGAAGGATTTACTTGGACACAAGTGGATGGGTTTAGTACACCAAATAATGCAGAATTAAAGCTACCAATCCTCATGGAAAGCACTGGAGAAATCTTTTGTCTATTCAAGTCATCATCCAATAGTAGTTTCAAATTGATGTATTCTGATGATGGTGGACTATCGTTCCGATCAAAGGGTAACTTCAACACTGGGGACTCTCGTAACTTGCACATTACCAAGATGCACCATTCTGATAACCTCTTTGTCATCGAACAGCTGGGTGTGAATAGAAGTAAATTGCACCAATGGAATAATGAGTCAAAAACATTAGAAATACTTAAAGATGAGACTCCCATTGGTTTCGGCCAACAAGGCAGGGCTAATCTGGTTAGCTCCATTCAAGACGACGTACTAAGATTTGTGTCCTACAATGGTGACAACATCGTTCATATATCATATGACACAGCTAAGTCGTGGACAGTGCTAGACACCCTTGAAGAACGTCCTTGGGAAGTTGGCTTACGTATTAGCAAGCATGACCCAAACCACCTTCAAGTAGGAGGAGTAGAGAGTTTTAGGTCTTACGACTCAGGGACAACTTGGAATAAAGTAAATACTTGGGGTGCCTACTATGGAGATCCAGAGCACAAGCTCCATGCTGATATTATGTACTATGAAGAATTCACCACATCGGATGGCAAGCCATTTGTGCTTAACTGTAATCATGGTGGCATGTACATCTCTTACAACAATGGGCTCAACTATGACAACATCAGTCTATCAGGGCTTAACATTGCACAATATTATAGTGTACGAACTTCTCCTGTCAACCCATACAATGTCTGGGCAGGTTCACAAGATCAAGGATTTCAAAGAGGTATCATTGACTTCGATGGAGATGAGGTAGCTAATTTTGATCAAGTCATAAGTGGAGACTACGGTCATATCGTATTCACGAACTATGGCGAAAGTCTCTGGACCGTCTACCCAGGTGGATGGATTATTTACTACCCAGAACCAATAACAGGCTCTCATCAAGCCGCATATACCATAGATTCTAATGAAGAAACAGTGTGGATACCGCCTTTGATTGCTCATCCAGACCCTTCAAAAAACATTATTTATGCAGCTGGAGGAAACAAGGATGGTGGGAATGGCTCTCATATCATACAACTAGAATATGTCAATGGGGAGATCATTGCGTCACAGTTTGACCAAGATTTTTCTGAGACTGGCGGCACCATTGCTGCTATGGCTGTTGACCCTTTCAACCATGATAGATGGTTCGTTACCACTACTGATAGAAAGTACTACAAGTCGGAAGATGGCGGAGAGACATTCCAAAAATTTGCTATCACCATACCTGGAGACCATTATTTATACGGAGCTCACATTGTTCCTTCGAAGGACAACCCAGATGTTGTTTACATGGCTGGAAGTGGATACTCTAACCCTCCAGTATTGAAGTCAGTAGATGGAGGAAAAGCTTGGAGTAATATGGCTATTGGCCTTCCGCCAACCACAGTCCTTGATATCGCAGTTGGTGAAGATGATAAATATCTTTATGCAGCTACTGAAGCTGGGCCATACATCTATATTACAGAAGACAAGCTCTGGTACCCACTAGGTGGTACGGTAGCACCTGTGCAGACTTATTGGAGTGTGGAAATAGTGCCTTACACTCAGATTGCAAGGTTTGGAACTTACGGTAGAGGTATTTGGGATTTTGAGATTACATCACAACCAGTAGTATCTTCAACTGAACAATCTGAACTCAATATTGACTTTGAAGTTTATCCTAATCCATCTAGCCAACTGATTAATATTAAATTAGAAGAGACAACACAATTAGATAGAGTAACAATCCTGGGATTGGATGGTAGGGTAATCTATCAAGCTGAGGACTATTTGTCATCAAGACCTATAGACATTAGCCAATACCAATCAGGCAATTACATCTTAAACGTCAATTTCAAAAACAATATCATATCTAAACAATTTACTAAGCAATAAGTATGTCAACAAATCAAATATTAGGTATTGGATCACGAGTCAAACACCCAGCTTACGGTGATGGCGTGATTATAGGAGCTGAAGTAGTAGCTTATAAAGTATGCTTCATAACATATGGAATTAAAAATGTAGGCAAAAGCTACAGCGAATGGGAAATCATCGAAGCGATGGAACCCGATAGTGCAGTCAGTTTTTCTGAAGCAGAACGATCATTGATTAAAATATTAAGGACTTGGTCAGGAATAACAGAGGAAGTGCGACTTGGAGATAAGTGGGTGGATGGGATGATGATCTTGAAACCTGGTGACACTGCCATGAAAGACAAACAAATTCCAATTGATGTCTTCTTCCACAAAATTGTGATGGTAAGAGATAGAATCAGGGTGATGGAGCAGAGAATCAATGCCTCAAAGCTAACAGATGAAGAGAAAGTGAGTCTGCAGCAGTATATTACAAGAATCTATGGTAGTCTAACCACGTTCAACGTGCTTTTCAAATATAAAGAAGATAATTTTGTTGGTGAAAAAAGCTCTTAACCTATACTCCGTCCTATTGTGTATTATTACTCTCTCCTCCTGTGTAGAGATTCCGAAAGGCTACGAAGGGATTCCTCCTGGTGAGTGGAGAGGTGTCCTAAAACTAGGCGACGAAGAAAGTATAGTCAGTAAGGAGCGATCTGAAAATGTAGCAGGATATACCGAGCTACCATTCAACTTTTATGTAGTCAACACTGATGACTCACTATCCATCACGTTCAGGAATGCAAAGGAAAATATTACTGTCAGTGATATTACAATAGGTCTAGACAGAGCTACTGCAAAGGATACAATTATTGTGAATTTTGCTGAATATGACACCTATCTCAAAGGGGTAATCGAAGAAAACATCATGGAAGGGCATTGGTATGTCAATTACAAGGAAGGATACTCTATTCCCTTTATTGCATTCCATGGCAAAGATTATCGATTCATCAATCACAATCCTCAAAATGTCCAAAATTTTGATGGAAAATGGGATGTAACATTTGATTATGATAAAGCAGATGAGGCCTACAAGGCAATAGGTCACTTTAAACAAGATGGCAACAAGCTTTCTGGGACTTTTCAGACAGAAACAGGTGATTACCGATTTTTAGAAGGAGACGTTCTTGGCAAAAAAATGAAGTTATCGGTATTTGACGGAAGTCATGCTTTTTACTTTGAGGCTAAGCAGCTCGATGGTGAGTTGGTCGGAGTATTCAAAAGTGGAAAACACTACACATCCAATTGGATCGCTAAGAGGAATAAAGAGCTAAGTCTTGGTGACCCATTTATGCTCACCAAAACGACTCAAGAAACTATAGATTGGAATAGTGTACAGTTCATTGACAACCAAGGCAAGCTCAATCCAATATTCGATGTAACATCAACCAATCCAAAGTTGATAAACATCATGGGAACTTGGTGTCCCAATTGCAAGGACGAAATGGTCTACCTCAAAGCAATTAAAAAAGAATTCTCAACTGTAGAATGCTACTCAGTATGTTATGAGAGATACAAGGACAATGCAAAGAATCTTGCCATCATTGCTCAATATCAAGAAGCTATGGATATTAGTTGGCCAATGTTCCTTGGCGGAAGAGCAAGTAAGAAAGAGTCAAGCGAAGACTTTCCGTTCTTATCTAATATACTCTCCTACCCAACATTACTAGTTCTAGATTCTGACAATACCATAACTGCAATACATACAGGGTTCAATGGACCTGCAACTGATGACTATTCAGCTTTTGATAAACAGTTCAAGTCCTTACTTCAATCAATGATTAATGAATAAGATTGTTCTCATTACCGGATCAACCTCTGGAATTGGCAAAGCATCAGCTTATGAATTTGCCAGTAAAGGTTATAACATCATACTCTGTGGACGGAGGATAACGCGTCTCAAGGCTCTAAAAAGCGCCTTGGAATCTACTTACAACATCATGACCTATGTCTTGAACTTTGATGTGCAATCAGAGACTGAAGTAAGCGAGAGCTTTGACTCTCTTCCCGATCATTGGAAGGCAATAGATATCTTAATTAATAATGCTGGCTTGGCCTTAGGTTTTGATGACTTCCACGAGGCAGATATCGACCACTGGAATACCATGATTGATACCAATGTCAAAGGGCTACTCTATATGACAAGGGCTATTAGCCCAATAATGGTAGCACAGCAATCAGGTCACATCATCAATGTGTGCTCTACTGCTGGTCATGAAGTCTACCCAAAGGGTAATGTCTATTGTGCAACAAAGCATGCAGTAGATGCCCTTACTAAAGCGATGCGTATAGACCTGCACAAACACGGTATCCGAGTATCACAAGTTAGTCCCGGCCATGTAGAAGAGACAGAATTTGCTAAAGTGAGATTTGAAGGTAATGAACAAAAAGCCAAGATTTACGAGGACTTCAACCCATTGAAGAGTTCAGATGTGGCAGAAATCATATATTTCATTGCATCAAGACCAAGCCATGTCAATATTCAAGACGTTTTAGCTATGGGAACACAGCAGGCGGGCAGCACAATTGTCAATAGAATAGGTCGGATTCACGACTAAAAATTCAGTATTAAGGTTCAGTTCTGTTTATTAAGAGTCGATTACCTGACTTTAATGAATGAAAAGGTATGTGTAATTAGTTATAATTCTATATTTTTGGGGTTATCACTAATAATATTACTAAACCTAAATAATAATTATGACCTTAAATTTTACAAAGAGTTTATTGGTTTGTTTCTTTTTTGCTGTTGGTCTTTCGATCAATGCTCAGACTTGGAATAGACTACAAGTAACTTCACCAGCTTCTATAGCAGGAGAATATGCAGTTAACCCAGCTAACTTTGGCGATATGTCAGGAGATGTAATCATTGGGGACTTGCTACTAATCGATGATGGGGCAGAAGAAAACAGTAATGGCTGTGAACCAGCAATTAATGATTTAACTGGATTCATTGCACTCATTGATAGAGGAGCTTGTGCTTTCGTAGACAAAGCCAATAATGCTCAGAATGCTGGAGCAATCGCGATGGTAGTGTGTAATAACTTACCTGGAGATGGAACATTTGGGATGGGAGGAGATGATCCTAACATCACAATACCATGTGTCATGGCTAGCTATGAAGATTGTCAAACTATCAGAGCCGAGCTAGGATCAGGTGTAAGTGTTGAAATAGATTACTTTGAAGCTCCATGTATTGTTGATTGTGCTAGTAAAACATATCCTGCTTCTACTGTATGGGGACAAAATGGAGAAGGAGCATTTGGATGTGGACTAGGAGACTGGACTGTATTAGCTATTTCTGATGAAGTATCAACTTGGAGATGGGATGCTGACGGAACACCAGTAGGTCAAACTGGAGCTCCGAGACAAGTAGACTCAGAAACTGTGTGTAACGGTGCTGCAATCATGGACTTTGCTGATCACACGTTTGGACCTAATCCAAACCCTACACAGCCTTACCCAGTACATCATTCAGACCTACTATCACCACTCATTGATTTGACTGGATATGCTAACCCAGTTATCCACTTCGACCACTACCTTAACACGTTGAGTGAAGGTCAAGAGATCGCCTTCCTTACTTATTCTAGAGATGGTGGTTCTACATGGTTAGATACTATTCCATTTACTGGAAGTTTCATCAATGCTGGCGGGGAAAGTCCAGAATTCCTTTCAGAGCAAGTAACGTTCCCATTCTGTGGAGATGAAATAGGTAATACTGCAGAATTTAGATTGAAATTTATCGGTAATGGTAATTTCTACTTCTGGATTATTGATGATATCTATATTACAGATGAGGCTATTGCTGATGCTGAAGCTTTCGAAGGATGGTTCTCAGGAGCAGCTAACTTCAGAACTCCAGCTTCTCAAGTAGATAGAGTGCCACTTATGGTAGATGCTAACAACAATGGTAATATTGGATTCGACCAAGCGAGTTATACAGCTACAATTAGCAAAGACGGAACTGAACTCTTCTCTCAAACTCAAGACCTAGGTGTATTACCAAGATGTGAAAATGTAGAGAATGTAGTTGCAGGCTTCTGGGATATGAGTGCAGAATTGGGTAGATATGACATCCAGTATACACTAGATGCAACTGGTCCAACTGCTGAAACTGATCCTGAAAACAATACTGTAGGTTCTAGCTTCGAAGTTACTGACAATTGGTTTGGAAAGGTATTACCAGATGCAGAAGCAGAGACTCCTTACCTAACAGGTCTTGGACAAGATGCAACATATATCACATATGGTAATGCATACTATACTCCAAATGGTGCAGGCTACAAACCAACCAATCTAAGATTTGGGTTTGACACAGACATTTATACTGACTTTGGCTTTACTACTTTGGTAGGTCAAGTAAGAGAGTGGACATTAGATGCTAATGGTGACGGAATTGCAAACCTTGCTACTGAAACAACTGTAATTGCGGAAGGGACTATACTTTTAGATCCAGGAAATCAAATTGACTTAAGAGATATCACTATGCCTGTTGCTGCAGTGCCTGGTGTGAGCATTGAGATGAAAGACAATACGCAATATATTGCTATGGTACACGTATCACCTCTTACAGCACCAGCTGAGGACACATTCATGGCTCCATTGAGTTCAGGATTCCTTAATGACTATGCAGGTAACAAAGATTACTTCCATGCACCAGCTGATTTTGCTTTCGGACAAGAGACTGGAACAGGAAGACCAGGTACTATGTCTGACTTCGAAGGTTCAAGTGGAACACCAGATGACCTTAATGCAAGAAACCTTGATCCAGCTGATGCAAGTGCATTGTCTTGGTTCATGGCTATGGAGATTTGTGAAATTGGTGTAGACTGTATTTTAAACACTGTAGATGTCAACAATAATATCAATGTAAGTGTATACCCTAACCCAGCAGCTAACACTGTACAGTTAGATATGAACTTAACAGAGGTATCAAGTCAAGTAACTGCTCAAGTAGTAGATCTTGAAGGTAGAGTGATCACAACTCAGGCGTTTAACAATGTTAAGAACCAAACACTTAACTTAGATTTATCTGCTGTGAGTAACGGTGTATATCTAGTAAACATCTTTACTGATGCAGGTGTAACAGCTAAGAGAATTGTTGTTCAGAAGTAATTCTGAATCCAACAACACAACATAACAAAAGCCCGACTCATTCATTTGAGTTGGGCTTTTCTTTGTTAAGCAATTTCTAGAATGTTACATTTCTATTTTACTACTATTTCTTCGATCTTTTGATATGGGAGGTGTGCATTGATCTTATCTAAGAGTGCAACTTTCGAGTACATAATCTCCTGTCTTAACGGAGCAGACGCAATGTATATAGTAAGCTTCTTATCCTTGAGTACAATCTTGTCTGTGTACTTATCCACCGCAACACCAGCTACATCCTTCCATACCGAACCGATTGTATAATTCTGATAGTTGTTACGCAGATTATCCTCAGTCTTAATATAGTTTCCGATTGTTTCTTTTAGTCCTTTGAAGCTCATAGTGCAATGTTACATGTTATAAAGGTATGATCTTGTATGAAAAGTTCTGCTTAGTCAACATTTCTTCTAATCTCTCAGCAGAGGTATCAGTAATGAATACTTGTGACTTCATCGTACTGCCGACATAGGTTAAGATCTGCATGACACGTTCGTCATCGAGTTTATCAAATATATCATCTAACAAGACAAGGGGTTCTTTCTTGACTATCTCTCTAAGCATTGCAATCATCGCCATCTTCAATGCAAACAAAAAACTCTTAATCTGTCCTTGAGAACCAATATACTTAAGTTCTTTACCTTCAATTTTGAAGTTTACATCATCCTTGTGTATACCAAAATTAGATCGACATAGTATAATATCCTTTTGCCTACTAGCTATTGCTCCAGCCAAATAATCAATTGTTTGTAATCCAGAATGATATTCAAACGAACACTGTTCATGGCTATTAGTAATCAGTTGATGAATGGGATTGAATAACTTTAGCCACTTGTCAATGACTTCTTGGCGTGCCTTATGAATGTAGGTAGCTGGCTCAGCCATTTGCTCATCCAAAGTATTCAGGAGCAAACTAGGGTCTGCAGGCTTAGACTTCAAAAAAGCATTTCGTTGCTTGAGCAGTCTATTATAATTGACTAAGTGCTGTAAATACTGCTTGTCAATCTGGCAAAGGAGTTTGTCCAAAAGCGACCTCCTCTTAATTGAGCTTTCTATGACTAATTGTATATCAGATGGAGCAATACAAACTATCGGAACACCACCTACATGGTCGATCATCTTCTTCCTCTTGACTCCATCAATCTCAATCACTTTCTGCTTGCGTTCTTGACTCTTCAGCACTATTTGTTGCGACTCTCCAGCCACTACTACATTGCCTTCCAATCTAAAGAATGTCTGCCCTTCTTTGTATAAATAGCTATCCTTGCTTACAAAGTAGCTTCTTCCAAATGCTAGACAGTAGATAGCATCGACAATTGAGGTTTTGCCTGTACCGTTGAGACCAGTAATCAGGTTAATCTGCGGTATGAAATTGTATTTAACATTGGAGAAACATCTAAAATTAGTCAATTGGACATCCCTAATATACTGCTCCGTCATTAGCTCTTTTAAAATAATAGCTAAAGTTACAACTATTCTAAAGTCAACAATGTATTTTTGTGGGTCTTAAAACGGATATGATGGCAGAAACACTAGAGAAGAAAACAACTTCTAAAAAAAGTACAAAAAGCACAACAAAGAAATCTAAATACTCAAAGGCAACATACCTTAAGTGGTTTGAGGTGATGTATAGGATTAGAAAATTCGAGGAAAAGACGCTATTTGCTTACAGCAAGCAGTACATCAGAGGATTCTGCCATGTCTACATTGGTCAAGAAGCTATAGGAGCTGCACTCGCAACAGCAATTACTCCTGATGACAAATTAGTTACTGCCTATAGACAACACGGAGTAGCACTTGCAAGAGGTTTGGATTCTAAGAGTTGCATGGCTGAGCTATTTGGCAAGTCAACTGGATGTGTAAAAGGTAAGGGTGGATCAATGCACTTCTTTAGTAAAGAACATAATTACTTTGGAGGAAATGGTATCGTTGGAGCTCAGATTCCAATTGGTACAGGCATCGCTTTGGCGGAACAATACCAAGGCACTAAACATCTTGCCGTTACAATGTTTGGAGATGGAGCAGCTAGACAAGGTGCATTGTACGAATCATTCAATATGGCTATGACATGGAAGTTGCCAGTATTATATATCGTAGAGAATAACGGTTATGCAATGGGTACCTCTGTAGAACGTACAAGTAATGTACACGAGTTGTATAAGATAGGTTCTGCATTTGAGATGCCTAGTGCTCCAGTCGATGGAATGAACCCAGAAGCTGTCCATGATGCTATAGAGAAAGCCGCTAAGCATATCAGAAGTGGGAAAGGACCTTACTTCCTAGAAATCAATACCTACAGATACAAAGGACACTCAGTATCGGATCCAGCAAAGTATAGAACTAAGGACGAACTGAAGTCATATATGGAAATCGACCCTGTCTATACAACAGAACAAAAGATTTTGGATAATAAGATAGCATCAGAGAAAGAAGTAAACAAAATTAAAGAGGCTATCCATGCTGAAATGGAAGAAGCATTTGATTTCGCATTGAAGTCAGACTACCCTCTCGGATCAGAACTCTATGATGATAACTATCTACAGGAGGATTATCCATTCATAATGGACTAAGATAACAAGTATTATATTAATAGTTTTAGATATATAACTAGCTAAAGCTAAACTTTACTATTTTTGCGCAAATTTTTTAATTAAGCTATGGCAATCAGAAGAAGTCAAAATAAGAAACAAGAAGACGAAACATTATTGGATGTTGTTGAGGCAAGAGACAATGCACAAGTGTTTTTTGATAATAATAAAGTTGCCATCTTAGGTGGACTTACTTTACTTATCCTATTAATTGTAGCCTTTCTTGCATACAAGTATGCTTACCAAGCACCAAGAGAAAAGGAAGCATCTGAGGAGATCATTTATGCTCAAAGAGCCTTTGAAAAAGATTCTTTTGCATTAGCTCTTGAGAATCCAGGAGGTGGATATGAAGGCTTCGTAGGAATTATTGAAAACTATGGTGGTACAAAAGCAGCTAACCTTGCTAAATATTACGCAGGTGTCAGTTACCTTAACCTAGGAAGATATGAGGAAGCAGTAGACTACCTAAATGATTTCAGCGCTAAAGGTGATGTAACACCTATTATGAAGTCTGGTGTGCTTGGAGATGCTTATGGAGAATTAGGTCAATTTGACAAGGCTATATCTGCCTACAAGAAGGCTGTTGGATATGACAACTCATTCTTAACACCATATTATTTGAATAAGCTAGGCTTGTTGCTAAACCAACAAGGTTCTGCAGATCAAGCAAAGCAATACTTTCAGAGAATAAAAGATGACTACTCTACTAGTAACGAAGCTGGGAAAGTAGATTACTATTTGAACTAATCATTTAGTATATCACTGTGACTCGAAAAAAAACTAATCTTTCTGACTACACTCCTCTATCCTTAACGGGGGTAGAAAAGTACAAGATTGCTGTTATTACTTCTGAATGGAACGAGTCTATCACTTTTGCACTCCGAGATGGCTGCATTGACACACTACATCACGAAGGTGTCCCTGAAGATAATATCACAAACATCCATGTTCCTGGAACATTCGAACTTACTGCCGCAGCAAAGATGGTCATTAAGAAGCATCCGGAACTGGATTGTGTCATAGCCATAGGTTGCGTAATCAAAGGTGAAACTTCTCACAATGAATATATCAATATGTCAGTAGCCCAAGGACTCACTAACCTTTCTTTGGCTAGTGGAACCCCTTGTATATTTGGAGTGCTAACTCCGAATTCTATGGAACAAGCTATCGACAGAGCAGGAGGCAAGTATGGTAATAAAGGGATCGAAGCTGCAGTAACAGGTCTGAAAATGGTGGCACTTAAGCACTCTATGAAAGATTCTAAATCTACGATTGGATTTTAAAAAACTTCTTGTATTTTAGTTTAATGCAAGGCCAAATACCATTTCTCAAAGACAACTTTACCTTTGTCAACTATAGCTTAGAGCATGGTATTTCTGTACTAATTTGGTTGATATTCGGGATACTTTTTATCTATGGTTCTAAGAAGTACCTCAACCAATCCCAACAAAGAATCACACTATTCATTTTTGGACTAGTAGTCCTAGGTGGCCAAGTTATGAAAATCATGTGTCGATACTACCTTGGAGTATTTGACTATACAGTGGACTTGCCTTTACATCTCTGCAATATGATGCCATTTGTTATCCCATTTGCACTTCTCTCTAACAAACGCTTAGTCTGGGCTATCTTATTCTTTTGGATCATGGCTGGAACATTCCAAGCATTGATATCACCTACGCTTCCCCACTCCTATCCTCATTTTGAATATCACAGATACTGGATTGTACATGCTGGACTTGTCATCATTGCACTCTATCCAATATTTGTAAACAACTACAGGCTGTACCTATCAGATGCTCTCTTATCAGCTATACTCCTTAATCTTCTAGGCTTATTAATGTACTTCATTGACAGGGTACTTGATGCTAACTACATGTACATGCGAGATTGGCCACCTGGTAAGACGATTTATAATATGCTAGGCCCATGGCCTTATTACAATCTTAGCTTGGAGGTAGTCATGATTGTCTTGTTTGGATTATTCCTTGTTCCTTTTGCGATTATGAGACGACGCGAGTCACACCTTGGTTAATCCGACAAGTTAGACTCTACTCTTCTTTGACAACTACGAGTTCTTCTAACTGAACAGAGTATCCGCCCCAGATACCAAAACCACCCTCGATATTATCCGCAATTCGGGTATATCCGGTGAATGGACTACCTTGCCCATTGAGGCTGTATTCAAACGTATTCCAAAAGTCGAAATGTGCCTGATCAATAGCACACCACTTAATAGTGACAGTATCTCCAACTGTAAAAAACCCAAACGTATTGATATCAAAATTGTCAGAATTATCAGCTTGAGAGAGTGGAAAATTAAATTCTTGTCCATCAAACTGCACGTCATCTGTCACAGAATTAAATGGTGGCGTCAAAGTCCCAAAATCATCATCAGTGAAATACCTATAGAAGTCAACATTTTCAGAATCTTTTATATTACAGAAAAGCTGAGCTAGCGTATCGACGGGCTCTCCTGGAATATCTCTAAACTTAAAACTATCCAACCTATTCAGTACCGGGATTGTAGTTGTGCTAGTCAACACTTCATCTTCTATTGTTACTGTCAGATCATATGATCTACCCTCTTCTCTAACCAATGCATCTGCAAGATCAACATAGATACAGATATCAACTGATATGGCATCTAAGTCCACACCAAGCTCTTCAGCTATGTCATCCTTAATAGGACCATCTGGCAAGTCAGAAAGACACAACTCCGTAAAGGCTACTTCACTCACTCCATCATCAACACTAACATTGGCGCCAGCAACAAAAAGCTCTGCATATTGCTCGGCCTTTAGCTCGTTAAAGAAAGGTATAGACTTAGTGATTAACAAGAATGTTGGATTCGTACCATCACCAGCTTCTATGTAACCTTCAATGACATACTGCTCAGCTGCATCTACGACAGGAGGATTAAATTCTTCTTGGCAGCCAATTGCGAACATCAGCGATGCCAATATGGCTATATGTTTTAATAACGTATTCATAGTATACTATTTATCCTTTGAAAAGAAGTGATTCAATTAGTCTTGATTCCATTTGAAATTCCAAGTCACAGAAGGAATTATTGGGAATATCGTCACGCTATAAGCACTTAACGAAGTACTGGTCTCAGACACTTCTGGATCATAATAAATAAAGAACGGATTCTTCCTATTGTATAAGTTGTATACAGAGAAATTCCAGCTAGACTTAAATTTCTTTTCCTTATCCTGCTTAGGTGTATAAGTGAGTGATAGATCCATCCTATGATATGCAGGGAGCTGACTACTATTCCTAGGTCCATACAGTATATTCAGTTTATTCTCTACAAACACGAAAGATTCAGCAGCGGTAAAGAACCTACCAGTTCCATAGACGAATGCTCCGCCAAGCTCCCACTTAGGAGCAAAACTCCAATTAGCGACAATCGAGAGGTCATGCCTTCTATCATAGACTGCTGGATACCACCTACCATCTTCTATATCCGTAAAAGATCGTTCTGTTTTAGAAAGCGTATACCCAATCCAACCCGTGAAGTCTCCGTAGTTCTTTCTTAAGAAAAACTCAGCGCCATAAGCTCTTCCAATCCCGTATACAAACTGGTCTTCGTCCTCTGAAGATAGTGTGGGCACTTGACTATCTGTGTAATCTATCTGATTCTGCAAGTCTTTGTAGTATACCTCGATAGAAGACTCGTAGTTGTTGTCTTTAAAGTTTTTGAAAATCCCAGCAGCATATTGTACTGCTCTCTGCGGCGCTACGATTTCAGTACTAGGCACCCACAGATCTGTAGGTAGTGTACTACTACTATTTGATGCAAGGTGGATGTATTGATTGGTAAATGTCACTGCCCCTTTTACTGACAGCGTATTATCGAGTGAGTACTTCATACTCATTCTTGGTTCTAATCCATCATAGGTCTTGACGAACTCATAGTTGCCAAACTCTTCTCCAGTTAACTTACTCGTATAAGGACCAATCTGAGAGAATATTGAATATCTCAGCCCAACATTCATACTAAACTTAGGACTGAATTTGATATCGTCCTGAACATAGATAGCCACCTCTTGTCCATACTTAGGAAGAAATGGAGAACTGAAATTTGTCTCTCCATTAGTAGCACTTGTGGTGTTAGGTGTCAGCTTATGATAGGTATAATTTACCCCATATTTGATGTTGTGCTTAGGGTTAGGAAAGTAGTCAAAGTCGAACTTCAAGTTATAATCTCTAACACCACTGAATAAATTGAATACGAAGTCAGCCTGCCCTCCATCAAACTCAAGTTCGTAGTCATTATATATTGCTGACATATTGAAAAACAACTTGTCATTAAACAAGTGATTCCATCTTAAGGTAGCAGTCCTATTCCCATAAGGCAATCTGAAGAAAAAATCTCTTTTAGGCTGATTGAAGTCAAGAACATCTCTTCCAAAATAGCCACTTAAGTAGAGTCTATCCTTATCACTGATCCTGTAGTTGATTTTTGCGTTAAGGTCATAAAAATAGTAATTTGTTCCCTCGAAGTCTCCGCCTTTCAGTGCTGGCTGAGCCAAGTCAAGAGCATATGTCCTCCTTCCTGATATTATAAAACTACACTTCTCCTTTATAATTGGCCCCTCAAAAGTCAGTCTCGATGATATCAAACCTATCCCACCCTCGGCCTCATATTTCTTATCATTACCCTCTCTCATCTGGACGTCAACTACTGAAGATAGACGACCTCCATAATAAGCTGGCATACCACCTTTTATTAGGGTAGTATTTTTGATAGCATCGGCATTGAATACTGAGAAAAATCCTAGAAGGTGCCCCGTATTATAGACTACTGCTTCATCAAGTAAGACCAAATTTTGGTCAGGACCTCCTCCTCTGACGTAGAACCCAGAATTCCCTTCACCTGAGGACAATACTCCAGGGAGAAGTTGCATTGCCTTCAAGATATCCACTTCACCAAGTAATGCTGGCAGCTTTTTGATCTTTGCTACTTGGAGTTCTACAGTACCCATCTGAGTACTCTCTACATTCTTATCTTGCTCTTGCTCTGTTGCAGAGATAGTCACTTCTTGCATCATCACACCTTCTGCCATCTCTATATTGAGTTTGACATTCTTATCCAAGACGACATCAAATGATTGATCAGCAAAGCCAAGGTATGAAGCGGTAAACCTGTAATTACCCTCGGGCAATGTCAAGGAATAATACCCGTAGACATTCGACGATGCACCTACTTGTGGGTTATTTGTGTCATAGATATTGGCAGCAATGAGAGTCTCACCAGACACTGCATCTTTGATATAACCACTAAGTGTATAGGTCTCTTGCGCTTGTAAACTTAGACTAAAAACCAAGACGGCAAGGATGCTGAATACTTTATACATTATGAATCTTTTAAATATTGCCACAATATTACTCATTGACAATTACATAATCTCCAATCTTAGAGTAATGTTCATAGATAATAGACTAATCTTTAATTAATACATATAACCAAATACTGAGGAAATTCTTCTTGATTGGTGGAAGCTCTTGAAGCATTAGGCTACATAGAACGTATCAGTTTAAGAGATTTACATACTCACAGGCTTAAGTTGAGCCCCTTGACTTTTTAATAAGTGAATGATGCCTTTCTCTCCACTGAGGTGTGCAGCACCAAAAGTATAGACAGATGGAATGTCCAATGTCTTCAAAATTGTATCGGCCATTCTTCGATTTCTCGAATAGAGTAACAAGCTTCTGAGGCCACCAATATCCTTCTTAGAGGCAGCATAAAGCTTATGGATATGTTGTTCTTCGTAATGTTTAGACAAGTACTCTACCCTCTTTTTTGATTGGTTTGGCATTTTCAAAAATGCTGCGAGTTGTTGGTATTGGTAGGAAAGTGAGATGCCTGACAGTGTTTCCATTTGCTGATCAACCGTCTCCAATCCGACAACCTCTCTATTGTTGGCTTTAGCAAAATCCCATAGATAGCCGTCAAGAGGAAGTTTGTTTGATTTTGGAAGGAGTGAAACTTGTAGATTGTTATAGATATAAAAAGGAATGAATCTCTTGAAGTCATCTAGATTTACTCCAAAGTGCTTTGCTACTCTGATTTTCCACTTGGCATATTTCTTTATACCTACAGCATCTATCAGTGTCAAATTATTTGGCAACAAATAGTGTTGAGAAAGTTCGGCATTATTTCTAAGCCCATCAATGTCAGTTTCACCGTAAAATCTAAGCTTAGTTAGGATTACCTCTTTTATCTGGTCAACGAAGGTATAAGCACTATCATTCTGCAAGTGCATGGTACCATAAAGATATGAGATGGAGCCACTCTTTCCTGTCAACTCCCAAAGCAAGCTCATATCTTGGTGTTATTTTGGGTCGTACTCGTAAGGAAGTACCTTTGTTTTCTTAATCTTATTCAGGCTCATCAAGGTCTTCAATCTCTCTACCTCTTCGATTACTGAAAGTTGCTTGAACAATAGATTCTCATATGAAGGCAAGTCAGAGCATACTATCTTCAGTAAAAAATCAGCATCACCAGTAATGATGTAGCACTCTGTGATTTCTCTGATATTTTCTATCTTCTTGACAAAATTATCGAATGCATTATCCTTATTCCATGCTAGTGATACTAACACGAATGATTGCACATTTAGCCCAAGAGCTGTTGCATTGACTTTGGCGTGATATGACTCAATGATGTTTGAACTTTCCAACTTTCTCACCCTTTCTAATGTCGGTGCTGGACTCAGATTGATTCTTTTAGATAGCTCGAGGTTAGTTATTTTACTATTCTCTTGCAGTAATTCAATAATTCTAAGATCAGTCTTGTCTAATTTGTCTACCATGTCTAATTGGATCGTTTAATATTACATGAAAAATGCTAGCTCTTGAACAATTCGCCAAGAGCTAGTTTTTTATTACTTATTATGGGAATATACCAAGCGTCATATAGTCACTAGCCACTTTATCGAGTGCTGTGATAAAGGCTGCAGTTCTATAATCGTGTACATTCTTCTTTCTTTTATAGTTATCTCTTATCTGGTGAAATGCAGTAATCATAGTCTCTTCTAAACCCGACCTTACTAAATCTACTTCATCTGCACCCTTGGTTAGAAACGTTCTCTCCTTTTGTGAAATAGTCTTTCCTGTCATCTTTAGTACTAAATCTACCAGGTTAGAATAGGCATTTTGGTCAAATCTCTTTTCCATTCTTCCAAACCTGATATGACTCAAGTTTTTTAACCATTCGAAATAAGAGACTGTTACACCACCTGCATTAAGGTACATGTCAGGTAAAACCACAACTCCCATTTTCAATAGAATATCTTCTGCATCAGCAGTGACAGGTCCATTTGCCGCTTCGCAAATGATTTTTGCCTTGATCTTTTTGGCATTATTCTTATGGATTTGGCTTTCTAGTGCTGCTGGTACTAAGATGTCGCATTCTATACTGACCCAGTCGTCTCTATCCATGGCTGTTGAATCTGGAAATCCAAGAATTCCGCCATTCGCAGCTTTATACTTAAGCAATTTAGCTATATCGATTCCATCCTTGTTATAGATAGTACCGTCAATTTCAGATACTCCGATTACCTTAGCACCACCTTCTTCAATAGAGATTAGCCCAGTGTAACTTCCCACATTTCCAAGACCTTGGATAACCATAGTCTTACCCTCCATACCTACATCTAATCCTATTGCCTTAGTCTCATCTTTCAATGACAAAAACTCTCTCAATCCGTAGAAAACACCTCTCCCTGTTGCCTCTGTTCTTCCTTTGATTCCACTTGTATTAGTTGGCTTACCTGTGACACATGCTGCTGAATCAAGTTCGCCATTCTTCAGCTGTTGGTAGGTATCTAGAATCCATGCCATTTCTCGTGGACCTGTACCATAATCTGGTGCAGGCACATCAATTCCAGGTCCGATGAAATTCTTTCTGACTAGCTCAACAGTATACCTCCTGGTAATTTTTTCCAATTGATCTACGGTATACTTTCTAGTACTTATTTTGACTCCTCCCTTAGCTCCTCCAAAAGGCACGTCAACTAATGCACACTTGTAGGTCATTAGCGCAGCAAGAGCTTCTACTTCGTGTTGATCTACTAAGTGACTAAATCTAATTCCACCTTTAGTAGGGAGTCTATGATGACTATGCTGCACTCTGAAGGCTTCAATAACCTCGTACTTATTCCCAAACTTAACTGGGAATTGCATCTTGTACACAGCGTTACTGACTTTGATTTGCTCGAGTAACCCTGCTGGGTACTTAGTCAATGCTGCTGCTTTATCAAAATTTCTTGAAACACTTTCAAAAAATGATGCCTGTTTATTCATTGTCTTTAAGTTGTTGCTCTAATTTACCAACCTTCCGGTCAAGCCTAATCAAATAAAATACTATAGCAAGAAATACAATGAGTATTACTGCCACGACAGAGTATATCTTACCTGTACTTCTCAAAAAATCAGAAGACTGACCCCAAATAAGTATTGGAAGGATGGTAATTAGAATGGTTAGATAAATAGTTCTCAAGATAAATAGATAGTTATAGTTCAATGATTCAATTAGACTAACAATATTCTACTCTAAGCAATAATTACAAACTTTGAATTGGCAATATTGAATATTCATAGTAAATAAGACTACAAAAACGCCTAACTGCAAATCTTTCCCAAATGTATAAAACGTTATTTTTATTTTCAGTAGTATTCAAGAAATTTATTCTTCAATCCACCTTTCTTTCAATATATAAATACGATATGTCAAAGTAGACATCCAAACTCCAAGTAATGTGAGACCAATGATAGCGGGGTAAAACACAGCTCTAAGTGTGTTATCCATGTCTTCATCACCTAATGCAGGGTTTCCACCATTTCCAGGATGCAGACTATCTGTCATCCTAGGCACAATCATAATCAATGGAATCAACATACAAAAAGCAAAGATATTGTAAGAAGACGCAACCCTAGCCCTAGTGTCAACATCGCCAATAGAATTACGCAAAATGAGATATGCTAGGTAAATTAGTATTGCTATTGCAGACATATTCAACTTGACATCACTAGTCCAAAAAGCTCCCCAGGTATACTTTGCCCAAACTGAACCAGTCGCCAAGCCAACCACTCCGAATAGAATACCAACTCGAGTAAATGAAACAGCCACAGCATCATTGTGAAGAGAGCTGTTCCTTAAGTACTTAATACTGTAGATTAGACCAACAATAAACATAACCAACATAGCAAACCAAATAGCCACATGAAAAAATGTATTTCTTACTGTCTCATGTAATATATTTCTGAATGGAAATTTGAAACCGGTTGAGGGATAAAGTTTAGCTATTTCAAATGTCTGCCAAACAGAGTCATTTGTAATTGGCTTTGAGGATTCTTGAAACACCACAGCAGCAGGCAAAATGGACGAACCATCTATCTCATTGTTCATAATGAGAGTTAAAGACTCTCTTGGCTGGTAAGACTTTGCTGGCATGTCAAACGTCAGTAAAGCCGTAGTCTCTGAGCCTACATCAACCTTACTTGATCCAACTACTTCTTGTTTGCCATTCTTCAAAAATGCTGTGATATGCTTAGCTGTAGAGAAATGAGTGTTATAACCTTCTACTTCTAGTATTAACTGCTGACCTGCTTCTGTCTTTAGTGGAAAGGACGAAAGTATTCCGGACTTCAATGGAACAAGCATGCCTACAATAATCACATATACCAAAATCAACACACCAAGAATTTTCCACCAATATTGTCTGATCATAATTGCAAATTTAAGCCTTCCACAAGGTTGGCAATAATACTAGAGATATTCCTACTGAAAATAATGCTATCGCAAGCATTAACACTAAGTCGCTACCAATACTCGTATCACTAATTAACCCCAAAGACACCACACTAACCTTCACGCCTAGTAACAGAAATGGAAGTGTAATTGGCATAGCTAATACAGTAGACAACATATGGCTATTTTCTACAGAGGCAGTTAGGAAAGAGACAAAGCTCAATATTGTACACAGCCCAATAGTAGCGAGTAACACTCCTAATCCAAACAAACCAAGATCATCAATAGGGTTCCCAAAAAACACCGTCATTACTCCCAATAACACCAATGCAAGACACATGTTTAACCCAAATTGATACAACCACTTTCCGATAGCATACGCTACCCCATCATGATAGGTGTATTGAGCAAGTCTACTTGATGACCTGCCACTTTGAAAAGCTTGCAAAGCCATATTGATAATGCTGAACAAGTACAATATCCAAAACAATGCGACCCAACCTACTCCGTGAATAGTCACAAAGCACTTTTGTGAGATGAGGGTAGAACCTATTAAAAATAGTAGCACAGAACCTACAGTGGATAGATTTCTCATATCCACCTTCATTTCTTTAGCACATACACAAAGGATCTCAGTAAGCATGACTGCAAAAATACATATAAAATGAAGTCACTATGCTAAAATATTAGCATTTCGAACCCAATGCGTTAACAAACTGATAAACAGCTATCATATTACATATTTTCTTAATATATTAGTGGCGTTAATTAAGAAAACTACGATATGAAAGGTTTATTCATTGCAATACTGCTCACTTGTATTAGCATCTCAGGTTATTGTTTTGAATCATACTATTACCTAGCCAAGGCTGAGTCTGGTGATGGAGTATATGCTTTATTAAGAAGGTACGATTTGGACGAAGATCCTTGTAACTTCCAAAAGTTCTATACTCTTAACAACTTAGTCAAAGAGTCTGGACTCAAAGCAGGGAAAGAATATATCATGCCAATCATGATTGTTCAATACAATGGAAAAAGCATTCGAAGTACCATGTCAATCAATGATTGGGACACGGCTGTGAGTATTAAACAATATAATGAATCCATCCTGGAGAAAAAGTTGAGAAAGACACACTATGTAGACAGCAAGATACTTTGGGTACCTCACCACCTTGCCGAGTGTCAAAGTTCCGCTAAGGCACCAATATTGGTCAATGAGTCTAAGTCAAATACTCCGGCAACTAGCAAAACACCTAGTTCTCCAGCAAGTAGCCCTAAGTATATTACACAAGAGCTCTTTGGAGAGAAATATGCCAAGGTTGAAATTAAGAATCAAAACTTAGCTGGCAAGGTATACTACATTGTAGCTGGACATGGCGGAATAGATCCAGGTGCTAG
This sequence comes from Saprospiraceae bacterium, assembly GCA_020631405.1. Classification (GTDB taxonomy): domain Bacteria; phylum Bacteroidota; class Bacteroidia; order Chitinophagales; family Saprospiraceae; genus JAHDHH01. Next base: position 62,657 of record JAHDHH010000005.1, read on the forward strand.
ATGCACAGAATGTAGTCACACCCTCTGTGAGGACGAATATGCCTATGATGTGTCATTGAGGCTATCAAGGACACTACTAGAACAAGGCGCAACCGTACACACAATCATTCAGGACACTGATGGAATTAGAGATTCTAAGTATTTAAAATGTGACACTGACGAAACCTGCATGGATAGTGGAAAGGTCAAGCCAAAACAACTCGACAGACTAGCGCAACGGACGAACAAAGTCAACGAACTCTATAGAAAGCATAAGAAGGAAGGGGTAAAAGAGCAGTATGCAATGTTTATCCATATTGACTCTAACCACGAACATAAGAAGATGGATGTTTACTTCTTTCACCACGAAAAAAGCAAAATTGGTAAGAAGCTAGCTGCCAATTTACAACATACTTTCAAAAACAAGTATGCTCAATACCAAGCAGATAGAGGATATCATGGAAGCGTTAAATGTAGAGGTCTATATGTCATTGCTAATTCTCTTCCACCAGCAATATTAGTTGAGCTAGGTAATATTAAAAACCCAAGTGACCAGAAAAGGATTACGCTACCTGGGAACAGACAAGCACTAGCTGAATGGCTAGCTGATGGCTTTATCACCTTTGATCCAACGAAGTAAGGCAAACTAATCTTTAAGATTTTGCGTTAGAGTTATTGTTTGTTAATTGCGTCATTATTGCAATTAACTTTGATTCCTATTCTTGTACACATAGTATTTTTCTACATATTTACAGTATGAATTATCTTGAGAACATTGATCTCAGGCAGATTAACAATCTAGAACTACTCGCTAAGCAAGTAGTTGAAGGATTTATAATAGGTCTACACAAGTCCCCATTTCATGGATTTAGCGTTGAGTTTGCAGAACATAGGATATACAATCCAGGGGAGGCAACAAAGAATATTGACTGGAAGGTGTTTGCCAGAACTGACAAGCTCTTTACTAAAAAGTACGAAGAAGAGACAAACTTAAGATGTCAAATAGTTATAGATACTTCCTCTTCAATGTACTTCCCTAAGAACATACAGGGCAAGGAACTCAACAAGCTCCAATTCTCCTCAATAGCTGCCGCATCTCTCATGAACCTCCTAATGAAGCAAAGAGACGCCTTTGGGCTTTCGCTATTTGACGAAAAGTTGGTAGAGCATACACGATGTAAGTCTAGCAACACACATTATAGGCTGTTGTTGACCTACTTAGATAAGTTGATCAAGGACGACGAATTGAACAAATCGACATCTACAACCCATAGCTTGCACGAAGTAGCTGACAGAATACATCGGAGGTCTCTAGTCATAATATTTAGTGATATGTTTGACAATGGCAACTCAGATGAGCTCTTCTCTGCGTTGCAACATTTGAAGTATAACAAACATGAGGTAGTACTCTTTCATGTCATTGATAAGGAGCTTGAGCAGGACTTTAATTTTGAAAATAGACCTCATGAATTTGTTGATATGGAAACAGGCGAAAGAATAAGACTCCAGTCTAATGCCATCAAGGAATACTTCGTACCAAAGGTCTCAGAATACAAAGAAGCTCTGCGACAAAAATGTCTCCAATACAAGATTGATTTTATAGAAGCAGACATCAATGAAGGCTTCAAACCAATCCTCGAACAATACTTAGTAAAAAGAAAAAAAATGTTATCCTAATATGAATATTGAATTAAAGAATATTGATACCATACCAGAAGAAGGTATAACTAAGGCCGACATCAAACAGAAAACAGAACAGCTTACTACTGAAATAGCCGACTATGCTCAACGATTGATGGCTGAAAGTAAGCAAGCACTCCTCATAGTCATGCAAGGCATGGATAGTAGCGGTAAAGATGGTGCTACGAAAAAAGTCTTTAGAAAGTGCAGCCCTCATGTGGTCAAAGCTTATCCATTCAAGAAGCCTACAGACTTAGAATTTGCCCACGACTTTCTCTGGAGAGCTCACAAAGTAGCTCCAGCAAAAGGAGAGATTATGATTTTTACTAGGTCTCATTATGAAGACATTCTCATCCAAAGAGTACATAAGTGGATAGATATGGACACTGTTGAGTCAAGAATGGAAGCTATCAATAACTTTGAAGAACTTCTAGAAAAGCACAACAATACCAAGGTCCTTAAATTCTACTTGCATCTTTCACCTGAAAGGCAGGAAGAAAAACTCCAAGAAAGAATCGATATTCCAGAAAAGAATTGGAAGCACAACCCAGGCGATTGGGAAGAACGAAAGCACTGGAAATCATATATGAAAGCCTATGAATATGCCATCAATGCATCCCGTATAGCTTGGAACATCATACCAGTAGACAAAAGATGGTATAGAGACTATTGTATTGCTAAGGTAGTCCTCAAGACCCTAAAGCAGATGAACCCTCAATATCCACTACTCGAGAATGGAGGAAATTAGAATAGACAAATGGTTGTGGACAGTGCGACTGACTAAGAGCAGGTCTCTAGCAACTAAGTGCTGCAAAGAGAATAAAGTCAAGCTCAATGACAAGATAGCTAAACCATCTACACTGGTCAAAGTTGGAGATCATATAGAATTCAAAAGAAATGGATTCAACTTTAGCTATGTGGTAAAAGGCATATTAAAATCTAGAGTGTCCGCTACACTAGCTGCACCTTGCTACGAAGATACTACCCCACTCGAAGAGATCAATAAGTTTAAATCATGGTTCATTGGAAAAGCAGCTGCAGAAAGAAGAGAAAAAGGAGAAGGTCGACCTACAAAACGAGATCGCAGAACTATAGAAAACCATAAAATAAATTATATCCTATTTGATGACGATTATGAGGATTAAAAGTTAATAGAAGATACCTTTATGCTCTAGTCATGAATATCTACAAGGACATATCTAACCTACCTAAGCTCAATAAGCCTGTAATTACTATTGGCTCTTTCGATGGCGTACACCTCGGTCATCGGAATCTCATCCGTAGAATAGTTCAAATAGCCAAAGAAATAGGAGGTGAGGCTACTCTGATTACCTTCCACCCTCACCCACGTGTTATCATAGATCCAGACAGTGTGGAAATGTTGACCACGTTGGAAGAAAAACTAAGCATACTGAAAAGCCTTAAGGTAGATAATGTTATAGTAGTCCCCTTCAATTTAGCCTTTGCCCAGCAAGCGCCAGAAGAATATATTGAAAAGTTTATCCTAGAAAAAATCAATCCAGCTTGTATTATCATCGGATATGATCACAAGTTTGGCCTTAATCGACAAGGTGACATACATATGCTCAAGCAGTATGAAGACAGGATAGAACATGGAATAGTTGAAATCTCCAAAAAAGAAATTGATAGCATTACTATTAGCTCGAGCAAAATCAGGGCATTCCTTAAGTCAGGAGACTTGTTAAAAGCGAATGAGTTACTAGATTACAAATACATTCTTTCTGGGACAGTAGTCCAGGGAGACAAAATAGGTCGACAAATAGATTACCCGACAGCTAATATCAAGCTAAGCACATCCACGAAGCTTATCCCCAAACCAGGAATCTATGCTGCTAAGTGCCAAGTCGACGGCACTGTACATAATGGAATGCTCTATATCGGATATAGGCCGACAGTAAGTGAAGCCCTAGAACTCAAAATAGAGATACACTTGTTTGACTTTGACCAAGATATCTATGGACAAGAAGTCATGTTAAGTCTATATGCTCATATTAGAGAAGATAAGAAACTGAATAGTCTAGAAGAATTGAAGTCAGCACTAGATCAAGACAAACAAGCAGTAGAAGCGTTTTTTGAAGGACAAGATGACTACACTGAGACAGGTTGCCACGAAGTAGGATTGGTTATACTAGCATATAATAGTTATGAAAGACTAGAATCGTTTCTACCGGCGATTTCTGATAGCTATAGTGAGCCTTTTGATATTTATGTCATTGATAACAACAGCGATGATGACTCAATCAGTCTCATTGAAGATTGGTTTCCTGAAGTCAGAGTGATTCAATTGAGTCAAAACTACGGCTTTGCAGAAGGCTACAATAGAGGACTTGCTCAAATTGACAATCGATACCTAGCACTGGTCAACGATGATGTGCAGATTACAACCAATTGGCTCAACCCGATTATCGAACAAATGAAGAAAGATAAGACTGTAGGTGCTTGTATGCCAACAGTCCTTTCCTATCATAACAAACAATACTATGAATACGCTGGAGCAGCTGGAGGGATGATAGACAATCTCAATATTCCATTTTGCAGAGGAAGAGTGTTAAACATCTTAGAACAGCAAGAAGACAACTATACTGATACCGCAGAAATATTTTGGGCATCTGGAGCAGCAATTGTTACTAGAAAAGACATCTTTACCTTATTTGAAGGGTTTGATAAAGATTACTTTGCTCACCAAGAAGAGATTGATTACTGTTGGAGAATTAAGAACGCTGGGTACCAAATTCTACAAATTGCGAATAGCCAGGTGTACCATGTCGGAGGCAGTTCACTCGATTATGATAATCCGAAAAAGGCCTACCTCAATTTTAGAAACAATCACTGGACAATGATGAAAAATGAAACTTCATCAAGAGTCCTTTGGATTCTATTCATCAGAATAATCACTGATCTGGCATCCTCGGTAATTTACATACTCCAGGGTAAATTCAAGCATTTTATAACAGTATGGAAGGCCCTTGGCAACGCATACTTAAATGCTCCAAAATATATCAACAAACGAAAAAGAGTAGCGGCCCTCATTGCACAACACAGCATTGGCGAACCTAATACGGAAGGAAGGTATCCTTTCTCATTACTTATACAATATTATCTTTTCAAAAAGAAAACATTTAAAGCACTCACAGAATGAAGCATAAATTAGACATACTTTTTGAAGATGATCATTTTATTATTATTAACAAAGACGCTAACCTTCTGTCCATTCCTGACAGGTATCATCCTGACCTTCCATCACTCAAACTCGTCCTGAGGAAGATCTATGGTGAAATATTCGTCCTACATAGGTTGGATTTCGAAACTAGTGGAGTCATCTGTTTTGGCAAAAAGCATGAAGTGCAAGCTGCTTTTACTGAAATGCAAATCGCGAATAAAGTAACGAAACAATATCTTGCGATAGTTGACGGGGTACTTATCGAGAAAGAACAAACGATAGATGTGCCTCTACTCTATCAAGATGAGAAAACAATCGTAGCGAAGAAAGAAACTAAGGCTAAAGAAGCAACCACTATCGTGGAGTCTATAGAAGAGTTTGCGTCTTTCAGTGTGCTACGCTGTCATATACTTAATGGCCGAACTCATCAAATCAGAGTACACTTGGCACACATCGGTCATCCTCTAGCTATTGACAAAAAGTATGGATACAATGACAAGATTATGTTATCTGATATCAAAAGAAAATTCAGAAGAAAAAAAGACGAAGATGAAAGACCATTGGTAGGTCGGCAACCCTTACATGCTGAGCATATAGCATTCGTACATCCGTTTACCCAAGAGCAAATGTCTATAGCGGCACCGTTAAAAAAAGATATGAAAGCTTTGCTAAATCAGCTAAGAAAACATGGAAAATAAAAAACCCCGCCAAGCGGCAGGGCCAATCATTATAGAACAACTTCCACGTCAAAAGTAAGTAGAATTACTTTAATTTAGTTGTTTAGAAATAATGAATTTCTCATTTTAACACATAAGCTTTTATTTGATGCCTAGACAATTGATGTTCAGGCATTTATACGAAAGCAATAGTAATTTGATTCGCAACAAATAGAGAAAATAGTTATGAAAACATCCCTATCTATAGGTCTTACCGGTGGAATCGGCAGTGGAAAATCATTAGTCTGTGAACTTTTTTCAATCCTCAATATCTCAATTTTCAATTCTGATCTTGCCGCCAAAGCATTGATGGTCAAGTCCCCTTTGAAGAATAAAATAATTGACCTTCTTGGAAGTGAGGCATTTGATGGTCCACACCTTAATAGACCTTGGATAGCAAAGCAAATCTTTCAACACAAGCATCTACTCGAATCACTCAATACTATAGTGCATCCTGCAGTTGGGACATATTTTAAAGAATGGCAAGTTCGACAAGAATCACCCTACACCATTCAAGAAACTGCAATATTATTTGAGTCAGGTCTAGAATCAAGATATGACCATATTATCACTGTTGTAGCACCAGTCGATATCAGAATCAATAGAGTAACAAATAGAGATAATACCAAAGTAGAAGAAGTCCAAAAGCGCATTAATAATCAATGGACTGATGAACAGAGAATAGCTAAATCAGACTTTGTCATTCAAAATCATTCAAACATCCCACTAATTCCTCAAGTCTTAGCTATACATTCCTCCCTTATTACCAAGTAGCCACTTAAAAGTTATAGTTTTGCACTCAGAAATATCACTAACTTATAAAACTATAATCCTATGTCTACGACTCAATCATATTCATCGCAAGAGCTTATCCAAATGGAAGATAAGTACGGAGCACACAACTATCACCCACTGCCTGTAGTCTTAAGTAAGGGAGAAGGTGTCTATGTCTGGGATGTAGAAGGAAAACAATACTTTGACTTCCTGAGTGCCTACTCAGCTGTCAACCAAGGTCACTGTCATCCTGCTATACTCAAGGCAATGAATGATCAAGCTGCTAAGCTTACTCTTACATCAAGAGCATTCTACAATGACATGCTAGGTAAATACGAACACTACATCACTGATATGATGAAGTATGACAAAGTACTACCAATCAATACAGGTGTTGAAGCAGTGGAAACTGCGCTTAAGCTAGCAAGAAAGTGGGCTTATATGAAAAAAGGAGTTGCATCCGATCAAGCAAAAATCATCTTTGCAACTGGTAATTTTCATGGCAGAACTTTAGCAGTCATTTCTGGCTCAACAGATCCAGATAGCAAGTCAGGTTTCGGACCATATATGCCTGGATATGAAGTAGTAGACTACAACAACCTGGACCAATTAGAGGCTGCACTCAAAGATCCTAATGCTGCTGCATTCATTGTAGAACCAATCCAAGGAGAGGCAGGTGTATTTGTACCAGATGAAAACTACTTAGTCGATGCCAAAAAGCTTTGCGAAAAATACAATGCACTCTTTATTGCGGATGAGGTACAAACTGGAATTGCAAGAACAGGCAAACTTCTTGCAACTTGTGGAAATTGTACGTGTAGTGACGGATGCGAAAGAAACCCTGAGGTCAGACCTGACATCTTAGTCTTAGGTAAGGCAATTAGTGGTGGGGTCTTCCCTGTCTCTGCTGTACTTGCGGATGATGACATCATGCTTTGCATCAAGCCAGGCGAACATGGTTCTACATTTGGTGGAAACCCAATCGCTTGTGCTGTGGCAATTGCAGCTCTAGAAGTGGTTAAGAATGAGTCTTTAGCTCAAAACGCTAACAAACTAGGAGTAATATTTAGAGAGAGAATACAAACTCTAGTGGATAAAAGTGACTTGGTTACCCTTGTAAGAGGTAAGGGATTACTTAATGCCATTGTCATCAACGATAGCGAAACTAGTAAGACTGCGTGGAACATTTGCGTCAAGCTAAGAGACAATGGATTACTTGCAAAGCCAACACATGGTAATATTATCAGATTTGCACCACCTCTAGTGATGACTGAAGATGAATTGCACCAATGTTGTGACATCATAGAAAAGACAATCCTTGAATTCGAAGTATAGATTATAGAACTATGTGCCTTAATTTGTAGTTAAGCACATATGAAGTCTATTAGCGCATGCATGACATAGAACCCTATTACAAGTGGCGAGAATACTATATTTCTTCTGATGATGAGCAGTCCCCGTTCTACAAAGCGAAGTATGACGAGTTCAAATTCACCAACAAGATATATAACTACTATATTCACCCACAGTGGGACAACTTTGGTTCAAACACCTTGTATGTCAAAATACTCCTAGCGGACTATAATGCTGGAGTAGCGCTAATTGAGCTCATAGGTGAGTGGAATGACATACTCTACAATGACATCATGTATCTTAAGCGGAATGTGATAGACCCCTTGATCCAGAATGGAGTAAGTAAGTTCACACTATTCTGCGAGAATGTATTGAACTTTCATGGTGACGACAACAGTTACTATGAAGAATGGTGGGATGATATCAAGGAAGATGACGGTTACATCGTATTTATTAATACCTTGCTGCATGTCCAGCAAGAAATGGAAAGAGCTCAGTTACAATATTATGTCAATGTAGGAGATCACTTTTGTGAAATTGACTGGAGGAGGAAACTTCCTGCCCAGCTCTTATTAGAAGTACAGCATAGATTAAACTCACAAACTAAACAACTAGATTATTGAATAATCACAAATCAGGTTTTGTAAATATTATAGGTCTTCCAAATGTTGGCAAGTCAAGCCTACTCAACGCTTTGTTGGGAGACAAAATGGTCATTGTGTCTCACAAGCCCCAAACAACACGACACAGGATATTCGGCATCATGAATGATGAAGACTACCAAGTGGTATTTTCGGATACTCCTGGGATCATTAGAGATGAGAGCTATAAGATGCAAAAGGCAATGAACGATGCGGCATTTTCAATCTTCGAAGATGCAGACATAGTCATCATGACTATTGATCTGTCAAATCCAGACTATCCTGTCGAGCAGATAGAGCACAGGCTCAAAAACCTCAAAGTACCAGTCTTCCTTGTATTGAACAAAAGAGACAGTATAGATGACGAACGCTATGCAGAACTCCTAGAAGTGTTCACAGCACTGCATGATTGGACCACCATCCTTACCACATCGGCTCTTAAAAAAGAAGGTATTCAAGAACTCAAAGATGCTATCCTAAGCCACTTACCTGATGGACCAGCATACTATCCAAAAGACCAACTCAGTGATAGACCAGAGAGATTCTTTATCTCAGAGATGATTAGAGAGAATATACTCAACCTCTATCATCAAGAAATTCCATATGCTACAGAAGTAGCTGTCACTAGTTTTAAAGAAAAAGAGAAGCACGGAAAACCAATAGTACATATCTACGCCATCATATTCTGCATGCGTAGGTCACAAAAAGGTATACTATTAGGAAAGGGCGGTAGCTCTATCAAGCAACTGGGAACGGAGTCAAGAAAAAGTATCGAAGCCTACTTAGGCAAGCAAGTATTCCTTGAGCTACATATCAAAATAAAAGAAAAGTGGAGAGATAACGACAATCTGCTTAAATCTTTTGGATATTTGCACTAACAAATTAATCTTCCAAGCAAATAGAAATGGGTGTAGTAGTAGCAATTGTAGGTAGGCCGAATGTAGGCAAGTCAACTCTATTTAATAGATTGATCGGAGAACGTAAGGCAATCATTGAAGATGTCAGTGGTGTCACTCGAGACAGGATATATGATTATTCTGATTGGAATGGCAAGAGTTTTACTGTAGTAGACACCGGTGGTTATGTAGTAGGTTCTAATGATGTATTCGAGGCGGCTATTAGAGAGCAGGCCATTCTAGCAATGGAAGAGGCTGACATCATCCTATTCATGGTAGACGTGATGACTGGGGTCACTGACCTAGATGAAAACCTAGCTAACATTCTCAGAAAGTCTAAAAAGCCAATCTTCCTAGTTGTAAACAAGGTAGATAGTCCTACCAGACAGCTTATGGCTAATGAATTCTGGAGTCTTGGATTCGAGAATACCTTCTTTCTATCTTCTATTACTGGGACAGGTACAGGAGAGATACTAGATGCGGCAACAGAGCTTATGCCCGATGCACCGGAAGAAGATGATGCTAATCTACCCAAAATCGCCATTATTGGACAACCTAACGTGGGGAAGTCGTCACTGACCAATGCCCTACTCAGCGAGGATAGAAACATAGTCACCGATATAGCAGGCACCACTAGAGACTCTATACACAGTAAGTATGACAAGTATGGGAAGCAGTTTCTCTTAATTGATACTGCTGGAATTAGACGAAAAGCGAGGGTACACGAAAACATAGAGTTCTACTCTGTTATGAGAGCCATCAGAGCTTTAGAAGAAGCTGATATCTGTATGTTGCTTATTGATGCACAAGCGGGGATTGAAGCCCAAGATTTGAATATTTTCTCACTAGCTCAAAAGCGAAACAAGGGAATCGTCATCTTGGTCAATAAGTGGGATACAATTGAGAATAAAGAAACCAATACATCTAAGGAATATATCGAAGCGATTCATAAAAGGATAGCTCCATTTGTTGACCTTCCTATCTTATTCATTAGTGCATTGGAAAAAACTAGAATATTTAAGGCTGTAGACGTAGCAATGGAAGTCTTCGAGAATAGAACTCGACGTATTAAGACTTCAGAATTAAATGAGTTTTTACAAGAGGCTATCCAAAAGACTCCACCTCCAGCCCATAGAGGGAAGCAGATAAAAATCAAGTATGTCACGCAACTACCATTAGCATATCCGGCATTTGTGTTTTTCTGCAACCACCCTGGTCAAATGAAAGAGTCATACAAGCACTACTTAGAAAATCAACTTAGACAACGCTACAATTTCAATGGAGTGCCAATTTCCGTATTTTTCAGATCTAAATAGCAACTACTCAGACTATGCAAGTAGAACAAACAGGATTTAAAAATGTCGTTATCATTACGCCAAGTGTCTATGGTGACGATAGAGGGTACTTCTTAGAGACCTTCAATTCTAAAACATGGAAGGATATCATTCCAGATAGACCCTTCGTCCAAGATAATGAGTCAAAGTCTACTAAAGGTGTCCTCAGAGGATTGCACTTTCAGAAGCCACCTTACACTCAAGCTAAATTAGTTCGAGTGATCCAAGGACGCGTACTTGATATTATCGTTGACTTAAGAAAGTCAGAACCTACATATGGGCAAAGCATAGGTGTAGAACTCAGTGCCGAAAACAAGAAACTCTTCTATGTGCCAAGAGGATTTGCCCATGGGTTTATAGTGTTGAGTGATGAGGCGATCTTCTCATACAAATGCGACAATCACTATGCTAAAGACTATGACTCTGGATTGAATGCTCTTGACCCAACACTTGACCTTGATTGGGGTATGGACAAGAGTCAACTTATCCTTTCTGAAAAAGACCAGAACCAGCCAAACTGGGGAGAACATTTCATATTTGAATAATACTTAATATAATTGAGCAAATGGCAAAGATTCTATTCAATGGACTGACAGGACAAGTTGGAAGAGCCCTTCATCACTTAGTAAAGAAAGATACAGCTCATGAGTGGGTTGGACTAGCTACTAAAGACTGTGACCTGACTAAGCCTGAAGAAATCTCTCAAGCATTTACAAAGCACAAGCCAGATGTTGTCATCCAAGTGGCTGCCTATACTGCTGTGGATAAGGCAGAAGAAGATAGTGCAACAGCCTTTGCGATCAATGAAGCATCTACGAGCCAATTTGCACAACTCTGTAAAGAAGCTGGTGCTGTCCTCATCTATATCTCTAGTGACTATGTCTACCATAGTATCACTGATCGACCAATCAAAGAAAGCGACCCTTGTCAACCTCAAGGAGAGTATGCCAAGTCAAAATTCGCTGGAGAAGAAGCAATACGCAATAGCCTTTCGGAACACATCATACTTAGGACATCTTGGGTGTATGACAAGGAAGGACACAACTTTGTCAATACCATGAAAAGACTAGGCGGCAGCAGAGACAGTCTGACGATAGTAAGTGACCAACTAGGAGCTCCTACCTATGCTCCAGACATTGCGCTGACTGTCTTGACCATAGTAAACCAAGTATTGACCTCTTCTGACCCGAGTAATCTCTACGGCACTTACAACTTCTCAAATAGTGGTGTGACAAATTGGGCTGACTTCGCAAGAGAGATCTTTAGATTAGAACAAATTCCTTGTCAAGTAGCAGAGCAAACTACAGAAGACTTTGGAGCACCTGCACCACGTCCCAAGTGGAGTGTATTGTCTCATGCAAAACTGAAGTCTACCTTCGGGATTACACCAAGATCTTGGAAAGAATGTCTCAAGGAATGTTTATCCTAGCAATTTGACTAGCATCATCAAACTATAATGCTTATTTTTAAGTTGTTACAATATAATAAGCATACTATGCTCCTCAAAAAGACAATCAGTCTAGGTTTATTTTTAATGATTTTGCTTACCTCAGTGTTTGCTACACATAATCGTGCTGGAGAGATCATCTACGAGCAGATTGGGCCACTGACCATACGTGCTACAATCAAGACCTACACCAAGGCTTCCAGTGTGTCAGCAGATAGAGACAGTCTACAACTAGATTGGGGAGATGGTTCTGCGGATATTCTCTATAGACAAAACAATAATGGAGCTGGAGAACAAATCCCTTCTACTGATGTCAAGATAAACTGCTATGTAGGTGAGCATACCTATGCTTCTCGAGCTACCTATACTCTATCCTTTATTGATCCAAATAGAGTGAGTGGAATCCTCAATGTCAACTATCCGAATAGTGTAGATATTCCATTTTATCTTGAGACTACATTTACTCTGCTTAATGTCCAATTTCAAGGTCTTAATAACTCAGTGGAGCTGCTTGAACCGCCCTTGGATTATACTTGCGTAGACCAACCATTCATACACAACCCTAATGCTTATGACAGTGACGGCGACAGTATTGGATATGAACTTATCTTTCCTATGATGGATATCGGTACACCTGTACCAAATTATCAATACCCAGATGCCATCATGGCCGGCATTGACAATATGATTTCCCTAGATGAGTTGACAGGTAACTTTCTTTGGGACTCTCCACAAGCAGTAGGCGAATACAATATTGCCATAAAAATCTCTGAATATCGTAACGGAGTATTGATCTCTTCAATCATCAGAGATATGCAAATCAGTGTAGACAACTGTGAAAACTCTCCTCCCATCATAGAAACAGAAGAAGAACTCTGTGTAATCGCTGGAGATGTGGTCAATATACCTATTATGATTTCTGATCCAGACAATGATGGTGTGAAGTTATCAGGTAGTGGTGGGCCTTTTTTGAGTAATGCCCCGTTTGCTGAACTGACTACGACAAATAACTACGAAGAGACTCCATTTGGTTCACAATTCGTATGGGAGACAACCTGTGACCATGTGCAAGATCAGTATTATCAAGTTGTACTGAGAGCAGAAGATTCGAATGGTTTAGTAGATATCCATACTATAAGAATTAAAGTCCTTGCTCCTCCTCCTGAGAATGTTGCTGTCGAAAAAGCACTGAATCAAAATACTATAACCTGGGACTCCCCTTATTTCTGCGATCTCTCTAACACTGATAACTTTATAGGTTTTAGCGTTTGGCGAAAGGAAGGCAGTAATCCATTTGTTCCAGAAAACTGTGAAACAGGACTTGATGGTAAAGGTTATACTAGGTTAGTCTTTTTGACCAATGAAATAGAAAATGGATTCTATACCTATACTGATGAAAATATAGACCCTAATACCGTGTACTGCTATAGAATTACTTCTTTATTGAGTGGCTTGTCTGCTGCTCAATCCCCAATCAATGTAGCCGAGAGTATACCAAGCGAAGAAGTCTGCATCTTAGCAAATAGAGACATTCCATATATTACGAAGGCAAGTGTATTATCCACAGATACTAGCTCAGGAGAAATTCAAGTGAATTGGCTTGTCCCATCTGCTGTGGACTATGACACTGTAGCTAACCCTGGACCTTATACCTTAAATCTGTTTGCAAGCGATGGAGCAGGGGCACTAGTCAGTATTCTGACATTAAATGAATCATTAATTTCAGACTTCTCTATGCATGATTCACTCATTCATCGTGATGTCAATACTTTAGACAATCAATGGACGTACAACATGACGCTGAGCAATGGCACTATTGATAAAGAGTCTGGAGATGCCACTACAGTATTCTTGACCTCTTCTGTTACTGATCAGCAAGTTAACCTTTCTTGGCAAGCAAGCACACCATGGCAAAATACAGAATATAATATCTATAGAGAAATTGGAGGAGTGTTCGAATGGATTGCAACTACTACAGCTACGACATATGAAGATAGAGGATTGGAAAACGATATTGAATACTGCTATAAAATAGAATCTATAGGGACATTCAGTATTGAGCCTTTTCCAGATCCAGTCGTTAACTTCTCGCAGGAACACTGTGCTACACCAATAGACCTCAGACCACCCTGCCCAGTGCCTTTAGAAGTATTGAGTGCATGTCAGCAACTAGAAGAAGATCCAACACTAGAAGAATACTTCAACAACCTCAGCTGGAGTCAAAACCTAATAGAATGCCCTGAAAATGTAGACATCTCAGACTATGCTATATACTATGCAGAATCAGACCAAGATGCTTTTGAACAAATTGGACAAACAGAGGTTGATGACATTGCCTACCTCGATGAAAGGTCAACCATTGTAGGTGGATGTTACTACATTATTGCTACGGATCAATTGGGTAACATGAGTTCGCCTTCGGATACCATCTGTGTAGACAAGTGCTTGATCTATGAACTACCCAATACTTTTACCCCTAATGGTGATAATGCCAATGACCTTTTTGTGCCAAGAAAAAATCTCTTTGTCGAAGAGGTCGACTTCAAAGTCTACAACAAGTGGGGCAACCTACTCTATGAAACTACCGACCCAGAACTACTTTGGGATGGTCAAAATCTTGGTGGAGATGACGTAGATGATGGCACATATTATTATTCCTGTGAACTTTTACAACGGAATACCATTGGTATATTGGAAGTCACTGAGACACTCAGTGGATATATTGAAGTATTGAGATAAATCAACCTATGTTTTCAGGAATTATAGAAACTGTAAGTCAGATCAACAAGGTCATTACAGAAGGGACCAACATCACATTAGAAGTATCATGCGATTTCGTGGATGAAGTCTATGTGGACCAATCAATTGCACATAATGGCGTATGCCTCACAGTCACTAAGATTCATCCTACATCTTACGAGGTCGTGATGATTAAGGAGACTATCGATGTAAGTTGTCTAGGCAATCTCAAGCCAGGTGACTATGTCAATATCGAACGATGCATGAAGATCAATGATCGACTTGATGGACATATGGTACAAGGTCATGTCGATGGCAAAGCTACCTGCCAAGCCATAGAAGAAGTCGATGGGAGTTGGTACTTTACATTTACTTATATAGGTGATGATCATAAAGGTTTGGTCGTACCAAAAGGCTCTATCACTGTCAATGGCACTAGCTTGACTGTAGTCAATCCAACAACTGACACCTTCCAAATAGCAATCATACCCTATACTTATGAGCATACTGTATTTCAGTACCTAGCCATTGGAGATGCTGTTAATCTTGAATTTGACATTGTAGGAAAATATGTCAAAGCTCAACTCGAGCTCTCTAAGTAATTACTCTTCCATTTCGTAAAACATAAATGCTAGGATATCAGCAGCCTGCTGGATACGCATGTCTGTAGGCATCCCTGCACCATGACCTGCACTGACATCAATGCGAATTAAGACAGGGTTCTCACCTGTATGTTGGTGTTGCAACTCTGCAATGTACTTAAAAGAGTGAGCTGGCACTACCCTATCATCATGGTCAGCTGTCACCACCATGGTCGATGGGTAGGCAGCTGGCTTGACATTGTGCAAAGGACTATATTTCACCAAGTAATCAAATGCCTCTGGCTCATCACTCCTACCATAGTCACCGGCCCATGCCCAGCCAATCGTAAACTGGTGGTAACGCAACATATCAAGTACTCCTACTCCGGGAAATGCTACCTTATAGAGATCTGGCCTCTGTGTCATACATGCGCCTACTAGTAGTCCACCATTGGATCTACCGTCAATTGCCAACTTCTCAGAGCTTGTATAACCCTCACCTATCAGGTACTCTGCTGCAGCAATGAAGTCATCAAATACATTTTGCTTGCGTTCTTGTGTCCCTGCTTTATGCCATTCTGACCCAAATTCTCCTCCACCTCTAATATTTGCTACAGCATAGACTCCTCCTGCTTCAAGTAGTGGTATTTTAGTGAGACTAAAGCCAGGGGTAATAGAAATGTCAAACCCACCATATCCATATAATAAAGTTGGGTTACTACCATCAAGTGTTATCCCTTTCTTGTGAGTAATAAACATTGGTACTCGAGTACCATCCTTACTGACAAACCATTGCTGCTGAGTGATATAATCATCAGAATCAAAATCTACATCGGGAGACCTAAATGTAGCTGTCGTAAGACTCTCAGTGTCTAGGCTGATAATCTTTCCTGGTTCAGTAAATGATGAAAACGAGAAAAAGGCAACACTGTCATCCTTCTCACCTGAGACACTACTAGCAGTTCCTATTCCTGGTAGTTCTACATTACCAATTATATTACCACTCAAGTCATAAGCCACTATCTTACTGCTCGCATTATGCATAGTCTTAGCGAAGAACTTGCCACCTACCAAGGTCACTGAGCTAAGCACGTCGTCATCTTCTGGAATCACAGTATTGAATGTCAAATTACCTCCCTTAGCTGCGTCGTAATCTATACTGACGAGTTGCATCTTTGGAGCATTGGCATTAGTCAAGAAGTAAAGGATGTTTCCTTCATTTCCCACGAATGAGTAGTCATGATCGAAGGCTGTCACTACTGGCATCAAGCTATCATCAGTGTCAAGTGCTTTGATAGAGAAAGCATTGCCACTAGTGGATTCAGAAGTACTGAGTATCA
This sequence comes from Saprospiraceae bacterium, assembly GCA_020631405.1. GTDB lineage: Bacteria > Bacteroidota > Bacteroidia > Chitinophagales > Saprospiraceae > JAHDHH01. The sequence goes on from JAHDHH010000005.1 coordinate 79,318, forward strand.
AGAACCGCTCATCTGAACTCGTAGAAGCATAGACATTTCGCTGTGGATTATCGTTGTCTACATAGACTAATTGATCATTCTCTTGCTTATCACCGAGTTTGTGGTAGTAGACACTATGGTACTCGTTCTTTGCTGACAGTTCGCCATCTGCTACAGGCTCTGGATATCTTGAATAATAAAATCCATTGGCAGCCCAAGACAATCCAGAAAATTTAATCCAATTCAATTGGTCTTCTAACAATTCACCAGTAATGACGTCCCTTACCTTTACTGTCCTCCAATCACTTCCCCCTTCAGATACTTGATAAGCTAAATACTGACCACTCTTATCAAAGCTCATACCTCCAAGCGAAGCAGTTCCATCTTCAGAAAATGTATTTGGGTCTAGTACTAGTTCTCCTTCAGCATCGGTTAGATTACTGACTCTGTAGAGTACACTCTGGTTCTGTAGTCCATTATTATTGAAATAGTAGTAATAGTCGCCTTCCTTAAACGGAATCCCAAATCTCTCGTAATTCCATAGCTTCTCTATTCTTTGTTTGAGTGAATCACGGTATGGAATCTTAGAGAGATAGTCAAAAGTCACAGCATTCTGAGCCGTAACCCAAGCCTTAGTTTCTTCACTATTATCATCTTCTAGCCACCTATACGGGTCTTTGATTATTGTGCCATGGTAATCATCTTGCACAGAATCATCTCTCAGTGTATTTGGATAATTAATCTTGGAACTCATTTCGCCTATGTTTTCAGTAACTATGGTTTTATTACAAGCTGTAAATAGTACAACCATAGAAACTATTGCTAAGTATTGTATAGATTTCATAATGACTCTTTAGTTATTGTGAAGGTAAGAATAACTATGATTTTCCTAGCTTATAACGAAGACCTACATAGATATTTCTTCCAAAAATAGGAGCCCATACCAATGAGGCATCAAAATTACTAGTAAAAGGTTCGTCTACACCTAGGATTGGATCCTCTTGGGTAAAATTGAAAGCATTCTCAACACCAAGGTACCATTCGAATTCTGCTGAAAGAAACTTACGAATCTGGGCATTGACTAAGAAGTAATCTGGAGTATACTCCTCATATTGAACATTATCTCCTCTCCAATCAGCGCTTGGCAGTCTTTGCTTTCCTCTCCAGTTAATAGTAGCGTCAAAGTACCACTTGCTCTCTGTCTCATAAGCGAGGTTGACAAATGCCTTGTGAAATGGATTGAATGGTGTTTCCTTTAATTCTCCACCTAGGTTAGCATAAGAGATATTGTACCTATAGGCTAACCTAACATCAAAATTGTCAAACAACTCATAGTCCAACTGAGCTTGAGCACTGTGACCATATGAATCTCCATTCTGATTAACAAATTGAACAGCATACTCTTCGTAGTCAGCAATGATCTGATTAATAAAGTGGGTATAGTAGTAATCCACACTGAGCACCGACTCTCTATTGCCTAGATTGAGTTCTTGAGTCAAATTTACCCCAGAATTCCACGATACTTCTTTGTCTAACCCATAAAGTGGCAGGTTAGTCATGTTAAAATCGAGTCGTCTATTATTGGCGAATATACGCGGGTTGTCATTGATAATATTCGGAGACCTCCACCCTATACCTGAAACAAATCTAATCACAGATCCATCCTTAATCGCATGGCGAACATGCAATCGAGGAGAGGCTTGAAAGCCAAAATAGTTATGATGATCTCCTCTCAACCCAGCTACTATAGTCCAGTCAGGATTTGGCTTGAATGTGTACTCTGCGAATATCCCAGGTGTTTGTTCTATTCTATCAAATTCATGATTAATTGGAAACATAAGTCCAGATATATCTTGGATAAAATCTTCTTCGATATCATCTACTAGCAAGCTAATCCCAGTGGTGAGGCTATGCTGTTTGGATACCAGGTCAGTCTGAAAAAGAGCATTCGCATACAGGAATGTGTGGTCTACATTATAGGTCTTTACCCCAATCTGCGAATCCCGAGTATGCGTATTATAAGCTAACTGAAGACCCACACTCCTATTCTTTTGTTTATTAAATACTTTACCAATCTTAGCCCAGACATCAACCTTCTCCTTAGACGTCTGCCCTCCCCAACTCGCTTGAGATTGGTTCTGATCTAAGTATCCAAGGCTACCAACTTGAGATTCGTCTTGCGATACCTTCACTCCGAACTGTGCCTGCAAACCATTTTTATGCTGGTACTTCCACCTATTGATTCCAATGAAACTATTTGAAAGCTTATTGTCTAGAAATCCATCTTCATTCCTATCCATTCTTTGCTGTCTTGTAGAACCATGAAGCAAGAATCCAGTTGAGATATTCTGATTGAACTCATGATTGTAATTCACATTAGCTTCATATCTTCCTCCTTGGTTTCCATAGACATTGAGGAAGAACTTGTCTACCTTTTCTGGTTTTCTTAATTCTGCATTGATCTGACCAGTCATACTCTCATATCCGTTGACTACACTGCCAACTCCCTTGCTTAGCTGGATAGATTCTACCCATGGCCCAGGAGTATCTTCCATTCCGTGCACAACTGAGATACTCCTCACATCAGGAATCAACTCCCTAGATATCTGTACATACTTCCCAGCCAGGCCTAGCATCTGTATCTGTCGAGTACCCGTCACTGCATCAGCAAAACTGACATCTATAGCTGGACTTGTCTCAAAACTCTCAGATAAGCTACAACAAGCTGCCTTGCAAAGTTCTTCCTCCGATATCGAGGAGACCTGAATAGGGTCAATAAATGAAATAGATGTTGTTTTCTTTTTATGAGTGATTACTACTTCATCCATGACTGTATTGGTATTCATTACATGGTGGACATTGTTAGTCCTAGAGACATCGATGGTATCATTATTAAAGCCGATATAACTGATAATAAGGTTGTCAGTTGCAGCTATTCTCCCAATTTCAAAATTCCCATCTAGGTCAGTAGTGGCACCTACATCGGCTCCTTTCCAAAGTACTGTTGCACCAATCAAAGACTCGAAGCCACCTTCAACTGCTTGCAAGACTTTACCTGATAAAAATAGAGACTTGGCAAACTCCTTTGTTGGCTCTGTGGTCGCTTCCTCTGTCTCATCTCTATATTGACAGCAAAGTGCTAGATTATTGTAATCGGTAAGACTAGCACTAAAGAGCTCATTGTCATAACCTACATCAGCTATTGCTTTTGCCAACACCTCAAGAGAAAATACGCTTGGTTTGACATCAACATGCAGCATTTGAGTTTCTAGGTTATAGCTTGCAGATCTTACTCCTTTTACTGAGTTAGATGCAGCCTCGATATTAGCTGTACACATCCCACATGCACCCGATACGGATAGCTCGACATGGTCAGCTTGGCCACTTAATGGAATTACGAGCCCTAAAGCAGTTGCAATTAGGATTACTTGTATAATTAATAGCCTTCCAAATCCTCGGAAGGTCGATGATAATTTCATGATTATAGTTTAGTATGATAAAATGATAAAAGAACAGACAGGACGTACCTATCCATTAGAATTCATCATACTAGAGCTGGAGGGTGCCATATGGCATGCATAACAGACAAATCATACAGGTCAGAATACTCCACCGTCAATTCATTTGTAGAAACCGGCATTGTAATGGATGATAAGATATAGTCTTCAACGACATAGTTTAGTCCGCAACCGAAACAAATACAAGCTGAACCACAATGGCCTTGATCACTATCTTGCTCTTGGTGCTGACTATGGTGAGTTTCTTCTTCTGCACAATAATGTCCAGTGCTACAGCTTGGTAACACTGAAGCTTTGAAAAATATAAGGACTAATATGAATGCGGATAATTTCATTCTAAGCACAAAGATAACGCAAATTACTAATAACAATGTTGCAACAATTGAATATCGTATACTAAATAAGCATAATACCTTTGATAGTTTCAGCACTTAGCCAAGTGTGACTCCCCTTGCCTTCTTTACCTTAATTACAAACTTCAGTCATTAGGTCATCAAAGGCATCATTTTTGCTGCACTAACACAAACTGATACTTGTGAAAAAGGATACTGCAATACTCATGATACACTGCCCTGATCAAAAAGGCATTGTTTCCACTGTGACAGACTTTCTCTTAACCAATGACGGAAACATCATTGACCTTGACCAACATGTGGATCATAGCGAGCAATACTTCTACATGCGAGTAGAATGGGAGCTTGATGGGTTTGGCATTCCTCAAGACAAAATTGCTGAGTTTTTTGAAACTTTGATAGCCAAGAAATACAACATGCAGTGGAGTATTGAGTTTTGCCACTGCGTGCCAAGGGTAGCTATATTCGTCTCTAAATATGGTCATTGCTTGTACGATATCCTAGCTCGTTGGGAGTCAAAAGAATGGGACGTTGAGATCCCATTTATCATTAGTAATCATGACAAATTTAGAAAGGTTGCAGAGCGACATGGCATTCCATTTTATCACATCCCGATTATTAAAGATAATAAGCAGGAACAAGAGGCCAAAGAAATTGCTCTATTGCAGGAACATAATATAGACCTGATATTACTTGCTCGATATATGCAAATCATATCAGAGAATATGGTTTCGAAGTACAAAAATAAAATCATCAATATTCATCATTCTTCACTACCAGCATTTGCAGGAGCTGACCCTTACGGAAATGCCTTTAAGCGAGGTGTCAAGTTTATGGGTGCAACAGCTCATTATGTCACTTCAGACCTCGATGAAGGCCCAATAATTTGTCAGGATGTAGTACCTATATCGCATAGAGATTCAATCAAAGATCTGAAGCGTAAAGGCAAGGATATAGAGAAGATTGTATTTGCCCAAGCCATATGGTCGCATATCAATCATAATGTCATGACTTACAACAATAAGACTGTAGTGTTTGAGTGATGCAAGACTATAGTATTCTTCTGAGTTTACACTAATAGCTAACTGACAAAATCAAGAATTGCAACCCAGTTATTTGAAGTATTTAACTTCAACCTGAATGTCTGTAGTTCATCTTATCAGCACGATTAACATGATAAATACTCTATCTTATTCAATATAAAAATAGAGAGTCCAACCAGTAGAATAATCAAATAACTAGTGATATTACTGCTTCGTCTCAATACTTCAATTTATATTCGAGATTGTAAGTAGTCCAGAACATTAACTCTCAAACCCACAGTTGTGCTAGACAAGTATGTTGAAGTAGTCAAAGAAAACTTGACAGAAGTCAAAAGTACATATAGTTGCTTAGTGACTGTTGACTGTGTCATCTTTGGTTACGACCAATCTAGTCTCAAGCTACTAGTCATTAAGTGCAAAGACGAACCATTTAAAGGTCAGTACTCCCTGCTTGGAGATATTGTATTCGCTGATGAGAGCTTGGACGAATCCGCTAAGAGGATCCTTAAACAACGAGCTGGCCTCGAGAATATCTATGTCGAAGAGGTAAAGGCATTCTCTGCAAAGGACAGACATCCCTTAGACAGAGTCATTACGGTAGCTTATTACTCTTTAGTCAAGATCGGTCAATACGAGCTCAAAGATGCTCAGGATCGTGATCTACAATGGATAGAACTTTCAGAAGCTCACAACATGGCCTATGACCATGATCTCATCCTTCAGACATCTATGAACAGACTGAAAGTAAGACTCAGAGAGCGACCGATTGGCTTCAACCTACTTCCCAAAAGATTCACCCTTAATCAGCTACAAAATCTCTATGAAACTGTCCTTGGCATTACATTAGACAAGCGAAACTTCAGACGAAAACTTAACTCACTTGACCTCCTCATAGACCTTGATCAAACTCAAGATGATGTGTCGCACAGACCAGCTAAACTTTATAGCTTTGACATGGATACCTATAAGCTCAGAAAGAAGAATGGCAACCTACAATTTGACATTTAGACTCAGTGTAACAACCTGAAATACAGTCTAATAAACTCACTGTCAAGAAAAATATCCACCGCTTTGCATTGATATACTCAATTTTATATTAATTTCGCTTAAAGACAATATTGTCAATGTGACACTAACTCCATTGAAGACTTGTCTTGAATCTAATTATAACTATACTATTTTATCAATCAATTAACGCAAATATCTACTATGAAAAAATTATTTAACTATTCGTTTATGTTGATGCTCCTTAGCTCAATGTTAGTCATGACATCATGTGATGAAGATGACCCAATCATCATTGATCCAGGAAGCGGAAGTGTCAATGTTGCTGATGGACTGTATTTAAGTTTAGATGGTGCTGATCCAGCAAGTTCTGCAGGGCTTTCTGCTGAGGTTGTAGAGGCTAATGACTTTCAATCACAAGATAGATCTGGGTTCAACGCTGGCTATATGTGGCTCGAAGCTGGAAGCTACAATGTTGTTCAAATTACTGACAAGGAAGTAACAGCTACTATTGGAGGTACATTGGAAACAGTTACTGACGAGGGTTCAAACTGTGAGCACAATAGCTTCTTGCTAGTAACTACAGCTGTTGATGGACCTGCTTTCAATGTTGCAAATGCGGGACTATACAAGGTATCTCATGACGAAATGACAAGTGAATTAATTCTTTACAATATCAAAGATGCAAGTATCATTGGAAGTGCAACTCCAAATGGATGGTCTTTAGATACGCCACTTACAGGTACTCTTAGTGCAGATGGTGGATCTTGGTCTCAGTCTGGCGTAGTACTTAGAAGTGGAGAATGGAAGGTAAGATTCAACTGTAGATGGGGAATCAACAGAAGAATCGATCCAAATGGATCACTAAATGATGCTTCAAATGGTTATCAAATGTTTACAAACTTTGGTGGTTCTACTGCTGACTTAGTGACAGGTGGCAGCAACATCCAACAAGGAGAAGATGGAGAATATACTATTACTGTTAATTGGAGCAAGCAAAATGGATTTACTCTAGATGCTGAAAGAACAGGAGATGCTCCAGAAATCACGTTTAATCCCAATGACTACCAAATGGGAATCATTGGTGATGCAACAGCTAATGGCTGGGATGCAGATAGAAACCTATTCCACAAAGAAGATGCAGGTGTTCATACTTGGTATGGAGTTGTCTCTTTCGCAGATTCAGGAAACTGGAAGTTCAGAGCAAATGATGCTTGGGACTTCAACTTAGGTGGAGAATTGGCTACACTTTCAAATGGAGGAGCTGATATCCCAACTCCTGGAGCAGGAGCTAGATATATCACACTATCTACTGCTGATGAAGGAGATACATGGTCTGCAACTATGAGTGATGCAGGATGGGGAGTTATTGGAGTTGGAGGACCAGGAGCTACTTGGGATAGCGATGTAGATATGACAGCAAATGGATTTGCTGATGGTGTTACGACATACTCTTTGACCGGTGATTTTACTACAGAAGAGTGGAAGTTTAGAGCAGGAGACGATTGGGCACACAACCTTGGTGGTGACTTGACTTTCTTAAATACAGATGGAAACAACATAGCTCTAGGACAAGCTGGAACTTATACAGTGACACTTTCTTTCAATGGAGAAGTGTACTCTGCAACAGTACAATAATTAATTTTTTTGATGGGCTGACTATACTGTAGTCAGCCCATTTTTTGTCTTTTCAAAGGACCTAGCCTGCATAGGCTGCATCATTTTAATACGAAAATCTAAAATCTAACTATGAGAATATTACGATGCTCTCAGCGTATTGTAGCATTTGCTGCTGTATGTTTTCTTTGTCTGACATCTGCTTTCTCTCAAATTAGCGGCGTAGTCTCCGACCCCACTTCTGGAGAACCCCTGATAGGTGTCAATGTTACAGTTAAGTCTAATCAGTCTGTAGGTACTATTACAGACTTTGATGGTAGGTACACCATCAATGCTGGTGAAGGAGATATCCTTGTATTCTCCTATGTAGGTTACAATACTACCGAACAGGAAGTCACTCCAGGGTTTGATGGCAACCTAAGTTTAGGTGAAGCCAGCGAACTTCTTGATGAAGTTGTAGTCATTGGATATGGAGCGGTTGGCAAGAAAGACCTTACAGGTGTGGTTACCAAGGTCAATGAAAAAGACTTCATTAAAGGGTCTATCAACTCTCCAGAGAAACTCCTCAATGGGAAGGTTGCAGGTCTACAAATCTCAAGTAATAGTGACCCAGGAGGTGAGTCTAGGATTAGAATCAGAGGTGGAACCTCCATAGGTGAAGAATTCGGAGCATCAAATGATCCACTGATAGTTATTGATGGGGTACCAATGGACAATCGATCGGTAGCAGGGTCTAGAAACCCTCTCAACTTTGTCAATGCTAGTGAAATAGCAAGTATGACGGTGCTTAAGGATGCTTCAGCAGCAGCGATTTATGGATCTAGAGGTGCCAATGGTGTTATTATCATTACAACAAAGCAAGGATCATCGGGCAAACTAAAAATTGACTACTCAGGCAATGTCAATGCAGCTGTGCTTGCTGCTGAAACAACCAACCTCAGTGCAGCTAATTTCAGAAATGCCATTAACTCAAAGGCCCCACAAGAAATAGAGTTTCTTGGAGATTCAAATACTGACTGGGTTGATGAGGTTACCCAGGTTGCTCAAAGCACTGAACACAACATAGGGCTATCAGGCGGAACTAAAGATATCAACTATAGACTCTTTGGTGGCTTTCTAAAGAATAATGGAGTCTTACTTACATCTCAGCACCAGACTATAAGTTTTGGCGGTAATGTCAATATGAACTTCTTTGACAAAGTACTGGAAGTAAGATTGAAGTCTAAAACTGGACTTACAGAAGATAGATTTACTCCTGATGTCATGGGATCAGCAATAGGGTTTGACCCAACAAGACCAGTACTTGACCCTGATTCTCCATTTGGTGGATACTATCAATGGGACGACCCTCTTGCAGTCACTAACCCTGTCTCGTCTTTGATGCTGACCAATGATCTTGGAAAAACTACAAGAACGCTAAACTCAGCAGGTTTGACTATCAATCTACCATTCGTAGAAGGACTTTCATTGACTTCTGATGTGAGTTATGACCTGATTGATGGGACAAAGAGAAAACTAGAAGACCCTACCCTCAAAGACAATGAATCATTCGTCAGGGGTGGATTTCTATTCAATGAAAACTTTGAAAACTATACTAAGCAGATAGAGAGTTATGCCACATACAATCTGCCTCTAGAAGGTATCAATTCTAAGTTGAACCTTGTTGCAGGTCACTCTTGGTTAGAAAGCGACCAACAAAACAGATGGGAGCAAGGTCGAGAACTTACCCTCGAAGATGGAGAGTATACATATACTACTGACATTCAGCAGGATTCTTTTCTGGTTACAAATAGACTGATTTCATTCTTTGGTAGAGCTAATTTTACCTTGAATGAGAAATACCTCATCACTGCATCATTAAGAAGAGATGGCTCTTCTAGGTTTGGCCAAGGCAACAGATGGGGACTCTTTCCTTCTGCTGCAGTAGCATGGAGGGTACTAGAGGAAGACTTTGGAAAGACTCTCTCTAACACCTTTTCCGATTTGAAATTAAGACTGAGTTGGGGTGTGACTGGAAGTCAAGAGTTTGACGACTTTCTTTACTCTACCTTCTACAGTTACAGTACGACAGATGCAGCCTACCAATTTGGAGATGGCTTTGTGCAGACACTAAGAGGGATAGGTGTAGATCCGAATATCAAATGGGAAGAGTCTAGAACCCTCAACTTTGGTATCGACTATGGTCTATTAAACAATAGAATAAATGGGTCCATAGAAGTGTACAACAAGACCACAGATGACCTTATTTTTAAAATTGCAGCTCCTGCATTTACCAACTTATCAGATAGAATCATTACCAATGTTGGAGAAGTCTCTAACAAAGGTGTCGAACTTTCTTTGAATACCATCTTATACGATAAACCAAATTGGGGACTATCCTTAAACTTCAATGCCACAAGGAATGTCAATAAAATCATTGCCTTAGACAATACCAATGATCCGAACTTTGGAGGATACGAGACAGGTGGAATATCAGGTGATGTAGGCCAGACTATCCAAATCCTTAAAGTAGGAGAAAGTATTGGTACATTTAGAACATATATTCATAAAAGAGGTGCAGATGGTCTTCCAATCCCTGACAAAGAGGATATCAATGGTGATGGTCTCGTAGACTTACTCGACATCTACGAAGACATTAACAAAGATGGTCTCATTAATGAAAATGACTTGGTAGTTAATGAAAGCTCTCAACCAGATCTCATGCTAGGCCTATCGACAACTTTGAGATACAAAAAGTTTGACCTTTCAGCTACGATGAGGTCTCACCTTGGTAACTATGTTTACAACAATGTAGCCTCATCTTCAGGCTTCTTTGAGAAACTCACCGATAGAGTCACAAATAACATTGATGAGTCTGCCTTTCGGTTAAACTTTAAGAAAAGACAACTCAAATCAGACTACTATGTTGAAAATGCTTCATTCTTCAAGTTAGACAACCTGACACTTGGATATAATATTGGAAGCAATAAAGCGCTTAGAAATTTTAGAGTCTATGGCACAGTGACTAATCTTCTGACAATTACTGGGTATTCTGGGTTAGACCCTGAGCTGCCTCAGTACAATGGTGGTATTGACAACAACCTGTATCCAATCTCTAGAAACTTCCTCATTGGTCTAAACATAGGCTTCTAAATTTAAAATACTATGAAAAAGATACTATACATAGCAATTCTCTCAAGTCTATCATTTTTACAATGTACGGACTTAGCACTGTCACCAGAAGATGCCTTTACTGAAGAGCAAATTTTTCAAGATGTAGACGCTTATCGGTCATACCTAGCGAAGGCCTATGCAAGTTACTCCCTTACAGGTCAGGATGGCCCCAATGGTTCGCCTGATGTATCTATTGTCAATGATGAAGGATTTACCAGTTATATTAGAGCTTATTGGAAGGCCCAAGAATGTACCACTGACGAAGCAGTATTGGGATGGACAGATGCAGGAATCAGAGACTTACACGAACATTCTTGGAGCTCTGAGAATCAATTCGTAAGAGTACTTTACTATCGAATTGCCCTCATTGTCTCCATTTGCAATGATTTCATCAGTCAGTCTTCCGAAGAAAAGCTAAGTACTAATGGACTATCTGAGAGTGATAAAGAAGTTGTGAGACAGTACAATCATGAGGCAAGATTCCTGAGAGCTCTGGCCTATTGGCACTCATTGGATCTTTTCAGAAATGTACCTTTAGTCACTTCAATAACAGCAGAGCCACCAGTACAAGCTGAGCCAATTGAAGTATTTAACTTCATCCAATCTGAGCTTGCTGACCTTGAAAACCTCCTTCCCGCTCCAAGACAACATGAATATGGAAGAGCTGATCAGGGTGCCCTTTGGATGTTACAAGCCAAGTTATACCTCAATGCAGAGGTCATGGTTGGCGAAAACCACTATGCAGATTGTATCACAGCTTGCGAAAAAGTCATCAATGCTGGCTACTCTCTGGAGCCAAACTATATTGAGCTTTTCATGAAAGACAACCATGAATCAAACGAAATCATCTTTGCATTGGCATCTGATGGAAAACAAAGCCAAAGCTGGGGATGTACTACTTTCTTAGTCAATGCTGCTCTTGGTGGAACTATGGATTCAGAAGATTGGGGAGTGACCTCCGGCGGATGGGCTGGCCTAAGAACCACAAGTGTTATCTTGGATAAGTACCCTGACCTGACTGGAAGTATAGACTCTAGATCATCATTCTTTTGGACAGAAGGCCACAGTGTTGAGATAGATGATATTGGCGTCTATGAGCAAGGTATAGCTGCACCAAAATATAGCAATGCGAATATTGATGGAGTCGCAGGGTCTGACCCAACTCATTGTGACACAGACTACCCAATGTTTAGACTGGCAGATGCACACCTCATGTATGCTGAAGCAGTATTGAGAGGAGGAGGTGGAGACATGGGTACGGCTGCAACCTATGTAAACCAACTTAGAGAAAGAGCATATGGCGATGCTAGTGGCAATATAACAGAGTCAGATTTGACACTATCCTTTATTTTGGATGAAAGGGTAAGAGAGTTATTTTGGGAGGCTACGAGAAGAGTAGACTTGGTCAGATTTGGACAATTTACTACAGAAGGCATCTGGCCTTGGAAGGGCAATGTCAAAGAAGGTAGGCTGACTGAAGCACATAGGGATATCTTCCCAATACCGGCATCTGACCTCCTAGCAAATCCAAACTTAAATCAAAATGATGGCTACTAAGTCTCAATAATCTATTCGGAACCTTATTCGTTCGTAGTCAAAACCTCGAATGAATAAGGTTCTAATTCAACTAAGTACTTCTTCCCCACTTTACTGATTTGCCCTTCAAAGTTTCCTTTAAAGATTTTATCTGACTCAACTGTGATTTCTTTTACTTCATTACTCTTGTTGAAGAGGACGATAGCTTCATCTTCAAAGTATTGGCGAGAGTAGACAAATGCTTGCTCAGAAACCTCTAATATAGTTGTGTGACCATAGATGAGTGGCAGAAAATTCCTCCTCAATGCAGTCAGTGCTTTGACTATTGCCTTTGTTTCAGCTTCCTGCTCTGCTAAGTTCTCAAACCTCATCATCCTCCTACTATCGGGATCACCTGCACCAGCCATCCCAATTTCATCACCATAGTAGATCACCGGCACACCAGGAATTGTCATAATAAATGCAAAAAGCATCTGCATCTTATCATAACCTGCTAGGTCAATGACTCCTATCGCTCTATTAAATCCAGCCATTTTTTGATCCTCGTCAAATCTCACATCACCACTCGCCAATGATGTAAATCTAGCTTGATCGTGGTTGCCAGAGATATAGCCCATCGTAGAATGATATCCATAGTAACTAAATGTCTCTTCAAGGGAAGTTGCAAGTTTTTCAAATCCCACATCATCCAAGGCAAAGACTTCTCTCGCATCAAAATAGAGATTGAAGTCAAACTGTGCATCCAACATCCCAGTGGAAATATAGCTCTTGATAAACTCTCTACTCCCGTATGTTTCGCCAATTTGGTACAATGACCTTGCTTGAGGATCCATCACTTCTAGTTTAAGTCTCTTGGTCAACTCTTTCCAAAAAGCTTCAGGAATATGCTTCGTAGCATCATGTCTATAACCATCTAATCCAAAATGCTTTATCCAATACATAGTGGAATCAACTTGAGCCGCTATTACTTCAGGATTTGAAAGGTCTAGCGATGGCATAAATGTGTCAAACCATGTAGTTAATCTTTGCTCATCCCAAATTCTCAAATTTCTTTCACCATTAGGCAGGATTAAGTCAGTAGCCCAATCAGGGTTCTGTTGGTACATTGGATGCTCTTCATGGACATGGTTAGTGACATAGTCCAGTAAGATATTGATATCATTATCATGGGCTACCTTCACTAACTCCCTGAGGTCTTCTTCATTCCCAAATCGATGGTCTACTCTTGATGAACTGATCGGCCAATAACCATGATATCCAGAGTAATAGTATTGTGGATCAACGTATTCTTGGTAGGCATCTAGCGGATTCTGAGTGATCGGTGATAGCCAAATGCTATTGATCTGAAGCGAGTCAAAATATCCATCTTGTATCTTTGTTGTAATTCCAGCCAAGTCCCCACCCATATAATTGGTCAGTGGCTTGAGTCTATCATCTTGGACTGGATCATCGTTCTCTAGGTCACCATTGTTAAATCTATCGACTAGTGTAAAATACATAATCTGAGCTTCATAATCTGACCTTATGACATCTGCTGCGGATTGCAGCACTTTACCATATTCCAATTGGACTTCAACATCATTAGTTAGTCCAAAAGTATTGTATCCAACACATCGTAGGGTTGTTCGTTTTTGCGCCTTTGCCCACATTGGAAGTGATATACTAAGTAAATCTCCTACTATTGAATGCTCTACTTTGACATTATCAACATAAGAATAGACTCGAGCTACCCCATTTTTAATCGTAAATGTAACATCACTGTCACTATGACTCGATGTTATCAACCAAGGCAACTCATCCTTACTTGGCTTCTTGATAGAATAGAGTGAATTGAAGCCACCACTTCCATTGGACACAGTTCTTACCTCTGGATTAGGGTCATTGAGTTCGTTGCCATCAACCACAAACTTGTATTGGTAGTTACCTGGATTTAAGTCAAAGGTAGTTGACCATGTGTCATCACGCTTAGTCATCACTCCAAGACCTGGGTTCCAAGAATTCATTTCACCTTTTACTTTGACGTCAGTATATCCAGCGTCGACTAGTTTAAAGTATGCCCTTTGCTTTCTTGGGCTTTTAATCATGATGTCATAGCTTTTACCATCAACGTAACAAGTCATATTAGCCAAGAGATAACTAGGTCTTGTATTGAGCTGAATTTGCAATCGCTGGTGCTTTGCATCTAGGATATATTCTACATCTTGGTCGAATACTACTGAGTCTACTTGAGAGTTATGGAAATAATAGGTCAAATCGATGATATTTTCTCCTTTTTCCAATTGAATAGGCGAAGCCAGTCCAATGATGGCCTCTAGGTTTTGAGATAGATCAATCTCAGTATGATCAATAGGTGCAAGAGCCAATTGCTGAGTAGTCTTAGCACATGAATTTAGAAGTCCAATGGATAGAATAAATATAGCTAGGTATTTCATGATTCTGATTGATATCTGATAGCATTAGGGTTGGTAATAAGTAAATTGCAAAGCCCTGAAATAATAAGACATGCTCCAGCCAGCAGCATGGTATTAATGATTGCCTCTCCAAAAAAGGTTTTGTAAGCAAAGTTGATTCCCCCAACTGCAGCTACAATTTGTGGTATTACTATAAACATATTGAATAGCCCCATGTAGATTCCCATTTTCTTTGGGTCAATGGCGCTTGACAGCATTGCATAAGGCATTGATAAGATACTTCCCCAAGCAATACCAATACAAGCAAAGCATAAGTTGAGCATAGTGGCATCGTGAGTCCAAAGCATCATAATGAATCCTAAGCCACCGATGATTAAGCTAACCATATGGACTAGCTTTCTGTTAATATTATACTTCATTGTGATAAAGGTCAATACTAAGGCAAAGAGCATAGAAGTCAAACCATAAGTACCCATTGCTGAACCTACTAGGTCAGCGGCATTGTTGTAAGCAAGATCTGCTGCAGTATATGCTGCATCACTCATGACACCTGCATCTGGCTTAGGCGATTCAAAAACATACTCAGTGAGAGCTGGTGTTGCCATACTCCACATTGTAAAAAAGGCAAACCAACTAAAAAACTGAACTACGCCTAACTTCTTCATAGTAGTAGGCATGTTGATTATATTCGTAAAAATCTCCTTTACTCCATTGCCGAACCCTGCAGTCTCGGCCTTCTCCTTATTAAATGCATCGAGGTCTTCAGGAGGATATTCTTTAGTTGTAAATATGGTATAGAGTATTGAAGTAATGAAGACAATCCCACCAATCAAAAATGCCCATTTTACATTAGCTGGAACAACATTGGCAGTTGCCTCATTACTCACCCCTAACTTGTTAATGATCCAAGGCAATTGACTCGCGACCCATGTGCCTATGCCAATGATCAAAGTCTGTACTACAAAACCATAACTCCGTTGGGACTCTGGCAATAAGTCAGCTACTAAAGCTCTGAAGGGTTCCATACTAATATTGATGGAAGCATCGAGAATCAATAGACAGCCAACTGCGACCCATAGTACTGGAGAATGTGGCATATAAACCAAGGCGAAAGAAGCTAGGATGGCACCAATAAGAAAAAACGGCTTCCTCCTACCCCACTTTGGACTCCAAGTCCGATCACTCATATATCCGATTACAGGTTGGACTAGTAAGCCTGCCAATGGCGCAAATATCCAAAGCATTGGGATATCATCCTTAGCAGCTCCTAAGGTTTGAAATATTCTTGACATGAACCCACCTTGTAAGGCAAATCCAAATTGAATTCCTAAAAAACCAAAACTCATGTTCCAGATATTTAGAAAACTTAATTGTTGTTTTGGTCTCATGTTGTCTTGCTTGTAGAGTTAGATAACTAAGTTTGTTTGAGTACTTGCTTGCATTGATTGTTTCGCAGCCAAGGCACACACATCGCCATTAATCAAAATAGTGACGTCTTGATTTGAGGTATTGTCAATGGTACATTGGTCTTGATCTATCCAGAGCTTGAGTATAGCCCCGCGATAGGTCACGGAAAAGCCATACGCCTGCCACTGACTTGGAATGATAGGACGAAAGGACAACAGATTTTCTTCCATTTTCATACCACCAAATCCCTTCACTACCGACATCCAGCTTCCTGCCATGCTTGTGATATGCAAGCCATCCTTTGCATCATTATTATAATCATCTAGGTCTAATCTTGCCGTCCTGAGATACATTTGATATGCCTTGTCATAATTCCCAATCTTGCAAGCTAGGATAGCATGAACACAAGGCGACAGGGATGATTCATGGACAGTCATTGGTTCATAGAAGTCAAAGTTTCTCTTGATTGTCTCTAAGTCAAATTCGTCTTCAAAAAAGTATAAGCCTTGTAAGACATCAGCTTGTTTGATGAAGCAAGACCTCAATATCCTATCCCAAGACCAATGCTGGTGAAGAGGTTGTACTTCGTCTGGTAAGTCACTTGCTGGCATAAGCTCCTTATCCAAAAAGCCATCTTGTTGCAGAAAGACACCCAACTCCTCATGATAAGGCAGATGAACATTAGCCTTGATAGCATTCCATCTCTTGACTTCCTTCTCTTCATTAAAGGCAGTCTTAGTGATAAGTTGATGATACATCTGAGCATCATGATTCTTGAGTTCAGATAAGACCTCTTGGCAATATTTGAAACACCATGTTGCTATATAATTAGTGTACCAATTGTTGTTGACATTGTTTTCATATTCATTTGGACCGGTCACACCAAGCATGACATATTTTCCGAGTCTTTTAGCATAGGTAAATCGTTGAGACCAAAACCTGCAAATACCTATTAAGACCTCAATTCCATATTGGCGAGCATAGCTTGTGTCACCTGTATATCTCGTGTAATCATAAATAGCATAAGCAATAGCCCCATTTCTGTGAATTTCTTCAAAGGTGATTTCCCACTCATTGTGGCATTCTTCGCCATTCATAGTCACCATTGGGTAGAGAGCGGCACCATTAGTAAAGCCTAGCTTCTCAGCATTTTCAATAGCTTTATCCAGTTGATTATAACGGTACATCAGAAGATTTCTAGCTACATCTTGATCTGCTGTACTCATGTAAAATGGTAAACAATAAGCCTCTGTATCCCAATACGTACTACCTCCGTACTTCTCCCCAGTAAAGCCTTTAGGACCAATATTTAGGCGATGATCTACACCAGAGTATGTCTGATGCATGTGCAATATATTGAACCTGATGCCCTGCTGTGCTGCTACATCTCCATCTATTATGATGTCATTCTGTGCCCATTTTTGTTTCCAAATTTCAGTATGTCTAGACAACAAAGTATCATATCCTAATTTGGTCGCAGTTGCCAACGCTTCATCATTTACCTCTTCTAAATCTCCTTTGTGATGAAAGGAGGTATGAATTGCTACAAGCTTGTCCAATCTGGCTTCTTCTCCACTTGATAAATTGAAAGTGAAGGACTCTTGGGTATATCCAGTAGTTGATTCTACTAAGTCATTGAATTCTTCTTTCGGTCGAGTAATCACATTACTCATTTGGGCTACGACTCTAAACCTAGTCTTTTTAGTTTCAGCCACTACCTTCAATAGGTAACTCTCCTTATCTATTTCCCAAAACACTTCATCGTAGTTGGCGTCTTGATTCTTGACATTAAAATCTAAATAGGGCACTAATTTCACCTCACCTTCAAAGTCAATTGAAGTTAAGATATATCTTAAGCAACCAATCTCTTGAGTCTCGTAACTACAAAATCGTTCGGTAGCAATATGTATGGATTGACCCGAAGCTAATTCAATCTTACATTCTCTTGAAAGTACTGATCGTTGCATATCTAAGCATCGCCTAAAATCATAGACTCGAACAGTATTGAGATCAACTTCTACCTCATCAATGATGAGTTTGACACCTATCCAATTGACGCTATTGAGTACTTTGGCAAAGTATTCTGGATAACCATTCTTCCACCATCCAACTCTGGTCTTATCCGGGTAGTAAATCCCTGATATGTAACTACCTCTCAGCATCTGCCCAGAAAACAATTCTGGAAAGTTGGCTCTTTGGCCCATATAACCATTGCCTATGGAGAATATACTTTCTGAAATCTGATTATACTCAGGATGAAATCCATCCTCTATGACCTTCCATTCATCTTTTACTAAGTAGTCCTTCATACAGTTTAATTATTATGCAATTCTATAAACACTGTTTGCAATACTGAATAAGTCAATTTTTCAAATGAAGAAATGACAAGGTCTGCTTCTTGAAGCTCTTCTGCATTACCAATCCCTACACTGCCAAACCCTCCGGTATTCGCAGCTACAATACCCTTCTGAGAATCCTCAAAGACTATACATTCTTCTGGATGTAGTCCAAGATTCTTAGCACCAGTAAGGAAGACTTCAGGATGTGGTTTACCATTAACGACCCCATTGCCGTCCACTATGGTTTCGAAGTAATCGATGACACCCAATTTCACTAATATCTGCTCTGCATTCTTACTAGCAGATCCAAGACCAATCTTGAACCCTAGTTCTCTCGCCTCAGTAATCAAGTCTTCAACACCTGGAAGCATTTCGTCCTTTGTCAGCCCCTCTATCAGAGATAAGTATTCTTCATTCTTCTTTATTAGAAGAGCTTTCTTCTGATCATCTTCTAGTGTTTTACCAGCGAGTTCGAGTATAATCTCCAAAGAATCTACCCTACTCACTCCCTTGAGTAGCTCATTATCTTCATGCGTAAGCTCATAATCAAAAGTCCTAGCAATATTACTCCAGGCTACAAAATGATACTTTGCAGTATCAACTATAACTCCGTCTAAATCAAAAATATATCCCTTAATTTCCTTCATTATCTATACTTCGTGTCACTTTGACATAAATATACCTTTTTCACAATTGAAAACAACATTTTTCCCCTTTCTCTTTGCATACTCTTCCCTGATTTTTATGGAAGCTAAGAAATAGTATTACCTTTGCATTCCGTGACGGTATGACAAGACCGTTAGTAAAAATTATGGCAAAATATGTATTCGTTACGGGTGGAGTTACCTCCTCATTAGGAAAAGGAATAATCGCAGCATCTCTAGCTAAATTATTGCAGTCCAGAGGGTTAAATGTTACCATTCAAAAGTTTGATCCTTATATCAATGTCGACCCAGGCACACTTAATCCTTATGAACATGGTGAATGCTATGTTACCGTAGATGGTGCTGAAACAGATCTTGACTTAGGACACTACGAAAGATTTCTCAATATCAGTACTTCACAAGCTAATAATGTTACCACAGGGAGGATATATCAAACTGTGATCAACAAAGAAAGAGCAGGAGACTACCTCGGCAAGACAGTACAGATTATCCCACACATCACCGATGAAATCAAGCGTAGAATGCTCCTCCTTGGAGAAGGTGGAGACTATGATGTAGTAATTACAGAAATCGGAGGTACAGTAGGTGATATTGAGTCACTTCCTTACCTTGAAGCGATCAGACAATTAACTAGGGAGCTTGGAGTGAATGACTCAGTCAGCATCCACTTGACTCTTATCCCATATCTAAGTGCAGCTAAAGAACTGAAGACTAAGCCAACTCAACATTCTGTCAAAGAATTACTCATGACAGGTATCCAACCGGATATCTTAGTCTGTAGGACAGAACGATCACTGACCAAAGAAATCAGAGATAAGCTAGCTCTATTCTGCAATGTCAACAAGAACTCAGTAATCGAAGCTATCGATGCTGAGAGTATCTATGATGTACCACTACTCATGCTTAAGGAGAAGCTAGATAGTATCGTCATGTCTAAGCTGAAAATAAAGGGAAAACATGATCCTCAACTAGACAACTGGAAGCACTTCTTAGGTATGCTTAAGAATCCAACAGACACTGTCAATATTGGCTTAATTGGGAAGTACAACGAGTTACAAGATGCTTATAAGTCAATCTTAGAGTCATTTGTTCATGCAGGTGCAGTAAATGAATGTAAAGTCAATATTGTATCAATTCATAGTGAGTCATTAGAATTCGGAGATGTTGGAGAAAAACTACAACACCTTGATGGTGTCCTTATTGCTCCAGGATTTGGAGAAAGAGGAACTGAGGGGAAGATTGAGGCAATAAAATATGTCAGAGAACAAGGTATTCCATTCTTTGGCATCTGTCTAGGATTGCAAATGGCTGTGATTGAGTATGCAAGACATGTCCTTGATCTTGCGAAAGCTACATCGGAAGAAATCAAACCAAGATCTAAGACAAAGGTCATTCACCTGATGCCTGAGCAAGTAAAAGTCAAGCAAAAAGGAGGAACAATGAGACTTGGTTCGTATGAATGTGAAATCAAAAAACCAAGCCTAGCCTATAAAATCTACAAGTCTACTTCAATCCAAGAAAGACATAGACATAGGTATGAGATCAACAATGAATATCTCTCTGACCTTGAAGGGGCTGGTCTTATTGCCTCTGGAATCAACCCACTCACCAATCTGGTGGAAATTATGGAATTACCGGGTCATCAGTTTTTCATCGGGGTACAATTTCATCCAGAACTGAAAAGCACCGTAGAGAATCCTCATCCGCTATTTGTGTCATTCGTGTCTGCAGCTAAGTCTTACAAGCATGAGAAAGCTTAAACTGACCGAACTTGGCAGAAGTGACATTACTACATTCAAGTCAAGTGACAAACATCCTATTGTAGTTGTGCTCGACAATATCAGATCAGGGATGAATGTAGGTGCCTTCTTTAGGACAAGTGATGCCTTTGCTTTAGAACATATTATACTCTGTGGTATTACGCCTGTACCGCCTCATAAAGAAGTTCATAAGGCTGCTATCGGTGCTACATTAAGTATGGATTACAGTCATAACCCATCTGTGATCAATGCCATTAACCAGTTAAGAACAGATGGCTATACAATTATAGGTATAGAGCAGACAGATCACTCGGTTCACCTCAATGACTTGGAGTGGCCACAGGGCAAGATTGCAATCGTGTTTGGGAATGAAGTAGAAGGCATTTCTCAAGAAGTTTTATCCTTGCTAGACCAAGCAGTCGATATCAAGCAATATGGCACCAAGCATAGTCTCAATGTAGCAGTATGCGGTGGAATAGTTCTATGGGCAGCAATAAATCATTAATACCATGGTAATTCAAGAATCAGACTTTTTAGAAGGTTGTGACAACGATGACATTCGGCTTATCACCCTTGGAAGTCATGACAATATTATTGCTCAGATCACTAATCATGGAGCTAGGCTTGTAAGTCTATTCTCTCCAAATGCAATGGGAAAGTTAGGTAACATTGTCGTTGGATATACCAAGGCAACTGACTTTATGTACGGAAAGAAGAGATATTTTGGAGCAACGATAGGTCGGTATGCCAATAGAATTGCCAATGCCACAATTAAGCTTGACAATCAAGAATACAAGCTTGAGCAAAATCATGGAAAACACCAACTCCATGGAGGCAGCAAAGGATTCGGAGAAAAAATTTGGAAGATAATTGAGCAAACTGAGCAATCAGTAAGATTGAGATTAATCTCACCTCATGGCGACTGTGGTTATCCTGGGGTATTAGTGGTAGAAGCAATTTACAAAGTACTCCAGAACAACACACTAGAAATCACCTATAGAGCTAAGTCAGATAGGCAAACTGTAGTCAATCTAACCAACCATAGTTACTTTAATTTGAGTGACAACCATAGTGATTCTATATACAATCACCATATCCAGCTTGATGCAAAACATACTTGTGAAGTCGATGAAGAATTGATCCCAACAGGGAGGCTTGCTTCCGTCGATGGCACCTACCTAGATCTTAGGAATCTCAGTAATCTTAATGCGGTTCGACAAGGTAAGAGCTATGACCACCACTATATTTTAGACCATGAAGGGAGCTTAGCAAAGGCTATTGAGATGAGTTCAGGTCGGGCTATGACTGTCAAGACTAGTAAACCTGGCCTACAATTCTACACTACAGACAACATAACAGATGATACCATCGCCTACTATGGACAACCCCTCTCTTCGGTTTCTGCATTTTGTTTCGAAACACAGTTTGCCCCGGATGCTATGCACCATGAATTTCTTGACGATGTCATCTTAGATCCTAGCGAGGTTTACGAACATGTTACAATATTTGATGTCAATCCAAATACATCAAGATGATAAATACTGATAGCTTCATAGAATTTCCTATACTCCAAACTACTCGACTGATACTTCGTGCCTATACCCTTTCTGATGCAGCCTTCCACCTTACTCTAAACTCAGATGAGCAAGTACTCAAATACTTAGACAAATACCCTCTTAACAACATTGAAGAGGCTTCAAAGCAAATCACTGAGCTCCTAGATGGCTATGAAAGAAAACAGAGTATCATTTGGTTAATCGAAGAAAAGGTAAGTGGCAAACCAATAGGGAATGTCTCCTTTTGGAAGCTAGACTACAAAAACTCAAGGAGTGAAATAGGCTATGCTACCCTGCCTCAATACTGGTGTCAAGGCTACATGAGTGAGGTGCTTCAGGTGGTGATAGACTTTGGATTCAAAAAGCTTGGACTGCACAGTATCGTTGCTGATACCAATGTAGAGAACAAAGCCTCACAGGCCTTGGTCATGAAGTTCGGATTCAAACAAGAAGCATATTTTACTCAAAACTACTACTTTGATGGCCAGTACCTTGACAGCGCTATCTATTGCTTGGTGAATAAAGAGGGAATCTATTTTTCCTGAGATTACCACACTCTAAGATAGAAATAGATATTCCGCTAATAAGATACTACCCACTGACAACAATGGAGAATAAAGGCTTGACCCCGGACATCCTGATATCAGAGAGTGTGTCAGATAAGCGAAATGGAAGTGATATTGCACTCCAAAAAGGACTTGAGCTAATCAATCAATAAGGTGCAGTACCTTCAGTTAACAGCTGTTTAGCAAGTGTTGACAACTGTTAAACAGCTTAAGCCTGATAGTCAGATTACTTTTGTATGGTAAACAACATTAATATTCACCATTTAAAATCTTCAGCACTATGAAATTTATCAAGCACACTTTGACAATCTGTACTTTAGTGATCCTCTTCACAACAAACAACACATTGAATGCCTCAAATAACCCTGACAATTGGAAGTCTACGATTCTTACTTATCTTACAGATGTAGACAAGCTCGACAAGGCTAATCTACCCGACAAAGTTCTTGTGGACTTCATCCTTAATGAGCAAGGGCAAATCATGATCCTGTCAACTTCATATCCAAGTATGGATGGCTGGCTAAAACAACGCCTCAACTATAAGACAATCAATCACCCAGAGCTGCAAATGCTAGAGAAGTATACCTTACCTATCCTATTCGAACAGTAATCCATAAGGCAACCCTTATATTAACACAGATATACACAACAGAATAGGCTGTCTTTAAAAGGACGGCCTATTGCAATTAACTTCAAATAACCTCAACAAACAAAACCTAGTGTTCAAAATAATTCTATTTTAGCTACTCAAAATTTGCTAATACCAACACTAACACCACCTTACTTGTATCGTTTATCTCTAGTCCTTATTCTTTTCACTGTATTGGAAATACAAGCTCAATTTGAGTTAATTGGTGATGCCGTCATGACTGGTCCCAATACGTTTGTCCTCACAGAAGATCTGTTGAATGAAAATGGCTCCGTCTGGCACCAGCTTAGGCATGACTTTTCCACTGATTTTAGAGTTTCTGGAGAGTTTTACTTTGGTGATTTTGAAGACGGGGCTGATGGGATAGTCTTTGTAATTCAAGATAATTGTATCGGTGCTGGAGGATTAGGTCTTGGTATTGGTTATGGTGGCTTCCCTGGAAGATCACTAGGTGTAGAATTTGATACCTATCAAAATGTAGGAGGTGTAGTCAATGATCCAGAAGAAGATCATATAGCAATATCAAGGGATGGTAATGTAGATCACCTGCTTAATCTTATTGGCCCCGTCCAGATGCACCCTAGCCAGACTAATGTGGAAGATGGTAATTGGTACAGCTATGACATCATTTACGATGCATTAACTGGACAACTTGATATCTACTTCGCCAATGACCTGCGGATGTCTTATACTATAGATATAGTCAATACTATACTTGATGGCAATCCCTTTGCCTATTGGGGTTTTACATCTGCTACGGGTGGCTTTAGTGCAGCAAATGCCTTAAGGATTCTGGAGTACGAAGCTTATTCTATCCCAGATACTACTTTATGCAGTGGCACCGATGGCATTACTATAACTATGCCCTATCCAGATATTGAATACATCTGGACTCCGGTTGATGGTCTTATGAGCGATGCTACTGGTCAAAACGTCACGTTGAATCCAAGTGTAAGCACTACGTATACAGTATCACTACCAGATATTTGCTTAGGAAGTGTTGAGTTTACATTTGATATCTTGATTTCTGACTTTGAGGTAATTCCATCCTCCTCGGCAGTGACTTGCGAAGGCACCAATAATGGTATTGCTTCTGTTTCAATAATTGGAGATTCTGGTCCATACAACTACCTCTGGTCTACAAATGAAACAGAGAATTCAATAGAAGATTTGGCCGCTGGGTCATACACGGTAACAATCACTGATACCAACCTTTGTTCAAAAGTGGCAACAATCTTAGTTACTTCCTTTCCAGAATTGATGATTAACCCCATTGTAACCAATGTTGATTGCTTTGGAAATGCTAATGGTGAGATTATACTAGACCCGACTGGAGGGATATCCCCCTATCAATATCTATGGTCAACAAACGAAAATACTTCTTCAATTTCTGACTTAGAACCTAACACTTATCTCGTGACCGTGACAGATAACGTGGGATGTGAAGCAAGCACCACAATCACCGTAGAATCGCCCAATGCCCTATTGGAAGTAAGCTTAGCCGATATAGGGAGTCTAACTTGTGATGAAGATCAAGTCACGACGGCCTCAGCTATAGTCATAGGTGGCACACCTCCATACTCCTATAGTTGGTCAAATGGAGATACTGGACCAAATACAGAAAATCTGGGCATAGGTACAACTGAGTTATTAGTTACTGATGACAATGGCTGCATGGCTACTGAGGAGATCACCTTGACCATTGACAATCCATTCACTGTCAATACAATGACCACTAATATCATCTGTAATGGAGAGCAAGGAGGGGCTATTGAAATACTTGCAAGTGGCGGGAATCCTCCATACAGTTACTACTTGTTAGAAGACGAAATATTAGTTGCGATACAAAGTCTCAATGAAAATCTAAGTGCTGGCCTATACGAACTGGTAGTCGAAGATGATAATGGATGTGCAATTACCATCACTGCCACAATATCTCTAGAAGGCGGACTGTCAATTACGGCTGGTAGTGATCAAGTCATTGTCGCCGGACAAAGCGTACTTTCTGATGCAATGGTAACATCAAGCACTGTAGATTTTGAAATCTCATGGTCACCAACTATTGGGCTATCTTGTATTGATTGTATACAGCCAATATTTAGTCCAACAGTCTCCACTGCTTACACCTTGACTGTGACAGATGACAATGGCTGTATCTCAAGTGATGAGGTCTATATAGAAGTTGAGCTTGATGATGATGTCAAAGTATTCATACCAAACGTATTTACTCCATCTTCTGGAGATGAGAATAGCCAATTCAAGCTCTATGGTGATGACAAAGTTGTCAGTGTCCTAAGCGTGCAAATCTATGATCGCTGGGGCAACCTCATATTTAAAGATACAAGCCTTGATGCTCAGTCATATCAGGGATGGGATGGCACATTCAATGGTGACCCTGTACAAGCTGGAGTATATGTCTACATTTTTGACATAGAACTCATCGACGGCAAGAATCTAATCTATTCTGGAGATGTAAGTGTTATCAAGTAACCTCGAGCAATACATACTAGACTATACAATCTACCACAAGATAAGTTTAAACTCAACTTGCCACTCCTCGCTTTGGTAGTTAGGATCTTTTCTTAATAGTCGTTTGAGTGATTTTGGCCGAGTTCTGTACACCTTTACATCGCGAGTGATTCCATGTTTCTTCTTGTAGTCTTCTAGACTTCTATACATCATGTCCAAGTCTCTGCCTTTTGCTGGGTAACAAGTATATCTAAAGTTGCCGGTTTCGTCTGCAAAGTGAATTGGCTCTATAACAAAAGCATCTATTCCTGTCAATGGTGTAGCTATTAGATAGCTAACATATCCTACTACAAACAAGACCAGTATATAGAAGGCCTTCCTCACTAAGCCTTTTCCTCAATCAACCTACAAATCTCAACTACTGTACTAACTGCTGCTTGCATCTCTTGAACTGTTGTCCATTCAAGTTTACTATGAATACCATGCTGTCCAGAAAACAAATTTGGACATGGTAAGCCATTGTGAGAAAGCAAGGAACCATCTGTTCCACCTCTTATTGAACCTAATGAGGGTGCCACTCCGACATTCTCCATCGCTTGTATTGCTGTATCTACAATATGCATGTGATTATCTACTACATCACGCATATTCCTGTATTGTTCTGTTACAATGAGTTCATACTTCGAGTTAGGATAAGACTTGAGGACTTGGGTTGTAATCTCCTCGAGCATTGCTTGATGCTTAGCTAAATTTGCTGTAACAAAGTCTCTAATGATAAATTTGATTGAAGCAGACTCTAGTTGACCTGTTATGCTGTGGGGGTGCACGAATCCTTCCATACCTGAAGTAGCCTCAGGGCATAGACTATCCTTTGGAAGAGCAGCCACTATTTCTCCTGCAATTTTAATAGCACTTTCCATCTTACCTTTTGCATATCCAGGATGGGCACTGACACCTGTGATTTTGATTTCAAATCCATTTGCAGAAAAGTTCTCGTATTCAAAGCAACCTATATTCCCGCTATCAAGCGTATAGCCAAAATCAGCACCAATCTTGTCTAGTTCTGCATTTACTACACCCTTCCCTATTTCTTCATCTACCGTGAAAAACAACTTAACATCCCCATGCTTGATTTCAGGATTGTTGACTATTTGGTAAGCCGCATCCATGATACTTGCTACACCAGACTTATCGTCTGCGCCAAGTAAAGTGTGGCCACTTGCAGTGATGATATCATGTCCAAGCTTATCCTTCAACTCTGGAAATTTTTCTAATGTGATGACTTGTTCTGGGTCATCGGGTAAGGTAATGCTTCCTCCTTGGTAATTGGGGTGAACAATTGGCCTCACATCAGTACCACTACAATCCGGAGCTGTATCTACATGGCTACAGAAGAAAACAGTGGGGACATTGGGCTTGTCACTATTGCCTGGGATGCTTGCATAGACATATCCAGTAGCTGTCAACTCATGTTCAATCCCCATGATGGTGAGCTCTTCACTCAATACCTTAGATAAGTTGATTTGCTTACTAGATGAAGGTATGGTATGAGAAGTAGGATCTGCTTGTGTATCTATCTGTACGTACTTAAGAAATCGCTCTTTAACTGTTGACTGCATGTATTATTGTTAGGTTTGATATTATTGTTGCAAATTATGATATTATAACTTAACAAACTTCTTAAAACTTCCATTTAACTTGAGGTAGTATGTTCCTGTAGAGAGTTGACTGATATCAATAGTATTTCGAATGTCAGAGATTAGTAGCTCTCCATGCATAGAATAGACTTCATACTTGATGCGCTGATCAAACTCTCCAGTAATCTTAAGCAAGTCTGAAGCTGGGTTAGGATACAGCGTGATAGTATTACGAGCATTGACATCAGTGGTATTTGTGACAAAGCATCCGGCTCCACCAGTTCTATCTGCATATTTAAACATATTCCAAATCTCTTCATTGGCATTAATATCCATATTACCAAATGTCCCAGGCCAGTCATGTCCGCCATTATTCACTTTCAAATGTATGACTGCCGAACAACCTTCTCCATCTCCCCAAACAATGCGTTCTACAGTACTGCCATCATTTGGGGCCACATCTGCAACTTGAGTAATCACTGGATCTTCACTGGTCTTATTGTGGTCAGACCAATAAGCATTGACCACATCTAATGAAGGGTAATAGGTAGTACCCAACCACTCAATACCTTCATATTCATCATCAGTACCGTGAATGGTCATTACCATCATTGGATGAGTCGGATTACAAGCTTCTAAGGTCTCTATATACATTGATCTTGCAACAACTCCAATTGCTGCAATCCTGTCACTCAATCTACATGCTAACTCAAACGTAAATTCTCCTCCATTAGAGTATCCACAAGCGAAAACCTTGTCTGCATTGATAGAGTACTGAGTAGAAATCTCGTCAATCAGAGTTTCAACAAAGTATACATCATCGACTTGGGTTGGCGGTTTATGTGTCCATAGTGTGTTACCTTCATCGTTTGGATCTGGTAAAGCCTGAGGATACACTATCAAAAAGGTGTCTAGATCAGCCAAGTTCCGCATATCAGAAACAAAGAGCTGCGAGGCAATGTCACCACCACCTCCATGAAAGTTAAACACTAAAGGAGTCTCTACTGTTGCATCATATCCGACAGGGACATATAAAGCATATTCTCTCAAATTTCCATCATAGTCGATAGTTTCATAAATCAATTCTTGACTTGACAATATCGAAATGCTCATGAGGGTGAAGCAAGTCAGCAATATACATTTCATCTTCATTTCTTTTAAGTTAACAATAGTAAATATAGCAAAGTCATAGCATAACTTATTGGTCATAACTTGGCTTCAGTAACCATAGACAACATCCAGAAAGTGTAGACAACCCTGCAACAACAAACCAATACGCATCAAATCCAATAACCTCAACTACAGGCAACCCAGATATTGGTGCCAAAGTAAATGCCATAGCAAACATCATTGACACTACTCCCATATACTTTCCTTGATTCTTGTCATTGGCTCTGCGCATAGCTAGAGAAGGTATTAATGGGAAGTTGATAATCTCTCCAATCGCAATTAGCAAGCTGTAAGAACAAATGGCAACTAATGGGTTGTCAAATATTGCTAAACATAAATAGCCAAGACCAATTAAAAATGCCCCTCCTATCATTGGTGGAAAATACTTTTTACTCCTTTCTATGAGATAAACTATTGGCATTTCAAAGAGGAAGACTAGTATGCCATTCGCTGTAAAGAAGGCTCCGATAAGTATCTCATCCATTAGGACGACTTCCTTGAAATACACAGGAACAGCAAATAGGATTTGGAAGAAGGCTACCATGTTAATCAAGTTGAACAAGAGTAGCAAGATGAGTTTGACGTCTGAAAATGGGGATTGTCTATCTTCATCTGCCATCTTCTGTGCAGGTTCATGCTTTCCATCACGATGTCTCAATACCAAGAACAATACTCCAAGGGCCAAAAAACAAGTAATACCATCAACAATAAATAACCAGTGATATCCCACTCCGTAAGCTAAAAACCCTCCCAATGCTGGACCAATCGCAACACCAAGGTTAATTGCCATACGCAACAAAGAGTAACCTCGTGTTTTATTCTCTGGAATTCCCCACTTACTCACCCCACTAAATGCTGCAGGGCTAAACATACTACTAAAGATAGCCGTTAACAGCATCCATGCTGATAGCAGGAAAAATGTCTTAAACATCAATATGCCAATAAAAGCAACCCCTGTGCCTGCCAGACTCAATGCCATTACCCTAAAGTTGCCAATACTATCTGTAAGATACCCTCCAATATTGGAACCAATCAATGCCCCAATCCCAAAACAAAACAACACAATGCCAGTCTCTACCTTGGTAAAGCCAAGTTGGGACGTAAGATATACACTCATGAACGGGATGACCATTTCACCACATCTATTCACCAAGTAGATGAGAGAAATAGCCCACACATCTCTTGATAGTCCAGAGAAGGTCTTCATGTAAAGTTGGATAGGATTCATTGGCATAACTGTTTTATTCAACATAAAAAAAGCCTTGTCGAGGGTTTCGACAAGGCTATATCTATTGAATAGAAATACAGGCTAGTCTCAGCGGCTCGGAGGCACTTGCATTGTTGAATAGGTATTTCTAATGTTAATCATTGCTAATTTTTAATATTACAAAGCTACTATTTATTTACTTAATAAACACTATATCAAAATACAGCACAGTGGACTTCTATCTTCTTAACCAGAAGAAGCAGGACCTAAATCTTTAACAGAATCAAGTTCTACCATTTTTGTACTCAGCTCCAAAGTTGTTTGTTCAATTGACTTATCTTTTAGCAATTGATTTACAAGGAGGTCACATGCTTTTTTTCCCATTTTTCGTCCAGAGTCTCTGATATATGTAGTCTTAGGAAATGTCAATTTAGGAAAATACCCATCACTGATACAAATCAGAGAAATGTCCTCACCAACTCTTTTTCCTAAACGCATGACGTGGAAGTATACTCTTGCAAGAATTTCATCTGACATAGAAAATATAGCCGTAATACTTTTATTATGATTGAGTATGACTGGCAAGATAGAGTCCAATTCAACTGTATCTTGTATTGTAATTATATTCTCTTCTGCAGACACCAACCCATGATGTTCTAGGGATTTAACATAGCCCTTTATTCTTTCCTTTGTGATACTGATATTAGGGTTGCCGAATATACCCAAGATATTGGTGTGCCCTTTATTTATCAAATAGTCGACTGCCTTGTACGCTGAGTTTTCATTATTAATAGAAACTGAGGGAATGGTACTGTGCTTGAGAATTTTATCAAGTACTACAGTCTTAATTCCCGAAAACCTCAAAGAGTCTAAGTGATCAAAATTTCTAGTTTCCGAGGATGGACTTATAAGTACTCCCTCTACAGCCCACTTAATACACTGCTGTATGATATCTTTCTCACGCTTCAGCTTGTCCCGTGAAATAAACACAAAGAGAGAGTAATCCGTAGTGTACAAGAAGTCATTAATAGCATTAATCATACTAGGGATGTAAAACATATTAATCTCAGGAATAATCAATGCAATAAGATTTGATTTCTTATTTCTAAAAAAGGAAGAATGTAGGTTTACAGAGTAGTTAAACTTATCTGCCACTTCCTTTACTCTTTGTTTAGTTTTGAAACTGATGTCTGGGTGATCTGACAATGCTCTTGATATTGTTGAGGGCGATAATGATAGCATTTTAGCTAAGTCTCTGATGGTTATTCTATTCATAATGCAATTATTTATTCACAGCAACCCGTTGCGGTACGGGTTGCGTAAATATAGACATCAAAAACTAAAATTTTAATATATAGCTTAGTCATATTGATTATTAAAAACTAAAACAAACAACTAATGAAAAAGAATTATCTATCCTTATTACTTTTCTCAATATTTTGTACTGTTTCATTATATGGTCAAGTTACCGTTAAAGGGACTATATCTGACGAAGGTGGGACCCCTTTGATTGGAGTATCCGTATATGATGTAAGCTCTTCTAATGGAACAGTAACAGACCTAGATGGCAACTTTATGCTTAGCGATTTAGCAAGCGGTGCTACCATTAAAACTTCTTATGTTGGTTATGCCACTCAAGAAATATCATTAACTGATGCAAAGATGCAATCCGTTGACATCCTCATGGAACTAGATGCTATGGGATTGGATGAAGTAGTCGTAACTGGTACTGCCAATCCTAGATCAAAACTCAATTCTAGTGTTTCAATTTCAACACTAAGGCCGACAGAAATAGCGGGATCTACACCAAGAACAACGGCTGAAATATTTAGATTAATCCCTGGTATCAGATCTGAGTCATCTGGTGGAGAAGGAAACACTAACATTACAGTAAGAGGTGTTCCTATCTCAGCTGGTGGGTCTAAATATCTACAATTACAAGAAGATGGCCTTCCAATATTCATGTTTGGTGACATCGCATTTGCCACTTCTGACATCTTTTTGAGAGCAGATCAAACAATCAGTAGAATAGAAGCAATTAGAGGTGGTTCTGCATCAACTATGGCTTCTAACTCACCAGCAGGTATTATCAACTTTATTAGTAAGACTGGAGAAGTAGAAGGTGGTAGTGTAGGTACTACATTTGGGCTTGACTACAACTCAGTGAGAACTGACTTCGAATATGGAGCCCCAATTGGCAATGGACTTAGTTTTCACATTGGTGGTTTTTACAGAGCAGGAGAAGGAATCAGAAATGCTGGTTATACCGCTAATAAAGGAGGTCAAATAAAGGCTAACTTAACCAAGAGGTTTAACAATGGCTATGCTAGAGTATACTTTAAGTCTCTCAATGATAGAACAGCGGCGTACATGCCAATGCCTGCACAAGTATCTGGTACTAATGCTGACCCAGAATGGGGCAATGTAGAAGCTAATGATGGATTTGATATCACTAGCGATACCCCTCACAGTGCTTTCTTACAGTCAGACTTTGGTGATGGGTCTAATGGACAACGATCTACTACTGACTTTGCAGATGGAATGCACCCAGTATCAAACGCAATTGGCGCTGAGTTCTCATTTGACATAGGTGATGGTTGGACACTACAAAACAAGACAAGATATGCTCAAAACTCTGGAAGGTTTGTGTCTCCATTCCCTTCAGCATTTGGGACTACTTCTGACATGCTAAGTACTGTAGCAGGTGCCACAGGTCTTGATCTGACTAATGCCTCTTTAACATATGCGAGCACTGGTGAAGCTTTCACTGGAGACCTATTACAGGTTATTCACTCGTTCAATACTGAGTTAGACAACTTTGATAACTTAATGAGTGACTTAAGCATCTCTAAAACTTTCAATGATAAATTCACAGTAAAAGGTGGATTATTCAAGGCAAATCAAAATATCGAAATGTCTTGGTTATGGAATTCATACTTAATGGAGGTAAAGGGTGACAATGCTGACTTGATTGACATTACACTGGCGGATGGAACTGCTGCAAGCTCAAGTGGTCAGTTTGCCTATGGTGTACCAGTGTGGGGTAATTGTTGCCAGAGAGGTTATAACTTAAATTATGACATCATAGCTCCTTATGCTTCAGCTGAAATTATTGCAACAGATGCACTTACTATAGATGCAAGTCTTAGATGGGATTATGGTAGTGTGACTGGTGTAGGATCAGGACCAGCCGTTGGCACTTTAGATGTCAACAATGACGGCGAAATAGCAACCATTGAAGAGAATGTTGCAGTTATTGATCACTCTAAAAAGAACATTGTTGACTACGATTATGACTATATGTCTTACTCTATTGGTGGTAACTACAAGTTGAGTAATTCTCAAGCTGTGTTTGCAAGATATAGTCAGGGAGCTTCTCCTAAGGCAGATAGAGCGGTAGATATAGGATCTTCTTTATTATCACTCGGAAATCCAAAGGATGTCATAAACCAAGCAGAACTTGGATGGAAATCTAGATTCAAGTCTGGAGGACTATTTGTGACAGCATTTTATGCTGCAACCACTGAAGAAGGTGGGTTTGAAGCTACAACTCAAACAGTTATTGAAAATGACTATTCAGCATTAGGATTAGAGGTGGAAGGGTCATATCAAATGGATGACTTTGCCTTAAGAGGAGCGGTGACATATACTAAGGCAGAAATCACATCTGGAGACAACGAAGGCAACACTCCAAGACGTCAACCAGACTTAATGTATAGTATTATCCCTAGTTATTCATTTGGCAATAACGCAATTGGAGTAAGCTTGGTTGGTCAATCAAAAGCATTTGCACAAGATAGTAATGAGCTAGTCATGCCTGCGTACACGGCAGTCAATGGATTTATTTCATTAGGAATCTCAAAAGGCCTTTCATTATCAATTAATGCTAACAACTTACTTGATTCTATTGGAATTACAGAATCCGAAGAAGGAGCCATAGTAGAAAATCAAGTCAATTATATCAGAGCTAGATCAATCACTGGTAGGTCGATCTCTGGTACTTTGAGATATGCATTTTAAATTTTAAGATAGTTTTTTCATTTAAGAATCATTATGATTCACTTCGCTAGTAGGGCTATTTGTCCTACTAGCATATTTTTTCGCTTTTGTAGCTTCACAAGATGTCATTATATATTATTTACAGAATACTTTTACTTCCACTGGCTAATAAGCTAGAATCATAGAACTATG
Source organism: Saprospiraceae bacterium (assembly GCA_020631405.1). Lineage (GTDB taxonomy): Bacteria > Bacteroidota > Bacteroidia > Chitinophagales > Saprospiraceae > JAHDHH01. The sequence goes on from JAHDHH010000005.1 coordinate 113,549, forward strand.
GATACCTCAACCTATCGTATCGATTACTGGCAATCCAAATGCCTTGAGCAACTGCAAAGAGCGACTAGTCCTGCAGGAATAAAAGCTTCGTGTCAAGATATTACCAATTATGGATCAATATTCACTAGGGATGCAGTGATGGCAGGTATAGCTGGCATTCTTTATGGCAACTCTAAAGTTATTGAAGGCTTAAGGGTCACGATAGAGACTCTCCATGATATAAAAGGTCCCGAAGGTCAAATTGCATCAAACTATAAGGTTGTAGATAATCAAATCACACATGTTAGTTATGGTACACTAAGTCCCAAATTTGATTCAGCAACTTGGTATTTACTAGGAGTAGCTATTCTGAACAATAATGGCTTTGACTTAGGAGAACACTATGTCAACGACACCATACACCTCCTTAATGCATTGGAATATAACGGTAAAGACCTTATTTATGTGCCACAAGGTGGCAACTGGGCAGACGAATATCCATATGAAGGGTATATACTCTATGATCAAATCTTAAGAAGTTGGGCTCTTGAGCAATTGAGTAGGTACTTTGATAATAGTAGTTGGGCCAATAAAGCAGACGCAATTCATCAAAAAATAAACACTGCTTATTTCAATACTGAAAGCAAGCACTATAATTGTTCATTTGCACCTTCAGGTATTAATGAGACTTTTGATTTTGCTGCACATGCCTTACTTGGCATGCTGGATTGTAGCACAGATTGTCAACAATATGAATCAGCATTGACTTGGATTAGTGATACCTTCATTAGTCAAGGCAATCTCCCAAGTGCCTTCTATCCTATAATTCATGAAGGTAGTTCAGAGTGGTCCAGAGTTGCTCAATTCCATTTGTATGATTTCAGAAACAAGCCTAACCATTTTCATAATGGAGGAATTTGGCCAATTTGGATAGGATGGTATGCCTTGGCTTTAAACAAACATGACAAACATGAACAACTACACTCCTTGGCAGACACATTCTTTAAGCTATTGAATTCCTTTAAGGAATTCAACTTTGAAGAATATCTAACTGGAGATACATATCTACTCTCAGGAACGCCAGAACTCTCATATACCGCTACTGGAATTTTATTCCTTTGCAAGTCACTTAATATTAATAATAACCCAGTAGCTAAACTGTATAACAATGTCTAGTAATTTGAATATTGGAGAAGACCTAGCAATAAAGAGTGAATACTTCATCCTAACTAAGTCTTTGGTTGGTAAGGTATTAAGCGAGCATACTCTATCTAAGCAAAAGGTAATCATTGGTATAGGAGGAGAATCTGGAAGTGGCAAGTCTACAACAGCATACTGCCTAGAGCACGAACTTACCCAACAAGGGTTTAAGAGTTCCACTATACACATGGATTCATATTTCAAACTCCCACCTCAAGATAATCATCAGCAACGGATCAAGTCCCTAAAGAATGTAGGACCTCAAGAGGTAAATATGATGTTACTCAATTCTCACTTGAAGGCCTTCACTAATAATCAAGAGAGCATAAAAATACCAGTTGTCAGTTACGAGAAGAATAGTTTTTCGTCCCGGCATATAGATTTATCGGACTTAAATGTCTTAATCATCGAAGGGGTTTATGCTTTTTTACTTGATCACTTAGACCTAAGAGTATTTTTAAAAAGAACATATAGAGATACGTTAGAAGATAGAAGGAAAAGGACACGAGAGCACTACGATCCGCTTATTGAATCAATCCTTGACATTGAGCACAATATTGTCTCACCTATGATTGCTGATGCAGATTATGTAATTGAAAAAAATTACACAATTGTATAACATAAGATCTCATTCATAAACAAACCAAAGCATTGTGAAAAAACCTAAGTTAAGTTTCTGGCAAATCCTCAATATGAATGTTGGTTTTTTTGGCATTCAATACAGTTTTGGACTACAGCAAAGTGCTGTTACGCCTATCTATGATTTTCTTGGTGCAGCCCCAGATCAGATACCCATATTACATCTAGCAGGCCCTGTAACAGGTTTAATAGTTCAACCCATCATAGGTGCTTTGAGTGATAAGACTTGGAGTCCTCGTTTCGGCAGAAGAAAACCTTATTTCTTGATTGGAGCAATTCTATGCAGCTTAACTCTTTTAGCATTTCCCTTTAGTAGTTCTTTGTGGATGGCCGCTGGACTCTTGTGGATACTTGATGCTGGCAACAATACAGCAATGGAGCCCTACAGGGCATTGATAGCCGATCAACTTGATGACGAACAGCAACCCCTTGGCTTTCAAATGCAGAGCTTCTTTACTGGACTAGGTCAAACCCTTTCTAATTTATCTCTTTTCATTTTTCCATTGATTATAATAGGTAAGACCGGCTCTTTGCCAACTTGGGTCTATGCTTCATTCTTCCTAGGTGCTTTTTGCTCTATTGCATCCATACTTTGGAGTATGAGTAAGACTGAGGAGATTCCGCCAACCGAAGCTGAGTTAACAGAATTGAGGAATTCTAAGGGTGGTCCTTTTGCCCCACTTATTGAAATATTTACAGCGTTTAAAGAGATGCCACGTATTATGTGGCAATTAGCTCTTGTCTATCTCTTTCAATGGTATGCTCTATTTTGCTACTGGCAAAACTCTTCAAAAAGTATCGCATTGTCTGTTTGGAATGCTACACCTGCTAGCGATGAAGCGGCTTATAGTCAAGCTGTGAGTTGGTCTGGTTTAATTAATGGTTGGTACAATGTAGTTACCTTTCTAGTAGCTTTCTTACTAGTCGGCCTTACGAAAAGATATTCACCTAAACATGTCCATGCTTTCTGTTTACTTCTTGCAGCCATTGGATTTTTAGCCTTTCCACACATTGGCAATAAGCATTTATTATTTTTTGCAATTACTGGATTTGGCATTGGCTGGGCTAGTATGATGGGAATTCCATATTTGATTGTGGTTAATGAAATTCCTAAAGAACGATATGGAGTATACATGGGAATTATTAACATGATGATAGTCATTCCAATGATCATTCAAACATTATCATTTGGATATATCCTAAAAACATTCTTAGATAATGACCCAAGGAATGCAATCACTTTTGCAGGAGTTCTCTTAATCATAGCAATGGCCTGTACACTCATGATTTCGCAAAAAGACAAACCATCACTAATATCATCCGTCGATTCTTGATTAAGTATGTATTACTTTATGATTGTAAAGCCATGAGAAGATTCTAACCCCGTTGATGAGACTACCGTAAGCTCAT
>JAHDHH010000094.1 GCA_020631405.1 Saprospiraceae bacterium
TAATAACTACACAAACAATACATCATAAAGCCAACAGAGGGCAAGCAACATTAGTTACTTACCCTCATGATTATAATTTTTGTGATACATTGTCACTTGGTAATTAGCCCTACCTACCCTCTCGATGTATAGTGATAGTCCTATCTCTATCAAATGACCTCCAGGTCATTGTACCATCGCCATTGACTACATAGGTATTCCCCTTTCTGTCTCGGTAAGTTCTTTCAGATACTTTTTCAAAGTACTTCCAGTCTCCATCTCGATCAAACTTGATGCTAAAGCCATATTTTTCTTCAACTACCTGGAGACTTCTATCTGTCTTTGGAGAGTACCACCTACCCTCAAGACTAAATCTGCCAGTATTATGGTGGTCTTTATGTCCTCGGTCATATCCTCCCTGGTGACGACCTCTAGGAGGCGGTGCTACCCTGTCTCGATGCGGCGGTGCTGCCTTTCTAAATCTGATCTTTCTCAAGCTATAGTTATACCTGAACTCTAGACATCCATCATCTTCAATCTTGATGCGATTACCATACCTATCTTCATACCTCCTTTTAGATATTCTCCAGAAGACTTGACGATTTTGTCGGTGTGGCTTTACCCCATAGACATCTAACTTATCTCCATCAGAGAAGAGCTCTATTTTCTTTCCAAGATTATCATTCACCCAGACCCCATCAAGGTAATGATTACTAAAACCGATACTTGGTGCTAAGACTAGCAAACACATGATTAATCGTACCATAACTTCATATTTTATTGTTTGAGAATTATTTAAAACTAAGATAGATCAGTGAAGTGTTAAATTCTGTTTCACGAATCCTAAGAGAGTATTAAAGTGGACTCTACCAAGGGGTTCCCTAGCAGACACTCTACCCTATTCTGACTAAGAATTAACTCAATTGGTAAAGAATATTCATCAGAGAATACTTATTATTACAGAATGGTTGCAAGTCATACATTGAGGGTACTTATAGGAATCGTATTGGCACTATGTACTGGTGTGGTTTTCGGTCAGGTGCTACCGCAGGCTTTACAAGATCAAATAGAATCCTACCTAGAAGATCAAGAATCTGAAGATGTCAACATAGACGACATCATGACAGCCTATACAAGCTATGTAGACAACCCACTTGATCTTAACGCAGTCAGTTACGAAGACCTTCTATCATTACAATTAATTGACGAACTGAGGATTCAGGCATTCTTAGATTATCGAGCTAGCTATGGACCTCTCATTGCAATAGAAGAGCTACAAACCATTCCTCTTTGGAGTACTAGTGATGCTAGACTTCTGGCATCGCTATCAACTGTCTCTGGAGAAGATAGGTATCAATTGCCACTTGGACAAATGGCTACTCAAGGACAGCACCAACTGTTTACTAAATGGAAGAGAGTCCTAGAAGATCAGGTAGGTTACGCGTCTGAAAATCCCGCATACCTTGGTGATAAAAATGCCTATACAGCTAGATATCGCTACAATTATGAAAATAGACTCAAATATGGTTTCATTCTAGAAAAAGACGCAGGTGAGGAATTCTTTAATGGTAGTAACAACAATGGATTTGACTACATCTCAGCTCATTTTTACCTAAAAGATCACTCCAAATTCTTGAAAGACCTTGCCATAGGTGACTACACGGTTAGCCTTGGTCAAGGATTGATCGCTCACAATGATTTCGGAGCTGGCAAAAGTTCTTGGGTTAATGATATTAAGCTTGGAGGAAGACCAATAAAAGCCTACAACTCTGTTGCTGAGAACTTTTACAATAGAGGAGTAGCAGCGAGGGTGGCTCCAACTGACAATATAGATGTTACGGTCTTTGGAAGTTATACTAACAAGGATGCCAATATCCAAATAGATACCTCTGATGCTAGCGACCCTCAAGTGACTTTTTCTTCATTTCAAAACAGTGGTTATCATAGAACAGCCTTGGAAGTCGAAAAAGAAAAAGAGATCACAGAATTACGTTACGGCGCCATAGTAAAATATCATACAGATCGCTTTCATATTTCTGCCAATGTCCAGCATCAAGATTTTCAGGAGCCTTGGCAAGTTTCTGAAAATTTAGCCTCACTCTATCGATTTAGAGGTATGACATTAACGAATACTAGCATTGACTATGGCTATCGATACAAGAATTTTAATTTTTTCGGGGAGGTAGCGAAGAGCTTTCCCGGTGGAACAGCACACTTGCATGGCTTACTACTAGGGCTTGATAGACATGTGAGCATGTCCCTACTCTACCGTAACTACAGACCTGACTACCACGCTGTACTCCCTAATGCTTTTGGAGAACTAGGCTCTGTCAATAATGAAGCTGGACTCTACTTTGGTATTGAGGTAAGACCTGTATATGCTTGGAGATTTCGTGCCTATGCAGACTTATGGAGCCACCCTTGGGTGAGATTTGGCAGCGATGGACCTACAACAGGGAGAGAGTATTTAGCCAGGATTGACTTCATTATCAAGCGGAAGCTGAATATTTACATGCAGTACTTTTACGAACATAAGTATTCTAACTACTCTGGCAGTATTGCCAAGATTGATGCACCAGAAGCACAGACAAGACAGAAACTGCGCTTCCATGTCAGCAATACGATATCCAAAGGATTAGAGCTTAGATCTAGACTAGAATTTACAAGGTTTGAACAAGGCGAACGGAGCAATGGAGTTGCCTTGATGCAAGACATCATCTATAAGCCGATAGGTCTACCTATTTCTTTTACTGGACGTGTCGTGCTCTTTGACACAGATGACTATGATAGTAGGGTCTACGCTTACGAAAATGACATCTTATACGAGTTCTATATTCCAGCATACTTTTATCAAGGGATCAGATACTATTTGAACGTGAGGTATAAGGCAAACAATCTCATCACTGCCGAACTCAGATACGCTAACACTCGATACACCAATAGAGATATAGTAGGAAGTGGCACAGAACTCATCAATGGAGATACAAGGTCAGACATCAAGGCCCAATTGAAGTTTAGTTTTTAAAGCATAGCACAATTAGAGTATGAAAAGATCAATTCTATTTATTACTAGCCTAACCTTAATCTTCATCTGTTGTAAGGATACGCCTCAAACTGACGACTTCCTCGATCTGCCAGACATGCTCAATATCGAAAGTCAAGATGATATTGCTATGTATTGTGATGCGTTAGCAGCTAGTACTACATATCAAGGGTCTCTAGTATTCGGAGCATTCATTTCTTCTCCCGATGCTAATCCAATCATAGATTTATCCTGTTTCTCACACTTAGAAGTAATCACTGGCAGCCTAACAATATCTGGTGCAAGCGTGGCTGTATTGAATCAATTTTCTAGCCTAAAAACGATTGGTGGAGATTTGGGAATATTTGATGGTAGCATCACTGACATTGATTTCCCAACTTTAGAAAGTGTAAACAACTTATATATTTCTGGATGTACCAGTCTCTCTTCTATTGCCTTCCCTTCGTGCCTGTCAATTGCTAATAATCTTCAAATCACAAACAATACAAACCTCTCAGCTATTTCTGGTTTCAATGATTTGACAACTATTAGTAACATAGATATTGGATACAATGCAAACGATTATGCAATAAATGGGTTTGAAAATTTACAAAGAATCGATAATAACTGGCTTTTAGAAAATGAAGTGATTCGGTTAGGTCAAGGCACCTTTACAAGTATAGAATCGATTCATCGAATGACCTGTAGAGTCTTGGCAGATAATGGATTAGATTTTTCTTGGGCATCGAATGTCGACACATCCGAAAGTATCACTATTCAAGGCCAGGTTGAGCTCGCTGACTTATGTCCTTTTCAAACTCTTATTGAGGATGATCATACGGCAATAGCTTATATTGACTCATTTGGAAATATCTTCTATGGTAACTCTATTCGACAAGAATGTGGCTTCTAATCAGAGTGGAAGTTATGGCATCTGGTATTTAATTGAAGCCATTGCAAAGTGATTAGCCATCTTTTCTAATTCTTTGAGTGTATCCTTTTTACTAATACTAGTCAGTCTTGGTAGGTGTTCCGCATAGAAGATCTGATTATTAATCATTTCGAAAAGCATAGAAGCAAGACTTGCCGAATACTTGAATTTTGGATTTATCTCCTTAATAATCGATGCAACCTTTTCAACAAGCAATTTATAAGGAAGGAATAAGCCATACTTGTTTTCTTCGTCCACTTCAGAGCTATGATAGGTTTTAGAGCCTTCTTTCATAATAATCTGAAACAATAAGTTTTCATTGATATACTCTGTCAGTTCAGACTCTATATTGGCATTAATCATACAATGCAGGGCCCTCTTTAGCTTTTCTTCAGCGTCCGAAATATTCATGACTTGCACTTCTATGAGGTATGCAACCCATTCGCAATACCAGCAGTTGAGATACAAGAGTAAGAGGTGCTTATTTTCAAAATAGCGATAGATAGATACTTCTGCTGACTCCATCCTGAGTCCCAACTTCTTAAATGTAAAAGACTCAAACCCAAGTTCATTAATAAGCTCTATCGCATGAGTAAGGAGCTTACGTCCATATTTAGAATCCTGAGGATCTTTAAGATAAAGCTTACTCGGCAGTTTAAAATTGAGTTGTAAAGCCATAATTGCACTTATTTACAACAAAAGTAACAATAATCTAAACAATAAGTATAGGTTTGCATTGTGTTAGTATTACTTACATTTAGGACATTGATAATAACTCAAAATTTAGCTTATGAAATTCATAGTAAGGAACAATGCTAAGATTGCCAACAAGTATATCAGATTTGCAAAATGGCGGATCAGGAAACTAGATTCACAATTCAAGAAGCTTATCTACACTGAAATATTCATTAACAAAGAAGGTCAAACCCCTACCCTATACAATGCCACTCTAGTCTTAGGTGTACCTGGACCGGATATCATTATATCTGCTAAATCAGAGGATTTGATACAACTCTGGTCACAGCTACTATCAAAAATGAAAAGACAATTAAGCAAACTCTCAAGCAAATAAACATGAAGAAC
>JAHDHH010000048.1:0-8749 GCA_020631405.1 Saprospiraceae bacterium
CAGTTACCATCATCCCATACTCGCAAGATTACTACCATGCTATCCTGGTATGATACTGGTTCTCCATTACCTCCTACATACACATTGCCCGCTGACAAGTCCTCACAACAGAACTTAACATATGATCCTCCATCTGTATCATCATCGAAATCATCATCATCTCTGTCATTGTTAAACGTAACATTGTTATTATAGCCATCTAGTCCAACGTTGCCACATATTGGGGCCCCACTTGGTCTTCTTACTTCTAACTTTATCGGTCCACAATCTCCATCATGTGAGCCGTTGTCTATTGCCGTAGCATACACTTGTGCATGGCCATCTTCACTTGAACTACCACTTGTCAAACTCACAACTACTGATTCCTTAGATATCGCTACTGGTGGAGTGTCATCTATCACACTTACCATCAATACACTTGTACTTGTGTTACCACAACAATCTACTGCTGTATAAGTGAATAAGTGCAACCCTTTTGGTGCTCCGATTACCATGTATGGTGCATTTCCGCTACCATCTACTGACGTAACTGTTACTCCCGCTGGGCCGGATACTGTATACTCTAAGTCTGGACCTGAGCATGCATCATATAAATGCTCCGGCGCTGGTAACTCTCCACTTGCTACACATCCCCATGGACTTACACTTAACTGTACTTGGGAGCCCGCTGTAATCTCCGGTGGGGTCAAGTCTTTGTTGCTTATTGACTGGACATACACTACCGTCTCTTGGGTACACCAATCTATCAACGTCCATGTTCGTATCACCTTGTTATTACCACTACAATCGCTTCCACATGCTGGCAACACATCATCGCTATATACTGCGAATATGTTACATACATTGTTGTCTATTGACTGGTCATGAAGGTCATCATCACATCCTTTCTTTTGGTAATATGGATACGCTTGGCTATACCCCTCATGATTCTCTATCACATTGCTACTTCCTGGGTTACAGCCTTGGTCATCTGTAGTTGTAGGATCGTCATATAATGCTGCTATTGCTGCTGGACTCATATCTGTTCCACATGGTAAGATTATCTCTGCAGGCGGTAATAATACCTCCGCTAGCAATAACGCTTCAAACACATATTCTTGACTTGCCGTTGCACTGCCATTAGCTGTACTTGCTACCCAGGTTCTCGTGATTACTGTGTTACCACAGTCGTCATAAGCTACTTCATCTGCATAGTCCAAGCTGTAGTCACTACATGTTTCTACTATTGGATCTGCAGTGCATGCTGTACTATTTAAAATATTATCTACCTCGTAGCACTCATACATACATGGTGCTATAATACCACATGGTCCTGTAAAAGTCCACTCATATACACCTAGTTGACCTGTACCCCAAGTACTACTCACTAAGATGTATTGAGTACCACTTGTTAATGTCGCAGTAAACGTAGGCTCGCTTTCAAACACTCCTGTAACATCATCATCTCCTGCTATTGGGCTACTAGCACCACATGCATCTAATGCATCAAATGTATTTTCATAAATTGCCGCTATACCATCAAAGTCTGGACTATCTGTCATTGTAAATGTAAAAGCTCCATCACATGGCGCTGTAAATTCTATGACATCATACAACGTCCCCGGCTGTGGAGCTCCACCATCAAAGGCCCAACAAGCGCCAGCATCAAATACAGGATCGTTCTCGTCCCAACTGCTAAAGAAATTATTCAACTCACATTCGTCTGATACTAACTCTAGTGTCGGAACTATTTTATCTTCAAATAATACTGTTCCCCAACAGCTATTACCAGTACAATCATTTGTCAATGTATAAGTCAATGTTTGGCCGACAACAGATGACACATCACTTAAATCCAATACTCCTCCCATTCCATCTTCCACACTTAATGAGTACAATTCACTATCTGCAGCTCCTTCTAAGAAAAAATCTGTAGACAAGTCCACTGAGCAATCAGGCCCAATACTCATATTAATATGATTATTACAGGCAGGAACTCCTCCATCTCCTATGGTTACCACTGTTGATACTGATGTCAAACAACCAGGGTACGCTGGGGTTGGGACTGGCGAAACATTAATATTATTATTTATAAAGTCTCCTTCAAATACAAAGAATATTTGATGAGGGCCTTGGCTATATTGCGTTGGATCAAAACTAGTTACAGGAGCTCCATTGATATCATCAACAAATACTGACACTGTTCCAGGTTGTCCATTTACTTCCATTACTTCTGTACCATCAAATACTAATGGCTCATCATTAAAACAGAAGATATCAGCTGCTATTACTGCATCTGTTATTACTGGGTATTGACATACATTAGTAATAGTTAGCCCTAAGTCTAGAGCTACACCATTAACATCTGCAAACACAGAAATAGTGTAACCTATTTGATCAACATGATTAAATGCTAATTGATAAACTCCTGGTGCTGTTTCGGTGAAAGCAGACCCAGCAGGAATATCCATTCCTATAGACGCATTACCTGAAACTAATGAAAACCCTGTTGGTCCAGTTACTTCTACTAATTCGCTGAAAGTACCATCTCCTGCACCGTTTTCACTTTGATCATCATTACATGCACATGGGTCAGTAATTCCAAATCCATCAAGTGCTCCAAGGGAAAACTCACAATTCCCAGCTATTCCCTCTATATCAACCGTGCAACCAGCATCATCAGTAATTGTAATAGTATAATCTCCGCCTGTAACATCTGCCAGTTCAAGGGTAACTACATCTCCAACAGCAGCAGTAGTCGTACTCAGTGTTCCATCGGTAGATGCAAGTGTATAACTAGACCCATCAAATAATGGTAGACCGCCAGTAAGACCTGTAATTGTAACAATCGGATTTACTCCTGTACCTGCTGTATTTAGACCACATTGAACAGTGGCTATAGCAGCTATAGGTTCCAGAACTTCTACATTTACTTCGCAAGTGGCAGTGTTTCCACCTGAATCTGTTGCTGTATATGTTACTATGTTAGTTCCTATTACTAAAGGTGTTCCAGTGTCAATTGAGTTAGTAATTCCAACAACAGCATCGATGTCATCAGTAGCTGTTGCATCTCCTATCTCTGCAACAGTTGGTATCTCACAAAATGTAGCATCTACAGGACATACTATCATTGGTGGAGTATCCATACAGAAAGATAATTGTAAACTGTTGATTCCGAAGTCTATAGTGGGACTTGGCACATTAGGATCTGCGACAGCTACAACACCTACAAAATAAGGTCCGGGATTATTGAATGAAAATCCTCCAATATTAGTTCCGTCGGCTAAGCTTCCTCCAATTGTACACTCCCCAACACCATTAATGACCTCACTATAATCTAATGTTGGGCCACCAGGGCCATTTGTCTGATCTTCAATAAAGAATGACAATGTTGGTGCAGGGACTCCACTTGCTAAAACATAATTAGCCGTTAAGCATATGTCTTGTACGACTCCATCCGGCACATTAACCCCTGCAACAAAACCACCAAAAGCGCCAGGGTTATTTCCAAGTCCAAGGCCACCTACTAATGTATTAGAGCCTGGTCCATCTGGACCAACTCCACCTCCACCTTCAAAACCAAAACCAAAATTTTGACCATTAAATTGATTATCAAATAATGTTCCTGTGTCACAAGTCATGCACACTCCCGCCAAATCTTCACAATCTGGATAAGGGATACAAACAGACAATGTCAAATTAGAAATAGCAAAATCTGCAGACTCTGCACCAGTCGTGACTCCACCAATAGCAACAACCACTTCATAAACCGCTCCAGGTGTAAAAGCAAAACCGCCATTCGCTACACCATCTGCTAAACCACCTCCGATCGAACATACTCCAGTTCCACCAACGACTTGATTGAAATCTAGTGTTCCTCCCGTTGTTGTATTTATTATTCTTAGTTCTAATGTAATACCTGGGTCTCCTGAAGTTTGCTCAAAATCTAGAGTTAAACATAGGTCAGTTAAGTTATCTGGTATTGAAAGTCCAGTTGTAACAAACCCTGCAAAAGCATCTGTCACATTCGGCGCTATACCAAAACCACCACCAATAATTGTACCTGTGGCATCAGTACCACCGCCACCGCCAGCAACACCATCTGTACCAAAACCAAATATCGGACCAAATACAATATCTTCAGAATCTGCTGGACATGTCATACAGACTCCTGCAGCGTTGTCACATTGATCCGCCGGTGGATCAGGAACACAAACTGATAAGGTTAAATTACTAATGACAAAATCAACAGCATCAGCTCCAGTTGTGACGCCACCAATGGCAACAGCCAACTCGTAAACTGCTCCAGGGGTGAAGGCAAAACCTCCATTTGCTACACCATCTGCTAAACCGCCACCGATCGAACATACTCCAGTACCATCAACAACTTGATTGAAATCTAGAGTTCCACCAGTTGTTGTATTTATTATTCTGAGTTCTAATGTAATCCCAGCATCTCCAGAAGTCTGCTCAAAATCTAATGTTAAACATAAGTCTGTTAAATTATCAGGAATAGAGAGTCCTGTTGTCACAAACCCAGCATAGGTATTGTTGTTGTTAGGACCTATACCAAAACCACCATTAATGATAGTTCCTGTAGCATCCGTAGCTCCACCACCTCCAGCAGTTGGAGACCCAGAAAATCCAATTACTGGACCAAAAACAATATCCATTGTTGTTTCTGCGCAAGCAGTACATGCACCTGCTGCATTTGTACAATCTGTCGCACAAACCATAGATGATATAACGGTTGTACTTGATCCAGTACATCCATTAGCATCTGTCGCTGTGACAGTATAAGTTCCTGGACCAATTCCGCCTATACCTGGAGCAGTATCTCCAGTGTTCCATAAATAAGAAGCAAACCCGCCAGTAGTTCCAATTGCTGTTGTTTCATCTGAACAGATTGTAAAATCTGGAGTATTAGCTAATACTAGAGGATCTCCATCGACAGCTATATCGAATGTACCAGTATCATTTCCTCCAGTCAACAAATCACCAACATATATAAAGTAATCAGTTCCTACCACTGAACCAACAATTGTTACTGTTTCTGCAGTAATACCACTGTCAGTACATGAAATATTAGTTAAAGCTCCACAGCTACCTGACATTACAGCTACTTCAACATCAAATGCATCATTTGTAATATCAATAACAATGTCATTACCTGTTCCTGCAATAGTATACCATATGCCTGTTCCCATACCACATCCAGTATCTCCATTTTGATTAGTTGAACCAGTTGTATCTTCTCCAACCAACATATCACCACAGCTAAGCGCCGTAGCAGATACACAAAGATCATTAGCTAAAGGTTCTGGAGGAGGTGGACATGAAATAGTAACTGGAAGAGCTCCAGGAACACTCCCTGTCCCAGCGCAGTTGAAAGTTTCAACCTGAATACAAACTTCAGTAGTCGTAGCTATCCAAGAAATAGTGCTTTGTAAACCACAATCATCATCATTAAAAGCCACTGGCACACCAGCAGGCTCAAACAATGTAATTTGTGTATCTGCTGTGGTCAACCCACAAGTTGAAACTGTAAAGTTGTCCCCAACTGAAGTGATAAAGCACCATTGCGTACCGGCAACTAAATTTTGTGCGAGAGGTCCTGGGCAAGCACCTCCAATTCCTGATACTTGAACCGCACCAGCTGGACATTGAGCAAATCCTTGCTGTAGAGCAAAGATTGATAGTAATAATATATAATATATTTTTTTCACAATTCTGTTTTTTTTATTAAGTAATTGTTGAATTACAGTCTAAGACCATTTTTGTAAAATACCTCATGTAAAAGATATAACTTTGAGGTAGTCACACTGTTTATTTCTACTCTGACCATACCGTCTTCACGGTACTCATGATTAATCGCATATTCAGTAGCACTGATATATTGGGATAGATTAGCTTCAGAAATATTGAATTCGGAATAATCCAATACAATAATGTGATTGGATTCTCCAGTGTAAGAATCAACAACTAAATTTAAATAGTCAGGGTACACCTTTTGAAACTCAAATAGAGAGAGTTCGTTTGGTTTTGTTTGTGCTTCAATTGGGTTTAGAAAACACAAAAGCATACCACAGAGCACACATGTTGTGATTAAGATTGATTTCATTCTAGATTGAGTTTTGGTTATAAATAAATCGAAAGGGCATACAACTCACTTTTAAATCAGTTTTCGATACAAAACTAACTATTTCATATATAAAAAATAAAATATGACAATCTAATTACTACGACATTACTACGACTAATAACAATGAAGCTCAGTATATATGGGAATCTGAGATATTTCATAATTTTACTTCTGAGTCAAATACATAATAATTACATTTGCACAAAATATTAGATAATGGGACGTGCATTTGAGTTTAGAAAGGCAAGAAAATTTAAGCGATGGGCTGCCATGGCTAGGACGTTTAGCCGTATCGGTAAGGAAATAGTCATCGCTATTAGAGAGGGAGGACCTGATCCTGATACAAACTCTAGATTGAGGGCAGCAATACAAAATGCCAAGGCAGCTAACATGCCTCTGGACAATGTCAATAGAGCTATAAAAAAAGCGACTGACAAAGATACGTCTGATTACAAGGAAACTACGTTTGAAGGCTATGCACCACACGGTATTGCTATTTTGGTGGAGACAGCAACTGACAACAATCAACGGACTGTAGCAAATGTTAGAAGTTATTTCAACAAGTGTAACGGAAGCTTAGGTACCTCTGGATCAGTAAGCTTCATGTTTGACCACCAATGCAACTTCAAAATCGAAAACCAAGGCCAAGACCTTGAGGAATTAGAATTAGAACTGATAGACTATGGCGCTGAGGAAATCTTTAGTGATGATGATGGGATTATGATATATGGTGCCTTCTCTGATTTTGGCAAGTTACAGGGATACCTTGAAACCCATGACATGAAAATCATGTCATCAGGCTTTGAACGAATACCTACAACTACAAAGACACTCGACGCAAGTCAAGTAGCTGATGTTGAAAAACTCATTGAGAAGATTGAAGAGGATGACGATGTACAGAATGTCTATCACAATATGCTCTATCCGGAAGGCTATGAGGCTCCAGAATAATAATCTCATGCAATACCTACTCTTTACTTTAATGTATGGTATAATGAATCAATCTGAAGCGTAGGAACAAACTCTATAGACGCCGAATTGACACAGTGCCTTTTTCCAGTAGGCTGCGGCCCATCATTGAATACATGGCCTAGATGACCATCGCATCTAGCGCAAAGAATTTCTGTTCTAGCATATCCTAAATTGTAGTCTGTACTAGTCGCTATGCGATTAGCTTCTATACCTTGGTAGTAACTAGGCCACCCTGTACCTGATTTAAACTTAGTCTTACTATCATATAAGGGAAGCTTACAAGCTCTACAGATATAAATACCTTCTTCTTTATTATCCCAATAGGTCCCAGTAAAGGCTCTCTCAGTTCCTTTTTCTCTAATGACGTAGTATTCTTGATCATTGAGTTGAGATTTCCAATCTATACTACTTGCATCTATTCTGTCTAGGCGAATAGAATCATTAATTACAAATTGTTCTACAACTGGACTTTGTGCTACCTCACCTTGTTGGACTACTTTAGATTGTGAATTACATGCTAATAGCAGGGTTAAAAAAAGGATACAGTTGATGAGTTTCATGGTAATACTTTGTGGTGTTAACTACAAAATGCCTTGTAAGGTTGAACTATTTGCTAAAATAACGGTGTTTTACTTACAAATGATACTTCTATGCTAGTTAAAGCACTTTACGCAATTTCTAAAACAACTGGTTTTCTAGCTAAGACCTTAGACAAGGGTGCTAAGAAGACTGATGACATCTTACAAAAAGAATATCTCCATAATATTGCACAATTCATAAAGGACAAAAGTGGTGATCTTGCTGAAAAAGCTGGCTATGCTGCCGGCAAGGTTGAGGAATTCATTGAAGACAATGTAGAGAAAAGGTCTAAAGCTTAACCTTGGCTTCATTCCAAAGTAAGTCCATTTCTTCTAAAGTCATATCGTCTAAATCTCGAGTTGCATGTTTTTCGATATACTCAAACCTAGCTTTAAATTTCTTATTGATCTTTTCCAAGGCGGTCTCTGGGTCAACATTGAGAAACCTCCCATAGTTAATCATCGCAAATAACACATCACCAAATTCTTCTTCGATATGATCTTGATCTTGTTCGCTAATTGCCTCCTTGAGTTCCTGTAACTCTTCTTCCACTTTTTCGTAGACTTGATCTACGGTATCCCATTCAAATCCAACTTGGGCGGTCTTCTCTTGCATTCTATAGGCTTTGACTACTGCAGGAAGGCTCTTTGGTACACCTTCTAGTACTGACTTCTTACCTTCTTGAAGTTTGAGCTGCTCCCAGTTCTTCTTTACTTCTGCCTCATCAGCTACTTTGACCTCTCCATAGATATGTGGGTGTCGCTTAATTAGTTTATCACAAACTGCATTGATGGCATCTCCAATATCAAAAGCATCCTGTTCAGAAGCAATTTTAGCATAGAATACTAGGTGGAGCATCACATCGCCAATTTCCTCTTTGATGTTAGGCAAGTCTTCCTCTAAAATGGCGTCTGCTAATTCGTAAACCTCTTCAATTGTCAGGTTTCGGAGAGATTGGAAGGTTTGTTTTCGATCCCAAGGGCACTGCTCTCGAAGCTCGTCCATGATAATTAACAATCTCTCGAATGCTTTAGTAGACTTTGACATAGAGTAGAACTATTTTATGCTAAATTTGTA
>JAHDHH010000048.1:8849-11532 GCA_020631405.1 Saprospiraceae bacterium
TAATACCTAAAGCTCTGAATAAATGAATTTTATACATCGATTAATACTAATTTGTATACTGACTTGGTTCTCTTCTACCTCTTTTGGACAAAAACCAATACAACACAACAGTACTGAGACTTACCATGCACTTGAAAAGCTCAATACATTGCTTTCTGTGCTTTATGTGGCAGCTCATCCTGATGATGAAAATCAAAGACTAATCTCATATTGCGCTAATGAACTGAACGCATACACTTCTTACTTATCGTTGACTAGAGGAGATGGAGGGCAAAACCTCATCGGTGAAGAGATAGGGCCTCTACTAGGAGTGCTAAGGACTCAAGAATTGCTAGGTGCTCGGAGGTTGGATGGTGGCAACCAATATTTTACGAGGGCTATAGATTTTGGTTATTCGAAGCATCCAGATGAGACATTTGGATTCTGGAACAAGGACCAAGTATTAGGTGATGTAGTAAGAGTCATCAGAAGAGTGAAGCCAGATATTATCATCAATAGATTTGACCATAGAACTCCTGGCAAGACTCATGGGCACCACACAGCTTCGGCTATGCTCAGCTTAGAGGCTTTTGACTTAACAAATGACAAGTCAAAATATCCTGACCAGCTTTCTTACTTAGAAACTTGGCAACCAAGCAAACTATACTTCAACACCTCATGGTGGTTTTATGGAGGAAAAGACAAATTTGCAGAGGCTGATAAGTCAAACTTGACATCAGTCGACATCTCTACTTACTACCCTATGCTAGGCACATCTAACAGCGAAATTGCTGCATATGCCAGAAGTATGCATAGATGTCAAGGGTTTGGCAATGCATCCTATCGTGGAAGTAAGCAAGAATACCTCGAATACTTACAATCTTCTGACGAAAGCATAGGAAAAGACTTACTCGATGGAATTGACTACACTTGGAATAGAGTGGAAGGTGGACAAGCAGTTGGATCACTGTTGGAGAATATTCTTGCCAACTACGACTTCACTAATCCAGTGGCATCTCTGCCAAGTTTAGTAGACCTGTACAGCTTGATAGAAGACATTGAAGATGAGTTCTGGAGGGATCAGAAATTGGAAGAATTGAAAGTCATCATTCAAAGTGTATCTGGTCTCTACCTTGAAGCGACCACAGAAAGTAAACTCCTTACTACAAGCGATTCGCTAGAAATAAAGTTAGAAGCAACCAATCGAAGTGATGCTGACATCAGTATAGAGAGTTACTCCATTCCATCGCTTAATATTTCTAATAGACTTGGAAGTCAATTGGAGTTAATTACAGAACATACTTGGTTCGAATCGTGTCAATTTAATCAAGAGATGAACAGTAACCACTATTGGTTGAATGACAAAAACACCTATGGTTCATACTACGTAGAAGACGAAACCCTTGTGGGTGATGCTATAGATAACCCACTCATAGAAGTAGAATTTAACATCAATGTACTTGGCAAGTTGATACCTTTCAAAAGACCAGTCACCTCATTAAATATATTGAGAGACAAAGGTGAAGATTATAAACCACTCGCTTTTGCCCCGAAGGCCTCAGTTGCATTTGACAATGACGTCTATGTTTTTGCTAAAGGAAAAACACAGTCAGTCAATGTGCTAGTCGAATCCTTAAGCGATGATGTGGAAGGCAAGCTAACTTTGGATATAGACAAAAATTGGACGGTAGAACCTGCAGTACATGAAGTCAGCATGAGTAATAAGGGATTGAGTCAAACCTATGCTTTCCAAGTAACACCACCAACTTCAGCATCTTCTATTACGATCAACCCAAGTTTAGCATTGTCTAATGGGATGAACATTAGCAATACAGTCCATAGTATCGAATACGACCACATACCTAGTCAGCAAGTCATCCTAAGTGCTAGTAGCAAGGCAGTAAATCTGGACATTGACACCAAAGGCAAGTCAAAGATCGCCTATATTGAAGGAGCTGGTGATAAAGTAGCAGAGTGCTTGAGTAACATCGGCTATACGGTTGATATTATAGAAGCAAACACCCTCGGAGCTATTGACTTAAGTCAATATCAAGCAATTATCCTAGGTATTAGAATATACAATGTCAATGAAGATATCGTAGTCTACCAAGACAAGTTATTTGACTATGCTAAACAAGGAGGCAACCTCATCACACAATACAATACTACATGGAGTCTAAATACCGATATAGTAGCACCAGTGCCACTAGAGATAAGTAGAGATAGAGTGTCTGACGAAACAGCTCAGGTTGACATACTAGATCCAAATCACCCAAGTATGTTCTGGCCAAATCAGTTGACTGATGCTGACTTTGATGATTGGGTACAAGAAAGAGGCCTATACTTTCCAGACGAATTTGACGAGCAATTAAAGCCAATGCTTAGCATGCACGATAATGGAGAAGATGCCAAATTGGGCTCTCTACTTGTCATGCAACATGGAGAAGGATATTTCGTGTACACAGGATTATCATTTTTTAGAGAATTGCCAGCCGGCGTACCGGGAGCTTATAGATTGATGGCTAATTTAATCAGCTTAGGCAGTAATAAACGATGATGGTCAAAAAGAAATGGTATGTTCTATTATTGTTGTGTAATGCTATTTACATAGTGATCTTTTACCTTATAATGAAGAGCTGATGTTACACCCCATTGACTGGATAGTCCTTTTAGGGACCTTAACAGCCATTATTGCTTATGGCAT
>JAHDHH010000048.1:11632-26909 GCA_020631405.1 Saprospiraceae bacterium
AAAAGACTGAAGGTATATACAGCCTATGAATTCTTGGAACAACGTTTTGATAGGAAGACAAGGACCCTTACGGCAATCCTGTTTCTAGTTCAACGAGGGCTGGCGGCAGGCATTACTATCTATGCTCCAAGTATCATCTTGTCTTCGATTTTTGGATGGAACTTGAAACTTACCATTCTGATTATCGGACTTGCTGTGATAGCTTACACCTTAACTGGTGGAACAAAGGCTGTTAACGCCACTCAGAAACTCCAAATGGGTGTCATCTTCATTGGTCTACTCGTTGCCTTCTTTACCGCATTAGGTAGCATATCAGAGACTATGACCTTTGCAGATGCGATACAATTTGCTAGAACCTCTGACAAAATGAACATCCTTGATTTTTCCTTTGATTTAGAGAATAGATATACCTTTTGGTCAGGGATTATTGGAGGAACATTCCTAGCACTTTCTTACTTTGGTACAGACCAATCTCAAGTCCAGCGTTACTTGAGTAGCCAGTCAACTATCGAAAGTCAAAAAGGGCTGATTATGAATGGGCTCTTGAAAGTTCCACTTCAGTTCTTCATCTTATTCATTGGTGTCTTGGTGTTTGTGGTATTACAATCCAATAATAGTCCAATATTTTACAACAATACTGTAGTCAAAGCAGCACACCTTACTGATTACTCTGAGGCATTAAGTGAATTAGAACTGGAGTATGTGTTGACCTATGAGCAAGCACTTTCTGATGAGGTTAGTAAGGTGAGATCGGGTATTCGAGACCAATACGTGGCAACTCTCACCTCTGCCCTACCTGACGCGGAGACTAATGACAAGGACTATGTCTTTCTGTACTTTATCCTCAACTATCTTCCCCGTGGATTGATAGGATTGTTATTGGCCATGATCTTTTGTGCAGCAATGTCATCAACGGCCTCAGAGCTCAATGCACTAGCCTCAACAACTACTGTGGATCTGTACATGCCTAATGTCCCAACACAGGAAGAAGACAAGCTAGTTAACACCTCAAAGGCATTCACTCTGCTTTGGGGTTGTGTGGCAATCCTATTTGCCTGCTTTGGCACTCTGTTTGAAAACCTCATCCAATTTGTCAATATTATTGGATCTATATTTTACGGCACTATCCTAGGTGTATTCTTAGTTGCCTTTTTTATTAAGCATATTAGAGGAAATGCAATATTTATCGCTGCGTTGATTTCAGAAACCCTGATCATTATTATCTGGTGGTTAGATATTGTACCCTTTCTTTGGCTCAACCTAATTGGTTGTGTGATTACGATCCTCCTTGCCCTGCTTATACAGTCAACTACTTCTAAGAGGTAATATCATATTAAACAAAGTTATAATTTGATTGGCACGATGTTTGCCTATAGATAAGTGTAGTTTTCTTATGTTAAATTGCGACTGTTAAAACCAACAACTAAGCCTCAAGTCTAATAGTAGAACTGAGGCTTTTTTTATGCAATAAAGCTATCTTTTAATGTAATTTCTAAAGAAGATTGAGGATGAAAACGCTGTAAAACAGTGACTTATCAAACAACACAACTACTCTAACCCCTGTACTAGAAGGACTAAGGTCAATATAGAAACTGCCTGTGCTACAGTGTCACTTAATACCCTACCCCAATCAACATCTTCTTTATTATCTTCTTCAGACTTCTCTGCCTTCTTTTCTCTAACTTTGATAATGCTACCCTTCCTGACCTTTGGTGTAGTGGTGAAGAATAAAACTCTTGAAGATCGCTTGACTTCACCGTTAGGGTACTCTACGAATATCCCATTTCTATCAGCCTTTTCTGACAAACCTCCAGCATATTCATTGATATAATAAAGAGCTCTCTTACGGCTATTGAATGGGACGTGAATTCTATTATTAAAGTTAACTGCATCGTCAGAAAGTACTGTCTCTGCC
Source organism: Saprospiraceae bacterium (assembly GCA_020631405.1). GTDB lineage: Bacteria > Bacteroidota > Bacteroidia > Chitinophagales > Saprospiraceae > JAHDHH01. The sequence continues at coordinate 13,548 of JAHDHH010000048.1, forward strand.
TTGGTGGCTCCTTCTATGGTCACAAACTCCTTTTGTTTAGGAATCAACACCACATCACCATCCTTAAGTATGAAGTTGAACTCAGAGTTTTCATCCTTCATGATCTCATCAAGCTTAATCACGACGGCACCCAAATTATTTTCTGTTCGCATAAGTGTCGCACCAGAAGGAAATGCTTCTGCTGTCAAACCTCCCGATCTATTAATAAGGTTGGAGAGTCTTTCATTGTCATTAATGATGGTATACCTCCCTGGAAAGATGACCTCACCTTGGATTTCTACTCGCTTTTGTAATTCAAAGTCTGGCACATATCTTACAGTGACAACATCAAATGGCTTTAGACTATAAGAGGGGTTACCACCAACGATGTTGTAATTTTTATCAATACTAACATTGGCAATATTTATTGTTGTTGGTTTATTATCCTCAATAACAACTCTAGACACTTCTACTCTATTCAAAGCAGCATTCATCTTTACTCCACCTGCTAATACTAGGAGGTCTTTAATAGTCATATCTACACCATATTGGTATTCACCTGGATAGTTTACCGCTCCCTCTATACTTACTCCCGCCTCATCTAAGAACTCTTCTTCAGAATAGACGTAAATACTATCAAAAGGACTTAATTCTATATTGAGGTTAGCATTAGAACCATTAATAATCTGGCTTAAATTTGTAATGGTGACGTATTTCTTCAACTTTGGATTCAAGGGGTCTTTTCTATGAATAATCGCCGTATTTGAAGCATCTCTTCTCAGACCTCCAGAAAGCAAGATGGCTTCTCTAAGTTTAACATTGTTACTGACATCGTAACCTATTTCTCCTTCTGACCGAATAGCTCCTGAAATTTTGACTACAGATTGATCTGAAAATGATTTAAGATACCAAATGGTAAGTTTATCCTTTTCTTGTAAGTAGATATTATCTCTAGCATCTGCATCTTTGATAATCATATCTAAGTCTAGCTCTTCGTAACTATATGTGCTATCTCTATTTACTCTTTGCAAGAAAGCAATATCAGTCCTAGCCTCTGGCTTAATTTGAGCCTTAGATATGAGATCACTTACCCTCATCCCTTCTTTATACTCATACTTTCCTTCTTGGAATACTGCACCTTCAACGGCAATAAAGTTTTCCATGAGAGAATCTAATGTATTGACAAACAATGAATCACCATTCATTAGTTTGAGTCTACTACCTCCTCCTTGCTTCAAGTTAACATCAAGAGTCCTAAGTCTGCTATCTTCATATCTAGAAAGTTTGAGAATGTCCTTATTTGCATTACCATTGAACCCACCTGAATAAGTAATGAGATTACTCACTGTTTCACTATCTAACATCTCATATTCGAAAGGTCTTCTCACTGCTCCATCTATTACTACAATATTCTGAGCTGGTGGCACTAGGATGACATCTCCATCCTGTAGATAGAATTTCGACTTTGGTTTTGGATTGTTTAAGTAGGCATAAATATCCATCTCCTCCTTAGACCCATCTGCTCTGATTAATTGTATTTTTCTTAAGCTACCAATGTCTGTCGGTCCTTCAGATGCAGCTAGAGCAGAAAAGGCATCATTAAGTGCAGATAATGTGACTGGTCCTGGTTTATATACTTCCCCATAAACATTGACTTGGACGGTCCTAGAGTAACTCAAGGACAAGTCAAATTGACCCGTACTAAAGCTATAGTTATTTCTCAATGTAGCAATGAGTTTAGTCCTTGCTTGGTCTAGTGTTAATCCTTTAAGGAACACCTTGACTCTCCCATTTAGCACCCTGATATAGCCATCATTAGCAATTGTATGCTTTTCATCTAGATTAGACTTACCAAAGATTGATAAAGACAGCTCGTCTCCTGGGCCAAGTAAGTATCCAGATGGAGCTTTGACACCTTGGACGTCTTTGTATACTTGGATAGTCCTATCTCTAAATACAGATTGACCATATCGCGTAGGTGCAGGAGCTATAGTTTGTGTATCTACATCAACTTCTTCTAAGATCTCGGGGATTGAATCAGCCACAACGGAACTGAGGTACTCTGTCCTAGGAATAGAATCAGTAGCTTTCAGAGCTTTCTCAGACTCTAGGTCAACAATAATACTTTCTAATGTCTTGATTTGTAGGGGAGAAAAATAGACTACACTATCTATATTTATCCCAGAAGCTTCTGCTCTTGATCTAAGCTCAGACTCTTTGATATTTCTTTTTTTCAATTCTCTACTGATGTCAGATTGATTAACACCAGAATACACTTGAGCTTGCATAGTCATGGAGCAAGACACAACAATTACGAGAATTCTAAAACAGGCAAGCAAGTCCTTTTTCATATTAAAAATATTCGCCATAAAAGTAGACAACTAATTGCCTTTCCGCTAATTATATACTACTTTTTTATTGATATACAACAATTAGACCTAAGAAAAGCGAGGCAAAAGCCGTCCAATTCTTATGTCAGAGATGACAAAGCAAGCTAGAAATTGATAAAACCCTAGATTTATACAACGATATTCCAATTATATATTCAAATTAGCAGTTAGTTTGTAGATGACTATGATGAAACACATATTATTAACCTTAATTATTTCAACTCTTTGTCTAGCGAAGGGTGAAGCTCAAGCTAGTTCTGAGATCATGATAGGATTTGGCCACGGAGCCGGAGTACCTTTAGGTGATATGTCAGATCGCTTTGGTGGACACTTTGAATCAACTCTAGGGTTATATAGATTTGGGTTGTCAAGTAATAGTATCATAGGCATTGAAGCATCCTATATTTATGGTAAAAGTGTCAAAGAAGATGTCCTAGCTAGTCTAAAAGTGGACAACAAGCCACTACTTGGAATTAACAGTACATACAGTTCTATCCTGCTTAGACAAAGAGGCAACTCTGGATATATCACTTACGAAAAGATATTCAACTTTGGGAAGGAAGGTTCAAATAGCGGCCTTAAAATAGGGGTCGGAGCTGGAGTACTTCAACACTGTATACGGCTACAAGACGATACACAAAACAATAGCTACTTACAAGGTGACTACATCAAAGGCTATGACAGGTTTACCTTCGGACCTGCATTGAAGCAAGCTATCGGATACCATGCTAACAATGAGTCATACAACTTCAATTTCAGTCTAATGTTAGAGATTGAAGAGGGTTTTACAAAGAATATCCGAAATGTCAATTTTGATACTATGATGCGAGATGATAGGTCTCGCTTAGATATATTGATAAATCTAAAAGCCAAGTTTTATATCTCTGTAGCATCAAATGCTAGTGCTGATGACATTTACTATTAACAGATGAAGCTTGTATATTCATTTGCCCTCAGAAGTTACTACTTACTGCTTAAACTGATTGCACCATTCAATTCTAGGGCAAGACTATTCTTGAATGCACGAAGTAAGGACTCTTACAAAGGGAAATATCCACAAGGCAAAGAAGTATTATGGATTCATTGTGCAAGTCATGGTGAGTATGAAACAGCTAAACCCATCATTAGCAGATACTGCCATGCTTATCACATTCATTTGACCTTTTATTCACCGTCAGGATACAACTTTGCATCAAACAACACATCTGATTGGGATAGCATAGAATATCTACCTATTGATATAGCTTCTGAAGTTAGCACTTACATTGATAAGGTCAACCCGACTGCAGTTATTATTATCCAATATGAATTTTGGTACAACTTGCTCATGACATTGAACGCTAAGTCAATACCTGTGGCATTTTATGGAATCACCTTTAGGCAAGACTACTTTTTATTTAAGCCTGTTATAGCATTCTTGGCCAAAGCTGTAAACACTTGCAAACTCATGCTAGTCAAAGATGAAGTCAGCCAAACTTTAGCAAGTCAGCACTTTGACTGTCCAGTCCACCTTGCTGGTGAAGTAAGATGGCTCTCTAGCTTAAACAATATTAAGGTTCCCCCAACTAAACCCTTAACTGTAACAACAGCTACTGACATACCAGTCATCACTTTGGCAAGCGCTTGGAAAGAAGACATTAAACTGTGGAAGCCTACTCTTATTCACTACGCTACATTCTGCCACATACTAATAGCTCCCCATGATTTGTCTTTAGAAAACTTGGTTGTATTTGAAGCAATATTAGACATGAGACTTACTCGAAGGTCAGCTAATGAGGTTATTACACTGAATAGTCCTGGTATTACTCTGCTCGACACCTTAGGAGAATTAAAATACCTCTACAAGTATTCTGCACTGAGCTATATAGGTGGAGGCCTCGGTTCTGGTCTACATAATTGCATTGAGGCTGCTGTTCACCTTAACCCAATTCTAGTTGCAGGAGATATTACTCTTAATCCAGAAGTCGATTCCTTAATAGCAGCTGGACTAGCTACCCATGTCAACAGTTCAGAAGAATTAGACGCTGCTATCAAACTCCACCTAGCCGCTAACTATGATTTAGCCTATAGAACCTACATAGATGATCAAGTTGCAACTTGTAATTCTGTATATTCGGCCTTAGATAATTTTCTAAACTAGTTATGGACTTTAGTAATCTTCATATTCTTGTCATTGGCGATATCATGATAGATCAATACATCTATGGTGAGATTAATAGAATAAGTCCAGAGGCACCAGTGTCTATACTAGACCAAAATAGCAGAGAATATAAACTAGGAGGAGCAGCAAATGTCGCTGCCAATCTCGTCACTTTATCTAGTAATGCTACGTTGGTAGGAGTTGTGGGAATGGATGATGAGCAATCGATTCTTCAAGAATTGTTGACCCAACACTCTATAGAGGCGAAATTGATCACTGACAGCGATAGACCTACAACTCTAAAGACACGGTTGGTCGCAAGAAACCAACAAGTCTTACGCGTAGATCGAGAGTCAAAACTACCGATCAGCAAGTCTGTAGAAGATGACTTACTCTCAGCCATAACATCTCTTATTGCAGCACAACAGTTTGATGCAGTCATTCTGCAGGATTATAATAAAGGCGTCCTTACAAGAAGAGTAATTAACGCTGTGATTACTCAATGTAACAACCATAGAATCAAAGTAATGGTTGACCCTAAATTTGAAAACATCGATGCCTACGACCATGCTTACTTTCTCAAACCAAATAAGAAAGAAGCACTGACTATACTATCATGTACTACTGAGCAGTTTGATCAGAATATTGAAGCTTATTGTGGGCAGCTCCTCAGAGATCTAGATCTTGATGAAGTTTGGATAACACTTGGAGCTGATGGTGTAGTAGGTATGGACAAATCTGGTCAATTCGTATCCGCTAAGACTACGACTAAAGATGTAGTTGACGTATGTGGCGCAGGCGATGCAGTCATCGCAATACTCACATTATTGAGTTGCGGCGATACGCCTCTTCAAGAAAAAGCGTCTGCTACAAATACAGTCGGTGAAATTGTCTGTTCGAAATCAGGGGTAGTAAACGTAGGTTATCAAGAATACATCACTCAGCACAATGCCACAACACAACATTAGACAAGCTAACCACAGTGACCTTGAATCGGTTGCGGAATTATTCGATGCCTATCGAGTATTCTATAAGAAGACAAGTGATATAGCAGGAGCTAGAGCTTTTATCACATCTAGACTTAACAATGCTGATGCTACCCTATTCGTGGTAGAAAACAAATCTGGCATTATTGGTTTTACCCAGCTCTACCCTATCTTCTCAAGTACTCGGATGCAACGTATGTGGTTATTGAATGATCTCTTTGTCCATCCTGATCACAGAGGTCATGGCTATTCAAAACACCTTCTGAATGCTGCCAAACATTTTGCCAAAACAACCGAAGCATCTGGTCTATTATTAGAAACAGACAAGGATAATGTCATTGGCAACAAACTCTACCCAAAAGAGGGATTCAAGTCTGTTGAAACCAACTTCTACTTCTGGGAGAATGTATCGGACTAACTATTTTCTAACCTCTGAATTTGCTCTGTAAGGAGCTGAATCCGAGCTTGTCCATCTTCTAGCTTCTTCTTTTCCATTTCAACAACCTTAGCGGGAGCATTACTCACAAAGCCTTGGTTAGATAACTTCTTGTCTACACTTGCAACGAAGCCTATCTGATACTCTAGCTCTTCTTTCAATTTGATGAGTTCTTCTTCGACGTTGACTTCTTCATTGGACTCCAAGTAATACTTTGATTTTCCAACGATAAAGGCATAACCAGAGCCTTCGCCTTCACCTACCATGGTTACACTTTCTAGAAATCCTAACTTCCTCACTAATGGCTCAACTCCAGACCTGCTAAACAATTGCTTAATAGCTTCGTCCGATTGTATCGAGAGCGGAAGAACTTCTTTGGGTTTAATCTGATTTTGATTCCTAGTATCTCTAATAGAACTTACGATATCTTGAACTTGACTAATATCACCGATCAATGCTGTATCAAATGCACGAGATTCTGGATATCTAGACACTATACAATCTACTTCATCTTCTGCTTTCAGTGCTTGCCAAACCTCTTCAGTAATAAAAGGCATAAATGGATGCAACATGATACAAATCTTTTTTAGAACAGCAGACGCAGTCTGCACAGAAGCAGGATCAACTGGCTTTTGATAATCTGGTTTTATCATTTCTAGGTACCAAGAACAGAAGTCTCCCCAGATATAACTATAGAGCTGCATTAATGCATCAGAGAGTCTGTATTCCTTAATCCTAGCATCTGTATTTGATAACACATCAAAATACTTCTCTTCTATCCATTGGCCAGCTAAGGCATTTGCTTCAGGCTGGTCTAAGGTAGTGTCTACCTCCCAAGACTTAATCAGCTTAAGAGCATTCCATATCTTATTACTAAAATTTCTTCCTTGCTCGCAGAGTTTGTCATCAAACAATAAGTCTCCTCCTGCTGGTGAACAAGACAACATCCCAAACCTCACTCCATCAGCACCATAATCACTGATGAGTTTCAGTGCATCAGGACTATTACCCAATGACTTACTCATCTTCCTTCTCTTCTTGTCTCTTACCATACCTGTGAAGTAGACATCCTTGTAAGGGTATGTACCTTCCCACTCATAGCCTGCCATGATCATTCTAGCTACCCAAAGGAATATGATATCCCAACCAGTGACTAACACTGTAGTTGGATAGTAGTAGTCCATTTCTTTTTTGTCAAACCATCCGTTAAATACAGACATAGGCCACAACCATGAAGAAAACCAAGTATCTAATACATCCTCATCCTGCTTGATATCGGCAAGGGCTAAATTAGCATTACCCGATTTGTTTTTTAGAATATCCAATGCTTCTTGCTCAGACTCCGCTACTGCAACATGGTCTTCAAAATACCAAGCAGGAATTCTGTGTCCCCACCAAAGTTGCCTACTAATACACCAATCTCTAATATTACCCATCCAGTGACGATAGGTATTCTTCATATTCTTTGGGAAGAACTCTACCTCATCTGTTTCTACGGCTTCAAGTGCAGGCTTTGCAATAGCTGGCATATCCACATACCACTGCAAAGACAATTTAGGCTCAACCACAGCATCAGTTCGTTCTGATCTGCCCACATTGTGTCTATAATCTTCTACTTCAATAAGTAGACCTTGAGCTTCCAAGTCCTTGACAATAAGTTTTCTTACTTCAAATCTGTCCTTACCAATATAAAGTTGCCCTGCCTCACTGACTGAACCATCATCATTGAAGATATCAATGACTTCTAAGTCATATTTCTTGCCGAGCTCGTAGTCATTAATGTCATGAGCTGGAGTTACCTTGAGAGCTCCAGTACCAAATTCAGTTTCTACATAGTCATCAAATATGACCTTAATGGCTCTGTTGACAAGTGGGACGATCACTTGCTTTCCTTTCAAATAGGTATACCTAGGGTCATCTGGGTGAACTGCCACAGCAGTATCTCCTAATAAGGTCTCAGGTCTTGTAGTTGCAATAGTTACGGATTGACTTGGGTCATCAGCAAGTACATACTTAATATGATACAGTCTACCATTTTCTTCTTTGTGTATCACCTCTTCATTGGATAATACAGTCTGTGCTTGAGGATCCCAATTGACCATCCTCAAGCCTCTATAGAGTTTTCCTTTGTTGTATAAGTCTATGAAGGCCTTATAGACGTGGTCTGATCTTACCTCATCCATCGTGAAAGCAGTCCTTTCCCAGTCACAAGATGCTCCAAGCTTCTTCAGTTGATCAAGGATAATACCTCCATATTCCTCTTTCCACTCCCAAGCATATTCCAGAAACTTCTCTCTTGTTAAGTCTGACTTCTTGATGCCTTGCTCTCTTAATCTTTTCACGACCTTCGCTTCAGTCGCAATAGAGGCGTGATCTGTTCCTGGCACCCAGCAAGCATTATATCCATTGAGTCTAGCTCGTCTAATCAATACATCTTGAATAGTAATATTCAGCATGTGCCCCATATGTAAGACACCAGTGACATTAGGTGGCGGGATCAGTATTGAGTAGGGTTCTCTTTCGTCTGGTTCTGAGTGAAAATACCCTTTTGACTCCCAATGTTGATACCATTTAGACTCTACCTTATCTGCTTCGAAATGCTTGCTTAATTCTGCCATTATAATTTATTAGGATGCAAAGATAGTATGCCAATTGAAACAAAAACCATATAATGGATAAAAGACATACATACACCATTTTCAAATAAACCTGCATCTTTATACTGAAACATCGAATTATGGTAGTCTATACACATATCATCGAAGCATGCAAAAAAGGCGAGTACAAAGCTCAGCAAGAGCTCTATACTACCCTGTCACCCATGTTGTTTGCAGTCTGTAGACGCTACCTTAAGAGAGTAGAAGATGCCGAAGATGCATTAGTTGAGACTTTCATTAAGATTTTTAAGAATCTATCTAAATTCAAAGGAGCTGGAAGTTTTGAAGGTTGGGCAAAGCGGATAGCTGTCAATGAATCATTAATGCAGCTACGGAAGAAACAACATTTTCATCTTTCCATTGAGTATGCAAGCAATGTACCAGAGGGCAACGTAGATGTCCATGATGCAATGTCTTATGATGAATTAATTATCATCTTAGACGAATTGCCTGCCGGGTACAAAACCATATTCAATTTGTATGTTATTGAAGGGTTTAAACACAAAGAAATAGCTGAAAAGCTCGACATCAGTATCAACACAAGTAAGTCACAGTTGATCCATGCAAAATCTAAAATTAGGCAACTACTTAAAAAAAAACATAATCTCAAATTAGGTTAATACTATGAATAAGGATTTCTTAAATATCAAACAAGCAGCTAATTCTGGCAAGTTGACTCCAGCAAAACATGTCTGGGATAGAGTTGATAGCCGCTTAAAGCTCGACATACAGGAATCTAAGATCAAAACACTTTCTTTCCAAAAAATGATACTTGGTATAGCGTCTTGCGTTCTTCTAGCTGTCTTGGTGTATACTTACAATGCTAATCTAAGCAATCAATATTCAGCTGGTGAATTAGCTAAGTTAGCAGAAGCTCAATCAGATATTTATGCAGTGAATAATGTGAGAAAGGTCAATGCTTTGTATAAATAAATAGCAATTCTATTAGTGGTAAATGCGTAGCAGAGTCCTAACTTTGGCTCAAACACTACACCATGCTCAAAATCGGAATTATTGGCTTTGGCAAACTTGGAAAGAGTATCGCCCAGCAAGCAACAGAAAGAGGACACATTATTCATCAGACCTACACATCTTCGGATCTGTCTAGACTTGATGCAAGCATTCTTTCTGAGAACGACGTGATTGTTGAATGCTCAAATCCAGATGCTGCAGTGTCTAATCTTAAGTTATGTGCAGCATCGCAGACTCCAACTATTAGTGGCACTACTGGTTGGACAGAACACTATCAAGCTGTTTGTGCAGAGTTCCAGCCAAATGGCGCCTTTCTTTATGCATCAAATTTCAGTATAGGTATGAATATCACCTTTGCAGTTAATGTCTACCTAGCTAGGCTTATGGCAAAGCAATCATATCAAGTCCATATTGAAGAGACTCACCATATCCATAAATTGGACAAACCCAGTGGCACTGCCATCACTCTAGCCCAAGGAATTATACAAGAATCTTCTCATGAAGGTTGGCAACTCTCAGAATCTGTAATTGACAATGATATGGTAAACATCATTGCACATCGCGAAGCTGAAGTTCCTGGTTCACACTCGGTGACTTACTCCTCTTCCAATGATAGCATCACACTAATTCACGATGCCTTTAATAGAGAAGGATTTGGCCTAGGCGCTGTATTAGCTTGTGAATTTATCCATGGCAAACAAGGCATATTCACAATGCAAGATGTCTTAGAAGTATGATGGCATGTTATTGCTTAATAAAGGATAAGACTTCTGATTGGCTGCCATCATGAATCAATACTCTATACAACCCAGGCTGCAGATCACTGACATTAAGTGTGCTACCAAGCGGCTGTTGTAATTGGGTAAATAATGTTCGGCCAAGGTGGTTAATAATCTTTATATCTACAACACCACTATTATTCAAAGTGGCACCATTAATACAAAATCCAGAAGTTACAGGATTGGGATCAAGCGTAAATTCAGCTTGATAACCTAATTGGTCATCTATAGAGCTAGTCACCTCGATACTCATACGACCTCTGACGCTAAAGTTTACAATATTACCCAAATCATCTAGCTCTATCTCTTGATTAAACTCTAAAATGGACTCCTTAGAATCTGCGGATAAGAATTTGTAAGTTGTAATTGATGTATTGTCACCCAAGAAACTTGCTGCGTCTCCAATAAATTCAGTAGCATCAAACCATATAGTCTGACCGAAAACTCCAAGGCCTGCCTCAATAGTAGTTGCCGTCGAATCTATGGTCTTCACCTTCAATACGTCGTAATCATTGCCGATGACATTGAGGTTACCCCAGCTATCAACTTCTTCAGATCTATAGATAGCAGTAGTCACTCTAATAGAATCCAATGTTGCTCCAGGTATTGGCAATTCAAATGAATCTATACCTGGTATCAACTCTGCATCGAAAGTCACAGGAATAGAAAATTCTCCTTCAGAGTAGTCCTCATAATTGAAAGGTGTTTGTCTAAGTGTAAGTGGTGTAGCTAACCTATTGACTCTTACCTCGCCAAGGAACTGCTGAGCCTCTATAACGTCAAATCCTAATACTTGAATAGTAGAATCCGTCCTAACAGCAGCTCCGGTAAAAAACCCTAACTCAACTATCATATTGGCCTCAGGAAATGAGTCTTGAAGAGCTTCACCGCTTATATCAGCATACTCTTCCTGCTCCTCTCCAGTAAAAACAAACTCATCAAATGTCCAAGATATATCTGAACCTGAGGTCAAATATTCTTCATCAGTGCCCACATAATTGAATGTCCGATACTCAAGTACATCACCAATGTCTGGCAAAGACTGAGATGTGACAGTGATCTGCCCGAAAGCAGCTAACGAAGAACACAATAAGATAAGAAGTAAAGGATATTTCATAGGTACGTAGGCTTAAGTTTATAGCGGAAAATTACAGAATAGAAGGTAGAAAACAGTCCATTATCAGCATTTATTCAATTATATTAACATGATACTGTGGCTTACACTTAAAATAAATTAAAATATATAGAGTATTGGGGAACAATAACTATAATATATACGTAGTTTTGGTATCAGATGTATATTGGTACATCATACTTTATTTTATTTTAAATTTATTTTTATGAACATTTTTGTTGCGAAGCTTAACTTCGACACACGTGAATCAGACTTACAAAGCGCATTCGAAGAATTCGGTACTGTAGATTCTGTAAAAATTATTATGGACAAGTTTACTAGCCGATCAAAAGGTTTTGGATTTGTTGAGATGCCTAACGAAGAGGAAGGTGCAAATGCTATTAACGAATTGAACGACAGTGAATTGGACGGTAGAACTATTGTAGTTAAAAAAGCTGAGCCAAGAGAAAGAAGAGACAATAACCGTGGTGGCGGTGGCGGTGGATACCGTGGCGGCAATGGCGGCGGCGGATACGGCGGCGGCGGCGGTAGAAGATACTAAGATATATTCTATCTATTAAAAAGTAAGAAGGGGTTTCATCTAACGATGGAACCCCTTTTGTTTTGTCCTTATGTTGTGCAAAAGTATGATGGCTTGTAATATGGGGAGGTCTAGGCTCGATCCACTTAATATTTTACTTAGCATTTATCATTGCCTACTCATTATTAAAAGTATGGACTAGTTTCTTAGTTATTCTTATTCTATTATGCAAAATAGCTGAACACACAATTGTTTATGTTAAGATGATTGGTCCGAATACTATTGTTTTCTCCATATAAACAAAAAAAAGGCAGTACTCAAAGAGCACTACCTTATCGAAATATCTATCTAACCTTATTCTTACACAGCCGTTAACACATCAGCTGTTTTTACTGTCTTAATTATTCTTGCAGCTACCTTGTATGGATCTGCAGATGAAGCTGGTCTTCTATCCTCTAACCAACCTTTCCAATCATTCTCTACGGTAGCAATTGGTATTCTGATTGATGCTCCTCTATCAGACACTCCATAACTGAAGTCCGTAATTGCAGCAGTTTCGTGCTTACCTGTTAGCCTCTGGTCGTTGTCTGGACCATATACATCAATGTGTTCTTTGACAACTGGTCTAAATGCTTCACAGATTGCTTCATAGTCTGCTTTGTTTCCTGAGTTTCTCAATAACGAGTTAGAGAAGTTAGCATGCATCCCTGAACCATTCCAATCAGTATCTCCTAGTGGTTTACAGTGATACTCAACGTATACACCATACTCCTCAGTTATTCTTTCTAATAAATATCTCGCAATCCAGATCTGATCTCCTGCACTTTTTGCTCCTTTAGCAAAGATTTGGTATTCCCATTGACCTATTGCTACTTCTGCATTAATACCTTCGATATTTAATCCAGCATCGATGCAAGCATCTAAATGCTCCTCAACAATATGCCTCCCAATCGCATTTCTTGCCCCTACAGAGCAGTAATATTGTCCTTGTGGATTAGGCTCACCTTCTTCAGGCCACCCAATTGGCTTCTTTGTACCAACATCATACAAAAAGTACTCCTGTTCGAATCCAAACCAAAAATCATTGTCATCATCATCAATTGTCGCTCTACCATTTGACACATGGTCTGTACCATCTGCATTTAGAACGTCACACATTACTAAAAATGCATTTCTTCTTAATGGGTCAGGAACTACACAGACAGGTCTTAGTATACAATCGCTAAAATTACCTTCAGCTTGTTGCGTTGAAGAACCATCAAATGACCATTCAGGAATATTCTCTAGAGAACCATCAAAGTTCTTTAATATTTTAGTCTTACTTCTTAAAGATTGGACTGGTGTATATCCATCCAACCAAATGTATTC
>JAHDHH010000048.1:27009-29336 GCA_020631405.1 Saprospiraceae bacterium
CCAATACTAGAATACCCTTTTGACTTTAAAGGGTGGAAAGGAAGGTGGTGATCCCTAATAAACGCGTCTCTTCCTATGTAGTCAATGTCTAACAAGGGATAGAATTTGATAATTTCTTCCCTCGGCTCAAAATAATTGAGTGAGCTCCTAAAATCACTTTGCCACCTCATAAGGCCAGAGACCCATATGCTATACTTTTTCTTGATTTGCTGTAATGGCTTGACTTTATTAATATGACAACACCTATTGGGTTGTGACTTCCACATTTCAGAATCAACTGTAAATTGATATTGAGAATCTTCGGCTCGTATACTGACAACATTGAGGTCATAAAGTTTTTCTAAGTAGTCTTTGTATATCATTGTCTCCTTGAAGTGATATCCAGTATCTATAAAGTAGATGATCTGATCTTTGTTGATATCGGAAAAGACTTTAAGTAAAAAAGCACTGGTAGCTGCAAAAGAAGAAGTCAACATAATATCATCTTGACTAAAGTCTTCATAGAGCTTCTCTACCCTCTTGTAGACATCTAATTCTGCGTATTCCTTGTTTAACAGATCTACATTAACTTTCGTTTCCATGATTTCTCGCTTTAATTCTCTACTCTTCTAATTATAAATTTCTGAACTGAGGTATCTATCACCTCTATCACAAGCAATAAATACTATGACGGCATCCTCCAATTTTTCCGCAACCTGTCTAGCTACTCTGAATGCACCGCCACTGCTCATTCCCGCAAATATACCTTCTGTTTTCGCTAAGTATCTTGCCTCAAATATTGCTTCTTTTTGACTAACATATTCTATTCGATCAACTTTATCTTCGTTGTAGATTGCTGGCAAGAACTCAGGCGACCATTTTCTGATACCTGGGATTCTTGATCCTTCAGTAGGTTGTGCTCCTATAATTTGTATATCAGGATTTACTGATTTCAAATAAGTAGACGTACCCATAATCGTACCAGTAGTCCCCATTGATGATACAAAATGTGTGATTTTCTGATCCGTATCTCTCCATAATTCTGGACCAGTAGTTTCAATGTGAGCTCGCATATTATTTGAATTATTGAATTGATCTAATAGCACGTAGCCATGTGCTGCAACTTGGTCTAGGCAGTATTGCCTAGAATATTCTATCGTCTTTTCAGCAGGAGTGAGAATAACCTCTGCTCCATATGCCTTCATTGTTTTGACTCTTTCGGGAGTTGCATTTTCAGGCATGACTAACTTAATCTTGATTCCGTAAATGGACGCAATCATAGCTAGTGCTATTCCAGTATTGCCACTAGTTGCTTCGATCAGTGTATCACCTGTAGTCAATGTACCATCCTCTAGTGCATACTTGATCATGCTATAGGCTGCTCTATCCTTCACACTCCCTTCAGGATTCTGTCCTTCTAGTTTTGCATAGATTTTTACATTTGGCTTTGTGTTTACGGAAGTAATTTGGACAAGTGGCGTATTACCAATAAGATTCAATATTGATGGCATAGTTATATTGCTTTCATATTTCTAGAATTCGACATTTCTGATACTTGCTTATAATAAATCTTAGAATTCGGCGGCACAGTTTTGGTAATCCAAACATTACCTCCGATGATGCTATTACTCCCTATGATTGTATTGCCCCCTAAGATAGTCGCTTGTGCATAAATCACGACATTGTCTTCTATCGTAGGATGCCTTTGCGCATCTATTTCTTTTTTTGTAATTGATAATGCTCCGAGTGTAACACCTTGATATATTTTAACATTGTTTCCAATCACAGCTGTCTCCCCAATCACCACACCAGTGCCATGATCGATGCAGAGGTATTCTCCAATAGTTGCTCCTGGATGAATATCAACACCAGTAAAGCTATGAGCATGTTCCGTAATAATTCTTGGTATCAACTTCACACCTTCTTTGAAGAGAAAATTAGCAATTCTAAACGCTGCAATGGCATAAAATCCCGGGTAGGCAATAACAATTTCATTATAATCAACGGCAGCTGGATCACCATTATAAGTAGCTTCTATATCCTTATCAAGCAAAATTCTTAGCTTCGGAATGAAGTCAACCATGGTCCTGCATATACTCTCAGCCTCTTGATCTTGATTGTAAGGATTCTGATAGAGTATGTCTTCTAATGCAGCTTTGAAGTCGAATAAACCTAACTTAGCCCCTGCATTCCTTCCAAGCCTTACGGGATATAGCATATCCAAGGTGTCTTGCACAAAACGTTCAACCTTACTTCTATAATTACTCATAATCACCTATTTCATTAATGATTGTGTCAATGTATTCAGAGTCTTAACTTTATAATCAAAGTCGTCTTTCAATGTTTTT
>JAHDHH010000049.1 GCA_020631405.1 Saprospiraceae bacterium
TTCAATTGCTTATACGTATTTTCGGAAGTTGAATACTTTTTGGCTTTTTTGAGTTGTTGACGCATTAAATGATTCTCTTAAGTTAAATACATAACTATGAGGGTAGGGTGGTCGCGACTTCAGCCAAAGTTTCAGTTTATTCACCTTCTTCTGATTTATTGCTTACTCTCTTCATAGTAATTTCAAATAAGTAAGATCAAGGGTAGTCCAATGATCCAGGGAGTGTACTGTGGTTAAGATTGCGATAACATGGTTATTGTTTTTCTGAATGCCATTAAGAGTTGCGGTCTGACATGCTGGCTTGCCTAAATGAGATTTTCCTTTGACGATGAAGCCAAGGTTTTCGTAGTCAATACACTGGTAGAATAGGTCAATGATTCTGACAATATTATCCTATTCTACGATTTGTTCTAGTGCTAAGAATTGGACTTGTAGTCTATCTATTTTGGATTGAATTGGCATAGAAACGAAGCTTTGATTTACTTCATTAAGATATGGAAATTACACTTGATACAATAATCTAATATGAGGCATTTGCACAGTCTGACGGATGATGATATCGATCGTCACTCTGAGGAACGAAGAGTTATGATCTGATATCTATTGAGCCTGGTTCTAAAGTCAAGATAGTCTAAATAATTCAAGTTTTGAATTTGAGATGATCTGTGGAAGCTACAGTTAGGTAGTTAAGATAATATTCAGTGTGGAGCACTATGGAGTTAAAAAGTTATGTAAAGAGCTTATTTAGTCTTGCTTTGATCAGTTTTTTGAGATTTACGGCAGCTGCGGCCATTAACATGACCTTGTTAGCAAGTTCAATGCCACGAGTATTGATCCATCTTAATCCGTAGTATTGTTGTAGAGTTCCAAATACTGGTTCTACGGACATCATTCTGAGAGCATAGGATTGTTGACCTTGTTCAGATTTGAGTTTTGCGATCATGTCGTCATAGTGTTTTCGATAAATAGTATGGCTGATTTCTTTGTGACCACTAGATCCTACATACTGAGACTTGATAGGGCATTTATTGCAGATTTTTTTGCTAGATAAGTATCTTTTTTTGGTGTATCCTCTAGACTTATCGGTTTGTCTGTATAGTAGTTTGTGATTTTGACTACAGGTGTAGACATCTTGAATTGAGTCATTAAAGAAGCCTTCTCTTTTGTCTTTAAAAGTACCATGAACAGGAATAAATGCATTGACACCTAAAGCATCAAGAGTTGCAAAGTTTTCACCAGAGGAGAATCCTGCGTCAGCAAGAATAGTGTCTACCTTATGACCCATTTTGGCGAGTCTGTCAATGGTGGCTTTAGCAGTTTTGATGAGGTATCTGGAGTCTTTTCTATGAGCTAGTTCGGCGGACATATTAGTTATGACATTGTGTTTGGTGTCGACACCCATCATAGAAGAGTAGCAGAGCATACACGGTTTACCATTTTTTTTAGCAATACGAGCATCTGGGTCTGTTTGACTTTGATGAGTTGCATTAGAGAGAAACCTTCTATTGTTTTTGCGATGCTCTTTACCTCCATCTAGTTTAGTGATTTTGTTTTTTCTGTATTCTTTTTGTTTTTCGAGATGAGATTGAGTTTTCTTCATTCTCTTTTGAGCTTACTTGATTGGATCTTCCCCGTAGACGATGTTGGCGCCATCTTGTTGACGGATTTCATGAAGGTAGTCTTGTGGGTCTCTATCTATCTATCTATCTATCTATCTATCAATTTAGTTTCAACAAGTCTATCGATAGAAGCATTAGCATTGATGTAGGCGGAGTCAATGCTTTGGAACTTTCCGTCAACGAGCCCTTGTTTGATGCAGAGCAAAAGGATGTGATTAAATACATCATCAAATACCTCAGTGGGAATCCGTTTTCTAGTTTTACAAATAGTAGAGTGGTCAGGCACCTTTTCGTCGATATCGTGATCGATAAAGAACCTGAGGTCGAGTCTCATGTTAATCATTCTTTCGAGAGCTCGATCAAAGCAGATGTTTTCTAAGTATCCAACTAGAAGTATTTTAAAGAATACAACAGGGTCAAGTGAGGGTCTTCCCATTCTGGATGCATAGCAAAATTGAGTTTTTTTCTTGATGAAAGAGAGGTAGAGCACCTCTTTTAGAATCCGATAGAAATTGTCTTTTGGAATGTGTTCATCTAAGCGGAAATTGACAAACATCTTTGACTGAAAATTCTTTGATCCTTGCATACATTAAGATACAAAGATTCACTTACACATACAAAATATTTGTTATACTTTATCGACAGGCACTATTGTTACATGCTGGCTATCTTTTTCAACGAGTTTCACATCTCAATTTACGAATTTCTTTTTGTGGGATGGCTTACAGCTCTCTGTCGCCCGCAGGAATGAGGACGACAGTGTGCTGTAATTGTATAGCTTATTAGTGACAGATATACTATTCTCACTTTATTTTATATACCATTAAGTTTTTTCCTTTGTAATTCGCTATGTATAATGTTTTGTTTTCTATCAAAATATCTGTTGGTTTCTCTAATCCTTCTGATATTTCTTGAAGAAGTTTTCCTTGTAAATCATAGATTAATATTCGATCATGCTCAAAATCAGTCACAAATAGTTGACTTTGTGATACATAAATTCCAGTAGCAGCGTTCATCTTTTCCGTTTCTCCAATAGTTTGTAGATGTGCACCCTTATAGTCAAAAACCTGAACTCTATTGTTATAGGCATCTGCAACATAGATTTTTTGATGAGCAGTATGTACATCAGTTGGGTAGTAAAATTCTCCATCAGCTTTACCTTCTTTTCCAAACGAAATCCAATTCCCATCGTTACTAAATAGAATTCTATGATTATAAAAATCAGCAATTGCCATTTGTCCATCTTTAATGTGTATTCCAGCTGGTGCATCAAGAGAATCAACAAGGTTTAGTTTAGTCCTTTCATTTCCTTTGAAAATGGTTATTTGATCCTTGCCATATTCTGGAACATATATTGATCCGCGATCAGAGGCAATATGCATGGGTCTCTCAAATCCTTCTTCTTTAAAGAGGACTTTTCCTTCACCATCTAAATGTATTAATTGGTTGTTATCACCATCAGCTACCCACAGATGACCTTCCATAGCGGTTAACCCAATCGGTGTAGCCTTACCCAAGTCTATAGTTTTTAGGTATGACCATTCCTTTGTTTCGTTCTTACAACTCATGGTCAAGTTTAAAAGAATCAATCCCAATAAATATATATATGATTTCATTTTTTGTTTTTTAATAAAGGAGGATAAATTAATATCCTCCTTCGTTTGATTTATTGAGCTCTTTCGTATTGGCAACATCCAGGAAGATTATTGTATACATCATCTTCCGCTTTGGAATACTTTGTATCATGTCCTGCTTTAGCAACTTCTTGTGATACCTCACCGATAGATGTTTGTGAACTATCAAATTCCAGTTTGAGCATTTTGCTATCCTCATCCCAAGTTGCCGAAACTACACCATTTACATTTTTTGCAGTCTTTTCAATACGAGCTTTGCACATACCACAATTACCTGACACAAATATGTCCTTGCTAACAATTTGCGATTCTTCTGTCAATTCAGTAATATTTTGCTTGCTTTCTTCTATTTTGCCATCCGCTCTAATAATTTTAGTAGTCACAGCTGTATAGCCAGCTTTCTCTACTTGATTCTCTACCTCTTCTAAACCCAACTCCTTATCAGCAGGATATGTAAAACTAAATTGACCTGTTTCCAACTCAATCTTTACATCTTTTATGCCCTTAAATTCTTTGAATTTTTTCTCCAATCCATAAGCACAAAATGGGCATCCAAGTCCATCAACTTGTACTTCGATTTGATCTCTGTCTGATTGTGCATTTACATTGTTTGTGATAGATGCAAATGCTAATACTGATATAATTACTATTAATAAATTTTTCATTTTTTTTAATTTAATATTGTTAAAGAATATACCTTGATCCGATAAATACACTAAGGTTTCGCGTAATTCTTGGATCAGCAGAAGTCTGTATAAGTGGAAATTGCACTGCACCTTCAATAGTGAATCTACCTTTAGCATACTGGATACCTTGAGCATACAATAGCATAAATTCATTTAGTGTTGTAAACCAGCTACTTTGGTATTCAAAATATAAATTGAATTTTTTGACTGGATACGCAGGCTTAGTAAGAGGAAGTCCAAAACTTAATTTGTGTCTCAAATCATCCACATCATTGTCAGGTTGAAAGTTAAAACCCAGTTCATTTGATATCCCATATTTAAGGCTTTCATATCCTGCTACTAATCCAACATAACTTTGATATGTGTCTAAACTTATGCCTTGAACACCTAAAGGTTCACCAGTTGGTATTATTTGCAAGGTCTTAGCGACCATTCTAAATGTTTTGCCTGTCCCATCTTTACGATAAAACTGATACTTGCCTAATAATTCGATATCACCAAGTGATTTAGTAGGCTCTTCTCCGTCTCGATTGCTACTGATAAAAGGTATATGAATACCTATCAGAGAATTAGAAGAAGGCAGGTAGTGAGCCATTAATGGGGCTTTTACAAAATTGCCTTGATCAGTAAATCTTATCTCGGTGAGTGATTTTATTAGCCAAGTATTTTCCCCAAGCATGACAGGTTTATCTCCTGTAATAGGAGGGCCTTGTGACCATGCAACATGGTTTAAGATAGTCATTAAGACTACCATTAAAATTATATTTTTCATGATTTATCATATTCTGATTTATGTATGATATTATGCTCATACAAGTGAATAAACTTCTTTGTAAGCATTTGGCTTACAGATGATTATTAGAATACGATAGTCTATAAACGGAACACCTGAAATAAGATAGAAAGATCTTTTTCAAGCGGTGGTGGTATGTATGTGTTAAATTTAGAAACGTCCTTACTGGGAACTAAATTTAACACATAGGTATATGTAAATGCAGTTAGGAACTGCTTTTGAATTTTACTTAGGTCAGAGGACACTATGTCGAATGCATCAAAGTCGAGATCCAGCTGAACGCTTTCATTATTACAGCATCCTTTATGCTCTCCATCTGTTGAACAAGAACTTTTAGATTGACAACTTTTGACTTCTTTCCCACATTTTAGTAAGCATTCATTGACTTCTTGACAAGTCTTGGCTTTACCAAAAATATTTGCTCTTTTGAATTTGCCTTGACAGAAATGCACATCCATACTAATGCCTGAGCTTGATACAAGCAACAGGAATGCCATACAAAGGCTTATCATTCGATATGATGTGATTTTATGCATCTTTCCTAAAACGAAGTTAGCTGTAATTTAGTTTCTCAGCAAATTAATTAAATGTTAATTGGGTGGTGGGTGGGAAAAGATTGAGGGTGGCAGAAAAAGCAATGTGTCTGGTAAGACTCTTTGCTTTTTTGAGAGTTGGCAGAATTAACTGTTGGTTTTTTATCGACTCCTAATGTCAATTTTTAACTTATCGATTATCAGCTTGCATGTAAATCGGATATATCCAAACAATTAAATCATTTACGTGCCAAAATAACACATTAGCAAATGAAAGTGGCATCGTTATCTGAAGTTTTGTAGTACAGCACAGGTAGCTGTAAGCATAAATTATAATCAATTAAGCATAGCGCCGCTCTAGCTGCTTGTCGCCAAACTATCTGACTTTATCGAAAATCTTTAGCTTACGCCACACCACATGCTACAATCATCTATATTAGTATGTATACCAATCATTCTTCAATCATGAAGTACCTAGTCTTGTACATCGGCCTCTTTCTCTTGTATATAGTCCCAATCCATGGTCAAGCTGGCTTGTTAGCGGAGTATTACAATGGTCAGAATTTTGAGACTTACGTTGGTAGAGATACTGTCGCCAACTTGAGTCACTATTGGAACGACTATGGACCCCTAGAAGGATTAGATCCGCATCTTTGTTCAGTGAGGTACACAGGCATACTTAGGACACCTAGATCTGGAGATATTGCATTTTCAGCGATGGTAGATGACGGGATTAGAGTATGGATTGGTGATAAACTATTGATAAACAATTGGCAATTGAATGATGTAGGGTTCTCTAATGGAAAGCTGTACTTGGAAGCTGGTGTTGAGTATACCATCAAGGTAGAATACTTCAATGCACTCAAGGAAGCAGAGTTACACCTGTATTGGAAACTACCCAAAGACCCAGGTCAAGGTTGGTTTAGTAGTTGGTGGGATGGCGATAATCCCAAGGTCGTGCCTGCAGAATACTTTAGCTTGCCACAAGAATCAATCCCAGCAGTCAAGCTTAATCCTGCAATAGAACCAACTCCTACACTAGAGGTAGAGTCACCAATGCTACCAATGACAGAAGAAAAGGAGCCAGAGCAGATTGTCATAGAACCCGCTATAGGAAAGCCTATCCCTTCGACCAAGGAAGATATCAAACAATACATCCCAAGTCATGTCGAATTCGAATTAGGTAAGGCTGATATCTTAACCGCGTCTTATCCCGAACTCAATACATTGGCGACATTCCTAAGTACTAATCCCACACGAAAGGTAGATATTTCAGGACATACAGACTATGTTGGTGATGCTGCCAAGAACTTAGAACTCTCCGAACGTCGGGCAAGGGCAGTGGCTGCATATCTTATCAAGCAAGGTGTCAGTCACACTCAGATCAATAGTGCAAAAGGCTACGGCGGCAGTCAACCCATTAATAAGTCAAAAGATAGTAAGCACCACCCTGAGAATAGGAGGGTAGAGTTCATTATTCAATAAGTTGAAATCATATCATCATAACTCGTATAACCGGTTTGGGTTTGATTTTACTCAATAAGAACGTTGCTGAAAACCTAATATATGTTAACACTCTTAGTGGTTTGTACTAATACATCTGTTATAGTGTAAAGAAGCTATGCAAACAAGGTATTTAGTTAACAAGAATAGAACGTTATTGTCTGTTTTAGGATTGATTGCTTTCGTCTCAATTGGAACAAGCCAAGATATCCAACACTCTTTGAGTACAGGGTTACTCGCCTACAGGATAAGTAATGTCAAGACAAGTTTGGGTTTTCCTTTTGGTTCATATCCAACTGATTACTCTGAACACAAAAGCCTCCAATATGATGTCAGGGTAAACAAAATTAGATTGGGTATCCAGTGTGTGTATAACAACATTTCTCATAAGAAGGATGAGTACCGTGGAGTAAGTCGAGTTGACTATGTTACAGGCTCATTTATTCGACAAGAACAATTACACTTATCCTTAAAAGGAGGTTATGTGATGACAAATCAACGACTTCAAATCTCAACACATGGAGTTGTCTCACTTTTTGTGAAAGGATTCAGAAATGTTCAATACGTGAGTGAATATTGTAAGTTGTCTGGATTAAAATGTTTCGGACCACCTAGTTCGTCACCAGAAGGCTTACAAGGAAGTATAGAGGTAGATATTAGATACCAGATTTATGAAGGAGTATTTCTTTCATTAGTCAATGAAGTTAAGGTCTTTGGTAGAATGAATAATGATCTAATTGGATATCCTAAATATGATCAATACCAGTATTTTCAGACTATGCTCAGTTTAGGATATGTTTGGGGAGGTTAAAGGCAATAACAGATGTGCTGAATACTACTTCTTAACTATGCACTTATAATCTTCAATACAAGCGCCTTGGTCATTTCTCTGCCTGCTGCTTGTTGTTTGATATCAGCAAACGTGTAGGTGAAGGCACAGCCGTCTTTCCATCTGGAGCAGCCATAGGCAGTCTTACCTCTGAGTAGTCTGCCTTGCTTACACTTTGGGCAAGGAGGCATGGTAGGTTGAGTTGCCTGATTAGATGTAGGTTTCGCATTACTTGGGTTGAATACTAGCTTCATGTCATCGCCAATACTAATGACCCCATCGACTTTGCCATTCGCGGACTTGAAGCCTTTGAGCTTGACAGTTGAGCCTTTTTCTACGAGTCTTTTGATCTGATAATCACTTATCTTCTTCTCCATAAAGGTGAAGGGTAGACCGAAATTGCACCCACTTTGGTATTTGCTACAGCCATAGCGAGTTTTGCCTTTGATTACAGTGCCTTTATGACATTGAGGACATTGCATAGCAGGCGACTTACTTGTTGTCTGAGTAGTACTTTTACGAGAAGATTTTCGACTTGCTTGCTTACGACTTGACTTTGGGTATTTGGTTTGACTTGGTGGGGCAAATCGTGTAACGTGTTGCTCCATTCTGACCTCAGTGACAAGGTCATCTACCATTTTCTTCATGTCACTGATGAAGGGTTGAGGACTGTAGGTGCCTAGTTCTATTTGCTTAAGCTGCTTTTCCCATTGACCAGTAAGTTCGGCGGAGGTGAGGAGTTGGTTCTTTATGGTACCAATGAGTTGTATGCCCATGGAAGTTGGTAAGACTTGTTTTTTGCGTCTAGTGGTGTACTTCCTTTTGAAGAGGGTTTCGATGATGTTGGCCCTGGTTGATGGTCTGCCGATACCATTGTCCTTCATGAGTTCGCGAAGTTCCTCATCATCTACTTGTTTACCTGCAGTCTCCATTGCTCGCAAGAGTGAGGCTTCGGTATAGTAGGCTGGTGCTTTAGTCATTTTCTCAAGTAAGCTTGGTTGGTGAGGGCCTTGTTTTCCAGCTGTGAAATTCGGAAGGAGCTTGTCATCCTCTTCTTTGTCTGGTTTTAACTCTGAGTTAGACTTATCTTTCTTAGGGTAGAGTATTCTCCAACCTTGATCTATGATTTCCTTACCCTTGGCTACAAGTTTGATGCTTTCTACTTCGGCATGGACTGTAGTCTTAGCCACTTTACAATCAGGAAGGAAGACAGCAAGGAATCGTCTGACTATCATATCGTAGACCTGCTGTTGATCTCCGCTGAGGCGCTGTTGTTCGCCAGTTGGGATGATGGCGTGGTGGTCAGTGACCTTGTCGTCATCAAATACTTTTTTTGACTTCTTTATTTTGCCATTGAGTATTTGACTAGTGTATTGGTTATAGTTAGTGAGTCGCTTCAAGATACCAGGTACCTTTGGATATACATCTTCTGGTAGATAGGTTGTATCAACTCTTGGATAGGAGACGACTTTCATCTCATAGAGCTTCTGTACGATTTTGAGAGTTCTATCTGCGGTGAATCCATACTTATTGTTACAATGCACTTGGATGCTAGTCAGATCATAGAGTTTTGGGGCATACTCTTTACCGTCTTTCTTGAGGACATTGGTGACTACTAGGTCTTTGCCTGTTATCTGATCTAATAAGGATTGACCATCTGCTTGTCTTTCAAATTTTCCATCGACGTGCTTGAAGGTCACTTCTCGATAGAGGGTATGAAGCTCCCAATATGGCTTTGGTATGAAGTTTTCTATTTCATGGTGTCTTCTGACCAACATAGCTAGGGTAGGAGTCTGGACTCTACCGATGGATAGCACTTGCTTGTATCCACCATATTTGAGGGTGTAGAGTCGGGTAGCGTTCATCCCTAGCAACCAATCACCAATGGCTCTAGAACTAGCAGCGTAGTAGAGGTTGTCGTAGTGACTCGCTGGTTTTAAGTCTTGAAATCCCTTACGGATGGCTTCTGAAGTTAGGGATGATATCCATAGTCGTTGGGTTTGCCCCTTATATCCAGCTTCCTTGATTACCCAGCGCTGAATTAGCTCTCCCTCAGTCCCCGCATCACCACAGTTAATGACGAGAGTGGCTTTTTTGAAGAGATTTTTGATGATGTTAAACTGTTTTTTGACTCCAGCATTACTCATGACCTTGGTCTCAAATTTATCAGGGAGCATGGGTAGACTATTGAGATCCCAACGCTTCCATTGTGGCTTGTAATCCTCAGGAGGTAACAAGGTGCAAAAATGTCCAAAGGTCCAAGTCACTTGATAGCCGTTGCCTTCAAAATAGCCATCTTTTCTAGCCTTCGCCCCTATGACAGAGGCAATTTCTTTAGCTACACTTGGTTTCTCAGCAATACAAACTTTCACAGACTTGGTAGTAGGTTTGAAAGTATGAAAGTAAGCAAACGTATCGTGATAATCGTAATGTGAAAACGAGAATCGAGTAGTTTAGCTTATTTGTGCTTAATCTGATGGTTGACTAAGAAGTCCTCTACAATTACAAAACCTCGACCCATTTCAAGAAGTACATGACTAGGAATGTCATTCCAGCTGAAGTGTAGATAGCTCCTTGCCAATAGAATAGCCTTGTAGTCCACCGTTGCCAATTTTTGACTCCATACACCTCTTTTAAATGGTCACTGGTTAGTTTCCAAAATATATAGGCGAACACTGTAAAGAGCCCTGCTGCAATAAGCCATGATAGTTCCATAAGAAATGTATGTTGTTTTTCACTTATAATAATACTCATTTTGATTGAGTTGGCCATGAGATCTCTCTTGAATATATTGGAATTTTACCAACAAGCTTAGCTCAACCCTGTCTTGAGCATACCTATTAAATGATGACTATTTTTTAATTCCAAGTAAGGATATACGATTTTGCTTAAGAACAATCCATTTGGAAAAGCAGGCACCTTTTCTTCAAGAACAGTCCTTTGTGCTAGGATGTCGGCTAGTTCAGATAACGTCATTTCTTTGCTACCAATTTTCAACAGGAAGAAAATACAAAACCGTATCATTCCACGCAAGAATCTATTGCTGGTGATCGCAAAGCGTAGCCTACCTCTTTCTTCGTCTATATAGAGCTTACAATGTGTAATCTGACAAATTGTGTTGGGATAGATATCTGGCTGTTTGCATACCGGTCTAAAGTCATGAGTATTGCCAAGCATCGTGGTCGCAGTTTGCATTAAACCAAAGTCTAGGGTCAGGTCATCATAGAAAGCACTGTAACGCATGAGCACAGGGTCTTTCTTCCAATGGATGAAATAGTCATACGAACGGGCTACTGCATCATAGCGTACATGTTGGTCATCATCTACTTCAATGATGTCAAATACTGCAATATCATCTGGTAGGTTCTTATTCAGGCGAAACTTTAAGTCAAAGCTTGGTGCTCTGTCTAGGTTGATTTGGATGAGATATTGACTTGCATGGACCCCAGCATCAGTCCTTCCACAGCCATAGGCACTGAGGTCTTGTTTGAAGAGTTTTGACAGTGTATCCTCTATGACTTCTTGTACTGTGTTACGAGGTTGCTTTTGCCGCTGCCAGCCTCTATAATTCGTCCCATCAAAACCTAGGTGTATGAAATATCTCATTTGTAAATATAGGTAGACTAGACTTAGTCTTTGGAATAAGATGGTTTTAGCAAGCTTACACTTGGCTTCTGTGTTAAGATTTGAAGATCAAATTATTAATAAGATTCTTAATGTTATCTTAGTGGTTAAGATATGCTTATCAATGGCATATGACAATAACTCTCATCATAAAAATGATACAATATGAGTGATCAGGTAGTATTCGAAGCAAGCCCAGAAGCTAAGGGTAAAGCAAAACAATTTAGGCTAATTGCAGTATTGGCATGGCTCCTAGCAATGGCAGGTCAAGTCTATGCAATATTAAAACTCATCAGTGACGACACATTGGTGATGTTAATAGTAGCGATTGTAGTCATTTTGATCCTTGCTATCACTGGGTCTACGCTTTGGAAGAAGGCCAATAAGCTTGACCCAGCATCTGAGGCTGAACCGACTCGGTTCTTTATCCAGAATCAACTTGGAGCTATCATGGGTGTACTAGCCTTCCTCCCACTGGTGCTGATGATATTGACTAATAAGAATATTAGTGGAAAGACTAAAGGAATTGCTGGAAGTATTGCGGCGCTTGCTATGGTTGCTGCAGGTATCACTGGTGCTGATTTTGACCCACCTTCCATTGAAAAATATACCGAGGAAATCAATGCTCAGAATGAAGCTGCTCGTAGCCTTAATATCAATAGTGACAATGTCTATTGGTCTAAAGCTGGTAATAAGTATCACGCTTATGATGACTGCCAATATATCAAAGGCAAGGCACTTAGCAGTGGTAGTATCAAAGATTCATGGGAAGAAAAAGGTATTTCAGAACTTTGTAAAGTATGTGCAAAGAAGGCAGCTAAGTCAGCAGTACCTGCAGAAGTGAAAGAGTTGGTGGCACCTGAGTAGTCGACAATGTATACTGACTTATAATAAGAGTAAGGACTAGTTTGTAGTAGTCACTACTGATTCAATAGACTATCGGCAATTTTTTGAGCATCTTGGCAATATTTGTCATCGCCTTGAAGAGTCCACTTTCCTGATTTTGCAATATAATATTTGACAGTCTTCTCAACTACTTCATCGTAGCCTCCATAAGACTCCAACATCTTGTCAACTTCTTTGAGATAGTCATTCTTCGTGACTTTATTGATGATGTACTGATCCCACATCCGATTGATCCGCTTTGACTTTTCTTTATAGATTGGGTCCTTAGTCTTGAATGCCATAAGAAACAAAGACAATGCCTTAGCTTCTGGAGTAGGTTTTTGGTGTCTTCTTTTCATAATATATGCTTGTCGATACTAATGCAAGACCAAAAGTAATTGAATATTTCTACTTGAACTTTGCTTAGAAAAATTTCTAGTATACCTAGCTTAATAGTTATAGGCATCAATGATGACATTAGATACCCAGCGTTGGTATTCTTCACGCTTGAAGTTAGCCC
This sequence comes from Saprospiraceae bacterium, assembly GCA_020631405.1. Classification (GTDB taxonomy): domain Bacteria; phylum Bacteroidota; class Bacteroidia; order Chitinophagales; family Saprospiraceae; genus JAHDHH01. The sequence continues at coordinate 12,627 of JAHDHH010000049.1, forward strand.
AATGTACTGTCAATTCAATGTTGCTATCTATTGCTTGGTTAAAATTGCGAATTGGGTTTTGTCTTTTAATAGCATTTGACAATTGCTTTCTGATGGATTTATCTGGAATCTCTTCTAAGAAGTATTCCATGATTTCTAGTTGATCATCATCACTTGGCTTTTCAACCTTGACATATTGCTCAATCTTAAGCTCTAACTGTTGTTGTAAGGTCTGTTGAGCATATGAAGACTTGTCATCTGCTGTTTGATCAATAGTAGTCAACTTCCTTGTGAATCTATGGATATAGCAAGTATTCCCAAGGTCTACTTCTTTTGCTATTTGTTTGATGACTGAGGGGTGGAGTAGGTCTGACATAGGGTATTGAAGTGGGTGATGTAGTGCTATCTGCTCGTCTGCAAAGTTACTTGGAATATTATCAGTAGCCTATGCAAGTCACTCTGGACTTAAAAAGAAAAGCGCTGCAGTATTGTCTACTGCAGCGCTAATGTATAATTCTTTAGGCTATTCAGTCTAGAATCGTAATCCTAGCTTTGCGTAAGCCATGTAATTCAATTTGTCAAAAGTGAATGCTGGGGCAAATGCTTCTCCTCCAATAGCGAAGAAGGCAGAGTTGATGCTTTCTCTTTCATCATTTGCTACAGCGAGCACCCTTGGGGACTTAAGTAATTTAGTAAAGTACCATCTTCCTTCTGCAAATGCCTTTGGAGACAATGTCAACTTAGAAATGTCATCTAACTTATGATCGTTGTAGTGTAGTCTGAGACCAGTACCTACCACTGGGATAGGTAAGAATCGATTTCTATCACATAATCCAAGGAAGTGCCATCTTACTCCTGGTTCTAGATAAGCATGGATGTTAGACCCTTGTGAAGCATCATTACAGTCACATTCTGAAGACTCACCACTGTAAAGCTTCTGTGGAGTGATCCCACCTATGATACCATATTCAAATAAGGTATTCTTACATGTAATTCCATTTAAGAGGTCTCTTTTGTTTCTCCAATCTTTCCAGAATCCTACTTCAATGGCACCACTAGTACCCAATGCGTTGATTGGATTGCTAGACGGAGATACTGGTTGCTTACCGTAGTTGCCTCTTAGTGCTACTTCGATATTACCTAGGTCTTTAGCATTAGTAACACAGTCACCACAGATTTGCTTAGGCTCTTCTTTTTCTTGCAAGACGATAGTCGCTAATGCTTCACAGCCATTAGAGTCAGTGTATGCTTTTTTGTAAGTACCTGCCGAGTCTAGCTTCATACCTTGGAAGTCAAATGACTCACCCATAGCAAAGTCAAATCTTTGACTAGGTACAATGGTAGTATCGATAGGCTCATAAAAATCTAAATTGAGTATAGTATTGATCTTACCACAGTCGTCTGCTTTTGGACTAGAATGCATGTAAGTCCCTTCAGCATCATAAGTATAAGTCTCACCATCAATATTCCATTCGTAGCTTTCTCCTTTACAGATTCTCGTTACTGGGAGGTTGACAAAGTCATCCACACAGTTAACCACCTCTTTCACCACTTCAGTTTTTACAGTTGGTCTTCTAAACTCATCAGTCATTGGCTTTGAATAAGTCTTTCCGCAGACAGTGTAGTATACTAGTTGTTTGTCATAGTCAGGGAAGATGTTTTGAGGTGTAAGATCATTGCAAGGCTCAACTCCTTCTTTTCTCATTTGAGCTTTGAGCTCATCACATACCTTGTCGATGTCAACTACTTGGTTGATACCTCTACTATCACTCTCTACCATACAAAATCCATAGAGTCTAAGTCTATCTGGGTCAGGAGTAAAACTCTCACCAAGACTATTAGTATATGTCTTGTCAGCTGAGATGTTAAGCACTTGATGAGGCTTGATCCCACTATTAAGAATACCTTTTCTACAAGATTCAGAAGGTAGGTTTTCGAAAGCAGTGTTGCCACAGCAAATCCAAACTGGCATTTTCACTAATTCAGCCAAACTATAATCTACTGATAGTTGGTCGAAGTTGCTTCTCCATGTGTAAGTCTTACCATTTGGTGCAGTATATGATGGAGGATCTCCTGCCATTGGTATTTCGTTAGTAGCAAATAAGATTTGCGTCGAAATTAGAAGACTTAATATTGATATTATTAGATGTTTCATTTGTTAATATTTCTTGTTGTTAGATAATAAAGTAGGTTATTCAGTAACTATCAATTGCCTTGAGAAGCTAATTGAATCACCTTTTATTAATACCACGTACATGCCAGCATCTAAGTCTGCTGTGACTGGGAAGGAATTAACCTCACCATTAATGACTGGTACATCAATAATATCTTGTACTCTTCTACCATTAGAGTTGAATATGCTGAGTTCTGCAGTTTCACTATTGTCACCAAAGAATACGTCCACAAAGAATTGACTTCCTCTTTGTACCGGATTGCCAGAAATTCGACATCCTACACATTTGATTTCTTGAACGACCTGCGCTTGACAACCATTGGCATCGGTAATATCTACTACATAAGTACCTTCTTCAAGCCCTGTAAAGGCATTTGATGTTTGGAATGGTTGATCGTTGAGGCTATAGATATATGGTCCTTCTCCTCCTGATACTGCTACATTGAATGATCCAAGTATTGGGTTGGAAGCAGTGCCTTCGACACAGTTCTTGTTACTAGCATTTGTCACTGTTGCAGTCAGTAAGTCAGGAAAGTCAAGATTGAAAAATAGGGTTGTGTCGCATCCATCGATGACGAGGTCTACAAAGTATTCTCCGTCTCCTAGTCCTACTCGCTTCACGTCGTCAGAACCATCATTCCAAAGGATAATGTCTGTAGAGCCTTGACTGAAATTGAGATCAATAGTTCCGGACCCTGTACAAGCGTTGAGGTTTAGTAGGGGATTGAGATCAAGAGAGCCAGAGCCAGTCAATGATATATAACTTGCCATTGCATGGTCGAACGTAGATAAGTCTTTTCCTTCTGCCTTGCCAGATACTGCAATAAGCAGGAAAGAAAACACAATCAATAGGTTATTCATAAATATGTTTTTTAATATAAGCCGCGAAATTACTTTTTATTTTCAGACAAATACAATTATTTCCTTATATCATGAGATTAGGGTGTAAACTTGTAAGGGTATACTCTAGCAGCATATTGTTATCAAATAAAAAATAGACATACCCACTTTAGGATATGCTAGTCTTGATACGTTTGAAAAATCAAATTGTAACTATATACATGTGTTTTTTAAGAGAACTTTTTGATTTTAACGGTCTTTTTGACCTTAAACATGGTCTTTTAACTTTTGGAGAGCCAAGTATGTTGAATTGTCATGTTCTCATGATTTAATCATCATATCTTCATGTGAGCAGCTTAAACTTAGTTGGTGATGGCTTCTAATTACTTGACTTGGACTTCTACTGCTTGTTTAAGACATCCTCAAGGAAGGGAAAGTATTGGAATCTTGCCAACCCATTGTTGAAGTCACGCAATTCTATGTGTTGAATATTAGGTAGTATAGCACCTTTGTCGTCAATCATTTGTATTGTTCGATCTGCAATCACACGAGCATAGCTATTCTTATAACCCCATGCTAGAGAGAATTGTGGAGGAAGTAGTTCATTACAGTTGGCATCATAGTATCCCCAAAGTTCGCCATCACTGACGACTACCTTACCTTCTTCAAATTGGAAGGTGCTATTGAACCTTGGTTGGCAGATTACTTCTCCATCTTTGTTGACAAATCCCCAAAGGTCGTTTTGCTTGATTTTAAAGGTACACTCTCCGCCGTAAGTCATTTTATCATAGGATGGTTTGCTGATGATAGATCCTTTGTTGTTAATAATGTACCACTGGTCTTCTTGCTTTATCACAGTATGTTCGCATTCGAAGGATAGCGCCTTGTCATAACCTTCATGTCGCCAACGTTTCTTTCCTATAGGATTTAAGTAAAAGTACTTTCCTTGTTCTTTAGCGAGGTAACCATACTTGTCAGGTGTAAGCCTAGCATATCTGTCTGGTACAACCATTTCAAAGGTTGTATTGATAGCTCCATACCCATTTGCTGTTTTGACAATTGCTATTCCTTGGTCGAATGCAGATGCAGCAATGTATGTCTTATCATTAACTTGTTCCCCAAGTGTATTGACATAACTCCATTGGCTGTTAAATTGTACAGGCGCTAGTCCAGAAGCAAAGTGCTTGCTTGCTAGGACGTTGAGAGTATCTGAGAGCTTGCCAGTTTCGTCTATGATATGCCAAGTATCTTTAAAATTTTGCACCCATGCATATCCCTCATGGAAGTCGCTCACCGCTTTAAATTGATGGGGTATCTTGACACGTCCAGTAGTGTCGATAAATCCCCATTTGCCCTTGAGGTTAGCTCCGATTAGAGCAGGATTGTTTGCATCCCGGAGGTCGTCATAGATAGGTGATATCAGATGTTTGCCACTATTGTCAAGCATGCCCCATTTATAGAGTGGAGCCTCGTAATCTGATAAATATTGCTCATAAGAAGAGTCAGTAAATGACTTATTAGTATCACTTTCACAACTATTTAAGAGTAAGCAAGCCAATAAAAGGCATAAAATTGACGTATGTTGAGGTATGAAGTTAATAGTCCTATGCATGGGTTTGGTTGGTCTAAGTATTCAAGTGAATGATTGGATTACAACTGTAAGTGAAGATAAAATATTATACTTCAAAAGTCCAATCGAAATGATTGAACATAGTGATGAAGCAATCACCAGCACTGGCACTATCCCAATTACACTGTTCAAATCTTTAGTGAAGGACTCTATGGAGAATAGTTACAACCTTGTGTATTACGACCTGCCTCAGCCCATTGCGGTTGAAGATGATTCATTATTCATCGAATTGCGTGATGAAATCATCAATGGGATGATGACACATCCATTAGCCAAGTTAGATTATCAAAGAGATGATGAAAGCTTCGGGCTGTATACTTCGACTTTTAGAATTACTTATGATGATGCATATTCATGTAAATCTAAAGTGATTTGCAATGGGAAGCAAATAGTAACTGCACAGTGTATTTCGCCCAAGAATAAGAGCCTAAACAACAATATTGATAGATTCCTTTCTTCAGTCAAGCTAAAGCAATAAGATGTACTTTGCGTCATAGGTATTTTCTGTAAATTGCGTCCTTAATAACAGTATTGCTCTTATGAAGATTGCAGTTTTTCCTGGTTCATTTGATCCTATAACCAATGGCCATGTCGATTTAATTAGAAGGGCTGTTCCACTATTCGATAAAATAGTCGTGGCAGTTGGTATCAATTCACAAAAGAAGTATCTCTATTCTCTGGATCAAAGACTCCGATGGCTAGAAGCTGTGTTTAGTGATGAGCCTAAGATAGAGATAGGCAATTACGAAGGACTGACAGTTAACTACTGTAAAACAATCAAAGCAAACTACATGTTAAGAGGCTTGAGGAATGCCTCAGATTTCGACTACGAAAAGACAATCTCTCAGCTCAATGCTGTCATTGGAGACAATATGGAGACAGTGTTCTTAATTTCTAGGCCAGCATTTTCGCATGTTAGTAGTACTATTGTCAGAGAGATCATAAGGGGTAAAGGTGATGTATCAGCCTTCGTCCCTCCAATAATATCAAAAGAACTTATTTAACTAATCTAACTTAATTCAAAATTTATGTCGAACGCATTTTTTCAAGTGCCTAAAGCAGTCAATGAACCAGCATTCAGCTATGCCAAAAATTCTATAGAAAGAGCCCAGATTAATGAAGCAATTGCGATGCTAAAATCGGAGGAAGTAGATGTTCCGATGACGATCAATGGAGAAAAGATCAGAACTGGAGATACCATAAAAATGTATCCGCCACATGAATTGAAGCACTGTCTAGGGCAGTTTCACCAAGGAGAGAAGGCTCACTTTCAGGCAGCTATCGATGCAGCATTAGGTGCTAAAGATGCATGGGCTAATACCCCTTGGCAAGAAAGAGCTGCTATATTTATCAAGGCAGCTGACTTGCTTTGTGGTAAGTATAGAGCTAAGATGAATGCTGCAACCATGCTTTGCCAATCTAAGAATGTCTATCAAGCAGAAGTAGATGCTATCTGTGAAATGGCAGACTTTCTCAGGTTTAATGTCGAGTACATGACCGAAATCTATAAGGAACAGCCGATCTGCACACCCGGTGTATGGAATAGGATAGAGTACAGACCTTTGGAAGGATTTATCTTCGCCATTACACCATTTAACTTTACTGCTATTGCAGCCAACTTATCAAGTGCTCCAGCTATGCTAGGAAATACTATAGTATGGAAGCCGGCAGACAGTCAGATATATTCTGCAGCGGTGATTATGGATATCTTCGAAGAAGCAGGCTTACCCCCAGGAGTTATCAATATGGTCATGGGTGATGGTCCAGAAATGGGTGAAGTTATGTTTGGTCACAAAGACTTGGCTGGATTGCACTTTACAGGAAGTACTGGTGTATTTAAGACCCTTTGGAAGTCTGTAGGTGAGAATATCGATATCTACAAGAGTTATCCAAGGATAGTAGGAGAGACGGGTGGAAAGGACTTTGTCGTAGCACATGGTTCAGCAAATGCCAAGCAAGTTGCTACAGCGCTGAGCAGGGGAGCATTTGAATATCAAGGTCAGAAGTGTAGCGCTGCCAGTAGGGCTTACATTTCCTCTACAATATGGGATGATGTCCAAGAATACTTGATAGAAGATATTAAGTCCTTTAGTGTAGGTACTGTTGAAGATTATGGAAACTTTGTCAATGCAGTGATAGACGAAAAAGCATTTGACAAGATTGCAAGTTATATTGACTATGTGAAGGGTAGTGATGACGCAGAAATCCTCATCGGTGGAACATATGACAAAAGTGATGGATACTTCATCCAACCTACTGTAATCAAGGTCACTGATCCTAAGTACAAGACGATGTGTGAAGAGATTTTTGGACCTGTCTTGACGATTTATGTCTTTGATGACAAAGATTTTGAAGAAGTATTGGATATCGTTGATAGTACATCTGAATATGCATTGACCGGTTCTATATTTGCTGTGAGCAGAGACTTGATTCAACTAGCTTCTGCTAAGTTGAAGAATGCTGCAGGAAATTTTTACATCAATGACAAACCAACAGGATCTGTGGTAGCTCAGCAGCCATTTGGTGGGGCTAGAGGGTCAGGTACAAATGATAAAGCAGGATCAAAGTTCAACTTGTTGAGATGGGTAAGTCCACAGACTATAAAAGAAACATTTGATGCTCCGACTGATTACAGGTATCCATTCTTGGAGGTTTAGTGCCAGTAGATCGACATAAAAAAAAGGGAACATTTTAATCAAATGCTCCCTTTTTTTATATTTGAAATGAATCTGCTTACATATGTGCAGCCATCTTAGACTCTAGTGTTGCCTTAGTTGCAACTCCAACATGCTTGTCTACTACTTCACCATCTTTGATGAATAAGATTGTAGGAATACTTCTTACCCCATACTTCATAGAAATCTCTGGGTTGCTATCAACATCTACCTTTCCTACAACAGCCTTACCATCATATTCTGTGCTCAACTCATCGATAATTGGCCCTACTAGTCTGCAAGGTCCACACCATTCTGCCCAAAAATCAACTACTTTTAATCCTGAGCTATCTATTGCAGTTTCTTTAAAATTGCTATCTGTGAATTCAAATGCCATTATTACTTAATTTTAATTATTATGTACAAAATTACTACTTTATTCTCTTAACATGCACTCATTTGTCAAAGTTCATTAATAAAGCCCAAGTGTCCCGCATTTTACATTTCTTTAAGATTTGGTGGATTGCCTTTCTGGTAGTCTACCTAGGGATGTATTGTGCTAGGCTACTAGGATTAAATAGCTTTCAGCATTGGTATTACTGCACTTGGTATCCATTGGTAAGGAATGCGGGATCTTGGTTGACTAGTTGGGTGCCAATACCAATGATACATCTCTATGCTATATTGATTGTAATTTGGTTAGTGAGCATTATTGCCAAGATAACTACCAAACACTATTTGCAAGGATTGAAAAGTCTGCTGTGTGGATTGATTTTAATGTTCACAAGTTTTTATGTGCTTTGGGGATTTAACTATAGCGTACCAACATTTATAGAAAGACTTCATATTGAGGTCGAAAATCCTGATTCTTTATGGATTGTCAACAACCTTATTGCTCAAGTAGACCTACTTACTTCACTTAGGGCACAACTGTCTTCGTCCACCTTAAATCAGCCAATAGATCCAACATCGATTGACCAAGCTCTCCATCAATACTTCGATGGTGTGAATAACGCGAAGCCTTCAATCCCATACATCAAGCATGAAGGTATAGCGATACAACAACTGAAATATGGGCAACTCCTGAGGTTAGAGACATCAGGCATCTATCTTTCTCAGACATTTCAAGGGCATGTTGATGCCAGCTTAACAAATGTGCAAAAGCCATTTACCATCGCTCATGAGACCCTCCATGGTTATGGAATTGCTTCCGAGTCAGACTGTAACTTACTTGCATATCTAGCCCTGAAAGATTCTGAAGACTTGCAATTGAAGTATTCTGCTGAGATGGCATACTATCGCTATTTGGCTTTTGAGATTATTCCACTTGATCGCCCCTTATATGATAGTATAAGGAGCAGCCTGAGTGAACGTGTCCAAGATGATTTGAATGCCATTAATGCAAGCTTGAGATTATATCCTCCATTGTTAGGACCTATCAAAGACCAGATCTACTCAACATACCTCACGAGCAATGGCATTGCTGATGGTTTGGAGAACTATAGTCACTTTGTGAAGGTGATTTATAGTATGGAGACTAGTGACTAAGTCATTCAATTAATAGAGTATAGTCACCAGTTAGATCATTCCATGTCAATGCTCCTTTGTCGAATTGTACTGAGTAGATCGAACCAGATTCACTGTATGCTACTGGAGGATAAGTCACGGTAGTTGATATTCTTTGCCTACCTTTTTGGAGTATGAATGACTTGCTTCCGTATTGGACCTTATATAGAGTCATCGATTCACTTGGTTTTTGGTACGAAATACTCACACCAGATAAACTAAGATCAACCTCACTCGAATTAGCAAATGATTCTGCTGCGGCAAGGGAAATTTCACTTGGAAGTTTATCTATGCTCATGAGCTCACTGCTACGATCAGTATTATCATCAAATCTCATGATGTTGAGTTTAGCAAGTTCCACAATTCTTGGATCATTCACATCTTCAATCTTTTTAAGTAGAAGCATACCTTCTTCATGCTGTTTACTATTCAGAAAAGTAATTGCTTTCACAAGTTGTAATTGAGGAAAGTCTCCATCTTCAATATTCAAATGATTAGTTAACTGGTCAAACTCATCTAACGCAACTTCATAATTACCTAATAAGTTATAACAAATTAATAAGTTAGTAATTGTAGGCACATAAGTATTGTTTTTTTGATAGCTTTCATTTAAAATATTGAGAGCTTCTTCTAATAAGTTATATCTGTGCTTCATTTCTAGAGGGTTGAGATCTTTAACTCCTCCTGCCTTTCTAGCCTTATGTAGTCTGGTGTTAAAATCTAGTTCAATTGGATAAAGATATTGGTCAATACTTTCAGTACTAAAGTTGATGGCTTCTAATATAAGGTTTGTGGCTTTTGCATTATAGATTTCTATTCCTTGATAATTACCAGCAATATAGTCAAAGCAAGCCTTAGCCTCTGGATACTTACCGAGTATACTTAGGCTGTTTCCTAAGTCATAAATAGTGGCTAGGCTATCTACTTGCTTAAGCACTTTCTTAGCAATAGACTTCCTGTAGAGCTTTGGAGGATAATTAATTAAGGCCCTATCTGTCAATCCATATTCTTCGTAGATATCATCTATAATATCTGGAAATACTTTTGACACATCTTTTCCTAATAAAAACACTCCAAAAGCGCCGTGCAGGTCAGCCTCTCGTTCTCTCTGACTTAAGATATACTTAGGGTTATCGGAATGTTTTGAATCATAAGCAAAAAAACTAGTCTCGTGGACATGATCATGTTGCTGTAAGGCATGACTGAGTTCGTGACCAAGTATAAATGCTAACGCTGCTTCATAGTCTTCTCCGTATGTTTGGCAAATGTCGAGTGCAGTTTGTTCTACCCAGATTTCATTTGTTCCCGGAAGGTAGGCTGCAACCATTTCATTTGTTTCAACGATTTTGACAGAAGGGCAGGCTACTCTCTGATCTCCGTATTGATTGTACATTCTTTTGACAAGATTGTTGACTTCTGACTCATTGAATGCACTGCTTTCAACATTGACAAAGAGTACAAGAATTAATATACTGAATAGTCTGCCCATTTAAATACTTTTTAGAGTGAATGCAATTTCGTTAAGATGTTGTGTAGGATTAGAGGTTAGTCAGCATACCATCTGCGATGTCTCTGTACTTGTGTCCCATGTCTTTACTGATGGTTTCGAAGTATTGCTTCGCCTTTGGAGCATCAATCTGAAGGTACGAAAGAGCTCTTTCGAAGTCTGCTTCCCATTGCATTTTTTGTGGCACTGAGCCAGATAGTAACTTGTCATATTCATTTACAGCTGAAGCATAGTCTGACATATTCATACATGCTTTTGCATAGTGGTATCTAGCCGTTGTCAAATCTTCAGATGGCTCTTCAAATTTTTCTAAGTATTCAAATAGTGTTTTTCTAGAAGTTTTCCATTCACTTGATTTGAATTGCTTAAGTGCTAGGACAAGAGTATCTTTTCTTCTCTGTTCTGCAGCTTGCTTAGCTAATAATTCTTCTTCAGTTATGTTGGATATTCCAGAAGTATCGGCTGGGTTGCTTTTCCCAAATCCTGCCATACCTAACTTATTGATCGCATCATTCACTTGACTGCTCTCAGGGTTGTAATGTTGTGCAAGGAGCTCGCCTGGGGCAACTTGAGTATTCCCATTTGTGAACCAAAATGTAGCTGCTGCGAGGATTATAAATGCTGCTGCAACCTTCATGATTAATCCGCTATTTGATTTTTTCGTGTTCATAACTATTGTTTTAGAGTGTGATTTATTTTGATTTGTTATTAGTGTTATTGTTTCTTTTAATGTTTTGTCGTCTACATGCTGAATTGCCTCAATGAGTTCCAGTTGAATATCATGTTCAGCCTTCCATTCTGGGTTGGTTGAGAGTTCATATTCGTACTCTTTAAGTTCAGATGGGGTGAACTGACCATAATAGTACCGTTCTATATGTTCAAGATTATATTTAAATGACTCCATTATTGTTCAATTCTTAGGGTTAAGCGATTACCAATTTTTTCAACTCATTCATACACCTACTTTTCTTTACTCTGATAAATTGGTCAGTATAATTCATAGCTTTAGCAATTTCGGCTTGCTTCATTCTTTTAAAATAAAAAGACTTGAGGAGCTCTTGACATTCACTTCCAAGACTTTCTAGTTTTTGAAGAATAAGCTGTATCCGTTCTTCTTTTAAATTTGACTTTTCAAATTCTTCGTTGCTCAAACTATAGGTTAATACGTTGTCTTCTGAAATGTTATCAGTAAGTTGAATTTTATTTTTCTTTTTTAAAATATTCAACCATTGATTCCTGGCTATTGAATACAAATAGGTGGAGATTTCAGCTTTAGGACTGTATGAGCCTTTTCGGATATTGTGAATTAGGCTCATGATAGCATCTTGAAATAGATCCTTTGCGTCAGATTCGAATCCATTGTTAGAAAGAACTAAATTGAGAATTTGGCTGTACGATTTATTATATAGGTAATTAATAGCAGTTGAGTTACCTTCTTTAAGTTTTTGTTCTATGTTATCCAATTTGTGTATTGTATTTTAGAGCCTGAATATAATTAATTATCATGGTATTAGAAAGGCTTCAATATGCATTACTTCCGATTACTGTTGTTGTGCTTTCATTATTTCTTACTGGATCTAAGTTAGTCTTTCAAGACGGGTATCTCTGGATAGGGAACTATGAAGGTAAACCAGGAGATGTGTTTACAGCCGTCAAACAAGATAACTTTAATAATGTCATTGCATTAGGGAATACTAAAGCAATCAAGTATAGAAAGAGTAATTTAATATTTAAATCTTTCACCAATAAGGGAGAGCTCGTAGGTGAGTATGTCTATGGAGGTGTTGACAATGAATTTGGTTTTGACTTTGAACTAGTTGGGAATAGTAAAGTGATTGTTGGTTCTACAGGGAGTAAAGTATTAAACCCTTGGATAACGCAGATAGATGAGAATTATGAAATGACTTGGGAGTTGATACTAGATCGCGATCAGGGTGAGTTTCTCGGTTTGGAGGAATACGATGAAGGATATGCGGCCTTTGGTAACATTGGTGGTGCTCCTCTACTGTGTCTGGTCGATGCAAATGGTGAGGTTCAAAAAAAGATAACCCTCAGCAAGTCAGGCAATCTTATCGATGTCGTTGTCAAAGATTCAGTAATATATTGCCTAGTAAATAACTGTACTGATTGTTATAAAAGTAGGAGTCCTGAGGTAACATTGCATATGTACAAAGAGGGTGAAACAACCTTAGTTAAGACATTTAAGAATAAGGATATACAAATTGGTAGATCACTACTTGACTATGAAGAAAATCTTTTCGTTGCAGGAGAGCTTTTTGTGCCGAAGGAAGGTATACAAGGTGTTGTACTCGATTATTCAATTGAGCAGAATAGTGTCATCAAGTCTAATGTTTTTGGTGAAGATTGGGATGAAGAGACTAGTGGTGCTGCATTTGATATCAATGACAATATCATAGTGTATGGCCGTTCTCTGTCAGATGCTGAAAGTCGCAAGAAGATGGAAACCTACACAGGATGGTCAATCACACTAGATCAGAGTTTAGAGACTATTGATGAGTTTTTCTTTGGGGATCAATCTTACCATAGTTTTGAGTCTTATTTATCTGACTTTGATGGTTCTGATATCTATGTTGGTGCTATAGGAGATCAGCCAGGGATACTCAATCGTCAACTAAAAGTCAAACAGTCAACTGAAACTGGTCAACAAAGATTGGATATAGAAGTAAGAACAAAGGATATCGCTCTGGATGTCAATGATGTCAAGTCTCTATTAAAATTTAAAATAGCAAACACTACAAATACCATTCAAAAGAATATAAAACTGGACTTGTCGGTAAGTGGAGATCTCCAATTGGTATTACCACAAAACTATATTATAGAAGAAGTTTTACCGAATAGTGATGTAGAAGTAGAAGTTCCTTTTAGTACTGTTGATGCAGGGAGCTTGCAGTCAACCACAATAACTCTTCAATCTGAAAGGTTGAACAATGCTGCTGAAAGTATCATTGCTATTAATGAAGTGAAATCAGTAGAATTGGTAAGTGAGCTAATTCCTTCAAGATTAGACTTAGATACAAGTGATTTAAGAATTATTGTGTCATTCAGCGTCAAACTATCTAATCAAGGTAATGCTGCTCTGGAGAATGGAAGCCTCAGACTTGTCGGATCCAATGGGGTAGAAGTTGCGCAACAAGAACAATCTATTTCACTAAGTCCAAATGAAGAACGAGAATACACAATACCTGTAAGTATTTCTCAAGATGCGCTGTTTCCGCATACCTATATTGCAGCCCAGGTAAGAAATGCTGATGGATTCATATTGGAGAATAATACTCTGACCCCTCTCAATCAAGCGGATATTGCAAGACTTAAAGAAGAAATAGCAAATACTGTTTTTTTGCAGAATGAAGCTAAGAAAAAGGAGAAAATAGAAGATATTGCGATGTTATCACCTGCCAAGGTGGATGCGTTTGAAACAAAAAGGGAAGTTGTCAAAATTTCAAGTGATAAACTTGAGAAGATTGAGACTTCAAATGCGTATACCAAGCTAGGCAAAATGGATGTAGACTGGAACTACAGTATTGGACGGATAAATAAGGCAGAAAATCCAAGGCAGAGGATCATGCTAACTATAGAAGGATATGATGAGGTCGTAGACAGTGTTTCAGTGCTGATCAATGGGACGAGAAAGTCTCTAGATATGGAGTCAGCTGACATAGTCACTGAAGGCGACAAGCTGGTCCTCATCTTTGAATGGCATGAAATTCTTTTGGAAGGGAATACTGAGATAAGGTCGGTATTGCACATTAAAGGTGATGACTTCACTAAGGGAGAACCGATATTCTTTGACTATAAAGAAAAGAAACATAACCTTTACATAGTGTCTATAGGAGTGCCTGATCAATTCAGTGATGAAAGCACACGACTGAAGTATACATCCAAGGATGCTAAAGAGCTTTCAGAATTTTTTGCAGGAAATGGGGTAGTAGATGATTTTGAGCAAATTCACTCTTTTGTATTGTCAACCCCGGAGCAAACTACCAAGTCAAAGATCCTCGAAGCATTCACTGAGATTGAAATTATGGATCCAGGTCCAGATGACTTGTTGATCTGTTATTTTAGTACACATGCTTTTCCAGACGAAGATGACTTGTATATTGCTCCAAGTGATTATAACTTCAAGGCCACTTACAGTAGTGCTATCAACTTTACTTCATTCATCAATGAATATCTTAGAAGGAGGGTATGCCGAAAGGTATTGCTACTCGATGTGTGTCATAGTGGGGCAGTATTGGGAGCCAAAGATGGAGAGGATGAATTAGACAAAACAGACCAAATTGATGATTACATGGTTGCTACATTGAATAGAATTAGTAACCTCTATTTTATATCGTCAAGTAAGGCTGGTGAATATAGTTATGAAATAGAATCACTTGGCAACTCGGCATTCATGGCAGCTATTAAAAACATGAGAGATCCCTTCAATAGTGATTTGTGTAGAGAAACTGCAAATGCGATAGATAAGGATAAAGATAGGATAGTTAATTTTACTGAAATGACAAGTTATCTCCAAAAAACAGTCCCATGTATAGTCGAAAAAGAGAGGGGTGCTGAGCAAAATCCCAAAGCTTCTAGAATGGGTAATGACGACTTTAAAATATTTGATTTAAACTAGATTGCACATCGTTAAGGAATAATTAACACACATATGATCTAAATCTATCATGTAACCCACAATATGCTTGAAGCATTAAGTGTTTAGTAGCTCTAATTAATTTTTTAGAACACAATATTTAAACACTTATTTTATGAAATATGTATTCTCAATCGCTTGTCTTGTATTGCTAAGTATCACTTCTATTGAAGCTAGTAATATTGACCCAGCAGATGAGACAATTCTCAAAGTTGATCAAATAGACAACAAAGTACTCATTGAATTCTTACGTGATTCTGACTTGCTTATGAAAAGACCAATTCTAATTTTTGATGATAGAGGCAATCAAATTTTTAAATCTAATGCTAAAAAACATGAGAAAATTACCGAAATCAATATGACTAATGTAAAAGAAGGCAACTATACTATCAAAATGGTATTAGCTGATAAGTCAATTGATATTGCATTTACAAAGGAATAGCATTTTTTAAACTCTGATGTTGAGAGGGATGTAGGAAACTATATCCCTTTTTTCATGAAATTGTCTCTAATTGCTGATAACAAATACTACAGGTAATGTATCAATAAATGAACATCAATAGTCAGTCAATTATAAAAAGAGAATATTATGAAAAAGTCAATCGTATTTGCAATAGTGTCAATCTTGTCAATGAATATGTTAGTGGCAAGTAATGGTGATCCAGTAGTGCCTTCAAGAGCGGCTGATATCCTCGATGTCAAAAGTATAGAGGATTTTGTCATCATAGACTTTTTGAGAAGTAAAGACTTAGACCTGAAAAGGCCAATCTACATCTACAATGCGAAAGGCAAACGTATCTTCAAATCGAATGCTGGAAAACGAGAAAAAATTACAGAACTCAACATGACGCAGCTAAAACAAGGTAAGTATATCATTGAAACAGTAATTGGGAATCACACGATACAGATTAAGTACGAAAAGGATTAACAGTCTTATAAAGTGTTGATTTAAGAAAAGAGGCTGTCTCACAACGAGATGGCCTCTTTTTAGTTTTATGTGTGAGCTAT
>JAHDHH010000050.1:0-21738 GCA_020631405.1 Saprospiraceae bacterium
TTATTTTATAGACGACACAATCTTTTAATTCGGGTGATTCATTCAGTAAAGAGAATTCAAAGGTGTCATGATAAGACATACCGATCTTTTTCATAACATTAATTGATGGAGTATTGATTGCTGGAGCAAAAGCATAGATTTCTGTTAGTCCTAGTTCCAATGTTGCGAATAATAGCACACGTTTTGCTCCTTCTGTAGCATAGCCTTTTCCCCAATGTCTTTGCAAAAGCCTCCAGCCAATATCTATGCATGGCGTAAATGGAGAGTCGAAGGTTTGATAAGAGATACCTATGAAGCCAATGCAATCCTGATTTTCTAACGCTTCTACTGCATAGTAAGTGTAGCCATGCTTAGTGTAGCGATCTTGGAGTTTGCTCAGTAAATTACGATCTTGTTCTTCATTGTTTGTATTGGGAAAGTAGCGCATCACGGCTTCATCAGAGTTCATAGCTCGTAAAACTCCTAAGTCAGCATCTTTCCAGGTTCTGAAGCCAAGTCTTGCACTCGTGAATAGGTAGTTGTCATTCATTGAGTATAAAATTACTGAATTTGCTTGTCTTAGAACAACACCTAAAGGTATTTTAGTTAATAAGAGGATGCACTGTGCTTTACATTAGATAGTTCAGATAATTTAGAGTAATTTCCACAAATGCTTACCTTAGAAAACACTTCCTTAATCCTGATGTCAGCCCTGTATATTCTTGCAGGTATTAGTCATTTTCGTAACCCTTCATTCTTTCTCAAGATTACCCCTCCTTGGGTTCCTAGTCCAGAAAAAGTGAATATAATAGTTGGGATAGTCGAGGTGCTACTTGGTTTGGGTATAGTATTTAGTCAAACTCGACAGATAGCTGCAATTGGAATAATAGTGTTGCTCATAGCTGTATTTCCAGCGAATATTTATCACTTTCAACTAGCTAAGCAGAAGGGTCATAGTATATATCCGACCTTGGTACGCTTGCCAATGCAGCTTCTATTGATCTATTGGGCTTACTCTTTCGTGTGATCAGACAAACTCACTAATCTAAGACATAATATTTGCCTAGTCAACGTAGGGCATCATTCAAATCACGAATTGCCTGTCTTCTATCATCTAATCTTTGAGCTGTACTTTGATAAGCTTCAAAGATGGACTTGTGATCCTCTCCACAAAGTGTTTTGAGCAATTCTAATGTGATCAGTTTGATTTCTCCAGTAATAGAGTCAATAATGTAACCTCCATGAATTGAAGATTTGACTGTTTGGAAGTATAGATAGCGTCCAAATTCTGTAACCTTTAAGTATTTTTCTATAAAGATTGATTCATGGCATCTTATATATAGATCCTTGCCATCTGAGATATATTGGGCGAAGATGGAATTTGGTGAAATAGCCAAATTGCTTACTTGTACAGGTTTACCATTCACTTCACTTTTTGATAGGCGGACTTTTGCATTTGGAATTACTCGACCCCTTTTGACTTCCTCAAAGCTAAGATAACAACCTAGCTCAGGGATCGAATCTAATCTTGATGCAGTGACATCTGGTGCCTTTTCGAATGGATAAGGTAGATCCGTTTGTTCAGCCAACTTATTGAAATTTCTATTAATTGCAGTGATACAATGTGGGATTATCGAAGATAAAGTCATCATATCTTTTTGATTAGCGTAGTATCTAAATTCAAAGACACCATAACTTTGGATAGGTGTGATATCGTTAGTTAGAAATTCAAGTTTAAGGTGACAAAGTGGTTCTAAAGAAAAAGCTGGGCTAGGATTTAATGTTAACTTATGAATGACAATTGTTAAAGGTTTTTTCTTTTTGCGGAAGGCATACATTCTTTTGAGGACTGTATTCATTTGAGAGTCAAAACCGTCTTCCAAGCAATAGTGTGTTGTCTGCAGTGTTCTCTTATTAAAAGATGTACCAACGCAAGACTTGTCCAAACGCTTATCAATAACCTCTTTACAGTAAAACTTGGAAGAAATAAGTGGTTTTGCGCCTTGGATTCGGAAATACTTAGCTTTGCCTTGAGCTAATCCACCCATATTATTAAGACAAAGAAACCATATTAAAAAGAAAGTAGACTTGTGTATCATGCTTTGGTATACTATAATTGATCAACCTCAATTTAGGCATAATTAATTAATACTCATTGACTGCAATACTGATTACATTTTGAAGCTAGTGCTTATCCTATTATAAACTTGTAAATTTTATTAGAGAATAAAAGTCCATTCGATTGGTTAACTTATCCTTTATCAACTACTTTTGCAGCTTTTTTAAGAGTCTAGAAATCATACGTTTATGTTATCAGTTAATCAATTAGGAGTTCAGTTTGGAAAGAGAATTCTGTTTGATGAAGTCAATCTTCAATTCACACAAGGCAATTGTTACGGTGTTATCGGTGCCAATGGTGCAGGTAAGTCTACCTTTATGAAAGTGCTTTCAGGCGAATTAGATGCTACGAGAGGGTCAGTCTCACTAGAGCCAGGTCAGCGTATGGCTGTGCTTAAGCAAAATCACTTCGAATTTGAAGAGCATACAGTCATAGATACGGTAATCATGGGCCACAAGAAGATGTATGATATCATGGTGGAAAAGAATGCCATCTATATGAACCCAGATGCAACTGAAGCAGAAGGACTTAGAGCTGGAGACTTAGAAAATGAATTTGGTGAAATGGGTGGTTGGACTTCAGAAAGTGATGCTGCAGAATTACTCAGTAACCTAGGTGTCAAAGAAAAGCTGCACGATAAACTGATGAAAGAGCTTGATGGTGGCGAGAAGGTAAAGGTCTTGCTTGCTCAAGCATTATTCGGCGACCCAGATTTACTCCTCCTCGATGAGCCTACCAATGACTTGGATGCTGTTACGGCAACTTGGTTGGCAGACTTCTTAGCTGATTATAAGAATACAGTGATTGTCATCTCTCACGATAGATACTTTCTGGATATGGTCTGTACCCACATTGTGGATATTGACTTTAGCAAAATCAATATTTACAAGGGTAACTATTCATTCTGGTACGAGAGTAGTCAATTGATGGCAGCACAACAAGCCAATAAGAATAAGAAAGTAGAGCAGAAGAGGGCAGAGATGATGGAGTTTATACAGAGATTCTCAGCTAATGCTTCTAAGTCGAAACAAGCTACAAGTAGGAAAAAAGCCTTAGAAAAACTTTCAATAGATGAGATCAAGCCAAGTACTAGAAAGTATCCTTTCATTCACTTTAAGTCAGAAAGAGAAGTAGGCGACCAAATATTGAGGGTAGATAATTTAAGTTTTGTAGACTTAGAGGGGGAGACGGTATTCAGTAATGTTAGTTTTGTCATGAATAAGAATGATAAGATTGCCTTACTTGGAGCAAGCTCAAGAGTGACCGATGTCTTTTATCAGATACTTGGTGGTGAACTAAAGCCTACAACTGGAAGCATTGAGTGGGGACAAACTATTACAATGAGTTACTTGCCTAATGAAAATGAAGAATACTTTTCTGGGGCTCAAGATGTAGAGTTAATGGATTGGTTGAGACAGTATTCAGAGAACAAGGATGAGCCATTTATTCGTGGATTTTTAGGACGAATGTTATTCTCAGGAGAGGAAGTGTTTAAGAAATCAGGTGTCCTCTCAGGAGGAGAGAAGGTGAGATGTATGCTATCAAAAATGATGTTAGAACATCCTAACTTCTTATTGTTGAATGAGCCTACCAATCACTTAGACCTAGAATCGATTACAGCCTTGAACAATGGGCTTAAAGACTTCACCGGTAATTTTATCATGACAACGCATGATCATGAGTTGATCAATACTTCGACAAATAGAATCATAGAGTTGACACCAAAAGGGATCATAGATCAGCTAATGGAGTTCAATGACTATCTCACCTCAGCAAAGGTGAAAGGCCAAAGACAAGAATTGACTGGGGTAAGTGTGTAGCGGTGCTAAGCGTTACATTGACTTTTCATCGTATTAAAGGCTATTGCAGTCAGACAGAGTCAAGGATATACGCTGGGTATGTTCATTCAGAAGCTGCCTAGGCTAAGTGAAGAGATGCGACATTAAGCTATTTGCTTTGTAAGTAGTGTGTAGTCTACTAGTATTTTAAGTCGTCCACTCAGAATCTCTCATACTAACTTGTCGACTATGATTCATCAAAATGAAAGTTTCTTATTATTTTTCATTCTTGACGCAACGACTTATGACATTTAGCAGTAGTTTGTTAGTATAGACGCTATAAAAAGATAAGAATGAACAGAATAACCTTAGTATTGGTATTGACAATGTGTACAATACTAACGATAACAGCACAAGTAGTTATTAATGAGTATTCTCCTTCTAATTTGGAAAGCTTCACAGATAGCTTTGGTAAGACGGAAGATTGGATAGAGTTATACAATACAAGCAGTGCCGAAGTGGATCTTGGAGGGTGGTTTCTGTCAGATAAAGAGAGTAAGCCTACGAAGTGGGAGATACCTATAGGTACCATCATTCCTGGAAATGGATTTTTAGTCTTTTACTGTTCAGGTAGAGATGGGGTGTTTTTCGATGAGCTGCATACCAATTTCAAACTAGCTCAGTCGACTGGAAGTGATATAGTATTACTTTCTGATGTGAGTGGGACAATATTAGAAATGCATAACCTTGACTTAACCCTT
The DNA here is from genome assembly GCA_020631405.1 of Saprospiraceae bacterium. Taxonomy (GTDB): domain Bacteria; phylum Bacteroidota; class Bacteroidia; order Chitinophagales; family Saprospiraceae; genus JAHDHH01. Next base: position 4,638 of record JAHDHH010000050.1, read on the forward strand.
GTTGAGCATTCTCACTGTAGGGTGACTGATGGCGCTAATCAATGGAGAATAAGTACAGCGCCTAGCTTTGGTGCTTCTAATAATACTTCATCTCAAATCAATGGCTATACTGCGACACCAAGCATGAGTCTGCCTGCTGGGTTTTACTCAGATGACCAAACAATAGAACTGACGAATAATGAACCTAACTCCGTATTGAGATATACCTTAGACGGTACCAATCCAACCAGTTCTTCGCTTGAGTATACTGAGCCTATTGCCATTAGCGAGACCACTGTGGTGAAGGCACAAGCGTTCAGTAATGATCCTATGCTTTTGCCAGGTAAGATGGACTTTAATACTTACTTCATCAATGAGGATTATACATTGGCTGTATTTTCTGTTGCAGCAGATGACGTGATTGACCTTGCTAATGGTCAGGGAGAATTAATCCCAATTGGATCTTTAGAATACTTCAATATCGATAAAGAAAGAGAAGCCACTTCATTTGGCAGCCTCAATAGGCACGGCCAAGATTCATGGGTTCTAGATCATAGAAGCTTGGATTGGGTGTCAAGAGATGAAATGGGTTATTCTAAATCTATTGATGCTCCTCTTTTTGGTTTCTCAGATAGAGACGATTACCAAAAAATTATGTTTAGAAACTCTGGAGATGATAACTATCCTGCGATAGATGACGAAGCTCATCAAGGCTCGACCCATATCAGAGATGAATATGTACAATCATTAGCTCAGTTTGGTGATATGGAGCTTGACAATAGAGCAGTAGAAAGAGTTATTGTTTTCTTGAATGGACAATATTGGGGAGTGTATGGAATGAGGGATAGACCAGTTGACCATGACTATACAGATGAATATTATGATCAAGGTAAATATGACATACAATATCTCTCTACTTGGGGGTCAACCGAAATAGAATATGGAGGTATAGCAGCTATTAGAGACTGGGAAAACTTAAGAAATTTTATCCTTGACAACGATATGGCAGTAGCTGAAAACTATCAAATTGCAGAGGATAGCCTTAATATGACTAGTCTTATTGATTACATGCTTGTGAACCTCAATGTAGTGGCCTCAGATTGGCTAAATTACAATACTGGCTGGTGGAGAGGACTCAATCCCGAAGGCAAGCATAAAAAGTGGGGATACATTCTTTGGGACCTTGATGCGACATTTGACTATTATATTAATTACACGGGAGTGCCTAATATCTCTCCAGAGGCAGTGCCATGTGACTTAGAAATTATAGGAGATTCAATGGATAATTTTTTTGGAACTCAGACCACTAACCATGGAGGCGGGGGAACTATTGATGATATCACAATAGATACTACAATAGTTTGTCAAAGTATTACAAGTGGGAGTAGCCCATATCCTATTACTGATACGACCTTTCAATTAGTCATTCAGCAAGACGACTTTTGTTGTTCGAGTGAGTGGGATGACATCTGCCAAAATTTATATGATAATATAGAAAATCCGGGCAGCGGAGGTTTTGATCAAGAGTACGAAGGAAATGTTGGAAGACACGAAAAGATTTTCCTCAAACTGTTAGATGAGAGTCCAGAATTTCAACAGTTGTACTATACACGTTATGCGGACTTGATGAATACAGTATTTACCTGTGATAATATGAACACATTATTGGACAGTATGCTTGCTGTTATAGAACCTGAAATGCCAGGTCAAGTGGCTAGATGGGGCGGTACAGTATCTGAATGGGAGTCTAACGTGGAGGACTTAAAAGACTTCATCAATGAACGATGTACACTGATAGATGATGGCGCAGTAGAATGCTATGATGTTATTACAGGTACCTATGAGATCACGCTATTAACTGAGCCAGATGGTATCGGTGAGATAGATATCAATAGTTTAGATATTGAGGAGTTCCCTTGGTCGGGTGATTACTTTGGAGGTATAGAGAATACTATTAAGGCAAAGGTGTTCGATGAATTTGAAGATCAGTATGAGTTTAGCCATTGGGAAAGCACAGCAGGCAACGAAGTCCTACCAAATGTCAATGAGAGAAAGGCAACTATGACGATGGCCAATGATGGCACGTTGACAGCGGTGTTTAGAGAGGTCGGAGAAGTATCTAACACTAATGATATTGAGCTTAAATACAATCTGAGTGTATTTCCAAATCCAGCAACAGATTATTTAAATGTGGTCTACTCACTTGAGACTCATCAACGAGTACAAGTCGATTTATATACCTTGTCAGGAAGATTAGTGACTTCTGTATTAGATGGGACTCACCTTCAAGATTCAGGGACTCACTCTATACATATGCCTCTGGATCACATTGAAACTTCAGGTTTATATCTGCTGGAAGTAAGTCTAGGCGATGATCAACAGCGCTTTAAGATCAATATTATCAGATAATCTCAGGAGTAGTGTAAACAATTCAAGAATCAAATCAATTGTACTATGCAAAGCAGCTAAACTACAACTGTTGATTAGAGTATGATAAAGACAGACAACTTTGCTAAAGTTGAGATTGAATCAGCTGAAACACTCCGTTCTTGGCTTGTTAATCATTATATGCAAGACGATGCCGTATGGTTAGTCACATATAAAAAGAGTGAGCAAGGTAAGTACGTTTCCAGGGAAGAGGTCTTGGATGAATTAATCAGTTTTGGTTGGATTGATGGGATAAGGAGGAAACTGGATAGTAATCGTACGATGCAATTAGTCTCACCACGGAGAGTCGAGCTAGGAGTAATCGAATACAAAAGATAGCTAAGCTCTCTGCAGAAGGCAAAAATCCCCACAAAGCTAGAGGCGTGTCGACAAAAGGGTAAACAACTACATGTCACTTTCACAGTATTCGATCAAGGCATCCTTGATTCTTGTGAAGGTCTCAATGAGGATGGATTCGTTTTCTTCAAGTAGTGTCACTCTAAATCCACTAAGCTCCGAGTGAAATGAAGATAACGGCACTACACAGACTCCTTTTGCCGCAAGGAGGTAGTACACAAATTGCTTGTCAAGCAACATGTCAGGCTGAAGCCACGAAGCGAATTGGTTTCTAATCTCCGCATTCTCGATATGTAAGCTTTGGTTTCGCCTAAGTACTTCTGGCTTGAATACGATGGTATTGTAGAAGGTCCCAAATGTCTCATTAAACGTAATATAAGGCACATCACTCAAGATAGCTGCTATGACTTTGCTCCGCTTGCCAATGGCTTGATTAAGATCACCTCTGTATTTAGGAAACTCCTCATGAGATAGAATCTGTGGAATAGCTTTCTGTGGTAAGGTGGTCGAACAGACTTCTATCATTTTAGCGTCATCGAGGGCATTACAGAGCCTATTGAATTCAGGATCAGCATCTCTATTGTAGAATTCCATCCAGCCGCATCTTGCCCCAGGCCAAGGGAGTTCTTTAGAGATTCCCTTCATAGCTATTCCTGGCACACCATCTAGAATATCTGAGATCGGTATAGCCTCAGCACCATTGTAAGTAATGTTTCTATAGATTTCATCACTAAGAATGAACAGGTTGAATGTTTTAGCTATGTCGACAATCTTTGTGAGAGCTTCTCTAGGGTAGACCATCCCTGTCGGGTTATCAGGGTTGATAATCAGGATGCCTACTATGTTGGGATTGTATTTGACTTGGTTGTAAAGATCATCTATGTCTGGATACCAGTGGTTGTCAGGATCTAGTTTATAAGTCAGTGAGAGCTTATTAGCATGGGCAGCTTCTGCGGAAGAGTGAGTGGGGTAGGCCGGTGATGGTCCTATGACTCTTGAGTATGGATGTAGATATTGATATACTTTGGCAATAGCATCACCAAGACCATTGAAGAAAAGAATGTCTTGTGCTGAGATCTGGCATCCACCGAGTTCGTTAGTTTGCTTAGCTAAAAATTCTCTTGTCTCTAATACTCCTTTGGAGTGGCAGTATCCGTATGACTCATCTTGTTGGGTCAAGTTGGTGACAATAGCCTTCATCCAACTAGGCACTTTCGCATTCTTTTGAATGGGGTCACCGATATTCTCCCAATAGATTTTCTGCCCACATTGCTGAATGATTTCGGCTTTCTTTACGATATTTCGAATTTCGTATTCTAATTCTTTTGCACCCTCTAATAATAACTGTTGCCTCATAGTGTGTAATCTGTTGTAGAAGGTCGCAAAAATATGAGTAATTGAATAAACTCCAATCAAGTATCGAAAATAGACTTACTCAAGTGGTATAATTATCTAAAGCCTCTTCCCATGAATAGGTATTATACTTGATGGTATAATCTGCAATATCTCGATTCAGTTGTGTGTAGAATATTGTTTTGATACCCTGTATTCCCCCGAAATCTTTCAGAAACCACTTAAATAGGGTGGTGGTGTAGACTATCTTATTAACCTCATCAAACTGACTTTCTCCCTCTAAAAATGATTGTGTAGCCATGTCCAATTGAGTCTCAAGATGATTTACAGTATAACATGCAATCGGTGGACAGCTCTTTGCTCCACAATTCAATGCAAAATGAATCCGATAGTCAATCTTTTCAACAGCTAATGTCTTAATCAGGTTTGGAGCTAGGAAATTGGCAAAGAAGCCTAGAGAGTACTTATATCTATATCTTCTGAGTATACCATGTTCGACATCGTCTAAGCTCAACTGTTGCCCTACTATAGTGAATAGCTTAGACTTATATATCTGTGGTTTACCTATGTTTCGTTCCTTTCTTAATATTTGAAAGTAGGCATTGTAAATATTTATCCAAAATGCTTTTTTCAGAGTGTCATTTTGCAGAGCTAATGTTAGCCTATCAAGATTCAATTCAGCTAATTGTAATGCTAACTTGCTAGTCTCTTCTCCCCGTTTGACAGCTAGTAAAAGGTCTTCGGCTATAGTGATGATTACTTCCAATAGTCAAGGACTAGTTAGTTGAAGCTAATGTCATCCTCTAAATCATCTAAAAGGTTGCCAAGCGAACTGCCAAAAGTGACTTGACCTACGATGTAAGACTTCGCTATCTGGTCTTTACTTGACATACCATGAAGTATGAGTTCCATATAGAAGGGAAGGTACTCAAGGTCGGGGCAATTCTCTTCTGCAAGTGCTTGTAGTCCAGGTATTTGCTTTAAGGCAGCTTCATAAGCCTTGTTCTTCATGTCGAACCTCAAGTCTACACTATTACCTGATTCAAAATAAGTATAGATAGCTTTATAATTAGGGTCTGCTTGTAGTTTGTTGAGGTCTTCGAATAAGAAATTGAAATTTTCTTCAATTGCATCATTCAGGATTTCTAAGGCTAGGTTGTGATGTCCTTTTTGCTCTCCTTCATATACTAGTTCAACCTTACCGGTAAAAGATTGTATGATTCCCCACAGATCTCCAATTCTAGCAGTAGTCTTCTTCTCCTTGTTTAGCAGGGTACGCATTTCTGCTGTACTATAGACATTCTCATAAGCTGAGATAGCTAGTCTAGCAGATACTCCACTTTTCTCATCGATGAAGTCAGAGGTTCTCGCCTTATCTACGAAGGTCTCAATCAAGTAGAGCATGTCTTCTGGCATGTCAATACTCTTCTTTTGCTCACTCGTAATCTTAGCCTCTTGCAAGGTAATCTTAGCACTGTCTTCTATCTCTACAGGGTAGTGAGTGAGTATTTGACTTTCTATTCTATCTTTTAGAGGCGTGATGATACTACCTCTGTTGGTATAGTCTTCTGGATTGGCAGTAAAGAGGAACTGGATATCGAGCGGTAGTCTCAATTTGAATCCTCTAATCTGTAAGTCTTCTTCTTGTAAGATATTGAATAAGGATACTTGAATTCTTGCTTGAAGGTCTGGCAGTTCATTTACAACAAAAATAGATCTATGGGCTCTCGGGATAAGTCCAAAGTGGATGACTCTTTCGTCTGAAAATGGTAATTTAAGTGTAGCTGCTTTGATCGGGTCTACATCACCTACCAAGTCAGAAATACTCACATCTGGCGTTGCTAACTTCTCTACATATCTCTCTGACCTGTGTAACCATGTGATTGGCGTCTTATCACCTTGCTCCTCGATAAGGTTCTTAGCAAATATAGAAATGGGGTTAAGTGGGTCATCATTGATTTCAGACCCTGCCACAACAGGAACATATTCGTCAAGTAGGTTGACCATAAGCCTTGCAAGCCTCGTCTTAGCCTGTCCTCTTAGTCCTAGTAAGAGGATGTTGTGTCTGCTCAAAATGGCCCTTTTCATATCGGGTATGACAGTGTTGTCAAATCCATGTATGCCTTCAAAAATCGTAGAGTTAGTCTTGAGGTGTGCTATGAGGTTGTCTCTGAGTTCTTGCTTGATTGACTTGACTTTATAATCTGTCTTCTTGAGTTGTCCTAAAGTTGCTGCCTGCTTCATAAGTAATTATCACAATTTCTATTGGAATTAAACTAATTTAAACCTCGTAAGTTGTTTAATCTTCAATGTTTATTTTTTGGTTTTCAGAATGAGATCTGACTTATCATCATTTCTTAACCAATTGGCATCATAATGATAGTTAATCAGTCGCATTAGCGATCTTATTCTAATATTTCAATGGTGCAGGCCTCTAGTACTTCTTCAAGAGTTACATCTTCTAAGGCTCTATTCATATACTTGGCTATGAATTGAAGTGCTTTGCCTTCTTGTTCCGAGTATGGCACTCTGATCGTGAGGTGAGGGTTAGCATCAAAGGCAGTAGTGTGAATGTCCTGTTTGAGATCTTTGAGTACTTGCATCACCTTACCCATCTGACTGTAGTCAAAAGAAACTTTGAGGTCTGCAGTCCTAGTCTTTGAAACAATATTACCATTGGTGATGGCATCGATGGTACCTTCTTTATAGGCTCTGATGAGTCCTGATGTCCCTAGTTTAGTGCCACCAAAGTATCTCACCACGATTGCTCCGACGAATGTCAATTCGTGTTTGATCAGTTGCCCTAAGATTGGTTTGCCAGCGGTTCCTGAGGGTTCGCCATCGTCATTTTGCCTAAACTCCTCTCCTGCAAACCCAAGCCTGTAGGCGTAGCAGTGGTGTCTAGCTTTGAAATGTTCTTTTTTTATCAGCTCCATCTGCTCCTCAAAATCTTTGACAGATTCAATAGGAAAGAGGTAGCTAGGAAACTTACTTCCCTTCTCCTTGTACTCTCCTTGAGATATCGTGTCTACAGTCTTGAAAATATCTGCCTCCATCTGAGTTACATTGTTTCTATGACTAAGAGAATAATGGCAACAATAGCACTTACAAACCCAATGGCTCTAACTAGTCCAAACCGCTCTTTAAAGATCAGTATACCTATCAAGGCATTGAGCACAAGGATTCCTACATTCAACATTGGGAACATTGTCGAACCTTCCCAGCCTTGTTCGAGAAGGAGTAGGATCCAGTAGATAGAAAAGAAGTTAGGGACACCTAATGCTATTCCACCTATGATATTTTTCAACTTAATATTAGGTCGCTTTCTTATTGATGTGATTATAAGGTAGAGTAGCCCATTGACACCAGCCAAGAAGAAGAGAGTACTTGTAAATTCGATATCGTCACCTTGGATGATATTTTCAGCTTTGACATAGTAGAGCAATATTTCGATGATTCCGCTACCTATGAATGTAGCTGCCGCTAAGATTAAGCCTAGTCCTAGTATTTGCTTCTTTTCTAACTTCTGATTAGGGTTGTAGTTAATCAAGAATATCGAGAGAAAGGCCAAGACTATTCCAATGACCTTGTAGAGTCCGGTACTTTCGGAGTAGCAAACTATGCCAAACAAGGTAGGCCAGACCAGAGACATCTTTTGGAAGAGAGTCGTGACTAAGATGCCTAGTTTTTGTACGGCCAGCGCTACCACATTGAATATGCTAATGAACAGTAAGGATAAGATACAGGCAATGCCAAACCAAGGCTTATCAATGACCTCCATGGTAACTACAGGTCTCATCACTACTAGAGATCCTGTAATAACACAGGTAAAGTAGTTTACGATGATTGCCTGAAGGTTATCAACTTCATACTTTTTGAAGAGTTTGAACAAGACTCCGATTGTTGCATTTATGCATATAGTTATCAGTAGTAACATGGATGCAAGGTTGTAATTTTTAGGAGTTTATTTATCAATATTTAAATCTTATTTACACTATTCTTAATATAACGTAGCATTTTTGCAGAACACTAATACAATTGACAATTATGAATCTGACCACATTACTTATTAGAATTGGAATTGCGGCGCTGATCGTAAGTGCTATCATCATTTTTGGAGCAAAGAAGCACAAGAGCATACTAACCACTTTTTTACAAAGCTTTTGTGGAGTATTATTTTTGTTTTCTGGATGGGTCAAGGCAGTTGATCCTCTGGGAACGGCTTACAAGATGGTTGATTATTTTACCGAATTTCAGACGACATTTGCAGAGAGTGGATTATCCTTTCTAGCACCATTGTTCCCTTTTTTAAGTAATTATTCAGTGGCATTTAGTGTCATTATGATCATATTTGAGATAGTCCTAGGTATTATGTTGATCACGGGCAGCAAGCCTAAGTTTACTGCATGGGCTTTCTTTCTACTGGTTGCATTCTTTACAGTATTGACTGGATTTACATATTTGACTGGCTATGTGCCAAATGGGGTCAACTTCTTCAGTGTATCTGAGTGGGGACCATATTTGGCAAGCAATATGAAGGTGACAGACTGTGGATGTTTTGGTGACTTTATTAAGCTGGAGCCAAAGACTTCTTTCTTGAAAGATGTCTTTTTGTTGATACCAGCGATTTACTTTATTGTACGTAATAAGACGATGCACGACCTCTTTAGTAAGACTGCTAACTTTTGGATAGAGATAGTGGCTATTGTTGGGTTGTTATTCTACTGCTTGAGCAATTTTGTTTGGGATCTTCCGCATACTGACTTTAGATCATTTAACGTAGGTAAGGATGTGAGAGCTACCCATGCTGCTGAGCAAGAAGCAATGGCGAATGTCAAGATTACAGATTGGTTAATGAAGAATAGATACGATGGGAAAGAAATCACTATTTCTAACTCTGAATATATGACTAACTATAAGAATTATCCGAAGACTGATTGGGAGGTTCTTGAACAGATTAAGACAGAGCCAGCTATCAAGTCAACTAAGATTTCAGAATTCGAGATTACTGACAAGGAGGGTAGTGACCTGACTTATAAATTCTTGGAAGAAGATGGTGCAAGGTTTTTGATTGTATCTCCAAAGATCAAATCAGAAGTGTCGGTTGTCAAAAAAATGGTCAAAGATTCAATATACAGAGCTGACACACTTCAGACCTTGGACAATGGGGAATTGATGATAGTCAACACCTTGGACACCATCGTTGATAAGGAAGTAAGTATTACCAAGTTTAAATGGGAAAAGAAATATGCTTCAGCAATGAGGGAGAAGCTCAAGCCAGTCCTCAATGATTTATTGGATAAGGATGCAGAAGTAATCTATGCTGTAGGTGGTGCAGGCGTCACTGAGCTAGAGGCCCTTGAAGAAGATTTTAATCTTAAAGGAGTACAAATGGCTATGTCGGACGATATATTATTAAAAACTATAATACGTTCGAATCCTGGAGTGGTACTATGGAAGGATGGTGTAATCATTGATAAGTGGCATATTAACAAACTCCCAAGTGCTGAAGCCATTTATAACAAGCACTTTTAGATGTTTTTATAATTCATATTGGGTACACAACACAAAGTGGCAACTCATTACGTTATGATATATGTAAATTATATGTAATTTTTGGTCACAATGAATGAATATCAATTACATTTGTGGTGTATCCGAATAATTTAAATAAAAGGGAGAAGACTCTTTATATATGCTAAGTAGAAGAAGTGTTCGAGTTAAGATAATGCAGTTGCTCTATGCAAAAGATAGAGATGGATTGCTCACAGCAAAAGATTTGGTGAAGCAATATGATGAGTCGATTGATGTCAGTTTTGAACTCTTTTTGTTCGTGATATTTCTCTTTACTAAGATTACTGAGCAAGCTCAACCTGATGCTAAAAAGAGATTGACGAAGCATTTGCCATCAGACTTTGACAAGGCATTCTCATCGAAGCTTCATGATAATTCTATCGTGACAGCAATTCTCAATGATAATAAGCTCCAAGCTAGATTTCAGAAACTAGGTTATGAAAAACTAGACCTTGGCGATTTTTATAGTAAGATGTATAAGGACTTTGCTAAGACTGAAGCATACGAGCAATACATCTTGTCAGCAGAGACTCATGAAAGAGACCTAGACATACTCTTAGAGTTATTTAGATACCTGAGAGGAAGTGAATATTTCAATGAAGTATGTGATGATAATTATATCCATTGGTTTGATGAAAAATCTTTAGTAGTTGGAGCTCTCAAGAAATACCTCAAAGCGCAACCAGAAGACCCTGGATACTACAATACTTACTACCCAGACAATGAAACTGTCAAGGAGTACGGTCATGTATTGATACACAATGTATTAGAGCATGACGAGGAGTTAGAGGCTCAGATCTTTCCTATGTTGAAAAATTGGGATAGCGAAAGAGTAGCCGTAATCGATATGATTCTAATGAAAATGGCACTTTGCGAAATGCTTTACTTTACGTCTATACCAGGTAATGTGACAATCAACGAATATGTTGAGGTTGCTAAGAACTACAGTACTGACAAGAGTAAGGAGTTTGTCAATGGAGTGCTTGATACCCTATACAAGGCGAACGAAGCTAAGAAATAAGCAACAATCAACAGAGTTGTAAGCTTTCGAATTAAGAAGTTAGGCTTACCGATAATCTTGAATTGGGAATGCTTTACACTAGTACTGTACCACTATTTTTTGTACCGTATGATCAGTTCCATTATCTAAGACTAAAATATACATACCTGGAGAAAGGTGATTGGCTTTGTATAATAATTCAGAACTGTTTACATTGAAAATATCAGGGTTGAAATACCTCTTATCCATCAGTTTACCATTCATGTCATAGACAGCCGCTTCTATTTCATCTGAACTACTTGCTGTATAGTTGAACACAATTAGCGAATCGTTTTGAGTCGGATTAGAGTCTGTAAGGATTGCTAAAGGTTCATCACTCGTGATTCCACACAGACCTCTGATTTTATCAACAGCAGCATTCAAGTTGAGTATGCCCTCTGAGGTTGTAATATTGCTCAAGCTTGAAGCTGGAGTAACACTTGACAAGATAGCTTGTCGCATATTGAAGGCCTGCGTAGCTCGATCACCATTGTTGCCAAGGATATCACAATTCAGGCTATACAACAGGGCTATTCCTCCAGCCACATGCGGACAAGAAGCCGATGTCCCTGAGATGTTTTTGAATTCCCCATCGCTATTAGTTGACAGGATCTCCTCGCCAGGAGCTGCGATATCTACGTGCATTGCACTATAGCCTGAGGAGTTTTCTTTTTCGTTTAGCTGATTAGAGTTGGTCGCTACTATCAAGTAGTCACTTGGACACCTAGTTGGCATGTCTAATTCTATATCTAGGTTGATATTGACATTGGGAGCAGCACTGACACTAAGTATCCCTAAGTCACCTAGTTCATCATATTGTTGACACCACTCAGGATAGTCTGGCACATCCACATTGGAGATTCCTCCTGAAAAACTGGTGACAAGTACATTTGCTCCTCTAGCACCATTGCTTGCTATGTATTCTTGCTTTTGAGCAATGATGTATTCGTACCCTTCCATGATCTTGGTTGCATCAGATATCCCACTAAGGAGCATGATTTCTACATCCCAGTTGACTCCAGCTACTCCAAGAGTGTTGTCACCTTTGGCGCCAATAATACCAGCAGTCCTTGAGCCATGGCTTAGTGCTTGATGGTTGTCATTGTCAGTCTTAGCATTGTAACCCTTGTAATCATCTACATAACCATTGTTGTCATCATCGATACCGTTTCCAGGGATTTCATCAGAGTTGATCCATATATTGTCAATGAGATCTGGGTGATCTACCAAGAAGCCATCATCAAGTACGGCCACCACTATTTTTTCCCCTGTTTGATAAATTTCACCTCCTGTTGTTTGATCCCAAACTTGGGTGGCACCTATGGCCTCTAATCCCCACTGCTCGAAGAATAAGTTGTCATCAGGTATTGTTTCTCTCTGTTCTACTGAAATTGAAGGTACTAGCCTCACGATATCCTCAGTTAGACTTAATGACTGCTTGAGTAGGGCAGGGTCTTGCGTACTTACTTCGTAGTATGGCTTAGTTGTAGAAATAGGACTGATGTTTTGCCCTGGATGAGTGGAGTTCCATGTTCTTATCTCTTGCTTACTTAAGACTTGTTCTAGGACGAGGAGGTAAGTATATGATTGTGCTGATAGACATGTGCATATGACTAACAATACTATTGAGAGTAATGACTTCATGGAACTGAATATTTAAACAAACATATCACTTTCTGTAGTGCGACATGTGAGAGTTTACAATCTTATGACTTATCAACGACAATTAGTTTGCCATTATTGACTACTAATTGTACTATATCAGAGATCCCGTAATCTCTGAGGTCTGCAACCTCTTCCCAGATGCTTGTAGATGCTAGGTTGTAGACATAGAGCTTGCTGCCAGAAGCTGCTAGTACTTTATGGTCTTGTAGGTATTCAATGACATTTGTATTGTTAACAGTCTTTGCGTAGGTCTTATATTCCTTTTTCTGAATATCGTATTTCTTCAATTGGACATTAGTTGGACTTACTGCTTGGGTGAAAATGAGATTACGGTACTTGTCTACTTGTATTGCCTCGCCAATATTGTCAAGCATTCTTTTGTCCTTGCTAGAATCCGTAAGATTGAGGTATGAAAGACGATTGACACCCTTGCCTTCGAGGATGTATGCTTCACCAAATCGGACCCATTGATATCCAGTAAGACCTTTGAGATTAGGCTTGATGGTACTACCTTGATTAGCTCTATCAAGAGGGTATTTGTAGAAGGCATTACCAGACTTACCCTTCAATACTACTGAAAAGTACTCCTTGTCACCCATCAATACTGGATGTCTTTCTGATTCTGAAGTATGAGTGACTCTCGTGATTTTCTTGACATCCAGTTCTAATTGGAGGATGTCGATTTGGTCCTTGTCGAAGTGGTTGGAGCTGATCAATAGAGTATTGTCATCAGAGAATGATGGATCAGCATTGAATCCTGTCTTGTTGAATCCAGTAAGTAGCTTGGCATTCTTAAGAGAGTAGCCATCTCCGACCTTAGTAAAACCGAATTGGTAGATATTAAGACTCTGTCCATAGGATGTCAGTCCAATGAATAAACAAAGTAACGTGACGACGTAAGATTTATACTGTAATACCATGATTTACTATTATGAACACCTAATTTACTAATCTTTATCGGCAGATGTGAATATCCTATCCCAATTAATCCCTTTTCCGATACTGCCTTCTCTTGTTGAGAACCAGATAAAGAGTGGTTTTCCGACGATATGATCATGAGGAACGAACCCCCAAGCTCTTGAGTCTTCACTATTATGTCTATTGTCACCCATTGCCCAATAGTAATCTTGCTTAAATGTATACGAGTCTGCTGGGCTACCATTGATTATCATTTTGCCATTTGAGATGCTGACCTCATTGTGTTCATAGACTTCGATTGTTCTGCGATACATCACCATATTCTGGGGAGTCAGCTCTATTGTTGCTCCTTGCTTTGGTATCCACACTGGTCCATAGTTGTCTACTGTCCAGCCGCCAAAGTACTGTGTATTATGCGGGAATAGTTTATTACCCTCAGTCTTGTGTTCGTAGTTTGTAATAGTAATGTTAGGATCTTGAACCTTAAGTAACTCTTTCTGTTCTTCATTGAGGAACATCACATAGCCTCCTTGAGCCTGACCGCCGAATACATCTTGAGAAGATATGCCCCAGTCTGACCAATTTTTAGTATTCACAGAATTAGAGCTGAATGTCACCCTATAGAGGAATTGCATATTTTCGGGATTCTTACCTGCTTGCCCATTCAAATAGACTTGTCTATCAATGATCTGAATGCTATCTCCAGGAGCTCCTACGCATCGTTTGATATAGTGATCTTTCTTATCAATAGGTCTTACCACGAAGTCCTTTTTCTTGACCATTTGCTTAAGAGTCCTGTCTCCATTAGCAATTTGAGGATTCCGTTCTATCTGACCAACAGTCCATGACCTAGATGGCGCTATATAGACACTATCTCCGACAGGCCAATTGAATACTATTGGATCATTTCTGTCAATCGTTTCAAATGCCGGCAACCTCTTGTAAGGTAGGCTTGGGTTTTTGAGATAGGACTCTGTATTGATAAATGGTATCCTGTTGTGCAAAAGTGGTACCATGGCTACAGTCATCGGTGTACGCATCCCATATCTTGTCTTCGATACGAATAAGTAATCACCAACATTGAGTGAACCTTCCATCGATGGAGTAGGGATCACATAGGCCTCCACCAAGAACATTCTAATAAATGCAGCAGCAAATACAGCAAATATGATTGATTCAACCCATTCACGACCTCCTGATTTTTTATAAGGATTGTTTCTGACTAGTTTTTCATAGGCTCTTTTGTCTCCTGATTTTTTCGCAGCTTCGATTGACTTCTTGTAATCATCTTCTTCTCTGAAATGTGGACCTTGGTAACTATCCTCTCTATTCTTGGCGATTTGATATAATATGGCTATCGGAAAGACTACAGCAAGAAAACTATCAAACCATGACTTACGTCCAAAAGACTTCACCAAGTGAATCATAATACCAGCATAGATGAAGAAATTGAGTATTGGAATAAGGAGTAACAATGCCCACCAAGTAGGACGTCCTATTAGCTTGCAACACTCTGCAAAATTAAGTCCAGGTACTAACCCCTTCCATGCTTCTACTTCTACCTTTGGAAATACTAGATATAATCCTACACTTAGGAGTATATAATTCAACAAGAAAATCAATAATACAGTCACAATCTTTTTATTTATTATGTCAAATGTACGTAATCAATGCTGTGAGAATTGTAGTTAGGCTTGGTAGAATGTATAAATTTCTACAAAAGACAATTGATAGCCTACCAATTCAGCTATCAAGTAGGATATTAGATTAAGGTTTTAAGAAATCCAGAGCAGACATCTTTCTTGTGGAATCCAAGTATCGTCTAGCTTTTCTAAATAGACTATGTAACCATAAGCACAAAGTCCACCGCATATCATTTGGTATTCAATTATGGCACTATTTTCTACGATATGTGGTATAGTAAAGCTATAATATCCTCCACTGTCTGGATACTTGTCATAATAAGCTATCCAGAAGTTCTCTTCAAATAGGCAGTCTATCTCTGCTCGGGTAATCAATGAGTAACTTTCATCAGTGAACTCTTCGAATTGTACAGAGTAATCACCATTGGCAACATAGGCTGTTAGGTCTGACAATTCAAAATTATTGCATCCAGATAAGATGTTTTGGTAGCTATCACTATCGATTGTGGCAATTGACTCTTGTATGACATTGGTTACTATTTGATCCTCATAGGTATCTAGAACAGTGGTTAAAATCTTAGTCACGTTACCATCTGTTACTGTGGGTTCTTCCAAGTCAAAAGCATGGCATGAGATTGGTTCACTACTCTTGTCTCCACAAGCATAACATAGTGTCAATATCAAGAAGTAATGTACCAATCTCATAGGCTTTTAGATTTTATAAGTGGATGACCTCGTCATAGGCCGCAGCAGTTGCTTCCATCACAGCCTCACTCATAGTTGGGTGTGGGTGGATTGCTTTTAGTATTTCGTGTCCTGTAGTCTCAAGTCTTTTTGCAGTTACCATCTCTGCGATCATCTCTGTCACGTTGGACCCGATCATGTGAGCACCAAGTAATTCTCCATACTTGGCATCATAGATCACTTTCACGAAGCCTTCTTTTGCACCTGAAGCACTAGCCTTACCCGAAGCACTGAATGGAAATTTGCCAACTTTGATGTCATAGCCTTCTTCCTTGGCTTGTGCCTCGGTCAGACCTACACTTGATACTTCTGGGCTGCAGTAAGTACATGATGGGATGTTGCCATAGTCTATAGGGCTAGGGTGGTGTCCTGCTATTGCCTCTACACATGTGATAGCCTCTGCTGAAGCAACATGGGCAAGAGCCGGTCCAGGTACGATATCACCTATCGCATAGATACCACTTACGTTAGTTTTATAGTATTCGTCCACTTCTACCAATCCTCTTTCTGTCTTGATCCCTAGTGCTTCTAAACCTAGGTTACTAGTATTTGGTGTAACACCAGCAGCTGAAAGTACTACATCACATTCTATGATCTGTGTAGACTCATCTTTTCTGTTTTGTACACTGACCTTACAAGTCTTACCTTTTGTCTCTACAGTCGTGACAGCATGACCAGCAAGAACTGTAATACCTTGCTTTTTAAAGATCTTAGTCAATTCTTTTGACACATCCTTATCTTCTCTTGGAAGTAATCCCTGGTCAAGGTATTCTATAACGGTAACTTCACAGCCCATGCTTTGGTAGAAGTATGCAAACTCTACACCGATAGCTCCAGCGCCTACAACTACTAGTTTCTCAGGCATTTTTGGTAAAGTCATTGCCTCTCTATATCCAATTATCTTTTTACCATCAATTGGAAGATTAGGAAGTTCCTTTGCTCTACCACCAGTAGCTAGGATGATATGTGGTGCAGAATATTCTTTCTTACTTCCATCCTTAGCTGTCACCACTAGCTTCTTGCCTCTTGCTAGCTTACCTTCACCTTCTATGACAGTAATTTTATTTTTTCTCATCAAAAATTCAACGCCTTTGCTCATGCCACCTGCAACATCTCTACTTCTCTTGATTACTTTAGCAAAATCAGCCTTTGCAGTGCCGACTTTGATTCCATAGTCCTCAGCATGATTGATATAATTATACACTTGAGCACTCTTTAATAATGCTTTTGTAGGGATACACCCCCAGTTGAGACAGATTCCGCCAAGATTTTCTCTTTCAACAATTGCTACTTTTTGCCCAAGTTGTGAAGCTCTAATTGCTGCAACATATCCACCTGGTCCACTTCCTAATACAATAATATCAAATTCCATATTTTGTCAAATTTTGCGCAAATATAAGGT
>JAHDHH010000050.1:21838-28034 GCA_020631405.1 Saprospiraceae bacterium
TCATGAATCCATGTTGTAATGATCATCGATACATCCTCAATCTTGTTCAGCACTTCCCATGAGCTAAATCTCAATGTGGTAAAACCAACTGCCTTTAACGCTTGATCTCTAGCCTCATCTTTTGCTATCGCTTCTGCAGTGTCATGCGTAATTCCATCTACTTCTATAACTAATAGCAATTCTAGACAAGCGAAGTCAGCAATATAATTCAGAATTGGTCTTTCTCTTCTGAATTGATAGCCAAGCATTTGCTTCTGACCTAGGACATACTTCCACATACAAGCAGCAGACTTGTTAAATGTTTTACGATTCTGCTTGGCGAAGTTCTTGAGCTTTGGGTTGTAATGGTAGTTATTGGATTCGGATGCTCGTTGCATCTTTTGAAATTACACATTTATTCACCCCCTTGCCCCCTTTAGGGGGAAATTTTGTTGTTACACACAAGTATTCCCCTAGAGGGGATAAAGGGGTGAAATCCTACGCTATAAAATCCACCTATAGTTTTAAACCCCCAACAACGCATCAATAGTCTGAGTACTTACCGCATGGTAGTTGTTTCGTGCCTTTTGGTAAATAGCCTTCGCTGTGGCTAGATCATTTTGTTCTTTCAATGCTCGATAAAGCGGCGTCAAGAACTTCCTTCTCCCAACCTTCACTAAGAATTGCTCAATCTGAGGTGTGATATGTTGGTAGTAATTGAGCTCAATAGATTTTTGAAACCAAGCTGCAGCTATCTCTGCGTTTTGAGAATCAGAAAGTGCATAGGCTTTGTCCAGTCCTGCTAGGGCATCAGGGGTAGTCTCCGTATCTATATGCCTAATAAAGTGCAGCCATTCATGCGTCGACCAATCCTTGGTAATGGTTGTAGTAGGTATAGCTGTTGCTGAGAAAGTCGCAACTACTTGATCAACAGAGGTGAACCTTGTGCTTTGTTTTGGAGGCGTATTACTTGGCAAACCACCACTATGAATCCACTCTTCCATATTAACGTCAAGGTTGTTTGGCTCAAGCAAATGCTTAGTGATGTACTTCTTAAATCCATCAGTCGTCAAGGTTTTGAATTTATGGATATTAAAGTATTCTGTCAGAAAGGCATCAAACTTTTCTCTACCGACTTGAAGCTCTAGCATGGTGAGAAAGTTGGCTCCTTTTTCGTAGGCTATATCTGTCATGCCATCATCAGGATCTCTAGATGCTAAGTCTAGGTGAAGATGGGTGTCAGCATGTGTCTCGCCGAGGTCGTGTATTGTATGTTCTAAGTCTTGGAATCCAAGTAAGTCAAGCATGTCTGCATAGTCTTTGCCATAGAGTTTTTCCATGATTCTTCGTTCGAAGTATACAGTGAATCCTTCGTTGAGCCAGAAGTCATTCCATGTAGCATTGGTGACTAGGTTGCCTGACCAACTATGAGCAAGCTCGTGAGCTATGAGTGAGGTCAATGACTTGTCTCCAGCAATAATTGTAGGTGTAGCAAATGTGAGTCGTGGGTTCTCCATTCCCCCGAAAGGGAAACTTGGAGGTAAGACGATCACATCGTACCTATCCCATAGATAGGGTCCATATAGTTCTTCTGCAGCTTCTAGCATCATTTGCATATCTTCAAATTCGTACAAGGACTTTTCGAGCATGCTAGGCTCTGCGTAGACACCAGTTTGCTTTCCAATATCGCCATACGCTAGATCTCCAATAGCCAACGCTATAAGGTAGGGTGGTATGGGTTGCTTCATTTCAAAGTGGTAGCTTCCATCTGCTGATTTTTCTGTCGGATTAGAGGCACTCATGACAGCCATGAGCTCTTTGGGACATTGAATATCAGCATCGTAGGTAATCCTGATTCCTGGGCTATCTTGACAAGGCACCCAAGTTCTAGTCAGGATTGCCTGCCCTTGAGTAAACAAAAATGGATGTTTCTTATCTGCAGTCTGCTGTGGATTGAGCCATTGGAGGGCAAGTGCTTTGTCTGTGGTCTTGTAATTGATGACTACCTGCTGGGTTGCATTGCTCACAGGTACACTCAAGCTTTGTCCTTTGATCTTGTCGTAGTCTCCAAGCGAGAATGCTACATCTTTGCCATCCACTTGCGTAGAAGTGATGTCTAGGTCTTTGATATCGAAGTATATCTTGTTTCCGCCAGTGACACTAATGTCGTATGTAGCACTTCCGCTGAGGATTTTATTATCAAAGTCAGCTACTAGATCGAGACTCAAGTGAGTGGCCTTAGCTTCTGATGGTCTAGCATAAGAATGGGGATCACTTGGTGTGGAAGCCTCGGGTGCATTGACCTGTTCCGTTGAGTTACAGCTGATTATACAAAGGAGGACTGAAATGATACAAAGTGCTTTAGTCATGGTTGAAATTTTCATACGCAAATATACAATGCTTAATTGAGCAGAGTAATCTATTTGAATTTGCGAATCATTACATTTAAAAGTTGAAATAGCCAAGCATCATTTTACCAATTTTATTACTTTCGTACTTTCTTATCATTTTAAAGTTTAGAAACATAATCTCATGAATAAAATTACAGTCGTAGGTGCAGGTAATGTAGGGGCTACAGTAGCTAATGTTCTTGCTCACAAGGATATAGTCAAAGAAATCGTTTTACTTGATATTAAAGGTGATGTCGCTAAGGGCAAAGCACTAGATAGTTGGCAACAAGCTCCGATAGATTACTACAGTACTAGACTTGTAGGTTCGGAGGATTATGCTGATACAGCGAATAGTGATATTGTTGTCATCACAGCTGGTGTACCTAGAAGACCAGGTATGAGCAGAGATGACTTGATTACGACTAATGCTAAGATCGTAGTATCTGTAACAAAGTCAATTCTTGAGCATTCTCCAAATCCAACAATTATAGTTGTCTCAAATCCATTGGACGTGATGACATATGCAGCGTTTAAAGCTTCTGGACTTCCTGATACTAAGGTGTTCGGTATGGCTGGTATCCTTGATACAGCAAGATATAGAGCTTTCTTAGCTTCTGCCCTAGAGGTATCTCCAAAGGATATCCAAGCAGTATTGATGGGTGGACACGGTGATACGATGGTGCCACTTCCAAGATATACAACAGTAGCTGGTATTCCAGTGACTGAGATGATAGCTGACGCTGACCTTGACGCAATCGTTGAAAGAACTAAGAAGGGTGGTGGAGAGTTAGTAAAGTTGATGGGAACATCAGCATGGTATGCTCCAGGCGCTGCAGCTGCTCAAATGGTTGAGTCAATAATCAAAGACGAAGGAAGAATATTCCCAGTATGTGCTCGATTGAATGGAGAGTATGGCTTAGATGATATCTACTTAGGTGTTCCAGTACAGTTAGGCAAGGATGGTATTGCTAAAGTGATTGAACTCAAGCTCAATGATGATGAGCAGGCTTTATTAACTGATTCTGCGAATCATGTTAAGGACGTCATTGCTACTTTCAAAGGCATGAACTTAATCTAGGGTAAGCGACTGAATGATAGATTTATCCCAGATTGTAACAAATACAAACGAATCTTTAGAGGAGATATCTCAACAGAGACCAATCATGCTCGTCTTTTTAAGGCACTTTGGTTGTGTATTTTGTAGAGATTCTCTCAAAGATTTGTCAGAGAAAAAACAATTTTTCGTAGACAAGGATGTAGAGCTCATTTTTGTGCATATGACAGATCATAATGTAGCAGATATGTACTTTGACAACTTTGGCCTATCAGGCTACAAGCATATCTCTGATCCTGCTTGTGATCTTTACCTCAAGTTTGGCTTGATTAAGGGTAATTTCAATCAATTATTTGGGTTGAAGAATATGATTCGTGGATTTGAAGCGACGATGAAAGGAACATTCATTAGCTTAAAGCAGGTTGGTGATGGATTTCAGATGCCTGGTATCTTCATGTTAGATGGAGGAGAAGTGAAGAACAGCTTCATCCATAAAGTAGCCTCTGATAAGCCAGACTATGAAAGTATTGTTAATACTTGTCTGACAGCATAAGCTGGGAAGTCTACCTACCGTTACTAAGGGTATCAATTCATAATATTTAAATTAGAGACTCTATGAATCGCTTCCTCCTCATTCTACAAGTTCTATGTTGTTCTTACTGTGTAATGGCTCAAGACCTGCTCACGGACTTAGCATTCTATGGAGATGTGATGATCAATGCTTATGAACCAGAGCATCGCAAGAGAGCTGGTTCCGAATTCAATACATTAATCGATACCTACATAGCACAAGAAGTCTACAAAACAGACAAGTGGAATACGCTTAAGTCCATTAGTCGCTTACAAGCCAATCAAGATAGCACTGTGATACTGCTCACTTGGCAAATTGATGAGGGTAGCTATCCGCTAAGTTATGGAGGCTATATACTCATTGATGGCAAGGCAACTAAGCTCACACAAACTACCAAGATAGACAGAGATATAGAATATATGTCCGTCAGTAATTCTGATTGGTATGGAGCTCTATATTACGGTTTGAGACCACTAAAAGGGTCTAAGGACAAGTATCTCATCTTTGGGTACCAGCACAATGAAAAGTTTGATAAGACAAAGATTGTAGACATCTTAGATGTCAGTGGAGGCTCTATAACCTTCGGAAGTGAACTCTTCGTTACAGAAAGCGAGGATACACGAGATGATGTGAAGCTGCGAAAGTTGCTCACTTATAGCTCTGATACTAATGCCAGCCTCAATTATAATGAAGCCCTAGATATGATAGTATTCGACCATCTGATGCCTAGGATGGGACAGCAGGAAGGACAAGAAAATACTTACGTACCAGATGGCACTTATGAGGGTTATGAATGGAAGGGTGGAAAATTTATTTACATCGAAAAGATTTTTGACCACATCTATGAAGAAGCTCCAAGACCGGAGGCAATACTAGATGGAAGAGAGAAGAACATCATAGGTAAGAGTAAAAAATAAGAATGACAAAGCAAGAAATAGCTCAGGATATTGCAGACATTCTCGAAAAATACTATCCTGAAACCCCTGTGCCACTTGATCATAAAGACCCCTATACCTTGCTCGTAGCCGTATTGCTCTCTGCTCAGTGTACTGACGAAAGAGTAAATAAAGTCACTCCTGCACTTTTCGAACTTGCAGACAATCCACTAGCCATGTCGCAGCAATCAGTGGGTGATATCAAAGCTATTATCAGACCATGTGGCTTGTCACCACGGAAGTCGCAAGCGATCTATGACCTATCTCACATCATCATGGATGAGCACGGTGGCGTTGTGCCCCAAGATTGGCAAGCCTTGGAAGCATTGCCAGGAGTAGGACATAAGACAGCTAGTGTTGTAATGGCACAAGCATTTGGGGTGCCTGCCTTTCCGGTCGATACCCATATCCATCGCCTTGCCTATAGGTGGAAGCTCAGTACTGGCAAGAATGTCGATAAAACAGAGAAAGACCTAAAAAGACTTTTTGACAGAGAACTTTGGAATAAACTCCACCTTCAGATCATTTTCTTCGGCAGAGAATTTTGCCCTGCTCGTGGACATGATCCTCATGCCTGTCCGATTTGTAGTAAGTATGGACGGAAGACTTTGTTTGATTAAATTCATAAAATTAATTAAACCGAAAAGCACAGAGAGAAATCTCATTCTATCGATAACGACGAACTCAAACTCCGATTCTCATTAGCGATAAATACACTCCAAGTACTCGGTTGTCAAATAGGCTACTCTGACTTCACCACCTTCTCGCTATATCGCTTCCCAAAACTATCCACTACATCAATATAATAAATGCCTGGAGCATAACTGCCAAGTTCTAGGACTATTGATTCAGTATTAGAAAATGCCTGACCGTCAACGATTTTGCCGAGGTTAGATGTTAGATATACATTCCCTGATGCTTGAGTTGGAAGTTGTATAGTTAGGATTTCCTGCACTGGATTAGGATAGATTTTGATGTTTCTTTCTGGCTTTACCGGCACTCCAAAGACACTAGTAATCGTAGGATCACAAACATCTTCCTCATCAATCCTAAAGTGTGGAAAATTAGGGAATGAGCCTGGCTGATTGAGATGTGGAAGTTCGATACTATGTTGCCTGAAATCGCAGTCTTTGCCTTTTTCGTCAGGCTTGTTGATGACATGTAGCCAGCGATACTGGCGGATGGTATTCATATATATCTTGCAGTCAGGACCAAGCTGCTGTAATCCGAAATTAGTAGCAGTACCAAGCTCCGCATTTATATCCAA
>JAHDHH010000051.1 GCA_020631405.1 Saprospiraceae bacterium
AGAGTTTGTCTATTTTTTGCGCTGTTTCAACATCAACTTCACTGTTGAAAATAAAAATTCCACCAAAGGCAGAAGTAGAATCTGCTTCTAAAGCTTTGTCCCAAGCGCTGGATACAGTATCTGCAGTTGCTACACCACAAGGATTAGTATGCTTTAGAATAGCACATGTTGGTCCATCATGTTTGAATTCTTTCATTAGGTGGATAGCCGCGTCTACATCTACCAAGTTGTTGTATGATAGTTCTTTTCCTCCCAATTTGTGAAACATGGACTCCATCTCACCAAAGAATATGCCTTGCTGGTGAGGATTCTCTCCATATCTGAGAGACTTGCCTTGTGATAATGTAATAGTATTCTTTGTTTCTTTGGCTAAGTAGTTGCAAATAGCATTGTCGTAATGCGAAGAAATACCAAACGCTTCTGCAGCTAGGTGTTTTCTTTCGCTAAGAGAAGTAGAGCCATTTTGATTATTCAAGATATCTTCCAAGTCTGGGTATTGTGCTTTGGAAGGTATTACGACAACATCATTGAAGTTCTTTGCTGCAGCTCTGATTAGTGCAATGCCTCCAATGTCTATTTTTTCAATAATCTGATCCTCTTCATCTGTGTTTTTTAGGGTTTCTTCGAAAGGATAGAGATCTACAATAACTAAGTCTAATGTTGGAATCTCATACTTCGTTAATTGACCTAAGTGGTCATCATCCCGCTTGGCAAGGATACCACCAAATACTTTTGGATGGAGGGTTTTGACTCTACCTCCTAAGATCGAAGGATAAGATGTCAGATCTTCTACCTTACGCAGGTCCAACCCTTTGTTGTCCAAGAAAGCATAAGTTCCTCCAGTCGAATAAACTGTAATATTTAGTGCTTTGAGAGCGGGAACGATATTGTCTAAGCCAGCTTTGTCATACACTGAGATTAGTGCAGATTTAATTGATTGTTGTTGCATTTTAAGAGTTTCTCAGATTGCTTGATTATTTGAAAGTCGCAAATATACGTTTAGCAAAGAAACTCTTATTGGTATAGGTGAAATTAGAATATTAAATAATTTGGGAATACTACATAGCTAACAAAAAAGAATCCCATGTTAATGCTGGATAGTAATAACGCCTGGAACTACGTGATCAGCATAAGTAATCTTAAGTTGATACTCACCTTCTGCATAATTTGACAAATTTAAGTGTACTTGTTTTGAGAATATTGGAAGTTTTTTGAACACCACATTGTCTTCTGTAGTCAACTCAATAAAGGCTATTTCCTGGTGAGTAGTAGTTGTGAAAATCGCATTGTCAGTATCATAAACAATAGTTTCTATGAAACTAGAGGATACATTATCTAATAAACTATAGTTTTTGTTGTCATCTTCATCTGGAGTAATAGAAGTGCAATGTATTAATGCGTCTGAGATAGTATATACTGTTGTAGATCTTGCACTCAGTGATATAGAAAGTAAAAGGATTGCAGTAATAAGTGATATATGATTCATCAGTGTAAATATTTGATTAACTAATAGAACAAACTTACTATCGTACTACTCCATGCGGAAAGCCTTTTCTTGTTTTGGTAGTAAGTATCCTGTTTTTGGCTGCATGCGCTACATTATTGAAAGGCGTTAAATGAGTGTTAACATTAGGATGCATGTACTTTGCGAAAAAAATCTTTGTAATTTTAATGATATATCCAAAGCAACAGGACAATCAATCCGTAATGCTAATAGATCAATAATAAAGGATGATCCAAGATTTTCATAACGAGAAAGAAGTGTACATGGAGTGCTACCAAAAGTTTTTTGGTGTCACGATGCGTTACTGTCGTAATAGAGAGGATGCCTTAGAAGTATTCAATGACAGTATGGTCAAAGTCATTAAGAATCTAAAGGATGGGAAAATCAAAGGAGAGAGTTTTTATGGTTGGTGTAAAACAGTAATTATTCATACTAGTATTGACTTTCTGAGAAAGAGGAAGATGGATGTCGTCGAATTTGATTATTCAGCTGACAACTTTTATGGTCAAGAAGGCAACAGTGGAGAGCAATCTCTATTAAAAGCTGACATATTAAAAGAAGTGCAAAAGCTCCCAAATAAGACAAGGATGGTATTCAACCTTTATGTGTTCGAAGGATACAACCATAAGGAAATCGCTGAAGAACTCAATATTACAGAAGGAACTTCCCATTGGCATGTGAATAATGCTAGAAAAATTATTAAGCAATTATTACTGAACTCAAGTACCGTTGTACTTTGATTCAGGGAAAAGAAATAGAATGAAGAGTAATCACGAATTTGATAAATTCTTAAGAAACGAGATCAATACCATCAATCACGATGGTGCAGAGGCTGCTTGGGAGTCCTTTTCCAAAGGAGTAGGCAGGGACGTACTACAGTATAAAGGCGAGAAAAATTACCTTGCTTACACTAGATATCTGTCTTTGTTACTCATTTTGATTGGATGTTTTGGTCTATACGCATTTGTAAACTTTGAACAAGCTGATAATCAACAACCACTAGATCATAATTCAAGTATTATTAAGCCAAATTCACTGCAGCCAAATTCACTGCAGCCAAGTTCACCAAGCAATGTTTTGCCAAGTAAAAATGTAAAGATTGACCGTGAGCACAATCCGCAGAAGCAGGAAGTTGAGTCTAATCAGACCATAGAGGGACCAATCCGAACTAAGCCAAGAGAGCAGACTGATCAAATCATCGCAGCAAGTCACTCCAACGCTGAAGATAGAGTATTAGATAATAGAGCTACATTAACAGATAGTCAGATAAGGCCTAGCATAACATTACCAAAACACGAGATCTCAATTGCTCAGAATGATGTTAAACAAGTATCTCTATCAAATGATGAGTATTTACCTAGCTACTTAACGAGTAGTGCAAGCGAATTACAGGAAGCTATGCTGATTGAAGACTTAGATGCCTTATCTGGAATTCCATTATTAGCAAGTCAAGAACTTATCACTAAACCAAGTCCAATGATGGGCAAGATTGGTCAAGTATTGATTCCTATTAAGAAGAGGTCATTGAGACTGTTTGGAGAGGTTGGTATAAGTAATCAAAATGCTGGGGTAAAACTCCTTGCGGGCATATCAATTCCACTCGGTAATACTCTAGACTTAGAATTAGGTGCCGGTATTAACTCTAGAATAGGTGATAAGGATATTATTTCGTTGAATTTTGATAGTCAAGAACTTCCAAATTACAAAGAAGAGCATACCTATGCCATCACTCAATTGATGAATTTCATGGCACCTATTAGAATCAAGAAATCATTCAAAAAACATAGCTTTTTAGTTGGTGGTCAACTTATTAGAAATGTCACAAACTCGGTAGAACTCAATAGTACAACACCATACCGAAGTTTCGCTGCAGGTGATAATGGTATTAAGATTGCTGATGTCACGTACTTATATCAAAACAGTAGAAATGCAGTGAATAACTACTCAGTAGTTACTAGTACAGAGTGGAATTTTGAAATGACTGGAGGATACGAATATCAAGCTGGAAGGTTTGGAATAGGTGTGCAAGTCAGCAAGCCAGTAGCTCCTTCTTTTAAATTGTTTTCAAGGCAGTCAGACGACCTATTGTATCAAGCTAAGACACCAATTAATTTCGGGATTAACTTGAAATATTACATCTAAGCCATTATCAATCAAGTAAGATTACCAATACAGATTTCTTTTAAAGTATCGAGATGATTGGCAAACAATTATCTTTGATTTAGTATTTGATAGTTAATTCTAATACTAAACTGAAATTATGAAAAAGGGATACATCCTCAATAGCTGTAATACTTGCCAGCGAATTGTCAAAGAAGTCAACTGGGACGGTGAGTTACAGAATATCAAAGAAGCCAATATCGACGAAACTACATTAGATCGCATAGCTGAACAGTCGGGAGGCTATGAAGCAGTATTTAGCCGCAGAGCTATGAAGTATAGGTCTCTCGGATTAAACGAAATGACTCTTACAGAGGCTGATTACAAGCGTTATATTTTAGAGGAGTATACATTCCTTAAGAGACCTGTATTCTTAGTTGATGATGAGGTATTTGTAGGCAATACGAAAAAAGTGGTAGCAGCATTAAAAGAAAAAGTAGGTGGATAAGTCAACAGAAATTATTGATTGGTTTAAGTCTCTGCAAGATACTATCTGTGGATCACTCGAGGCTCTAGATGGCAATCAATTCAGAGAAGACTTATGGGAGCGATCTGGAGGAGGTGGAGGTAGAACTAGAATTCTCAATGGTGATATTATAGAGAAGGGTGGTGTCAATTTCTCAGCAGTCCATGGTAATATGCCAGACAATATTGCATCTAAATTAGGTTTGCCAGAGAATAAATTTTTGGCTACTGGAGTGTCAATAGTCCTGCATCCCAAATCACCGCATATTCCCATCATTCATATGAATGTCAGATATTTCCAGACAGACTCTGGACATTGGTGGTTTGGTGGAGGTATTGACTTGACACCTCATTATATTGTAGAAGATCAAGCAAGATTCTTTCATCAGAGCCTCAAGGCCGCTTGTGACAAACATCATCCTGGATATTATTCAGAGTTCAAAACCTGGGCTGATGACTACTTCTTCATACGTCACAGAGATGAAACTAGAGGAATAGGTGGAATATTCTTTGATAGATTGAATGAAGAACGTGGTAGTCTAGATGAGAACTTTGCCTTTGTCAAAGCTGTAGGAAATGCCTTTGTGCCTATCTACACCCATATGGTTGAGAAAAATTTAGAACGTCCAATTACTGAGCAAGACTTACTATGGCAGCGCCTTAGAAGGGGAAGGTATGTAGAGTTTAACTTAGTCTGGGATAAAGGCACCAAGTTCGGGTTAGACACTAATGGAAGAACAGAATCGATACTCATGAGTCTCCCTCCTCAAGCTAATTGGGTATATGACTTTAGACCCGAAGATAATCCTGCCGCTACAGTTACTCAATCCCTTTTGAAGAAAGGAATAGATTGGGTAGTCTAATCTAGAGCATTAACTTATTGGCATTAAGACACATTAGATATTTACTTAATATGTTTTACTAGTGTTTTCGTCTAATTGACTTATTGTATACAGTAACATGATAGAGCTTATCGCTAGACCAATTAGTCCAATCAAAATATTGCCATAGAGCAGCATTCCTGTAGATAATAAGATGCCATAGATACTAATTGTGCCGATGAGCATTTTCATAATATCCTTAGTAAGTGAAGGCCCTTGACTAGGCTGTATTCCCCATGTTGCTATTTGAGAATTCCATCCGAGTCTATAAGGTCTAATCTTTTTATAGAAGGACTTTAGCACATTCGTGTCAGTAGGAGAGGTGAGTAGGGTGACCGTCAACCATCCTATCGTTGTAATGCCAACGCTGATTAATAGAGCATTTGAGCTAGATACAGCGTCACCAACATAGAACTTCATGATAACTGCTACAACAAAGGAAATGATCATAGCAGCTATCTCGCTATAGGCATTGATTCTCCACCATAACCATCTTAAGATGTAGATCAAGCCAGTACCCGCTCCTATTAGTACAAGTAAGTCAAACGCATCCTTTGCACTATCTAGATGGAGTGACAGCCATCCAGCTAAGATCATAATGACCACAGTTGTGATTCTAGCAAGGTTGACTAGTTTTTTTTCAGAGGCATCCGGTTCAATGAATCGAGCATAGACATCATGGATGATATAGGATGATCCCCAATTGAGATGGGTGCTAATCGTAGACATGAATGCTCCAACAAGTGAGGCCGCGACCAGACCAAGCAGTCCGGCTGGCAAGTAGGTCAGCATGGCAGAATAGGCAAGGTCATGCCCAATCACATCTTTATCTATATTTGGAAATGCTTCACCAAGTGATGCTAATGTAGGAAAGTAGATTAAGGATGCTAATCCAATCAAGATCCATGGCCAAGGTCTTAAAGCATAGTGTGCTACATTAAAAAACATGGTTGCCTTCACTGCATGAGTTTCATCCTTAGCGGCTAACATACGCTGTACTAGATAGCCTCCGCCACCAGGTTCAGAACCTGGATAGTATGATGCCCACCATTGTACTGTAAGGGGTAGGATAAGTAGCATGATAAATTGATCTTTGTCAGCCATGCTTGGAACTAGGGCTAACTTACCCGCAACTGCTTCATGGGCTAGTAGATTATCTAAGCCTCCAATTTCTGGCATATTAATAATATAGATAGTTGCCCAGACCGAACCTACCATAGCTAGGATGAATTGGAAGAAGTCAGTGAATAGAATACTTTTTAATCCACCCAAAGCAGAGTATGCAACAGTTATTGTCGCAGCAATCAAGAGGGTCTGAATGGGTTGTAGGTCAAATAAGGTAGCACCAATCTTGATGGCAGCAAGACATACCGATGCCATTACCATAATATTGAACAATACACCTAGATAAATTGCTCTAAATCCTCTTAAGAAGCGTGCTGGTTTGCCGCTATACCTTAATTCATAAAATTCTAAGTCAGTAAGTATGCCAGACCTACGCCAGAGTCGTGCATAGACAAATACAGTCAACATACCAGTCAATAGAAATGCCCACCACACCCAATTGCCAGAAACACCATTTTGCCTGACTATATCAGTAACTAGGGCGGGAGTATCCGCAGAGAATGTAGTCGCAACCATCGATATACCTAGCAACCACCAAGGCATATTCCTTCCTGAGAGGAAGAAGTCTAACTTACTTTTAGATGCTTGCTTGGAGAAGAAGATTCCAATGAATAATGAGATAGCAAAGAAGCCAATAATGATTCCCCAATCTAAAGTTGATAATTGCATAAACTATTGTTTGAATTATTTGTCTAAAAATATGGAATATATTCGTTGTATCATTTAGATTTCAACATTACAGTGGTACAATGTTTGACCTTACATATTAAAATGAATAGACATGACTAAAATCTCAGCTCAGATAGCAGAAGCAATACAGAATCAAATAAGAATGGAAGGGGAAGCTTCATCATCCTACCTCGCAATGGCCTATTGGTGTGATGACCAAGGGATGCAAGGGTGTAAACAGTTTTTCTTGCGTCAATCGGAAGAGGAGAGAATGCATATGCTTAAGTTTTATGAATACCTGAGTGAGTCAAATGTAAAACCACTTACTCCAACTATTGTAGAGCCAAATCAATCATTCAAATCTGTAAAGGATTTGTTTGAAAGGGTACTGGATCAAGAAAAGTCTGTAACCAAGTCAATCAATAATATAGTAAAGCTGGCTGATATTGATAAAGATTATACCACATTCGAGTTTCTTCAATGGTTTGTCATGGAACAAAGAGAAGAAGAAGCGACGATAGAAGGTGTCTTAGATAAGATCAAAATTATAGGAGAAGGGCCGCAAAGTCTCTACTATATAGATAAGGAGATTGAGACATTGAACCAAGAAATAATCAAGGCTGAAAATTAAGCTTTTCTTAGCCAGCCTAAGATGTGCTTTCCAAAGATATTCCAACTGCCAGTGTCATTGCCTAGTGGGATGTTAACCCTACTAGGATTACCCATGCCAGGGTTTTGTTGAATAATTTCGATATACTCAGACCCTGATTTTGAGACTATAGCTACATGCCCATATTGATTGCCAGGCGTAGCTCCAAAAACGAGTAAGTCGCCGACTTGAGGTTTGCTATTGCTAGGATTAGTAAATTGGTATAATCCTCTTTTGGTATTGAATCTCCCATCTGGTAGTCCATGTTGAAAGAATTCTTTTGCGTGACCATAACTATCTGGCATCTTATGGCTGTAGTGCTCATAGTAATATCGCTTGACGAACTCTACACATTGATATCTCAATCCCAGATTGTAGCCATCCCTAGTTGTATTACGACCATAGACATTGGTAGTCCTTCCGTTGTCATACACCTTGACGCCGTTTAGGGCATCGACGACGCTTGGTTTGTAAGTCGTATTTGGTTTACTATATTTTTTAGACTTGACACTAGCCTGCTGTTCTTTTTTCTTCCCAGTCTGTTTAAAATTAAACTTTGGTAAAGATATTTCGGGCAAATCGAAATCGAATATGTTGATACCCTCGGGTTTCAATACAGTATAATGCACAGTCGCAACTGTAACAGACAAGGATATTAGAATGGCAAGTAGTTTGGGGCTAGCCATGATTTAGTTACTATGAGTGAT
The DNA here is from genome assembly GCA_020631405.1 of Saprospiraceae bacterium. Taxonomy (GTDB): domain Bacteria; phylum Bacteroidota; class Bacteroidia; order Chitinophagales; family Saprospiraceae; genus JAHDHH01. Next base: position 8,161 of record JAHDHH010000051.1, read on the forward strand.
TTCGCAAAAGACAAGATTACAAAATAATCTTATATGACCAAACGAAAGAAGTTATTGAATAGTGTTAAATACTCAATATTATCTTAATAGATCATGCCCACTATAGTAGCAGACAGTAGTGAAGCTAACGAACCACCGATCACTGCCTTGAGACCAAATTCAGAAAGTGTCTTCCTTTGACCTGGGGCCAATGAACCAATGCCACCAATCTGAATGCCTATACTTGCAAAGTTTGCAAATCCGCAGAGCATATAGGTAGCCATGATGACTGACTTCTGGTGGGTAAGGTGGACAGCATTTTCTACATTTTTCAAATCTGAAAGTTGAACGTAGCCAACGAATTCGCTTGCGGCTAGCTTGATGCCTAAGAGTTGTCCCATGAGCATGACATCCTCTTTTGCTACGCCAATAAGCCACATGAGTGGAGCAAAAATAGTCCCTAGTATTGCCTCGAGGCTAAACTGTTGGTAAGGTGTATTAGCTGCTATCCAGTCATTAAAATTAGTCAAGTCACCAATCCATCCAAGTATACCGTTTGCCATAGCAATAAAGGCAATGAAGACTAAGAGCATGGCAGCTACATTGGCAGCAAGCTTAAGTCCTTCTGTGGTCCCATTTGCAATTGCGTCCAGAAAGTTACTACCTATCACCTCATTCGATACTTCGACATTAGTGTCGATTGGATCGGTTTGAGGGTAAAGCATTTTTGAAATGACAATTGCCCCAGGTGCCGCCATGACGGATGCGGCTAACAAGTGTTTAGCAAATTTTAGTCTGGCGACTGGATCATCTCCTCCAAGGAATCCAATATAGGCAGCAAGTACACCGCCGGCTACTGTTGCCATTCCACCTACCATCACTAACAGTATTTCTGACCTAGTCATTTTCTCTAGGTATGGCTTGATCATAAGAGGTGCTTCTGTCTGTCCTAAGAAGATATTTCCAGCTATCGAAAGGCTTTCCGCTCCACTTATTCCAAGTAGTTTAGTTAGACCTTTTGCTAGTATTTTGACTACTTTTTGAATGATGCCAAGATAGAATAAGACGGATGTAAGTGCCGCAAAGAATATAATAGTCGGTAACACCTGAAAAGCAAAGATGTATCCATTGCTTTCTATATCCATCAGACCACCAAGTAGAAATTTACTTCCATCGATGGTATAATTGAGAATATTGACGAATACCTTACCTACAGCTTCGAATATCCAGGAGATAAAACTGAGGTCAATCCTGAAGCCTTGTTCTCCTATAGGAAGGGTAAAGCCTATTTTGTCACCTTTGAGTATTCCTATCGCAAGAAAGAGCTGAGTGCCAAGACCAAGGGCTACCATTTTCCAATTAATAGCCTTTTTGTTGTTAGAAAGCAGGTAGCAAAGACCAATCAAAGCCGCCATTCCAATTACTCCTCTAAAAATATCAGTGATCAAATCCATGTTTTGTAGTCTTCGTTCATTAAACTTGTGATTCCAATTTAGAATATTTTTTTAATAAAGTGACTATATCATGTATGTAATTGGTCTTGCAGGGGGAAGTGGTTCAGGAAAGACAACATTTATGGAGTCTTTAAAACTGCGCTTAGATGGCTTTGGAGTCACCTTTATTTCATTAGATGATTACTACCTGCCTAGGGACAAACAACATGTTGATGAAAACGGCATTAAAAATTTTGACTTGCCTACTTCTATTGATAGTCATGCATTATTAGAAGATATTACAAAGCTCAGGTCTGGACAGCATGTTACAAGACAAGAGTATACATTCAACAATGAGGCGAAAGAAGCTAAGATGATTGAATTTAGGTCCAATCCCATCATTATAATTGAAGGCTTATTTATCTATCATTATACTGAGTTGAGAGGGATTTTAGACCTAAAGTTATTTGTGCATGCACCTCCATACTCTAAAATCATAAGAAGAATCAAAAGAGATAGGGTAGAACGTAACTACCCTTTAGATGATGTACTATATCGCTACCAACATCATGTCATGCCAAGTTATGAGCAGTATATACAACCTTACATGTCAGAGTGTGACATCGTTATCAACAATCTTACAAATATGGATGCAAGTCTTGAGGTGATTTATGGATTTATCAAAGAGAAGCTAGCAAATGGCTAAACAAGAATACCTTCATGGCTACACTCCAGAAGAGCAACAACGACTCAGAGATCAAAACGCTATTCTGGCAAAACACATCTATAAGAATATTGAGCTTTCTACAAGTACAAGGCTACTTGAAGTAGGATGTGGCGTAGGAGCACAATTAGAATATGTGATGACTCACTACCCAAGTATAAAAGTAACGGGTGTTGACATATCTGATGCTCAAATCGAACAAGCTAAGATCAATCTAAAAAGGCCTGAATTCAAAGAGAGGTGCCAACTTTATGCTGGTGATATTACAAGCATGAAGTTAGGCCATACGTATGATAGTCTGCTGCTTGTATGGGTACTTGAACATGTCAAAGACCCAATCAGCCTCTTGACACATTCTCTAAGCTATATCGAGAGTGGTGGTAGATTCTCCTTGACGGAGGTCAATAATCAAAGTTTAAAGATAACCGGCGTGGATAGTTCGGTAATGGAGGTATGGAATGCAATGCATGAGTACCAATCTTCTTTAGGTGGCAATGGAAATATTGGAGCTGAGTTAAAGACAATATTGGGCAACATTACAAACGTCAAAAACTACGCTGTAGATCATCGCTTGTTGTATTGGAATGGTAAGTTTATGGAGCAGAGGAATGAAATGATGATTTATTGGATTGGATTGATGAAAAGTTCTGCCATCACAATGATAGATGCGGGAGTAATCAAGCCTGAACTATGGGAAGCAGCACAACACACAATGCGAGAGGCAACCACTAAGCCAGATTCTTCATTTTCCTATGCATTCGTCCAAGCAAGTGGCGTTGTTAATTAGCTCTAGAAAATTGAAAGCCCTTAGTCACGATTCTAGTCAGCATTATGTGGACTAAAAAAAGATACAGTCAAATAACTTACATTTGCACTGCGTTCTGATAACTATCAAATTAACTATTACATGACAGGTACTCAAACCTATATTCAAGAGAACAAGGAAAAGTTTTTAGAAGAATTATTAGCCCTACTGAGGATACCATCAGTAAGTGCTGACCCAGCATATGCCTCTGATGTTAGGAAGACTGCTGATTTTGTAGCAGAGAAATTGACAGCCGCTGGAGCAGACAATGTTAAACTCTATGAAACAGCAGGCTATCCAATAGTGTATGGTGACAAATTAATTGATCCTAACTTACCTACGATTTTGGTCTACGGTCATTATGATGTCCAACCGCCAGATCCAATAGAATTGTGGGATTCTCCACCATTCGAACCAGTGATAAAGCAAACAAAGTTGCATCCAGAAGGAGCAATTTTTGCAAGAGGGGCTTGTGATGACAAAGGGCAAGCATACATGCATGTCAAGGCATTTGAGGCTATGATGGCAAATGGAGACCTTCCTTGTAATGTCAAGTTTATGATAGAAGGAGAAGAGGAGGTAGGTTCTGATAATTTAGGAATCTTTTGTAAAGAATATGCAGAAATGCTAGCCTGTGATGTAGTGCTTTTGAGTGATACATCTGTCATCGCTAATGATGTGCCATCTATCACAGTTGGCTTAAGAGGTCTGAGTTATGTAGAAGTAGAAGTAGTTGGCCCTAACAAAGACTTGCATTCTGGTGTATATGGCGGTGCTGTGGGGAATCCTGTGAACATCATCTGTGAGATGATAGCATCTATGAAAGATGAAAATAAGCACATTACTATACCAGGATTCTACGATGATGTAGTGACAGTTAGTGATGCAGACAGAGCAAAAATGAACGAGGCACCATTTGACTTAAGTGAGTATAAAGATGCATTGTCAATTGATGAGATTCAAGGAGAGAAAGGATACTCTGTGTTAGAGTTGACTTCTATTAGGCCGACTCTAGATGTCAATGGTATTTGGGGTGGCTATATCGGTGAAGGAGCTAAGACAGTGTTGCCAAGTAAGGCAAATGCAAAGATTAGTATGAGGTTAGTGCCTAACCAAGACCCAGAGAAGATTACCAAGCTTTTTCAAGAGCATTTCGAAAGCATTGCACCAGCGAGTGTCAAGGTCACAGTAACCCCACACCATGGTGGTATGCCAGCGGTAACACCAACTGATACTGTTGAGTATCGAGCTGCTTCTTTGGCAATGAAAGAGACCTATGGCAAAGAACCTATCCCACAAAGAAGTGGCGGGAGTATCCCAATTGTAGCCTTATTCGAAGAGGTGTTTGGAGTGAAATCAGTAATGCTTGGCTTTGGTCTTGATAGCGATGATATACACTCACCGAATGAGCATTATGGGCTGTTTAATTACTACAAAGGGATAGAGACGATTCCATACTTCTATAAGTATTATGCAGAGTTGAAAACTAAATAACATATCAAAAGATAACCATGATTAGATTAACAATACTGGCATTGATACTAATGTCAACATTCATAAATATTAAAGCACAGAACTTAATGGACACAGTTAGTTATAGTATCGGCGTGGTACTAGCAGAAAATTTAAAGACTCAGGGATTTACTAAATTTGATTCTGGAGTAGTAGCAGAGGCAATGCAGGCACACTTAGCTGGTGATGCAAAAATGTCAATGGATGATGCAGCAGAGATCTTTGGTAAAGCTATGCAAGATGCACAAGCTGACAAGCACAAGGAGAACAAAGAAGCTGGAGAAAAATTCTTAGCTGACAATAGCAAAAAAGATGGTATAGTTACTCTTGAGAGTGGACTTCAATACCAAGTAATCAAGCCAGGAAATGGACCTAAGCCTACTGCAAGTGACAAGGTCAATGTTCACTATCATGGTACACTGACTAATGGTCAAGTATTTGATAGTAGCGTAGAAAGAGGACAGCCAATATCATTTCCTTTGAATGGTGTGATTAAAGGTTGGACAGAGGGACTACAGTATATGCCAGTAGGTGCAAAGTACAAGTTCTTTATTCCTTATGATCTTGCTTATGGCTCAAGAGAGGCTGGACCTACAATTAAGCCTTACTCTGCTCTAATATTTGAAGTAGAACTTTTAGGAATAGAATAAGATAACCATGGCAGGGATACAATTTCATATTATATCAGCTGTCCCAGAATTACTAGAAAGTCCTTTTTCCCACTCTATATTGAAAAGAGCTCAGGAAAGAGGACTTTTAAGTATATCCATTTATGATCTAAGAAAATGGGGAGTAGGGAAGCACAATCAAATTGATGACTATCAATATGGTGGTGGTGCTGGCATGGTCATGATGGCAGAACCTCTGTATAATTGTATCTCAGCTATTACAGAGAAGGGTAAGGTAGATGAGGTTATTTTCCTCACTCCAGATGGAGAAGTATTCAATCAAAAGATGGCTAATACCCTTTCACTTGCCAGCCAAGTTATCCTTGTTTGTGGACATTACAAGGGAATAGACCAGAGAATAAGAGATCACTTAATCACCAAAGAGATATCCATTGGAAGTTTTGTGATGTCAGGAGGTGAATTGCCAGCCGCTGTCATAGTAGATAGTGTCTCTAGGTTGATTCCAGGTGTCCTGAATAATGAGTCCTCAGCACTTTCTGATTCATTCCAAGATGATATGTTAGCTCCGCCTGTCTATACAAGGCCAGAAGTGTTCAATGGCTGGGTAGTGCCACCTATATTACTTTCAGGCCATGATGCCAAGATAGAGCAGTGGCGAAATGATCAAGCCCTCCTGCAAACAAAAGAACGCAGACCAGACCTTTTGGAAGATTAAATTTCATGTTTTCGTTTTTCTTGCCTATATTCGGGTACTTAACCTTGTCGAAATGAAATATCTAACCAACTTGATACCCCAATTAATTGTAGTACTATTCTTTGTGTTTTCTTCCATAGTTCATCCACAGGCACAGGTAGCAGAGTGTCCATATCCAGTACTTTTTATGCATGGGTGGACAGGCAGTAATCTGTCTTGGGAAGATTGGTATACCTCAGCAGATGTGAATGCGATTTGGGGTTCTTTTGATACAGATGACCATGTCTTTTGGGCAATGCCTAATGCGGAAGATACCCATGTTTACTACGAGGATTGTTGTACATTTTTATGCTTGTTTCAATGCACTTACATAGATGACGACTTGCGAAATGACAATATCAACGGGTCTGATGGTGTTTGGTCAAACAATGGAACCGATGATGACGTACAATGGGTATTTCCTAATGAGGACAATACCTTGCTTCCTGGATGCACTTATGCGTATTCATTTAATGTTGGGAAGGATGATGATGGTACTATATTTAAAAATTCAAGTTTTTCTAGCACAGCTCCATGTGATGATTGCAGTGACAACAATGAATCTGCGGCTTACAAGCAAGGATATGCTGTAAAAAGAGCAATTGAAGCCGTACTTGCGGCCAATCCGGGCAAAGAAAAAGTCGTTTTAGTAGGCCACTCAATGGGTGGTATGGCTGGTAGAGAGTATATTCAAAGAACTGACGCTAATGGTAATCCAACGTGGTGGATAGATCCATCATCACCAGATGGGCATAAAGTCGCGAAGTTTGCCACTTTAGGTTCTCCACTGAAGGGTAGTAATACTGCAGGCAATATATTTTCAATGACAGATCCTGATCAAGCAGAGAAAAAAATGAACGACCTTCCTGATCTGTATAGTGAGGCTATTAGAGACATAAGATATAGTATTGAAGAAGGATCATTTGCGGATGATGTACCTGGTACTTATATGTATGGCGGAACCGAGTCCGATATTCCAACCTTTGGAGGGATGTATCACAGTCATGATGTCAACTGTGACGGTGATGATGACGATGTCATTATGGGGTTGAATATTGATGGAACCACCCAAGGCTATGCTGAAGTTTGGGATGGCACCACGTATAACCCTGCGATGCCGTTACCAGCCAATCTCAAGTATACTTACTATGTCTCTGATGGAGATGGAGTGGTAGATGAAAAACGACAATGGCTCTATTTAGGAGGTAACGGGGAAGTCAATGATTTTTCGAGTGAGGTTAGTATTGCTCAGCCATTTGATGGTGTCAATAATAGACTCTCAGATAGAGTTAATTCCTCATTGTTTCATACTAGTCAGAATAACGATGTCAATGGCATAGCTAGGTTGTTGGACGAGGGTGACTATCCTTTTTTCGCCTATGAGGTTGATACTTCAGCTTGGTTCTTTGGAACCGTGCAACAGAGAGCTGACTTAGTACCAATGGATAGTGAAATGACAAATAGTGGAGATCCTCTTGTAGATGGTGATTGGTATTTTTATGAGCTTGCAGATACTGTATATCAAATTGATGTAGGTGTCATTCCTCATTCTGCTGTGCATGGTAGATTAGATGTCTACAAAGACCCCAATGTCCCATCATATGACAATGACAACAGTATGTACTCAACCACTTGGAGTAGTTCAGCTATCCAGCAGAACGTCAGCTTGCCAGTTGATATGTATTTACCTGGTATCTACTACATCAGAATCACCCATGATATCAATACTTATACGGGAAATATTGATGAGGTGTGGAAGACTCCCTATACTTTCAAGATCAATGCTACTGACCAATGTCCAGACTACCTCTATATTAGTGATTTACAGGATGATGCCATCTACAATATTGGTCAAGTGATAGACAGTGATGCAACATTGTCACTTAACTCGAATATTGAATATCACGCAGGAGATACTATTTCACTACTCAATGGGTTCGAAACAAAGAGTGGAGTTGAGTTTCTAGCTAAGATATCAGGCTGTATTAATTACTAGCCTCTATTTTAACAAACTCTGCAGAAGCGACTGCATCACTTGCTTTGATTGCGTCGAGTACTTCTTCTGGTGAATACTTGGTAGTTGTATAGGTGACTATCCAGCCTTGAGTATCTTCGGGAACTTGGCTTATGATTCTGACACCATAAGCATCTCTCATCTCATTGAACCAAGCTGGTAGCTTTATACCCATTTTATGCGTTACCTTAATTTTAGTTTTGTCAAACTCAGGTACGTTGCCTTCTTCACCACCTTCTATATTATCTACATTTGCTGGCTCAACTAACTTCCAATCGTCACCTTCAGTAATATTCTCTAAGGCGTATTGGAGTTTTTTTAGTGCGACTGGTCTTTCTTCTTTTCCTGCGAATGTTGACAGGGAGTCGCCGATAAGGTAACCCACTGTTGTCGAAGGCAAGTCTGGGATCATAGATTCATAGTAAGATTGGAATCCTGAAAAATCAGTAGATCCAAACAAGTCTTCCAAATCAGAGAGTTGAGATTGGCTGAGTTTCTTTTGATACTTTCCTAACATATCGGTGAAGCGTTCACCATTGTATTCTGCAAGGCCATTGCCATAAATAGAAAGTGAGTAGATAGGGCACCTGCCAAAGCAAGCACCTTTTTTCAAAAAGTATACTACTTCATCAGCTTGCTTTGAGTTAGTCTTTACGGTTCCTTGTTTACTCGATTTGCAACCCATTATTGCAAATGATGTCAAGATGATGATAATTGCCAATTTGCCGATATCCATGTGTCGTGTTTGTAATTAAATAGTTAGTTCGCAAATATACAACGCTAAATTACAGAGATATGGTTTCTCACAAAATGTTATTACTGTGTTACATTACCTCCGCAACTGCTGCCAGCTCCTGCAGTACATCCATAGCAATGTTGGTTTGTAATAATCTTTCGATTGACAAATTGGTCCATATCAAATTTGGTGATGTGGTTAGACTCAGAAGCCACTTTGAGGTCAAGCATTTGGTTGAAGTCACAATCATAGACATACCCATCCCAGCTTACAGAGATAGTGTTCTTACACATCAGTCCATCAATAGTGCTTGGATTAAAAGCTTCTACAAGCTCGGTCATGTATTGACCATAGTTTCCTGATTCTATTAAATAGTCAAGGAATCTGCTTACTGGAAGGTTTGTGATTGCAAATAGGTTGTTGAATTCTATGGAGTATCTCCTGCTAAGTTGACGCTTGAACTCGGCTTCTAATTCCATCTGGTCGCCAGGAAGGTAAGCACCTGAAGGATTGTAGACCAGGTTTAGTATTAAACCAGTTTCTGGTTTGCCGTAGCCAACGGCATTGAGAGCCTGTAGAGCTGCGATACTAACTTCGAACACCCCGTCTCCTCTTTGACTGTCCGTCCTAGTCGCTGTAAAGTAGGGTAGCGAAGAGACTACTTCTACCTTGTGCTTAGCAAAGAACTCAGGAAGGTCTGCATACTTGTCATGAGCCTTGATGATAGTTAGATTACACCGATCCATAACCTTGGCACCAATTGCTGTACATTCTTCAACGAACCATCTAAAATGTGGGTTCATCTCGGGTGCACCACCAGTAATGTCTACAGTTGGAATGGAGTACTTTTTAATAATGGCAAGGCACTGTTCTAAAGTCTCGCGACCCATGTTTTCTTCCTTCTTGTCCGGACCTGCATCTACATGACAGTGAGCACAGGTTTGGTTGCAGAGCTTACCGATATTCAATTGGAATGTGGTAGGTCTCTCAGGTATTACACCTTGAGTGTATCCAGCATCTGCAAGCTTGGATTCGAATGTTGCGAAGTGATCGCCAAGTCTCTCTGCATCATTTAGGATGTCCAACTGGATGAGAGTATTAGCAAGGTCGTTGTTAGATCTTGTAAGTGTCTTTGATCGTTGCTTAACTCCCATTTACATTAATTTTTTCTTGACTTGGTTCATCATTTGTACGCTATTGACCAATGTCGCTCCACTCTTGATTGCTGCAGCTACATGGACAGCTTCCATCATTTGCTCCTCATCCGCTCCTTTTGAGAGGCACGTAGAAGTATATGCATCAATACAATATGGACATTGAACAGTATGGGCAACTGCAAGAGCAATTAGCGATTTTTCTCTCGCTGTTAGTGCTCCTTCTTGAAACACAGTTCCATACCAATCGAAGAATTTGTCACCATATTCCTTTTGAAATTCTGTGATATTCTTAAATTTTTTGAGGTCTGCAGGGTTGAAATAAGTCTGATCCATTTCTAATTATTTGTCAAATATGCAAGATATAAGAAGATATGATTGGGTTTTGTTTAAGATTAAAATAAAAATGACTATTATTGACGTATATAGATATTTGTAATATATGATTCAATTTAGATCGACTCCATTTCTTTTTTCAGTGATTTCGCTAAGTCTTGCCTTATTCGTCTTGTCTTGTGATGGTGGTGTTGATACAGCCACAGTTCCATTTGTTCCAGTCTCAGACCTGCAAATCCAGGTTAAAGTATCGTCAGGTGAGCTCTTTTCGACAAATCAGCAAGAGTTTAGAGTGCCAACATTTTTCAATGTCGGTCAATTGGACACTAATACGTATACTATTATTTTGGGTAAGTCCGTCAATGGTGGCGAAAAAATTGCCTATACCCCAATTGGAATGTATACTTTAGAAATAGATGCCATAGATTATACGTTTATCATTGGAAAGCCAGATGCACAGGATTTGCAAATATTCGAAGCGAGTACATATAATGAGTTTAGTCTTAATGAAATTCAATTGAAAGCATTAATTGATTCTTGGTTTAAAACAAATTGCGAAGATTTCAGTTGTAGTAACTTGTCGTGGCAAAATGATTTAAAAGCATTGCGGAAATTAGAACACTATCAACTCAATAAATAAGATACTTCTTTGTCGAATACACCACAATTAACTGATTGCGAGGCCTCAGTTGCCAAGATCAATACAAAGCTATTTACTTCAAATAGAGTGGACTTGTATGATAATTACACTTGTAGTGTCCATACGAGTATAGAAGACTTGTCAGAATTTTGGGACTTGCTATCTAATGGCGAAGTGCTTATGGAGAGTAAGTATCTGAGAGTACTAGAGCAATATCCAATTGAAGACCTGATATACAGGTATGGGATTATTCATAGAGAAGATAGTCCGGTAGGTATCATATATTGGCAAATTAAACGATTTGACTTACACAAGTCATTGGATATTCATACGCATAGCAAGCACATTCTTTCTAGGCTTTGGGTGCAAACCAAGAAAGCTGCATCTAGGTTAATTAAGGACAATTTGTTAGTAGTAGGAAATGTAAGCTTAACTGGTGATTTTGGATTTAGATTTTGTCCTACAGTATCATCTGCTGATCAAAATAAGATTTTGAATCTAGCCTGTCTTACGTTAATTAAAGATGAAAAGAAGCAAGGGGTCAAGATTAAGACCATCATGGTCAAAGATTTTGAGATAGAAAGAGATGATAGCAGGTTTGCTAACACTGAGTACACCCCATATTCTGCAGATCCAACCATGTTGTTAAAGGTAAGACCTCATTGGTTGACATTTGATGATTATTTAGCTGATCACAAATCAAAGGCAAGGGTAAGAGCAAGAAGGGCAAAGAAGCTTGGTCAAGACTTAGTCTGTAAAGAATTTTCATTAGAAGAAATTATACAATACAATCCAACCATTTATGCACTTTATAAAAAGATAGCCAGCTATTCCTCATTCAATCTTTTCACCTTACATGAGGAGTATTTTGTTGAGTTAAAGAAGGCTCTAGGCGAACAGTTTAAGATGTATGGTGTGTTCTTGGATGGTGAGTTTGTTGCGTTCTATTCTACTATAGTCAATCATGATACGATGCATGGCCATTTCTTAGGTTATGACCAAAGTGTCAATGCCAAATATCAACTCTATCTAAATATATTGTACTGGCTTGTTGAACTGGCTATTGAAGCTAAGGCGTCTTCATTGGAATTGTCAAGAACTGCCTTGGAAATCAAGAGCAGTGTTGGTGCAATACCAATAGATTTGGCAGTGTATGTTAGAGCTAGAAATAATACTTTAAACAGTCTAATGAAAAGGGTAGTGCCGTTGTTTATTCCAGAAAACCATTGGAAGGAAAGATCTCCATTTAAGAGTTAGCACTGGTTGGACTGCTGAGATTTTCTTGTTTTGCTTTATGTTCACAGACATTGGTACACTGCCCATAGAGGTTTAGAGAGTGGTGAGTGATGTTGAATTCCATGAGTTCTCCCATCATGTTTTTTATTTGCTGAATTCTAGGATCGCAGAACTCTAAGACCTTTCCGCACTCCACACAGATGATATGATCATGTTGTCTGTATCCATAGGATTTTTCATATCGAGCGGTATTCTTTCCAAATTGATGCTTGGTGACAAGGTCGCAATGTACCAGTAAGTCAAGTGTATTATAAACTGTGGCCCTGCTCACTCGATAATTTTGAGCCTTCATATGAATATATAGAGCCTCAGCATCAAAGTGATCAGTCCGTCTATAGATTTCTTCTAAGATGGTATATCTCTCTGGTGTCTTTCTATATTTATGGCGTTCTAGGTAGTTACTGAAGATAGTTTTCACCTCAGTTATTATCCTTTCAAGTGCTTCATTGTTATGACCCATAGTTCAAAGTTACTACTTTTCAATTCGTCTGACATCAGCAATGCCAGGAACTCCTTTAATTGCATTAAGAACAACTGCTAATTGATCTTTGTTTTTAACTAGTACACTGATATTGCCTTCAAAGTAACCTTCATTACCGCTGATGCTAAATGATCTGATGTTGACCTTAAGTTTATTTGATATTTCGTTAGTAAGGTTCTGAATGACTCCAATACCTGTATCTATTCCAGTTACCTGCAGGTCTACTACGAATTCGTTACTAATCTGACCAGTCCACTCGGCATTCAATACCCGATAACCATACTTAGCTAGTAGGTTAGTTGCATTCTTACAATTGATTCTATGCACCTTGAGACCACTACCTAAGGATAAGAACCCAAAGATAGAGTCACCTTGTACAGGATTACAACACTTGGCAAGTTCGTATTCGTAAGAATCTATAGGTTCTCCATTGATTAAGATATTTGACTTTTTAGTCTTGGACTGTTGTTTACTTGGCTGTATGTCAGCTGGAGCTTTCTTGCCTATACTAGCATTTGGATCAACCTTTTTCGGGAATATAATCTTTCTCCCTTCTTGGTCAAATTCTTTAAGGTTGAGTTTAATCTCATCGTTGGCGATGGAGAAGTACAAGTCAGGTCTAGAGCTCAAGCCATAGTACTTAACCAAGTCGTCAACATTCATCTCAAAATCTGCTTTGATGTGCTTCATCTTGCGTTCGAGTGTTTCTTTGCCAAGCTCACCCTGCTTCCTTCTTTCCTCCTTCATGGAGGCTCTAATCTTCGATCTAGCCTTGCCTGTCACTACCATTTTGATCCAAGCCTCAGATGGCCTTTGGTTATTACTGGTAATAACTTCTACATAGTCTCCATTACTAAGTTTGAAGCCCATAGGGACAATCTTATCATTGACCTTTAGGGCTATGGTCTTATAGCCTACATCACTATGGATGTCAAAGGCAAAGTCTAGAGCAGTTGCTCCTTTTGGTAGCACTCTCATGTCACCTTTTGGAGTAAAGACATACACTTCTTCGGCAAAGAGGTTTGACTTGAAGTCATTGATAAATTCTATGGCATCAGTATGCTGCTCGTCTAGGATTTCTCTGATGTTATTTAGCCAACGATCATAGACACTATTTTCATCCTTTACACCCTTGTATTTCCAGTGTGCAGCAAAGCCCTTTTCAGCAATGTCATCCATTCTCTCTGATCTGATCTGAATCTCTACATACCTGCCGCCTGGACCTATCACTGTAGTGTGAAGAGACTCGTATCCATTACTTTTTGGAGATGTTACCCAGTCTTTTAATCTCTCGGGTATCGGGTTGTAGACATCAGTGACTATTGAATAGATTTGCCAGCAGATGCGTTTTTCCTCATCCTTTGGTACATCTACGATTATTCTAATTGCAAAGAGGTCATAGATTTTTTCAAAGGGTATTTTTTTAGTTTTTATTTTTTTGTTGATTGAGCTAATCGCCTTCACTCGACCCATTACCCGATACTTGAATTCTCGCTTTTCGTTCAATTTTTGATTAGCAGTAAATCGCATATTTGTTTCAAGTGAAAGCAACTCTAGTTTTTCTTTCAAAGGTTTGAAAAAAGAGTCAATGTATTGGGTCCTATCTTTTTCTGTCTTTTCGACTTGCTTTAAGATGACATCATAGTTTTCGGGCTCCTTGATCTTTAGGAAGATGTCTTCATACTCAGTCTTCACATTGTATAGACCGAGCCTGTGAGCTAGCGGTGCATAGATATAGGCAGTTTCAGCGGCTATTCTCAGTTTTTTATGCTGGGGCATGCTATCTATTGTTCTGAGATTGTGCAGTCTGTCTGCCATTTTTATGAGTATCACCCTTACGTCTTCTACAAGGGTGCTCAGCACTTTTTTTAGGTTCTCTGCTTGAGGACTTTCTACATTGTAGAGTCCATCAATCTTGGTTAGCCCATCAACAATTTTGGCTATTTTAGGTCCAAAAGTTGTAAGAATTTCTTCTTTAGTTACAGGCGTATCTTCTACCACATCATGAAGTATTGCAGCAATTACGGCTGTTGGCCCCAGTCCGATTTCTTCAAAGCATATTCTCCCCACTTCTATTGGATGTAGGATATAGGGTTCACCAGATTTTCTTCTTTGGTCACCGTGGGCTTTCAGCGCAAGCTGATATGCTTTGTAGAGGTTGTCTTCATCATCACCTACTAACTTAGCCTTCATCTTTTCTTTAAGATCTAGATAGGCTTGATCGATAGTCTTGAACTCTGCTTCGCTGATTGCCTTGAATGTTGGCATATTGAAAGTATTATAGTTGTTATATTACATAAATGTAACATATTAAATGTACTAGATTTATTTACAAAAAAAAAATGCCCTTTCCATGAACTTGAAAAAGGCATTCTTTTATAATTAAACCTGTGACTTATTGCTATCTAGCAATCATTAGTCGTTTAGTTTTTACTGTAATTCCATTATAAATAGAAACGATATAAACACCTTGTGACAAATGACTGACATCGTATGTTCTATTACCATTATCAAATACCCCTTCATCAACATACTTGCCAGTGATATCATGGAGTCTAAATCTGAGAGTATTGATGCTTCTAGAATTAGATAATAACACAATCTGATGATCAGCTGGGTTTGGAGCTATTTCGATTAGGTCGAAGTCAAATTCATTAAGATCCACCTCCAAATCTTCTTGATAAACCCGAGTGCCACAATCATTGGTCACAGAAAGTTGTATCATATAGTCACCAGATGCTTCAAAGACATGTTGGATAGAGTTTTGACTATAGGTTGTACCATTTACAATCCATTCTACAATGTCGCCATTCGTAGTAGCAATACTAGCAGCCAAATTTTCGTCTAATAGCGATATATTATATGTTGCAAAAGGCTGTGGTTGGACATTGATGATATTTTGTCTAACTACTTCTGTATCTCCAGCGATATTTGTGACGTTAAGTGTCACTGAGTATAATCCCGATGAGTTATAGGTAATTATTGGATTTTGGTCAGAACTGGTTTGAGGACTTCCTCCTTCGAATGTCCAATTGTAAGTTAAATTCTCTGCAAAGTCAGCTTGAAACTGAATAGCCCCTGATTCACAAACTTCATCTTTATCTATATCAAAGCCAGCATTTGGGTGTATAGTAACTACAATACTTGTACTACTTTCAGATATTCCACAATCATTTTCTGTGATATGTACAATGTCATAAGTTCCGTTAGTTTCAGGTTCGAATATGTAGTCAGGTTCTTGACTAACTAATGCATTGTTAACATACCAAGCGAAAGTCTCGGCTCTAGCAGATTGAGTATTCATAGAAATGGTGACTTCTAAAATACTAGCTTCAAAGTCAGAGGTAGGCATGTCATTGACAATGACAATTGATTCTTTGAAAATCATATCACTTCCTGTAGAATTGGAGACTTCTAGCGTAACATCATATGATCCTGCTGAGTCATAAGTTATCACTGGGTCTGGCTCGGAAGACGAAGAGGGAGAACCACCAGGGAAGCTCCATATATAAGACTCTACATTACTAGAAGAGTTGTTGATAAATTGTACTGTTGCTGGAGCACAATATTCTGTTACTGATTGAATATCGAAATCAGCGACAGGTAAGTTAATGATAGTTACCTGTTGTGTACTAACATCGCTTCCACATTGATTACTTGTGGTTAAGGTTATTGTATATTCTCCCTCGGCACTGTAGATATGACTTGGAGATTCTTCACTACTTGAAGATCCATCGCCAAAGTCCCACAAGTAATTAGTCATTACTCCTTGCGACATATTAGTAGTGGTCAATTCAAAAGCTTGACTACTTGCCATGAACTGAGCTGAGGGTTGATCTATCACAACGATTTGTTGTGTGTGAGTATAAGCGTTTGTTCCGGCTGGATTGCTTACCTCAAGTGTAGCGGTGTATGTTCCTGTAGTATTGTATTGAATACTAGGGTTATTGCTACTTGATACTTCTGGGCTTCCACCTTCAAAAGACCAACTGTAATCCAGGGCATTAATAGATGATTGATTGGCGAAGTCAATATTATCACCTACACAGATGACCTCATCTGAAAATGAGAAATCAGCAGTAGGCTGCGAGAAGTTGTTAAATGCAATCTCACGAGTTGTTGAGCCACACTTATTTGTTACCGTTAATGTAATAGTATAGAAATCTTCTTTTTCATATTCATGATTAGGTTGGAACTCTGTGCTGGTAATACCATCACCGAAATCCCAGAAATAGGCATCTGCTGCTTCTGTTAAATTGGTAGTAATAAGTGATAAGCCTGATATGCTGTAGTCAAAATTGGCTTCAGGGACATCGATAACTTTGATGACATTGTTCATAGTCATAGTATCACTAAATACGGGGTTACTCACAATCAACTCGATGTTATATTCACCTGGTTGACTGAAGCTAGTGGTTAGACTATCTTGTGAGAATTCCTCTCCATTGATTACCCAAGTCAAAGCTGTGATATTTTGACTAGACTGGTTTGATAGATTTACTTCTTCATCAATACATACAACCGTGTTATCTATTGAGAAATCTGCAGTAGGAGGAGTATAAGCAAGGATTTCTTGACTAACTGCCTCTATTCCACACTGGTTTGATACCTCTAGGCTTATAGTATATGTCCCTTCTTCTTCATATGTAACAGAAGGTTCTGACTCAGTTGAAGTGTTACCATCGCCAAATTCCCACATATAGGCTGTACCCATATTACTTAGATTGTCGAACTGAACATCAAGCAAGTTTTGATCAAAATTGAAACTTGCCGTAGGAATATCTATTACAGTAATGACACTTTCCATCAACAATGTGTCACTGAATAGCGGGTTAGAAGCGACTAATCTCACGTCATAGTTTCCTACTTCATCAAAACTGACTGTTAGGTCTTTGGTATCATAAGTGGTGTCGTTAACCAACCATTGCTGGTCTGTTGTGTTAGCAGATGATTCATTAGTAATCGTAAGGGATTCATTAACACAAACAATATTTTGATCTATGCTAAATGCAGAATTAGGCTGAGTAAAAGCTAGTATAGTTTGTTCGCTACTATCACTTCCACATAGGTTAGAAGAAGTAGCAGTAACTACGTATGTACCCTCTTCAGCAAAAGTGTGTTGAGTACTTATATCATTTCCACTTGTTCCGTCACCAAAATCCCATTCAACATCTTCTCCTTCTCCACTAAAGTTCATCGTATACGATAACCCAGAACCTGTAATGTCAAATTCCGAACTAGGTTCAGCAATGACCTCAATATAATTTTCGAAGGTTGCCTCGCTTGTACCAAATGCATTGGAAGCTGTAAGCGTAACATCAAACGAACCAACGGTATAATAGACAACAGTAGGATTTGATTCAGTAGAGTACTCTGGGTCACCACCTGGGAAATACCATTCAATAGATTCAGCATCTGAAGAAGCATCTGCGAAGGTTATTGTAGCTGGCAGACAGGTTTCCGAAAGATTTGATTGTATAGAAATGTTTGGTTCATAGATTACTGTAATTGTCTCTGAAAATTCAGATTGGCCACAACTATTCTCAGTATTAAGAGAAACTAAATAACTTCCACTCTCAGCAAATGTATAGACTGGTGAGTCTGAATAATTAGTAGAAGATCCATCTCCGAAACTCCAAACTGGATTGTTTCCACCAATGGTATTGTTAGTAAAGGTGACTTCACCTCCGTTAGTTGAATAAGTAAATTGAGTTGTTGGTACATCTATTACATTAATAGCATCGGAATAAGTAAATACATCACTTCCATATGCATTTCTTACAGTCAATTCAACTGCATAAGTTCCTTCGCTTGAATAACTTACTTGAGGGTTTTGTTCAGTTGAGGTGCTAGGATTACCACCTTCAAAGTACCAAGAAACTTCGGTAGCATAAGTGCTGGTATTAGTATATAATACATCTAAATCAGCGCAACCAGAGTCAATATCAAAACTCATAGAGGCAGAAGGTTGTATAGCTATTTCAATAAATTCAACATGCTCAGAACTCCCGCATTCGTTAGTAGATGTTAAGATCACAGTATAAAATCCAATATCATCATAAGTGTGGTTGGGATTATTCTCTGTACTAGTAATACCATCACCAAAATCCCAAAAATATGATTGGGCATTAATAGATTGATTACTTAAAGAGACAACAGCATTGTTAATGTCATAGTTAAATGTTGTATTTGGAATATCATTAATAGACACTGCATCAGAAATCTGGTAAGAATCACTTCCTGTTTCGTTGAATGCTGTCATGATGACATCATATTGCCCAGCTACCTCATAAGTAACAGTCACATTTTGTTCCGTCGAAGTTTCAGGCGTACCTCCTTCGAAAGTCCACAAATAATCATTAGCATTAGAGGAACTTAGATTAGTAAATGTTACTTCGTGAATAGAACAGCCTTCACCATTGGATAACGAAAATTGGGCAACTGGTTCCGTTGCAATTACAATATTGAGTACATAGGCATCAACATCGCAATCGTTGAATGCATCTAATACAAGTGTATAACTGCCATCCTCATCGTAAGTATAAGTAGGTTCAAATTCAAAAGATAGATTGCCATCTCCAAAATACCAATCAAAGTATTCGGCGTTATCACTAAGATTAGTGAGTGTTATTGTTCTACCGTCTATATCTACTGTGAAAAAAGCGTTGGGTATATCTTCAATAACGAAAATATTTGTTTGAGTCAAGCTATTGTTTCCAAATGCATTAGTCACTTCAAGTGTAGCATCATATATTCCTGCATTTGAATAAGTGACAATAGGGTTTTCTGCAGAGCTAGTAGAGGGAGAACCTCCAGGAAATGTCCAAAAATATGATGTAGGGTTCTCAGTTGAAGCATTGAAAAATTGTACTTCTGCTGGGCCAGATACACATGGTTCGTTGACAGTCCATATAAAATCAGCTATTGGAGGGTTGCTAATTGAGGTGCAACCACCTAAACATCCAGCTCCATTTATTTTGTCAACCATAAGACTAGTTGGCAGTGGTCCAAATCCATTGTTTAGGTTGATGCCGTTTCCTGTAAGGTGGCAATAACTCATAACTGTTCCACCATTTGTCGGTGATGGTCCTGGTGAGCAATTCCCTTCAGTCTCGTAACAATTATCTATTGCGCCTCCAGCCCATGAGCAGTTATGGGTATGTGGGGAGCCTATATTGTGTCCCATTTCATGACTGACTACCATTACAGTCCAACTGTAGTTTGGAAAGTTATTATACCAATTGCCAATGT
>JAHDHH010000052.1 GCA_020631405.1 Saprospiraceae bacterium
CTGAAGCACTTGCTCCTCCATTTGAAGCCAACCATGCATCTAATTCTGCTTGGTTACCTGAACCATCACATTCTACTGTTGCATCTGCTGCTTCAACATCTATTGTTGGAACTGTTGTATCTAGTATTGTGAATGTTGCTTCTGTTGTATTTGCATTTCCACACTCATCTGTTGCTGTAAAGATTACTGTTGCACTTCCTGTCTCACCACACTCATCTGTAAGTGAAGTGAAATCATTTGTCCACGTAACCTCTCCACATGCATCTGTTGCAGTTCCACCGCCATTAGTCGCCAACCATGCATCCAACTCAGATTGGTTGCCAGATCCATCACACTCTGCAATTGCATCTTCTGCATCTAATTCTATTACCGGAGGAGTGTTATCTTCTACAGTTAATGTAGCTACAGTAGTTGACGTGTTTCCACATTCGTCAGTTACTGTAAAGGTAACATCTGCTGTTCCAGTTACTCCACAACCATCGCTTAGAGCTGTATAGTCATTTTCCCAAGTGACACCGCCGCAAGCATCTGAAGCATCCGCTCCTCCATTTGCAGCCAACCAATCATCAATTGCAGTTGCTTGATCGTCACTACATTCTAATGTTAGGTCAGTAGCTGGTGTTGTAACATCCGGTGCTATTGTGTCTTCGATGGTAAATGTTGCTTGGGTTGTTGTTGCATTACCACAGTCATCCGTCGCAGTATATGTCACTGTTACTGTTCCTGTTTCACCACATTCGTCAGTAAATGTTCCAACATCTGTTGTCCATATTACTGAGCTACAAGCATCTGTCGCATCTGCTCCTCCGTTTGCAGACAACCATGCATCAAACTCAGCTTGGTTTCCTGCACCGTCACATTCAACGAGAGCATCTGTTGCCTCTAAATCAATTACAGGTGCCGTTGTATCTTCAATTGTAAAAGTTGCTATTGTAGCGTTTACATTGTCACAGGCATCTCTTGCAGTGAATGTAACTGTTACTTCGCCAGTAGCACCACATTCATCTGTTAAACCTGTGAAATCATTTTCCCAAGTAACATCACTACATAGATCCGAAGCACTTGCTCCTCCGTTTGAAGCCAACCACGCATCTAATTCTGCTTGGTTGCCAGCTCCATCACATTCAACAGTAGTATTTCCAGCTTCAATATCAATCGTTGGAACTGTTGTATCTAGTATTGTGAATGTAGCTTCCGTTGTTGTTGCATTATCACATTCATCAGTTGCTGTAAAGATCACAGTTGCAGTTCCTGTTTCACCACACTCATCTGTAAGTCCTGTGAAATCATTTGTCCAAGTAACTTCACCACATGCATCATTTGCAACCGCACCTCCATTTGAAGTCAACCATGCATCCAACTCTGCTTGGTTTCCTGATCCATCACATTCTGCAATTGCATCTTCTGCAACTACTTCCATTATTGGTGCTGAGTTATCTTCTATGGTGAATGAAGCTTGGGTTGTTGTTTCATTTCCACAATCATCTGTTGCAGTAAATGTCACAAGGGCAGTTCCTGTATTTCCACAGTCACCTATTAGCTCAGTGTAATCATTTGTCCAAATCACATCACTACAAGCATCGGTAGCAGTTGCACCACCATTTGCAGACAACCATGTATCCAAAGCAGCTTGATTACCTGCCCCATCACAATCAACTATTTCATCTTGAGCCTCAACTTCCATTATTGGAGCTTGAGTATCAACAATTGTAAATGTAGCTGAAGTCGTTGCCTCATTTCCACAATCATCAGTTGCAGTGAAGATTACCATTACGGATCCTGTTTCACCACATTCGTTACTAATTGTATTATAATCATTGGTCCATGTAATGATATTGTCACTACAAAGATCAGTAGCCGTAGCTCCACCATTACTTTCTAACCAAGCAAGTATATCTTGTTGGTTACCTAAACCATCACATTCTGCCATTCCATCTGTCGCTTCTACATCAATTGTAGGTGCTGATGTATCTTCTATTCTAAATTCAGCAGAAGTTGTGCTTGAATTTCCACAATCATCTGTTACAGTAAATATTACCGTAACTCTTCCTGTTTCACCACACTCATCTGAAAGTGTTGTGAAATCATTTTCCCATACGAGCTCACTACAATTATCAGTTGCAATTGCATTTCCATTTGCATCTAGCCAAGCCTGAAGATCAGCTCCATTTCCGGTTCCATCACATTCAACTACTTCATCGATTGCTTCAACATCAATATTTGGTGCCGTATTGTCACCGATTGTGATTACTTGAGTAGCAGAACTACTATTGTCACATTCATCTGTCACCGTCCATATTCTTGTAATCACATAATTGAATTCGGAACAAGCATCTCCAGCTTCACCTTGAGTGGATGTTTCTTCTAATACGATGGTATATTCATCATCAGAGAAATCAGTAGCTGTAATTTCCACTCCAATTACTGGAGGTGCAGGCACAGTCTCATCACACTCTATAGTAATATCCGCAGGTACTCCCACTAATTCAGGAGCAACATCATCACATACTTCAACTGGAGCAACATCATGATCATCTTCATCTGTTGCACCGCCATCATTGATTTCATCATCAACCAATGGATCATTGCTATCATTTGTATCTGGTGTAGAATCAATATCAGTCGGATTATCACCATTTGTATCCTCAGCACTTGCTATTTCTGCAAAGTTTTCTGTAATACCACTCATGATTCCAGATTGGATTTCAAATACAACATCAATTGTTATTGAACCACCTGGAGCAATTGTTCCTGTATACGTGTTAACAATATTTCCTCCTGAAGTTGTCCAGCCATTATTGTCATTAGGACTTAAGGCAAAGAAATCAGGAACATAATCAACGATTTCAATATTTGTTGCATCTACTGATCCTTGATTAAAGATCTCAATTGTAAAGGTCACATCGTCGCCTGGCTTAACAGGATCAACTTGATTGGTAGTCTTTCTCAATGCAAGGTCAAAGATTTCAACATTGATTGGCTCAATGTCATCATCATCTTCATCTCCTCCTCCATTGTTTATCTCATCGTCTACAGTCTGATCATTTCCAGGATCGTTGTCTGGTGTTGAATCATTATCGGTTGGGTTATCTCCGTTTGGATCTTGAGCAGATGAAATCTCAGCACCATTTTCTAAAGTAATTGGTGTTGTTGTTGCATCTACAGTAAAAGAGATATCCACTGTCTCACTTGCTCCTGGAGCAATTGGACCTGCAATATTCAATGTCGTCGATCCTACTGGAGTTAAACCTGCAGGAACATAATCTTCAACAACGATGTTTGAAGCTGCTACTGTTCCTTGGTTAAATACTTCAATTGTAAATGTTACAGTCTCACCTGGGTAAACTGTTGCATCTTCCCCTACAGCAAGAGTTTTTCTCAATGCAAGGTCGAAGATTTCAAGATTAATCGGCTCAATATCTGCATCGTCTTCATCTCCTCCTCCGTTATCAATCTCATCATCTACTGTATTATCATTTCCTTGAGTTGAATCTGGAGTTGAATCCACATCTTCTGGATTTCCTCCTAAATCATCTTCTGCACTTACTATCTCAGCTTCATTTTCAATGATTGCTCCTGCATCAGCAGCATCCACTGTGAAAGAAATATCAATTGTTTCACTTGAACCCGGAGCAATTGGCCCTGCGATATTCAAGGTAGTAGAACCAGTTGGTGTCAAGCCTGCAGGAGTGTAATCTTCAATTACAATATTTGATGCAGGAACTGTTCCTTGGTTGAATACTTCGATTGTAAATGTAATTGTCTCACCTGGATATACTGTTCCATCTTCACCTGCTGCCAAAGTTTTCCTAAGAGCAAGGTCAAAGATCTCAACAAATACATCTTCTGGATCCGCATCATCTTCATCATCTACACCATTACCATCTGTTTGATCATCTGAAGGAGAATTAACCACACCACCTGCGTCGTTACCTTCATTGGTATCAGGTGTTGAATCAATATCACTTGGAGTTCCTCCAAGATCATCTTCTGCGCCTGAGATCTCTGCAACATTAATCAATTGCCCACCCGTTGTGGTTGGATCAATAGTAAATGTGACATCAATTGATTCACTTGCACCTGGTGCCAGTGGACCTGCAATATTCAATGAAGTTGAACCAGTTGCAGTCATACCTGCAGGAACATAATCTTCAATAGTAATATTTGATGCTGGTACAGTTCCTTGATTGAAAACAGTGATAGTAAATGTCACCTCTTCACCAGGATAAACTCTATCGTCTTCTCCTGCTGCTAGTGTCTTTATTAATGCCAGGTCAAAGATTTCAATTACAACTTCTTCTGGATCGTTATCATCTTCGTCTCCTCCAGCATTATTTATTTCATCGTTTTGCGTTGGATCATTGTTTGGATCATTATCAGGCGTACTATCTACATCATCTGGTGAATTTCCAAACTCATCCTCTGCGCTTTGTATTTCTGCTATGTTTTCTGTTGTTCCTGCAGTTGCATCAGCATTCACTGTAAAGCTTACACTTACAACTTCTGATGAGCCAGGAGCAATCGGACCAGCTATTGTTATTGTTGAAGAACCATTTGCTGTTAATCCATCAGGTGCAAAATCTTCAATAACTATGTTTTCGGCTGATACTGTTCCTTGGTTAAACACTTCGATATCGAAGGTAATAGTCTCTCCAGGATATACTCTTGAATCTTCTCCTGCTGCCAAAGTTTTTCTTAAAGCAAGGTCAAAGATTTCTAAGAACACATTTTCTGGATCTTCATCATCTTCATCAATTGTTCCATCATCATTAATTTGATCATCAGTTGGTGAGTCAACAACTCCACCTGCATCGTTTGTAAAGTCTGTATCTGGAGTTGAATCTATATCTTGAGGCATATCTCCAAATTCATCGGTATATGAACTAATTTCTTCTTTAATAATTAGTTCCCCGCCAGTTGTTGCGTTTGGATCAACCACAAAATCTAAAATCATCATGTCCATTTCTCCTGGAGCCAATGGCCCAGCAAATGAGATAGTTCCCATGTTAGGAATTCCATCTACAGATGACAATTCATCTGGAATCATCAAAGTTACTTCGATGTTTTCTGCACTAACAGTTCCTTGATTGAACACAGTTACTTTAAATGATACTGTTTCTCCTGGATATACTCTATCGTCTTCTCCTGGTGCGAGTGTAATATTTGACGCTAAGTCAAAAATTTCAACAAACACATCTTCTGGATCTTCATCATCTTCATCATCTGTACCATTACCATCTGTCTGATCATCTGATGGAGTATTTACATCTCCACCTGCATCATTTCCATCATTGGTATCTGGTGTTGAATCTACATCTGTTGGGGAATCACCAAGGTCATCTTGTGCACCAGAAATTTCCGCTGCATTGATAAGCTGTCCTGAAGTCGTTGCAGTAACCGTAAATGTTATATCTACACTTTCACTAGCTCCCGGAGCTAGTGGACCTGCAATTGTCAGGGAAGTTGATCCCACAGCAGTCAATCCCGCTGGAACATAATCTTCAATAGTAATATTTTGCGCAGGAACTGTTCCTTGATTGAAGACGGTAATCGTAAATGTCACCTCTTCACCTGGATAAACTCTATCGTCTTCTCCTGCTGCAAGCGTTTTAATTAAAGCAAGGTCAAAAATTTCAATTACAACTTCTTCTGGGTCATTATCATCCTCATCACCTCCTCCATTGTTTATTTCATCATTGACAGTAGGATCATTATTTGGATCGTTGTCTGGAGTACTATCAATATCTTCCGGCATGTCACCATTTGGATCTTCTGCACTTTGTATTTCAGCTATGTTTTCAACTGTACCAGCAGTAGCATCTGAATTTACGACAAAACTTACCGTAACAACTTCAGATGATCCAGGAGCAATTGGCCCTGCAATAGTGATTGTAGAGGAGCCTGTAGGCGTCAAACCATCAGGAGCAAAGTCTTCTACCACAATATTCTGAGCTGCAACTGTTCCTTGATTGAATACTTCAATATCAAAACTAATCGTTTCACCAGGATATACTCTATCATCCTCGCCCGCACTTAAAGTTTTTACTAATGCAAGGTCAAAAATTTCAATATTAATTGGTTCTATATCTGCATCATCTTCATCTCCTCCACCGTTATCGATTTCATCATTTACGGTAGTATCATTTCCTTGATTTGAATCAGGAGTACTATCAATATCTTGAGGATTATTTCCTAAATCATCTTCTGCACTTACAATCTCTGCTTCATTTTCTATAGTTGAAGCAGTAGTGGTAGGATCAACTGTAAATGTTACATCTACTGTTGTACTTGCCCCTGGAGCAAGAGGACCAGCAATCGTAAGAGTAGTTGAACCAGTTGGTGTCAATCCTGCAGGAGTGTAATCTTCAACTACAATATTCGATGCAGGTACTGTTCCTTGGTTAAATACTTCAATTGTAAAAGTGATGGTCTCACCTGGATACACTGTAGCATCTTCACCAGCCGCCAAAGTTTTTCTTAAAGCAAGATCAAATACCTCTACCGTTATATCTTCTGGATCCGCGTCATCTTCATCATCTCCATCTACACTGCAACACCCTTCATCAATTTCATCATCATTGTCTGTATTTACTTCTCCTCCTGAATCATTACCAGGATTTGTATCTGGTGTTGAGTCAACATCCACTGAAGTAAATCCGTTAGGTGCATCAGCACCTGAAATTTCTGCTTCGTTGACGATTTGCCCCGGATCTGTAGCCGTAACCGTAAACGTTATTTCAACCATAGTCATTTCCCCAGGTTGTAAAGTTCCAGGCAAGGTAATGCTAGCTGTAGAACCTCCGCCAGTCCAATCACTATCATTAAGTGTTAAGCCTGTTGGAATATAATCTACAATAGAAATATTTGATGCTGGAAGAGAACCTTGATTGTGTACCTCAATTTTGAAGGTAATATCTTCTCCAGTATATACTCTTTCATCTTCACCTGGAGCTAAAACAGTTCTCAAAGCAAGGTCAAATCTTTCAACTCTCACATTGGCAGTACAAGTAGATGTGTTTCCACATTCATCCGTTACTGTCATGACTACTGTATTGTCTCCTTCATTTATTTTACAATCAAATAAATCCGAGTCAATGGAAATATCTGCAATTTCTCCACATGCATCCGTACTTCCATTTTCAATATCTTCAGGAAGAATGCTTACTGAGCAATTTCCATCCAACTGTACCGTGATGTCTTGACATACAGGTACTGGAGGTGTAGTATCTTCAATTGTAAAGCTCGCCATGGTTGTAGAAACATTTCCGCAATCATCCGTCACGGTAAATATTACATCTGTTGATCCTGTTTCAGCACAATCATCTGAAAGAGCCACATAATCATTTTCCCATGATAATCCACTGCATGCATCAGATGCTAACGCACCACCGTTATTATCTAACCAAGCAAGTAATTCTGCTTGATTTCCTGCACCATCACATTCAACCACAGCATCGGCAGCTTCTGTATCTATGCTAGGGCTAGTAGTATCTTCAATTATGAAGTTAGCTGAAGCAGTTGCAGTATTTCCACATTCATCGGTTGCAGTAAATACAGCATAAATAAATCCAGTCTCTCCGCATTCATCTGTTTGCGGATCTGTTACATAAGTCCATGTTATTTCGCCACAAACATCATCAGAAGTAGCTCCACCATTGTTATCCAACCAAGCTTGCAATTCTGCTTGATTTCCTAAACCATCACATTCTACAACTTCATCAGCAGCTATTGTCACTGTTGGATCCGTTGTATCCTCAATGGTAAATGTAGCAGAGCTTGTTGATGAATTTCCGCAATCATCCGTCACTGTAAAAATTACAGTAGCAGAACCATTTCCTCCACACTCATCACTCAATGCTGTAAAGTCATTTGTCCAAGTCATTGTGCCACAAATATCTGAGGACACCGCGCCGCCATTATCATCCAACCAAGCTTGTAATTCTGCTTGATTTCCTGCTCCATCACATTCTACTACCATGTCCATTGCTTGTACATCCACAGTAGGATTCGTTGTATCTTCAATCGTAAAAGTGGCAGAGGCCGTGGATGTATTTCCACAATCATCTGTTACGGTAAATACGATAACATTGGTTCCAGTCTCACCGCAATCATCTGATAAAGAAGTATAATCGTTTGACCATGTTATGCTTCCGCAAATGTCACTCGCTGCTCCTCCACCATTGTTGTCTAACCAAGCCTGGATATCTGCTTGATTTCCTGCTCCATCACATTCTACCACCATATCTTGTGGGTTTGTATCCACTGTTGGTACGGTTGTATCTTCAATTGTGAAAGTTGCTGAAGTCGTTATACTGTTTCCACAGTCATCTGTTGCCGTAAATGTAACTGTTGCAGAACCTGTTGCTCCACATTCATCACTTACTGCTGTATAATCATTTGACCAAGTTATTGAACCACATGGATCACTTGCACTAGCTCCTCCTTGGTTTGCCAACCAACTGTCGATATCTCCACCATTTCCATTTCCGTCACATTCAACGGTCATATCTGAAGCTTCAATATCTATGGTTGGACTTGTTGTATCTTCTATGATAAAGTTTGCAGTTGTTGTAGCGGTATTTCCACATTCATCTGTTGCTGTAAATACTGCATTAATAGAACCTGAATCTCCACATTCATCTGTTTGAGCAGAAGTTTCATAAGTCCACGCAACTGTTCCACAAACATCATCAGAATTAGCACCTCCATTATTATCTAACCAAGCTTGTAATTCTGCTTGATTTCCTGCTCCATCACATTCTACTACAATATCAGATGCATCTGTAATACTTGGATCAGTAGTGTCTTCTATTGTGAATGTCGCTGATGTGGTTGTAGCGTTTCCACAATCATCCGTTACTGTAAAAATCACAGTTGCAGATCCATTTCCACCACAATCATCGCTTAATGAAGTAAAGTCATTTGTCCATGCAATTGTTCCACAAACATCTGAAGCGATAGCTCCACCATTATCATCCAACCAAGCTTGTAATTCTGCTTGATTTCCTGCTCCATCACATTCTACTACCATGTCCATTGCTTGTACATCCACAGTAGGATTCGTTGTATCTTCAATCGTAAAAGTGGCAGAGGCCGTGGATGTATTTCCACAATCATCTGTTACGGTAAATACGATAACATTGGTTCCAGTCTCACCGCAATCATCTGATAAAGAAGTATAATCGTTTGACCATGTTATGCTTCCGCAAATGTCACTCGCTGCTCCTCCACCATTGTTGTCTAACCAAGCCTGGATATCTGCTTGATTTCCTGCTCCATCACATTCTACCACCATATCTTGTGGGTTTGTATCCACTGTTGGTACGGTTGTATCTTCAATTGTGAAAGTTGCTGAAGTCGTTATACTGTTTCCACAGTCATCTGTTGCCGTAAATGTAACTGTTGCAGAACCTGTTGCTCCACATTCATCACTTACTGCTGTATAATCATTTGACCAAGTTATTGAACCACATGGATCACTTGCACTAGCTCCTCCTTGGTTTGCCAACCAACTGTCGATATCTCCACCATTTCCATTTCCGTCACATTCAACGGTCATATCTGAAGCTTCAATATCTATGGTTGGACTTGTTGTATCTTCTATGATAAAGTTTGCAGTTGTTGTAGCGGTATTTCCACA
This sequence comes from Saprospiraceae bacterium, assembly GCA_020631405.1. Lineage (GTDB taxonomy): Bacteria > Bacteroidota > Bacteroidia > Chitinophagales > Saprospiraceae > JAHDHH01. Next base: position 9,641 of record JAHDHH010000052.1, read on the forward strand.
ATCATCTGTTGCTGTAAAAACAGCATTGATTGTACCTGAATCTCCACACTCATCTGTTTGAGTAGAAGTTTCGTAACTCCATGTAACTGTTCCACAAACATCTTGGGATGTTGCACCACCATTGTTGTCCAACCAAGCTTGCAATTCTGATTGATTTCCTGCTCCATCACATTCTACCACTATATCCGAGGCATTGGTTACTGTTGGGTCAGTATTATCTTCAATTGTAAATGTGGCACTAGTGGTTGTAGTATTACCACAATCGTCTGTAACTGTAAAAATAACGGTTGCAGAGCCATTTCCTCCACATTCATCACTTAACGAAGAAAAGTTGTTATCCCAAGAAATAGAACCACATACATCTGTTGCAGAAGCACCTCCATTGTTATTTAACCAAGCTTGTAGTTCTGCTTGATTTCCAGCTCCGTCACATTCTACCACTTCATCAATAGCTTGAACATTGATGTCAGGAGCTGTAGTATCTTCGATAGTAAGTGTAGCAGAAGCAGTTGTGGTATTTCCACAATCATCAGTTACAGTAAATGTAACTACTGTTGTTCCTGTTTCTCCGCACTCATTTGAATAACTTGAATAATCATTATCCCAACCAATATTTCCACATACATCACTTGCAGATCCACCGGCATTGTTGTTTAACCATGTCTGAATTTCTGCAGAATTACCTGCTCCATCACATTCTAGGACTAAGTCCTGTGGATTCGTATCAATTGTTGGATTGGTTGTGTCTTCAATTGTGAAAGTTGCTGTAGTTGTTGAAGTGTTTCCGCAATCATCCATTGCAGTAAAAGTAACAAGAACACTACCTGTTGCTGCACATTCATCACTAATTGCATTATAGTCATTTGACCAGGTAACAATATTTCCACAAACATCACTTGAACTTGCTCCACCTTGGTTGTCCAACCAATTATTTAATTCTGATTGATTTCCAGCACCATCGCATTCAACAGTTAGGTCAGATGCTTGAACATCGATGGTTGGATTTGTTGTATCCTCAATAGTGAAAGTTGCAGATTTAGTAACCTCAAACCCACACTCATCTTGTATAGTATAGATAACGGTTAACGAACCAGTATCACCACATCCATTGGTTAGGTTATTATAGTTGTAATCGCTTGTAACAGTAATTGAAGCACAAGCATCTGAAGAACAGCCTTCAAGTTTTGCAATATTTGCAGTATTCCAAGCATTCGCAGTTGATTCGTTTGCTGAATTTCCTGTGCATTCGTGTACTTCATTGTCAGGATCACAAGCAACTGTTGGGTTTGTATTATCCTCAATAGTAAAAGTCGCTGACTTAGTTACAGTAAAACCGCATTCATCTTCAATGGTATATGTTACATCGATTGTTCCTACTCCACCACAACCTGCATTTAGGTTTCCAAAGCTATAATTACTTGTTACAGTTACAGACCCACAAGCATCTGAAGAACAGGCTTCTAATTTTGAAATATTCGCAGCATTCCAAGAATCTGCAGCAGCTTGATTATCGGATGTCCCTGCACATTCATAACTTTGGCTATCCGGATCGCAAGTTACGACTGGATTTGTAGTATCCTCCACAGTAAAAGTTGCAGTTTTTGTGGTAAACAAACCACAATCATCTGTCAAAGTGAAGGTTACTGTCATTGTTCCGGTACTACCACATTGATTTGAAAGGTCTCCAAAATTATAGTCACTTGTAACAGTCGTTCTATCACCACAATCATCTTTACCACATGCCTCTATTGCAGCAATATTAGCAGCATTCCATGCTGCAGCAGCAGATTCATTTCCTGTTGGGCCTGAACATTCATGAACCTCATTTATTAGATCACAAGGGATCATCGGAGGAGTGGTATCTTCAAAAGTTATAGTTGCTTGTTTCGTTACAGTATTATGACATTGGTCCTCAATGGTATAGGTAACCGTAGTAGTTCCTGTATCCCCACAATCATTTGTAATATTTGCATAAGCATAATCAGAGGTAACTGTTACCTCTCCACAAGCATCTGAAGAACAAGCTTTTAACTTGGTAATATTTGCTTGATTCCAATCAGTAGCTAATTTGTTTATCTCGCCCCAAACACATTCAATTACTGCATCATCAGGGTTACAATTTACTACTGGGTTGGTAGTATCGATGACTGTGATTATTTGACTTTCACTATGTGAATTTCCACAAACATCTGTCGCAGTCCAAGTTCGAGTAATTTGATATTCCGCATCAGAGCAACTGCCATTATTTGTTTGAGTAGAAACTTCATTATAACTCACTTCAGGTTTTGTATCACAATTATCTGAAGCAGTTACATTTGCTTTGCTTGGAATAGCATCACATTGAACCGTTACATCTGCTGGCATACCATTCAAAGTTGGATTGGTATTATCTTCTACAGTAATGGTTACAGTTGCTTGATCACAACAATCTGTTGCACAATAGTTTGCATCATTGCAAATTTCATAAACAATTGTTTGTGTTCCACATGCATTAGGAGAAGTATAGCTTAATGAACCACTTTTGGTCATACTTGCTGATCCTCCAGAAGGATGTGTTATTATATGATATGAAGTATTATAATTATTATGAGTATCATTTGCCGAAACATCGATTTTAGTTGTTTCATTTAAGCAAATAGTTTCACTATCATTATTTGCAGTTGGCACTGGAACTACTTCCATTATTGCTTCATCAGAACAAATCCATTCAGTACATGGAAGAATTCTGAAACACTTTCTATATTTCGTTGTTACTGTGATTGGTCCAGGATTGTAAGTATTGGATACTGCTGGAGTATCTGTACCTTCATCGACTTGCCCTGGAATGTCAGTCCAAGAACCACCTTCTGGCATTACCTGCCATTTAGAATTTAAAAATCCATCCCAAGTAACTGTTCCACCTTTTGGTCCAGATGCGGTTATTGCAGCAGGATCGAAAGGACCACAATTACATTGGTCATTTGAAATAGTTCCACCGCTTGTATAGTTTTCACTTATGTGAATATCTACAACATTCGAATATTCATAACTTCCACAAGGAGCACAACGCGAGGCTCTTCTAACCCAAACTGATGAGCTATAATATGGAGGATCCCAATTCTGAGATTTCGCTCCACTTACATCTTGCCAAGTTCCACCAGATGTAGTTTTGACCTGCCATTGATATTCTATGGTCCCATCGCTACAACCCGTTGGCACTGTACCAGTAATCTTTCCAGCATCACCTCCATTACAAAATCCTTCACCTCCAGAAATAGTACCAGGATCAAAGTTAGTAGGATCAGAACCTACTTCCTTAACTACGACATTGGAACAAATCCATTCAGTACAAGGGTCCACTCTACCACATCTTCTATATTCAGTTGTAGTTGAAATATATCCAGGATTATAGGTCATTCCCGTAGCACCAGAAATCAGTTGCCAAGACCCTCCTGGTGTTCTCTTTTCCCATTTAACAGTATTCAGATCAGGATGATCAGAATAGTATGGTGAAGGATCTGACTTTGATGTAATCAAGCCAGGATCATATCCTCCGCAGTTAAATTCATCTCCATCAATGGTTCCTCCATTATTATAATTTGTAATTATATGGATATCTATTACATTGGTATATTCCCATGAAGATCCACAGGGGTCACAAAAAGCACCTCTTCTGATCCATGTCGTTACAGTTTGATATCCAGGGTTCCAATACTCTGAAGTGGCTCCTGAAATATTAACCCACTGCCAATTTGTACTTGCATCTTTCTTTTGCCATTGATATTCAATCTTACCACCTTCACAACCTGATGCTGGGGTGCTCCCATTATTTGGCATACTAGGAGGGTCAAATGGGCCACAATTAGCAATGTAACCGTTCAATGAACCAGGATTAAAGTTTGTATCATCACAGACAGCTTTACAATATGGGTCATTGTGAGTCATCATATCCTGTTCTCCTGTATTCTTAGAATACCATTCAGATGCGCATTGCTCCACATATACTCCACTTTCCACTCTATCAATAATTATCCAAGCATTGTGACCATCTGGTGGATTTATATTATCGGTAAAATACCAAACTGCACGTTGGACAGCATCCGTACCATAAGCAGAATGCCCTTGTAAAGATGCAGTCACGCCAAAAAGATTAATATCCTCATGTGTTGCATCCCAATGGTAAGTTGTGCTAGCAGCTGGAGGTGACATTGAGTAATCTACACAATATGCTTGATAATTACCTCCATTGATATTCATCAAAGGAGAAGATCCAGATGTAGTTGTAGTGGCAGTTTGCGCCGTTAAGTTTGTTGCAAAAAACAAACTTAAAGTAGTCAAAGTAATTAAAAGGTAAAAATTCCTCATCAGGTGTAAGTTTTGGTTAAGGGCGGTAATTAATTAATGGTTATTGAAAAATTCAGACTGGCATTATCATTACCACCACTCTGCTTAAAGCTAATTTTATCGTTGTCTTTGGTAAGCTGACTATTATTAGAGGACAACTCAATGATTTTTCCAAATTCTTCGAGTTGAACATTATTACTTCTTGTAGATGTCATTCCTGCATTTCCCCAAAGCTCTAGTTCGATTGGAATTTTCCCAATTCCATTGAAATCAATTTTGTTTCCTTTCATACTGATTTCTAAAACATCCCCAGAGTTCCTTTCTGTGTACCTAATAGATTTGAAATATGATTTCTCCATTGTTCTAGATTTAAGCACTGATGCCATTGATTCATTTTCAATGTCTACAAGTTCTCTACTCACTAATCCTTCTCCTTCAGGCAATTCGAATGAAACGTTTTTCAACATGATAAAGAAATATTGTTCTTCACCTTCAAATTCAGAAATCATTTCTATTCTGTCTTTATGAAAATAGACTTGGACTTTTCCTTCTGTTGTATAAAAATGATTTAGTTTCTCGCCGACTTTGTTTTGAACAAAGTAGCTATCTGCATTTGCAATGCTTGATTGAGAAAAACTCACATTAATCAATGCAAGTGAGAAAATGATAAGTGTAAATAAATGTTTCATTCTTTACAGGTTTATTGATTTTTAGTATATATCAAAATAATTAATAATATGACACACCGTTATACAAGCAAGCAATGCACAGCACGCTGGCATTACAAATAGGAATCGTCTTTTGAAAATCTTAACTTAGAACTTACGGTTAATTTAAGCTGAATTTGAGGTAGGACAGGACGTCCAATTTTACAGCCATATGTAAGAAGTGGTTAAGGGTGTTAATTTCATTTGTTTAGTCTTGGTATTAGGTGTCATAAAAAATTTCGTCAGTAATTCGTCTAGCAAATTTAAATTTCAATAAATGATTATCTCGCCAAATCCACCAAAATGTCAAAAACTTGGCATTTTAGTATACGCAAGAGTAATCAAAATGAATTTGATACAGCTTTACATTAGTTAGGACAATAAAAAACCACCACCCCCCTATGCCAAAGTAGGTTTTCTGAAAAAAATATAACTTGAATGGAAAAATTAGACAAAAAAAGGGCCACACCTTTTGGTGTAGCCCCATTTTATATAGCTTTCAACTTAGAAATTATCTAATTCCCAAGGCTTTTAGCGTTTCATAATCCAATTGACCTACAGGTAAACCGTTGTCTTTTTGGAATTTAACAAGAGCTTCTCTCGTCATTTTACCCATTGCGTTGTCAACAGGTCCTGGATCATAACCTCTTTCTTTAAGAGCAGATTGTACTCTTCTTGTAAGGTCTTCTGTGATATCAGCATCACAAACAACTTCTCTCCATTCTGTAACTCCACCCTCTGAAACCAATCTTCTCTTACTTACAGTTTTGTATTCTGCAGGAATTTCAATAGTTCTTGTTGTTGCTGGGCTAACCAATTTCTTATAAGTTCTTGACCCATATGAAGCAGCAATATCAGTATTTTCAGTTGCCGCATCTGAAGCCAATTTCTGATAAGATCTTGATCCATAAGTTGCAGCTATATCTGAAGACTCAGTTGTTGCATCTGAAACCAATTTCTGGTATGATCTTGATCCGTATTGAGCAGCAATATCAACTGATTCAGATGTTGCATCTGAAACTAGTCTTTGGTAACTTCTGCTTCCGTATCTGTTACAATCTGAACTTCCAGCTCCACAAGTGGATACCATTTCAGTTCTTCTGTTTTGTCTTCTACCTTCAGCAGTATTGTTATCAGCAACCGGGCTTGACTCTCCTCTTCCTTCGTATCTTACGCATCCAGCATCAACTCCAGCAGCAATAATTGCATCATAGACAGCTTTTGCTCTTCTCGTTGACAATGCTTGATTTGATTCAGCTGATCCTTGAGAATCCGTGTGTCCTACAAGTGTAGTACTACAGCCATCTGCACAATCGATTCCAGCAGCAATTCTGTTAATTTCAGCATATGATCCTTGTGTTAATGTTGCAGATCCAGTCTCAAAGTTAACATTGATTACAGATCCGCCATTGCATGGCATTGCTTCTGCAGTAGCATCAGTAGTTAATTTCTGGTAAGATCTTGAAGTATACTGTGCAGGAATATCAACTGTCTCAGTTGAAGCATCCTGAGCAACTTTTTTGTATGATCTTGATGTGTACTGAGCTGGCACTTCAACAACTTCTGTTGTTGCCGGCGATGCCAACTTCTGGTATGATCTTGATTCATATCTTGCTGGTACTTCTACAGACTGAGTAGTTGCAGGTGTAACCAACTTTTGGTAAGATCTTGATTTATATACTGCAGGCACTTGAACTGTTTCAAATGAAGCACCTTTAGCTAATTTTCTGTATGTTCTTGTTGTATACTGAGCTGGTGTTTCTACAGTTTCAGTTGTAGCAGGAGAAACCAATTTTTGGTAACTTCTTGTTTCATACTGAGCTGGAACTGGAGTTGACTCGCTAGTAGCAGGAGTTGCCAATACTTGGAAACTTCTTGTTTCATATTGAGCAGGAACTGTAACAGTTTCAGTTGTAGCAGGAGAAACTAATTTTCTATAAGTTCTGCTTCCGTATTGAGCAGGAACGTCAATTGTTCTGATACAGTCATCACCACTTTCAGTGTAACCATCAGCACAAGCTTGTCTGATTTTCTTAGAAATAGTTCTGTATTGAGCAGGAACTTCTACTAAACACCAAACTAAACAATCATCAGGATTAGCAGAAAGACAGTTTTTATCAGCTTTTTTCTTAACCCACTTAGTTGAAGCCGGTGAAGTTTCAATTTGCTCTGTCATAGTTTCGTACTTAGCTGGAATTTTTTCAATTCTTGTACTTGCTTCAGAAACCAATACTTCTTCAGTTACTGTTTCATAAACAGCTGGCACTACTCTCAATGTTGAGTAAGCATCTTTTACCAAAACTTCTTCAGTTTTAGTTTCATAAGTTGCAGCTACAGCTCTTAGTGAAGTTGAGGCATCTTTAACCAATACTTCTTCCGTTACTGTTTCGTAAACTGCAGGAATAACTCTAACTGTGTTGAAAGCATCTTTAACCAATACTTCTTCAGTTACTGTTTCATATTCTGCTGGAACAATTCTAACAGTAGAATAAGCATCTTTAACCAATACTTCTTCAGTTACTGTTTCATATACTGCAGGTACAGCAGTAAGTGTAGTATAAGCTTCTTGAACCAATACTTCTTCAGTTACTGTTTCGAATGATGCAGGAATAGTTCTGATAGTTGTATAGGCATCTTTAACCAATACTTCTTCAGAAACAGTTTCGAAGGTTGCAGGTACAATTCTGATTGAATTACCAGCTTCTTTAACCAATACTTCTTCAGTAATAGTTTCGAATTGTGCAGGTAAAGCTCTCATATCCATTGCACAATCAGCACCACCAGCGCCAGAACCATTAGCACAACCAGCATCAAATTCTAAAACTTGTTCAGTAACAGTTTCGAATTGTGCAGGTACAGGTCTTAATGAATTACCAGCTTCTTTGGTCAATACTTCTTCTGTAACAGTTTCGTATTGTGCAGGAACAACTCTTAGAGCTGATCCAGCTTCCTTGGTCAATACTTGTTCTGTAACAGTTTCGAATGAGGCAGGAACAACTCTTAGGGTGTTGCTTGCTTCTGATTCTAGAACTTCTTCCGTTACTGTTTCATAAACAGCTGGAACAACTTCAACTCTAGTAGAAGCATCTTTTACTAGAATTTCCTCAGTTACAGTTTCGTACTGATCTTGGATCAAACATTTAGCGTAACACTTTCCTGGCTCAGAAGGCATTCCCGCTTCTGGTTGTGCAAAAACAACCACCACAGAAAGACTGAGCACCAAAGTGCAGATCAAGTTCAGTTTTCTCATAGTTTCAAATAAGTTTTATTAAGAATGTTGAAAATGTGTAATTTTTAAAATTTCGCCCAAAGATAGAGAATCTCATGCCGGATAACACAAGAAGTATCTATCTATAATAGTTAAAAAATTAAATTCAGGAGAAATATAGGACAAATCAAAGACATGTCCATCTTTTCTAAGGAATTTAATTTCCTCATTATCAGGAGAATAAGTACAAATTGATTCCTTTCCTTCGATGATGTACCAATCACTAATTTCGTCACCGATGTTTAAGGTTTCGTTAACTTTTTGACGAACATTTTTCTTAAAGTCACTCGCAATAACTTGGCTAGAAACCTTTGCTTTGAATAGCTTTCGACCCAATAATCTTGTGGAAAGATCACGAATTATAAAATCTTGATGAGACACTGAGGACTTTAACAGAACATAAATGTCATTATCATCCAAATGTAAGAACTTGATAAGGTCCATTTTGTCCAATTTCGAAACATTTTTTTTCAAAAAGTATTTCATTTCTTCAGAAAATGTCAATCCTGCCAGCGCATTTCCATCCAGTTTGGCTAAATATTTTAACCTTTTAAAATATTGACGTAGCATAACCTCCGCCGAAATACTTGTTTTATGAAGATAAACTTGTTTGTACATAATCTCTCTAGCCACCAAGAACTTTTGAATTGAATAGATGGCTTTTTCTTCCACCACCAATGAGTTATCCACAACATCTATCATGGAAATAATTCTGTCATAACCAATTACCCCTTCTGCTACCCCTGTATAATAACTATCACGTGTGATATAATCCAAACGATCCAAATCCAATTGGCCCGACACAAGTTGATGCATAAACCTCCTTGGGTATTTACCTTTGAAAATTTCAATGGCCATACTTAATCTTCCATTGAATTCCTCATTTAATAAATTCATAATTGCCAAAGAAATATCCTCATGATGAACATCCACAATGATTCTTTCTAAAGAATGAGAAATGGGGCCATGACCAATATCATGCAACAACATGGCTGCACACATAGCATCGGATTCTTCCTGACTAATCTGAATTCCTTTCTCTTTTAAAACTGCAACTGCACTTTGCATTAAATACAAGGCACCGATTGCATGTTGAAATCTGCTATGTGTTGCACCTGGATACACAAAGTGTGTTAGCCCCATTTGCCCTATACGGCGAAGCCTTTGAAAGTACTGGTGATCAATTAAATCATATAAAAATTCTGATTTAAAATTGATCAGGCCGTATATTGGATCATTAAATAATTTTCGTTTTCCCATTATCAAAGAATAAAGTAAATATCTGACTCGTTGTTAAGAATCAGAAATAATCATTCCTAATCAAATCAACTAAAATAGATGTCAAATGTAAAAATATTGTGGGCCGATGATGAAATTGACTTACTTAAACCACAATTATTTTTCTTAGAAAAGAAAGGATACACTGTTGAAACAGTCACCAATGGACATGATGCCTTAGATTTACTTGAAAACGACCCAAATATCGAAGTCGTATTCTTAGACGAATCTATGCCTGGCATTACTGGACTTGAAACATTGAGCAGAATCAAAGCGAAGTATGTAAACATGCCTGTTGTACTTATTACAAAAAATGAAGCTGAAAACTTAATGGAAGAAGCCATTGGTTCTCAAATTGATGATTACCTAATTAAACCAGTCAACCCAAATCAAATCCTTCTAACGCTTAAAAAGATCATCGATAATAAGCGTTTGGTTTCTGAAAAAACTGCATCAGATTATCAACAAGCATTCAGAGAATTACATGTTGAAATGAGTAGTGGATTGGATCTTGATAGCTGGGTTGGTTTCTATAAAAAATTAATCGATTGGGAGTTGAGATTAGACGCAAGTGAAACCATTCATATGGGAGACATTCTAAGCATGCAAAAAAGTGAATCCAATAAGGAGTTCGGCAAATTTATTGACAGGCATTATTCTACTTGGGTTGGAAAGGAAGACGGTCCTGATATGTCACATAATTTGCTCAAAAGAAAATTGTTTCCAAACATGTCAGAAGACAAACCAAACATCCTACTATTATTAGATAATCTTCGATATGATCAATGGAAAATACTCGAACCAATAATACTAGAAAAATTTAAGGTAACCAAGGAAGATCATTTCTATTCAATCTTACCAACATCGACTCAATATAGTCGAAACGCAATATTTGCGGGTATGTTACCTGCCGATATCCAAAAGAATTATCCAGACAAATGGGTGTATGATCATGAAAACGAAGGTAAGAACAAACAGGAAGAGACATTTATGCAAATGCAATTAGATAGAATTGTAAAGAGAAATGTCAAGATGCAATATCACAAAATATTGAACACTCATCATGCAAAAACATTGCACGACAACATACTCAATAGTCTCAACAATGACCTAACAATAATTGTCTATAACTTTATAGATACCCTGTCGCATGCACGTACTGAAATGGAAGTTTTAAAAGAGCTTGCAGGTGATGAAAAAGCTTATCGCTCTTTGACCAAATCTTGGTTCCTTAATTCACCGCTTTGGACAGCTTTACAAAAGCTTTCAGAACATGATATTAAGCTCTTTATAACTACCGACCATGGTACCATAAGAGTCAATAGTCCTTCCAAAGTAATTGCCGATCGAGATACTACAACCAATCTCCGATATAAGGTTGGTAAAAACCTAAAATATAAGAAATCGGATGTGTATGAGGTTTTAGAACCACAGAAAGAAGGCTTGCCATCACCAAATATTAGTTCAAGCTATATTTTTGCTAAAGAAGATACTTTCTTTTTATACCCAAATAATTATAACAAATACAATAATATGTATAAAAACACCTTCCAACACGGTGGCATCTCCTTAGAAGAAATTATTTGTCCATTTGTAAGTTTAGAACCTCGTTAAAATTGGAAAACCCAAAATACTCTAGGCTGTAATTCATTTGGACTTTATTCAAGATAAATGGGATTCGGCGGCCAAATTTACCTTTGTATTTTAGCTTGATTATCCAAAGTTTGAAAAGTATAAAGTTTAGTCTCTTTAAACTTTCGATATCACTGAATCTATATGCATAAGTCTTAAAAAAATTACTTACAAGGATCTGATCCTGAGATAGTTCCACTCTTTTAAGGCGAAGAATGGTGAAGTAAATTAAAAGGAAATACAGTATAAAAATGATCAAGAAGAAATACTTAGAAAACGAAAGACTTGGGAAAGGACCTAAGTAATCTTCAGAAAAAATCGTTGCAATTGCTGTCAATCCAAGCATTACCAGACTTATTGTAGGTATAAACAAGGTCAGCAGCAAGGTCATATTTGAGGAAACTCTGATAGATTTAGACAAGCCTAATAATTATTTTAGATTAACAAAATTATAAATCAGAAAGTGCTTTATTTCTCTTCTTTTCTACCCTTCCAGATATCATAATGCTTATTTCGTACAATAAAAAAACAGGTATTCCAATTAAAAATTGAGAAATTACATCTGGAGGCGTAATTATCGCAGCAAGTATAAGAATCACTACCACAGCATGTTTCCTAAATCTCTTCATAATCGTAGGTGTAATCATACCAATTCTAGATAAAAAATACACTAATACTGGCATCTGAAACAAAAAACCTGTTGGTAAAGTACAAAGCGTCATATAACTCACATAACTAGCAAGAGTTGGGCTACTTATGGCATCGGCTCCTACAGAATAGCCAATTAAAAAATTCAATGCAAAAGGTGTTATGATGAAATAACCAAAAGAAACACCAAGAAAAAACAGAGAAGTGCAACTAAACACCATACCACCGGCAGCTTTCTTTTCATTCTTATAAAGTCCTGGCTCAATAAATTTCCAAAATTCATAGAACACATATGGAAAAGTAAAGATTAAAGCCAACCATAATGAAACCTTAATATGCATAAAAAATTGTTCACCTATATCCCTAGTGATCAGATCAAATTGTTTAGGCCTCAAACAAGTCAGATCAGAAATACCACAAAAGAATCTATAAGTAGCAAAACTATCATGTTTAGGAGCAAAAATAATATGCTCAAAAACCCACGTTTTCATTGTGAAGATTACAATGGCTGCGACAAGAAGTACCAACAAGGATCTAATGATGTGCCATCTCAACTCTTCGAGATGCTCTAAAAATGACATTTCTTTTTCAGGTGATTCTTGTGCTAATTCTTTAGACATAGGTATGATTCGATTACTCAATCAAAGCTTTAATATAGAATTAAAATGTAATAGCTAATTAATTACTAATTTAGCCCTTGATTTCGAATGTAAATTTGCGCTTTTTTTTCGCATATCTCAATGATTGAAACTTTTATTTCAATAGATAGATTATGCTTGTTAAGTTGAATAATTAAATCTTATTTGTGATATACATTATTTTCATTGTTAGTCTTGCTGTTCTTTTGATTGGATCAGACTGGTTGATTGAGTCTGCTGAAAAAATAGGTCTATCATTTGGGATTTCACCATTTATCATTGGAGTTACCATTGTAGCCTTTGGCACTTCGCTTCCTGAACTAGCCACTTCTATTGCAGCAGTATTTTCTGGCACATCGGAAATTGTTGCAGGTAATGTTGTTGGTTCTAACATTGCGAATATTCTGTTGGTGCTTGGATTAACAACAATTGTTGGAAACGGCATAAAGCTTGACTTTAACATCATGGAAGTTGATATTCCTTTGTTGATTATTTCTGCAATACTTTTCTATTTTGCAGTTGCTGATTTACAATTTACTTTTATAGAGGCTATCCTCTTTATGATTGCATTGATATTTTTCTTGTATAGCACTGTTGCAGGAAATATAGATGATGGAAATGACAGACCTAAGGTAGATCCTAAAAAATACGTGCTTTTAATTTTAGGAGGTTTGATGGTATATTTTGGGGCTACATATACGATATATGCTTTGGAAAAAATAGCAGAAAATCTTGGTATTGCTCCATCTATAATTGCACTAACTGTGGTAGCAGTTGGAACCTCATTACCAGAAGTAATCGTTAGTATGGCCGCAGCTAGAAAAGGAAAACATGCTATTGCAGTTGGCAATGTTTTAGGTTCGAATATTTTTAATACTTATGGAGTTATGGCGGTACCATCCTTTTTTGGAGAATTAAAAATTACAGAAGGAATCATGGACTTTGCTGTTCCATTTATGATCGTGATGACCATTTTATTTGCTTTTATTGTAATGACCAATAAAATAGGCAAATGGGTGGGTGTTATGCTGGTGGTTCTGTATGTATTTTATATATCGCAAGTGATATAACTAAATAATTTGTAATTACTTTCGTTTACTATTAAAGTAGAAATCATGTTTGATGGATTAATGAAACAATTTGAGGAAACTCAAAAGAAAATGTCAGATCAATTGGCAGCAGAAGTTATTGAAGCTCAGGATACTGATGGTCATATCAAAATAAAAGTTGACGGCAATAATAGGATATTGGACCTAAGCATCGATGAAAAAATTTTATCAGCAGAAAATAAAGAAATGATAGAAGACCTTCTCATTGAGACTTTGAACACATCCACTAAATTAGCCAGTGAAAAGCAACAGCAAATTTCACAAAACAGCGTAAGTGACATTTTGCCAGGAGGCATGGATTTGGGAAATTTATTTGGGAAATGAAAGTAGTAATTCAACTCATAGTATGTGTATTGACCATTCAAATTGGATTTAGTCAAGTAACTCCAGCTTATAAGGTTTCATTTAATAATTGTACAGCGGAAGACGACATTGGAACCCTAGATGACAATTTTGTAAGTCCAAGTGTCATGTGCGATTGCGGAGTAGAAGCAGATGCTGCATACTTCGATGAAGAATCGGATACAATCTTTGCCGATAATGGGATAAAGGAAATATTAAAAGAAGATTTTACTTTTTCGATGTATTTCTGGGCAGATGATGCCCCTGAGCCATATAGTCTTTTCAGCGTGCAAAGATATTGCTCTAAGGATTCGGCTTTTATTGTAAGATACATACCATCCCTAAAGCAGGTTGATGTGCAAATGGCTAAGAACTTTGGAGTGGGAGTGTTTCTGCTTGGTGATTTGGATCCAGACAGATGCTGGCATCACCTATTGTTTACCAGAGAAGACAATGTCTATTCATTAAGTGTTGATGGTGAGTTTATTATATCTGACAATATCAATGAAAGTGTTGTCTTGGGTGAAAAACATCGTGTTCGAATTGGTTCTTCCCCATGCCTCAACGATAATGAAACATATACACGTGGTCGAATTGATGAAATTCAAATCTTCGATCAGGTTTTAGGGATTGAAGATATTCAATCCTTGGACCTACAGCCAGATCGGATACTAACAAGTGATACAACAATTTTTGCAGGCTCCTCTGTACTTATAGAGACAGGAAGTATTTGTAGCAATATTTTTAGTTGGACACCTACTGCAAATTTGGATAACCCAAATCTAATAGAGCCGACTGCAACATTGGACGAATCTCAAAGCTATACCTTAACCATTGACCATGGGTCATGTATAGCCCAAGATGAAGTTAACATACTTGTTATTGATGAAAATTCAATTGACTGCAATAATCTTTTATTGCCCAATGTTTTCACACCAAACGATGATAAAATAAACGACATATTTGAAATCTCAAATGATTTCATCATTTCTGAGTTGGATTACTTTGACATTTATGATCGCTGGGGAGCAAAAGTATTTACAACTCAAAACAAACAAGAAGGATGGGATGGTTTTTGGAATGGAGTGAGACAAGCCCCTGCTATGTATGTTTATAAAGTAGAATATACTTGCCAAGGTGATTCATATCAAAAACTGGGAAATTTTAGTCTATTAAAATAAATATCAGGTAATCTAGACACAATAATAGTGTCTAATTCAATTTTTTGTCGTCAAAAAAATATCTTTATAGACATTGATGGCATTGAGATTATTCATATTATCCCTCGTTATTATTATTTATGCTTGCGCAAATGATAAAAGTTCTACAAGAAGTGAGGTAGCAATTAAAGATGGTATCGATAACCCAACCACCAGTGAAGACACGGTTGCAATTGACTCTGTTGTAGATTACGAACAAAAGCAATTGGAAGAACCAGAAGAACATAAACAAGTCCAAACTATTACTCTAGCTTCACACAAACAAACTTCAGAAGTAAACAAACCTAAAACAATATCAACAATAGCTCAACAGCAAGAAGCAGCTAGAAAAATACAAGAAGAATTAGCATCAAGGCAACCATTACCAAATGAAGAAGAGAATATTAAAGGTGCTGTTTTTGAAAAAGTAATTTCTTCTAAAGTAAAAAAGAAAAAGCAAGCAGATCAAACTGGAATTTCACAAAATACAGTTAAGAAAAAAGGCATTAAAAAATTAGCCGCAATAGAATTCAAAGAAATGAAAATGAACTTTGATACAATTGCACAGGGAGATATCATTGACCACAAATTCACTTTCGTAAATACAGGTAATGCTCCTTTAGAGATTAAATCTGCATCGGCAAGCTGTGGCTGTACACAACCTAGCTTCCCATTCATTCCCATCGAACCCAATGAGGAAGGACACATCAGTGTTAGGTATAATAGCGTTGGCAAAGAAGGATTTCAGAATCCAGAAATTTCAATTTACACCAATATTGATGAAAAAGCAATTACACTATTCATGGAAGGTTTTGTAAAATTGGAAGAAAACACTGAGGGCAAGAATCATTAGAAATTATTCTTTATCTTATATTATTATTAGCTTTTGAGAATTAAGTATTATTCCTATATCGTTTGTTACATTTAGAAAACAAATTCCTTGTTTTAGATTTTTTACATGAAAGCAACTCTTTCTTGAATTTTAATCTTCATTTTTTGCTGACATAAAATATCTTAGATAGTGATGGCAAATTCATCATTTGATAAGCCTTTATCTACATTCATTAATTTGATATTTCCCAACTCCTGAGTTGGATTTGGCCATTCGGATAAATCAAATTTATTTAACTCCAGATCACTTGTAGAAATACTAAAGTCATTTGCGGAAGCGAAAGGCACAAATTCTGTATGATAAATCACCAACTCCATTTGGCTGTCTAACGAATGTTTTATTGGTCTCTTGAAAAAAAAAGAGGACTGCTCTACGATAAGCAGTCCTCGAAAAACTGAATGATTCAGCTTCCTTACTAAAACTTTATAAACTTCTGAATAAGAACTGATTTACCAGTATCTATATGTATGTAATATACGCCAGGGTCATAGTTGTAAAGCTCAACTTCAATAGCTGTCTTCCCTTCTGTAATGTCATAATTAAATTTTTGATGAACATTACCTGAGATATCAAATATCCTAACATTTGCAACACCCTCTGATCTAGAAAAATAATCTACTATTAGATTTTCAATAACCGGATTTGGCTTGAGAATCATACTGGCTTCTTCAAAAGATTCTTCCAATCCTGCAATTTCTTCTTCATATTCTTCTTCAGTTTCAACTGCTAGTGTTTCATCAGGACATATTAAATCACAGGTTACAAAATGTAATGCCACCCATATTTCATCACCATCACAAGGTAGATCATCAGAAAGACAATCATCAATGGTAAACATGGTCTCTGTTGGATCATACGCATAAGTGCATCCTAATTGACCTGGTGCAGAAGTACATTTTTGATTATTCGGATTACCCTTTAAAGGTAGAGGATTACATCCTACCCAAATATGAGCATCAGTTACATAATGTTGACCATCTGTGATCGCAACTTCAATGATTGGCGAACTTACTCCCCCATTCCAAGTAACCGTGGCTGTTCCAACATTGCTTCCTAGGCTACCATCGCCACACATTCCCGGAGCACCTTCTAGTATATCAAATACATAAGTTCCAGGTGTTATTTTAGTTGTAAAACCCCAAGGCATTTGATTTGTATTTGAACAGTAATCATCAAGCTCATTAAAGCACAGACTTTCATCTTCTAAATAAGCCCACGAGGTGCCACATGCCTCTTCAATGATAAAAGTACCACAATCGGTCTCACAACCGTTAGCATCAATAATCGAGACAGCATAAGTTCCAGCAACTGCCTCAATGCTTTGGGAGGTTTCTCCATTTGACCATAAATAGCTATATGGAGTTGTACCACCAGTAACATTAGCCGTTAAAGTTGCTGTATTTCCATCGCAGTCATCTTCACTAACAAGTGTGCAATCTAGAGCGGCAGGAGGTTGAGTCACCAACGCTTCACAACTTTCTTTACAACCATTTGCATCAGTGATAGTTACTGTATAGCTACCTGCTCCTAAGCCCGATACTGTAGCTGTGGTTCCACCTGTAGACCATAAGTAGGTATAACCTGGAACTCCTCCTGAAGGTGAAACACTAACTGTTCCATTTGTATCTCCAAAGCATGCTAATTCATCATCTGAACATACAGCTTCTAATAAAGCTGGCTCACTAACTGTTGAACTACACATAGCGGTACAACCATTTGCGTCAGTTACCACAACAGAATAAACTCCTTCTCCCAGTCCACTTATTGTTTCCGTCATTCCTCCATTTGACCATACAAAACTATATGGCGCGGTGCCGCCTGTTGGAGTCACACTCACTGATCCATCTGTATCGCCATAACAATTTAATGCATCATCTGTACATTCTGCTGCAAGAACTGCTGGCTCAGTAATCTCTGCTGAACAGATTTTACTACAACCATTTGCATCCGTTACTGTAACTGAATATGTGCCTGCTCCTAAGCCTGATACCGAACTTG
>JAHDHH010000006.1 GCA_020631405.1 Saprospiraceae bacterium
TTTTTGCGAAGGGGATGCTTGCTTATCGGTTTTGATTTCGCGAAGTAGAGTAGATTTCTTTTAGGCTTTTTGTTTTGCTAGTCTCAGCTTGAAGCTGAGAATTAGAATTTTTAGCATTAGGATGTGAAATCCATCAAGTTTGAAACGATCGATTTTATACTTTTTTTCAAAATAGGATCAGCAAGTATTCTCAGCTACAAGCTGAGATGAACGGGGGACGAACAGGCAGTCACTAGCCAACAACCATTCTGTCTGCCAGGTCGATGAAGGTGACAAATACAGTTTAACAATAAAGAGTTTAAAATGCTGTCCTAAGGAATTGGACGCCACTTTTCTAATAATGATATCTACAAGCGACTATCAATAATTCTTCTTCAGTAAAACTATAAACTAATCTATGTGCTTTATCGATTCGCCTTGAGTAAAAACCTTGTAATTCATGTTTTAGAGGCTCAGGATTCCCAATACCGCCAAATGGATCCCGGATACTTTCTTCAATCAGCGTAATTATTCTTTTTAGCTTTTTCGCATTTGTTTTTTGCCAATATAGATAATCATTCAAAGCCCCGATTGACCAAGCCAACTTCATTTATTTAATAATTCTTTGAATTCCTTGTTACCTTTTTTTACTTCTGCTATCGACTGTAGGAGGACATCTCGATTCTTGCCAGACAAGAGGTAATTTGTTTCAACAAGCGAATTGTATTCTTCAAGCGAGATAAGCACCAAGTCTTTTTGATCTTTGCGCTTTATGATGACTTCTTCCACATCATCTATGACTGAGTTTAACCAGTGTTTCAGATTCAACCTAAGCTCTGTATAGTTTATAACTTTCATAATGTAAAGTTACTAATAACGTACGTAAATAGCAACGTTTGGATTTCTCATTTTATTCCAAGCACTAAGTATTCATCGGCACGTAATGAGCAACCATGGTAAAGTAATGGTGTCTCGTTAGTATAAATAGTTACCTTATTAATAATCGTACTGATAACTGTTAGCAGCTCATTTACTCAACAATAATCTTCTTCACCAACGTATTACCACTCAAATCCTGCAAGTTTAACAAATACATTCCTTGAGCAATTGCATCAGTTTCTAAGCTAATGTTGCTTGTCGTTAAATTGCCGCGTTCGAGGATAGTACCTGATAGACTCACTAACTGATAATTGACTGTTTGTACCTGATCTAATTCTATATGCAGGACTCCACTTGTTGGGTTAGGGTAGACGCTTACTTTAGTATTTCCTAAATCTGAAGTACTGGTAATCATCCAATCTACACCGTCACAATCTTCGTCAATACCATTTTCTGCTAACTCTGGAGCTCCAGGATATATATTAGGATTATCGTCATCACAATCTTCATCTGAATTAAAACCATCATTATCCTCATCAATTACTAAGGCCTCACCATCACAGTCTTCATCCACATCATTATTAGGAATCTCATCAGCACCTGGATTGATGTCTGCATTTGTGTCGTCACAGTCTTCATCTGAATTAAAACCATCATTGTCTTCGTCTATCATAAATGCTATTCCATCGCAATCTTCGTCAATGTCATTATTTGGTATTTCCATTGCATCTGGATTTATTCCAGCATTGGAATCATCACAATCTTCATCCGAATTAAAACCATCACCATCTTCGTCGATGATTAAAGCTTCACCATCACAATCTTCGTCAATGTCGTTGTTCGGAATCTCCATTGCTCCTGGATTTACATCTGCATTTGTGTCGTCACAGTCTTCATCTGAATTGAACCCATCATTGTCTTCGTCTATCATTAAAGCCACTCCATCACAATCTTCATCGATATCATTATTGGGTATTTCCATTGCATCTGGATTTATTCCCGCATCGAGGTCATTACAGTCTTCGTCCGAATTAAACCCATCGCCATCTTCGTCGATTATTAAAGCTTCACCATCACAATTTTCGTCAATGTCATTATTAGGTATTTCCATAGCTCCTGGGTTTACTCCAGCATTAGAATCGTCGCAGTCTTCGTCTGAATTAAAGCCATCCCCATCTTCATCAATGACCAAGGCTTCTCCATCACAATCTTCGTCGATATCGTTGTTAGGAATTTCCATTGCACCTGGGTTTACTCCAGCATTAGAATCATCACAGTCTTCATCTGAATTGAACCCATCATTGTCTTCGTCTATCATTAGAGCCACTCCATCACAATCTTCATCGATATCATTATTGGGTATCTCCTCCGATCCGGGATTTATTCCGGCATCGAGGTCATCACAGTCTTCGTCCGAATTAAACCCATCGCCATCCTCATCTATGATTAAAGCCACACCATCACAATCTTCATCCACATCATTATTAGGTATTTCAGTAGCCTCCGAATTTATCTCGGGGTCGAGGTCGTCACAGTCTTCATCCGAATTAAATCCGTCTCCGTCCTCGTCTATAATTAAAGCTTCACCATCACAATCTTCATCGATATCATTGTTGGGTATTTCTACTGCATCCGAATTAACTTCAGGGTCGGAGTCATCACAATCTACATCAGCATTAAAACCATCCATATCTAAATCATCGTCCAATGTTGCTTCATTGCAATCATCATCTAAACCATTGTATGGAATTTCGGTTGCGTCGGGATTTATATCAGCATTTGTATCATCACAGTCAGTTGCATTGGGAAAACCATCGCCATCGTTATCAGCATTTGGGTCTAAGCTTGGGTCCGTAAAAATAAACACATTGTCTAGTTTGGTCGAACCTTCTGATCCACCTGCAATAAACATTTTTGACTGGTAAGCAAGCATATCTACATTGCTAATGTTAATGCCTAAATCGTAGGTTGACCAATCATTATCTTCCGCATTGTATATGTTAACTATATTTCTATTATTTAGGTCCAAACCAGTAATAAAAACTTGCTTACCTAGAGCGACACACTGAAGGTTGGAAGTTGTACTTTCCGGAAAAACTTGAGTGCTTATCATCCCTGTGGCAACATCATAAATCACAACTTCTTGATTCGCCTTACCTACAAATATTGCCTTGTCATCTGCAATGCATGAAACCATTTCTGAGTTGACAGATTCCATGGTTTGTGTTACAATATCAAATGTGTTTACATTAACAATTTCTATTAAATTGGTCAATCCCGTGGTCGAACTATTTGTAGTTTGCCCTCCTGCTATGATTAAAAAATCACCGACAACTTCGCTAGCCATATCGAATTTTGCTTCATTTAAGCTAAAAACCTGCCAGGTGTTTGTTAGGGTATTTAATACGTCTACCGTATTACTTAGATCACTAACATTTAAGTTTATATCCCCACCAATAAAGAAAATGTTATCACCATGATAAGCAACTGAAGCATTCGATCTAGCTACAGATAGAAATTCCTTTGACCAAGTTAAACTTGATAAGTCAAGAATATCTACATCCGCAATTTGTTCATTACTAAGTCTCCCTCCAGCGAAGTAAACTTTATTGTTGAGAGCAGCAATAGCATCACCAGATCTCACATTATCTTCTTCAAAAGATATCCATGAATCATTTATTTTATCGTAGATCATCATTCGTCCTGAAGTAGTCCCTCGCGGATTAACCATTACTGCGAAATCACCCGCATCATGAACTTCCCAATCTTGGGCATTAACTGGAACTAATGCATCAGACCAACTATCATTTTCAAAATTGTAAATGTCTACAATTTCAGATCCCCCAAAACTGTCTCGACCTCCAAAAAAATAAGCAAATCCATTTGCACCAAAAGAGCTTACATCATATCTCGGATCTGCTAAATTTGCTGTAGTCCACTGGGACGTTAATAAAGTGCTTTGTGTAAAAACGAAAAGGATAACAATTAATAGTGTTCTCATAATAGGATGATTTTTTTTCTTACTAAAGGTAATAATTAACCGAATAATATAGGCGCAGATAATTCACTTTTATCTTTATCTTGTACTTATGGTAAGCAATAATAAATCTCTAACTAAACTAAGTTTACTAAATTCCTTAGCATCAACTTGTATGAACTATGTGAATGTTACTTAGGGGGTAAAAATCTGAGGCTTACTCTCACGCTCTTACATAATACAGATAAGCAATATAATTTATGATTACTCAACAATAATCTTCTTCACCAACTTATTACCACTCAAATCCTGCAAGTTTAACAAATACATTCCCTGAGCAATTGCATCAGTTTCTAAGCCAATGTTGCTTGTCGTTAAATTGCCTCGTTCGAGGATTGTTCCAGACAAACTCACTAACTGATAATTGACTGCTTGAACCTGATCTAATTGTATATGCAGCACTCCACTTGTCGGGTTAGGGTAGATGCTTACTTTTGTATTTCCTAAATCTGAAGTACTGGTAATCATCCAATCTACACCGTCACAATCTTCGTCAATACCATTTTCTGCCAGCTCTGGCGCTCCTGGATATATATTAGGATTGTTATCATCACAATCTATATCTGAACTAAAACCATCACCATCTGCATCTTCCACCTGCTCAAGATTATTTAGGTAATATCCTAAGTTACCATTTGAGGCTAGAATGTCTAAATCGCTATCTGCATCCAAGTCTATTATTTCGAATTCATCCACGCCATTTAAACCTTCTAGCTCTAGCCTTGAGTAGCTGCCATCTCCATTGTTAATGTATAAAAGACATCCACCATCATCATCACCTAAAACTATATCATCGAGTCCGTTTCCATTTGCATCAAAGACTGCAATGGCTGAAAAACCACCAAAAGCTGAACCTTCAAATAGGAATAATTCGGAAAAAGTGAAACTGCCATTATCATTTGTCCAGACCACGCATTTTTCATCACTTACCGCATAAATATCTACTTGTCCATCATTGTTTACATCACCTAAATCTAAGGCTTTAAATGAAAAAAATGACTCAGAGGGTAAGGGTGATTCTGAAAAGCTTTGATTACCATTATTAGTAAATATGAAAGCATGGTCTCCTGAAAATTCATTAACTCCTAACACTAAATCTGGTAAACCATCTCCATTAAAATCAGCGATGCTTAAATCTTCTAAATCATCATCTCCATCGTAAATAAGTAGAGGATTAAATACACCGTTATCATTAAAATAAATTCGGCATTTATCGAAAGTGAAAACATCAAAAACAATAAAATCAAGATCACCGTCATTATCCATATCGACCACTTCTAATCCATAAGCATTAGGTACATTTAGACTGGTAGGACTAAAATTATTGGTCCCATCATTTTCGAACAAGTAAAGATTTGCGGGACTTTCTTGTTTTGAAGCTAATATGTCGAGATCACCGTCATTATCCCAGTCAAGTACTCGGGTTTCTCCAGTAAAATTTGTAGCAGGATCTATCGTTGTCTTGATAAATGTTAATGGATCATCTGCTTGATTATCAAAATAGACTAAAGGTTTATTTGAAAAGGATGAATTTACACCAACAATATCGATATCTCCATCTAGATCAAAATCTACTGGCATCATTTTGCTCATAAATTCGCCAGTATTTGTGTAGTCAAAGTCTTGGGATGATAGTTGGAGTGATAAAGTGAATAATAAGCATAGGATAGAAGATGTTCTCATAAGGCTTGACTTGTATTTGTTTGAATAAAAATTTGAAGTTAGTAAATAACTGATTAGTCTATGCGCAATATTGCTGCTTTATTTAATAATGTCAATAGCTATAAAAAAGTAAACCTCTTTGTGTTTTAAAAATTAGAAGTTTGCCATGCATTGCCACTCTCTGCTTCCAGCTGAGCATTACATGTTTTTAGTTTGGATAGGGAATACTAAAAATGATTAGGTGCCGATTTTTATATTTTTATAAAATAGTTTAGCTGAATTCTCTCAGCTGCAAGCTGAGATGAATGGGGGTAATTCCGTACTTTTTTTAGAGATCGCTGAAAAGATGGTTGCAGCTTTAGATATATCGCTCGATGAACTTATCCATGGTAGACATAATGAAAAAGCTCGCATCCAAATTTCGCATAACGAGCTTCTTTTTCTTTTTAATATAACACAGTCGCTTGATGATGATCAGAAAAAGACTGTAGTTGATTTACTTTCTACCTTTCTCCTAAAGGCTAATTTGACTAAGCAATTGGCTTGAAATTTAGCCTATTATAGGTATTGTTCCAATTTTTTTCATATAAACTATTCACATTTTATAAGTTTTTCATTAATGAATGAAAAAATATTATCACATATATAATCTATATTATCTTCATCATTATCATAAATATAAACCTTGTTTAGATTCCCTGTTTTAACCCCAAGTAAAATTCTTTTACCTGTCAGTTCGCCAACAGATATATGATCATCAAGCCAAAAATTAGTTTCAAAATTTACAACTTCTTTTTTCGCCATTCTTAAATCATCAACAATATCTTGTAAATTATAAAATCTATCTAAGTACCAATCATTATCATCAAACTTTAGCATTAGATCATTTTCGAATTTCATATTATTGTAGTTCATTAAAAAGTATACGAAATCTGAAGGAAACATAACCTCTTCTCTTAACTGGATATCTCTTATGTCTTCTAAATTTGATTGTTCCCCAAGACTAAACTGTCTTTTAATTAGTTCTTTCATACTTAATTACAAATAGTTTTATATTTAGCTTTTGTTTCTGCTGGACCTGGTAATTCTAAATCTACTCCTTTTGCAATTGACTGCTTTTTAATAGCGGCACCTCCAACATGTTGAGTTTTTGAATTAATAGAACTAGGTACCAATTGCATAGTTTTTCCGTCTTGATGATGATGAAAGGTATATTTTATTCCATCTATTTCAAATGGCACTTTACTTGCCGATAAATTTTGAAAACTCGAATTATTAGGCAGCCTATCTTTTAATTGATCTAGAGCTTCAGTAAAATCATGAGTATTGTTTCCTGTCATATTTATCTCAAAAGTCGCTTCAAATAAATTTCCACTTGCATCGACCATTTTAGCTACCCAATCGTTAAAATCTGGAAAACCTAAATCATCGTAACAAATTTCTACTTTATCTTTTCCATACTTTTGAGCAATTTTATCTGAATCTGCAGTTTCAATCTCTACTGGCTTTTGTTTTTGTGGATTTGACATGTCTCTATGCTTATTTGTTCCAACACCTAAGTCCTCAAGCTCTTTCTTAACAATCTTTGAACACTTATTATGCACCACAATTCCACTCTCAGCGACAAGAAAATTATGCAACTCCTGAATCTCAAGATTGTAAACTGTCTCACTTCCATCTTTCTTGTTCGAGCTTACAACTTTAGCTTTCCAAGATTTAGTTAATACTTGCTCTCCAACTTCCAACTCTCCTGCAAGTTTCCAATCTCCTGCAGTAACAGAGTAAATCGGATGCTGATAAGTCACTCCTAAATCCTCTCCATTATCAAAACTGATATTATAAACCTGATTCGACTCGTGAGTAAATAAGGCCGTAACGGGCTTATAACCATAGTCATCACTTTCATCCTCGTCAGTCGGTTTCCTCTGAGGTATAATATGTTTAATACAAGTAATCTTAAACTGTCCAGATATTCCTTGTTCTGGTAGATTCAATTCAACCACTGCATCTACTTGATAACCATTCTTATTTATCCAGTCATTATGCAATGCCAATTTTCCAGTCGACCTTCCATTCACTTGTTCAAAGACAACCTCATTCCAATCCGTATCATTTATTTCATATTGATCTCTTTTCCTCTGTTGATCACTCGTATAAGGATCTTTATCTAAGAGTCCTTTATAAATATCGTCGTCTACACTTGCCGTTAATCCATAAGTTGAGTTTACGGTTTCATGAGCCACCGCATAATCTAAAAGTTGTACTTCTTGAATTGGAACTGCTATGATTGGCATACTCGCAGCTACAGCCATTGTTCTGGTTGAGTTTCTTAGTGAGAACTGATTGGATTTACCAGCCATTAACACAGGAGTATCTACAACAAAACACCCACCACCTCTAATACCACATTTTGCTGCTTTAACTTTAGTACTTGCATTTGATGAAGTTCTACTCTTTATTAATCTGTCTCCAATTCCTTTCTTAACTGCACCAATAGAAATTTTACCTGCTTTGTAAAAGGTCTTAATTATTTTAATTAATTTACCAATAAATACTGCGGCGATTCCTACAATACCACCAGCAGCGAACCCCTGAATTACTATTTCATAAAAGATTTCAAATCCTAATTTGCCAACAAGAAATGCACTATTTAGTGACCCATCAATAAAACTATTTATAAACTCCAAAAATCCTTCTTTTATTCCTTGGGCAAAAGTTTTTAAATCTTCACCACTTAAATTTGCAAATAACAAATATATTTTTTTTGCTGTTTTTAAAGCACTTTTAAATGATTCGTAGGCTTTGGTTGCAGAACTAAAAGCATCAAGAGCAACTTTTTTGTAAACCGCGAATAAGGATCTTTCATTAATTAACGTTTTTCCTAAATCTGTCATATAATTTTTGGTCGCCTCAACTGCTTTTAAACTTCCTCTTGAAAGTTTATACAGTGAAACAATAGAACCGACCATTCCATCTAGGGCTCCATAAGAAACAGATTTCCCAAAACAAGCTGCAGAATACACGCTTTCATCATCATCAGTGCACTCTCCGGTACAGCAACTATCATTATTTATTTCTTGTTCTAATAAATCGTCTGCCCATGTTTCCCATTCTTCTACTGTCATTTTAGAATCAATTCCATCATCTTGTGCTTCTGAATACTCAGAATCCGGACCAAATGCTTCTCCTTGATTTAAAATTTCTTTCACTTGTGAATCTACCAAAGTTGAAGCTTCATCCAAATCAAGAGAGAAATGGCTAATTCCAATCAATAAACTATCAGGATTATTCAGTTGGTCGTAATAAATATCAATATAAATATCTTTATCGGAATTAGGAAGTTCTTCTGCAGAAAATGAGTTTGCGCTAGAAGACAATGAGTAATAAATACTATAAGAATTATTTTCTAATGTTATTGTTGATGGTAGAACATTAGAAGATGCCAATGAAATGCCATCTATTTTAAGTGCATCTTTAGCTCTAAAATAACTTCCTTGGTGACTATCGCTAGCCAATTCGGAAGTTAGTACACCATCAATACCTTGATATGAATACCCTACGAGATCAGCTATATTCAAATTTACGTCTCCGTTGAAATAATCAATGACATATTGTAATAAATCTATTTCAGGATTTGCATTGTTTTCACTTATATCTTCATGTGTTTGAATTTTAGCGCTCAAAGATTCACTAAACATTTGAACTTCCAAAGTAGGTTTACCATCAAAAAATGAGAGGTTTTCAAAATTAAATCGTACATCATACCCGACTTCATGTTCTTTATGATACTTAATGATCATTATATAACTATCGTGAGATAGTTCTATAGCTTCAGTTGCAAGATTTGCTAAATATTCAAATCCATCATCTTCATTTACGTATGCTTTAATTGGATACAAATCACAGCCCAGAATATCAAAAGGTTGAACTGATTTTACACTGCTAGCTTCATTGTTTAATGTTGTTACCAATGTTTGCAGTGAACAAGCAACATTGTCTAATTCTTCGTTATATAAGTTACCAACACCAGAATCGGATTCTATTAAATCATAACAATTGAAATTTTGTGAAAAAATATAATTTGAAAAAAATATTAAAAAGAATATCGATAGTATTTTTTTTGTTCTCATGGCTTGTCAATTTTAATGATTGATTTTATTCTACAGGAATTTTTTTAGTTAGGGTAGGGCTTCTTTCAGAATAGCCACCACCAGAATGTCTTGTTAACACTTGATAAACATAGCGTTTGCCTTTTTGCAATTCAGTGTCACGATAGTTTAGTTGGATAAGGCCTAGTGAGCCTGTAACTTCTACTTCGTCACCCGCCTCCATTCCCATCGCCTCAGCCAGCGTTATGGTTTTTACCACTTCTAAAGGTTGGCCTGTTTGAGCGCGTAGAATTTGAAAATCTAAGACGGTATCATCGACTTCGTATTTCCAACTCATGGCCATATTATATTGTGTCGCCCCCGTACTGTTGTGGTTCACATTGCCTGTTTTTGCGTTCAGCTTGGCTAATTTGGCATTTACAAAGGCATTTGCTGGAATGGATTCTGTCTCTAATTCTATGTCAAAATCTTCAATATCCCCTTGGGTTACACTAGCGTATGGAGTTACTTGTATCTGAGCTGAGCTGCTTTGATCGTAATCATCATCTTCAGCTAAGAAACGATAAACGTAAGGCAGTTGCTGTAGTTCTGTACTGTCTACCATTAGGGTCGGTACTATTTCATCTGGATCTAGAGGACTGTATTGGTCTACCTGTGTGGAGTCAATCACTAGAACCGTTTCCCAGGTAGGACCATTGAGAAGTTTTCTCTGTAAGATATGTCGTGCAACATCTTCGGCTGATGAGTATTGCCATCCTATTCTTACCCCTTCAGGCGTTGGCATAGCTTTCGTTAGTACGGGTTTAGCAGGACCTATGTTATCAGGTCGTGATAAAGCTAAGGGTTCAGACATCTCGGAATAGTTAGACCGGTGGTCGGTAGATAATACTTTTAGAAATACGCTATCTGCTTTAATAGACGGATCAGTATATCCATTGTAGGTATTATTAGTAATACTGGCCTTAGTTAGTTGTGTATAATTTCCATTTCGTTGGTTTGATAAGAAAACTCTATATCCTGCCAAATCTTCATCAGTCACCTCATCCCAGCTTAAAGAAAATTGCTCGTCAGATACATAGTGGCCTTCTATATTTACTGGTATGGCTGGTGGTATCGAATCTGGCATTTGTACCATAACCGTGTTTGACACATATTCATACTCATTAATGTCATTAGCCACAACCCGATAAAAACCAGCGATGGGTGGATCTTCATCGGTAAAACTTGTTTTACTGGGTGGGATAGGCCCTGAGTTTATCACAGTGTATTCCCCCATCATTTCTTCAGCACGATAGACATTAAATCCTTCGATTAAGTTGTCATCTAAAGCAAACTGACTAGCTGACCAGTTTAGCTCGACAGACTCATCATTGTCTATAAAATCATATTCACCCATATATAAGGTAAAACCGTTTATGCTAGGAGGCCACGCTTCTAATTGTAGCGTATCAGAGTACCCTGCATTTTGTCCAAAGGCAGTTTTAGGGCAAACTCGGTAATAATAGGCTACTTTGTTTTGTGGTACACTGTCTATATAGTAGATGCCTTCGTCAGCGCCTTCAGCTGCCATGTAAATAAATGGATTGTCATTTACTGTAGTAAAATTAATGCCATCAGCTGATCTCTGAATATCATAAGATACATATGGAGAATCATCAGGTGGGTTTGTCCATCTTAAACCAATTGCTTTGTCCATTCCTTTTCCATCGATTAGCTCTATATTACCATAAGATGTCTCATCATAGGTGTCAGTAGTAACTTGTCCAAATTGTAGTTTCACTGTTGAGTCTAAGGTTGCAGGTATGATTTTGTACCGATAAACCTTATCAGGTTCTGCAGAAGTATCACGGTAGCCTAGAGCTAAAGCTTGTGCTACCTTTGCCTTGAATAAGATCTTTATAATAACTATTCTGAGCTTGCATTTGTTGATCTAAGTGGCTCGCAAGGCTCTCTAGATTGTCGGGCTTTGTCGCAAAATCTATCCACCATTCATGGCACGAATCCTGGCTGGAATTGCTTGATATTTTTGGAGCCACAGTATAGGCTCTTATCTGTATGCCAAAAGTTTGAACAGCAGACTCTATAGCATTAACAACTTCGGATGCTATGATATGCTCACCAAACATCGAAGTAAATTGAGATACTCTTCCAGTAATCTTAAATTGATATGGATTTGTGTTACTAAACTTTAAAGTATCACCAATCACGTAAGCCCACAAACCAGAACTGTTAATTATAGCCACCACATAATCAATCCCAGACTGCACATCTATTAATCGCATTCTTTTGGATGAATTTTTATTGGCTAAATAGTCGCTTAGCTCAATAAATTCGTAAAAAATTTCATTATTTGTGCAGAGCGTCATAGCTTGATCTTTTAATGAGGCCTGAAACCCTAAAAAGCCCTAAGAAGCAGTATACGTATCGATTGTATGTATGGTTTTGCCGATTTTAGCTGCTAATAATTTTCGATAAGGCTCTATATTCACTCCACCATGGATGTACAACTTGAGCTTAGGATAGATGTCTTTGATAAGCTTATGCTGACAACTTGCTGATAGATAGTCAAAATACATCATAATCCATGGAGGGATTCCTCCGATCATTTGAATATCACTCGTTTTCGATTCCTTTACTATTTGCTTCACCTTCGCTTCCCAATCTTGCATGATATCAGTCTGATAAGAGGGTAACTGCTTACGCTTAATAATTTTAGGCATGATATGATAAGAAATGCCCGACATTCGACCTACCTTAATCTTGCCTATATTATCCAATAGGGGAGATCCTTGCAAGAACAGATTTTTACCTGCTAATACTTCAAAATCTTGGGTCTCTCGCAAATAGTTATAAATCATTTGCTTACCAGCTTTCGCATAAATCTTTATGTATTCATTGTATAAAGGAATGTATTTAACGCCTGAGGTGGTACCTGATGTCTTGGCGAAATAGCTAGGGCTTCCCGGATACAAAACATCCTCTTCCCCGGCTTTAATCCTTTCTATATAAGGTAAAAATCCATCATAAGTTCTTAAAGGTACCTGCTTGCAAAAATCATCATAGTTATTAATTGACTCAAAATTATGATCTCTCCCGAAACTCGAATCCTTTCCTTTTTTTATGATTCGATTGAAAATAGCCTGCTGATATTTGTTTGGGTTTTGTATAGATTTATCCCATTGTTTCAATGCAAGATTCATTATTGGAAATGATAAACTTTAATCGAGAAGATTATGAATTACCTACAGAAGAAGAGGCGTTTGATAACCAATTGAAGTGGTTACTCTTTGTAATTATTAGTTGTTTGGTGTATTGTTTCGTTTACTTTGCAGCTTATGAATTTAAGACAATTGCCATTATTTTTATTGGCATTGCCGGATTTTTTCTTAAGAATAGAAAATAAAAAAGGAGCCCTAAGGCTCCTGTACTAATGGTTGTTTTGTAGATTGGCTAGTACTTAGAATTTTTTGAAATAACGTAAACTTGGAGCTGGTATTTGAATTATTTCCCCATTTGAAACTACTCCCATAAATCCAAATTGAAAGGCGCTATCCGATTTTTTAGAAGCAATTCTAAACCCGGGAGTAACAAATCCAGCTAACCTTCGATCTTGTGATTTTTTAGGCATAAACATAAACGAATCAAAAACCAAACTGACCATTTCTGTAACGGCTAAAATGCCACCAACAGAAAACATACCTGCATTGAAAGTGTTTTTGCTGGAATCAAACAATGGTTGTATGGAAGCGGCTCCATAACCTGCAGAAAAATTTATATTGGATTTTTTATCACCAAAAGTTATTGCTCCATAGGGTAGTGCGCCACGACTATTAAAAGATGCCCATGATCCTGTACCTAAAAGTACTCCTGCAGAAATATGAACATTTTCTTTAAGTTGTTCTGAGTACTTAACATTACCAATAATAGGTATAGCAAAATACGAAGTCATAAGCCCCACACTAATTTTATCAGTAACTCCATAATTAATATCAAATCCAGCCAGTGCAAACATTGCTTGTACTTCTCCTTTAGGTATGGACATGCCATTAGTTGTAAGAAAGTATCTAGTGGCAAAAGTTGGATCATGTTCCTTAGGTATTATTTTACCTTTCCGATCCGTAGCTAAGGATTCTATGCTTCTGATCTTATATTTTGGAATGGATACTCTTCCTACATTTTCTGTAAATAGTAAGATCTCTTTGTCATCATCATTGATTACTTCACCTTGCACCTCGATTCCATCGGTAAGGGTTACAAGGACAGTCTTCGATTGAGTCGTTCTTTCTTTGTTTTGAGCTGATAAACACTGAAATGCTAATAGTAAAGCAGCAACTAGGATCATTTTTAAATTTCTCATAATGTTCAATTTTATGTTACTTAAAGAATACATTTGATTTTTCGTATTAGTAAATGACACTACAAAGATGCCCGCCATTCTCTCGGTTATTTTGAATAAAAGGTGAACCTGATTAGGTTTAGTTTACGTATTGTAAACAAAGTGGTTAATTTAGGTAGGGTGTGTAAGTTTAGTGCTAAGTATGCATTCTCTAAGTAAATGTAACCAAGAGTGGAAGTTCAAGCTAGCTCTCTATAGATTGATTTGTTTTCTAATTTTTGACCATTAAGCGCGAAGAAATTACATTTGTGTTCTATTTATAAAAAAGATAAAAATGATTGCAGAATTACATACAGATAAGGGATTAATGAAAATTGAATTTTTCGAAGATGATGCACCAGGTACTGTTAAGAACTTTGTTGATTTATCAAAAAAAGGCTACTATGATGGACTTAACTTCCATAGGGTGATACCAAATTTTGTGGTTCAAGGTGGGTGTCCAGATGGTATAGGGTCAGGTGGACCTGGTTATCAAATAGATTGTGAACTAGATGGCGAAAATCAGTTTCATGATCGAGGTGTTTTATCTATGGCTCATGCTGGAAAAAATACGGGTGGTTCTCAGTTTTTTATCTGTCACAGTAGAGATAATACGGCTCATTTAGATAGAGTACATACTTGTTTTGGACGTGTATTTGAAGGGCTTGATGTGATAGATGATATTCGTCAAGGTGATAAGATTCAAAAGATCTTAATCATTGAGTAGTCAGTATTAAAATACATACTTTGTAAGGATAAAGATAGCTATTTAGATTTGTCTAATTCTAATTTTAGGCAAATCTAAATATTGCTATTCTTCTACATCCTTGACGAACAAATCTCTGATATTAAATGATTTGTTTTCTTGAATAGGAGATGATTTTTTACGATCAAGATTATCATCTAAATCTTCGATATCTTCTATGATGGGATTTTCATTTATTTCTTTAATCTCATCTATTGTGAGTTCATTTTCGGAATGAACGGTATTGTCCAGCATGAATTCCTCTTCTTTCATTCTGAAATTTTTCTCTTCTTCGCTTAATAGCTCTTTTTTACGTTCAGCCTTGCTTTTCTGTATCTCTTTATTTCTAATTTCCTCATCAATCTTTCTCCTACGATGATGCATTGGATCTTGCTGAATTTGCCGTTGCTTTTTGGCTTGGTATTTCTGGAATTGTCTAAAAATCATAGGGCCAAACATGATTAAAAAACGCATTAATCCTCTCATAATTTACATTTGTTATTGTTAAGACGCGCAATTTGCGCTAAGTCTCGACTTTTTCATCATTCAATCATGCCAGTCCAGATATTATTTAGATTGCTTTTAATATATGTTGCAAGGTTATCTGCGATATGTTTAGTGATGGCAAAAAAAAAAATAGGAGACTAAATGTCTCCTATTTTTTATCTGTTGATATTAAAAACTATTCAATAATAATTTTTTCGATCATTTGATTTCCGGTGTTATCAACCACTTTCAAAAGATACATTCCAACTGTTAAATCATGTGTTTGTATACTAGTCTTGCCACTTGCTGAACTACCATTTAAGACCAATTCGCCAGCAAGATTAATCATTTGATAAGTCAATTGTTTACTACCGTCTTGCTCGATAAATAATTGAGCGCTTGCTGGATTAGGATAAATATCGATCATAGTTTCACCTAAGTTGTGAGTACTAGAAACTAAATCAGCACCATCACAATCTTCATCGATACCGTTGTTTGCAATTTCTTCAGCATCAGGGTTTATATCTGGATTAGAATCATCGCAATCTTCAGCGTTTTCTACAGTTCCTGCCGGTTGAACGCAATCAGAAACTGGATTATTTGCATCTCCATATCCATCCATGTCAGCATCAACATAATACTCTACCACTTCAAGTCCGTCATCTACTTGACCGTCACAGTTATTATCTAAACCGTCGCAAAGTTCTTCTGCTCCTGGATTAATATCTGCATTTGAATCATCACAATCTTCATCAGAATTAAAGCCATCTCCATCATCATCTATAACTAGCACCTCTCCATCGCAATTTTCATCGATGTCGTTGTTTGGAATTTCAGTTGCACCTGGATTGATATCTGCATTAGAATCATCACAATCTTCATCAGAATTAAAACCATCTCCATCATCGTCGATTTGCAATGCCTCACCGTCACAATCCTCATCGATGTCATTGTTTGGTACTTCTGGCGCTGCTGGATTAATGGTTGCATCTGAGTCGTCGCAATCTTCATCAGAATTAAATCCATCACCATCTTCATCTATAATTAATGCTTCTCCATCACAATCTTCATCAATGTCGTTATTCGGAATTTCTTCAGCACCTGGATAGATATCAGGATCCGAGTCATTACAATCTTCATCAGAGGCAAAACCATCTCCATCGTTATCTACAATACCTAATTCTCCATCGCAATTTTCATCAACTTCATTATTAGGTATTTCTGTTTCTCCTGGATTAATATTTGGATCATTATCGTCGCAATCTTCATCAGAGTTATATCCATCACCATCTTCATCTATAACTAATGCTTCACCATCACAATCTTCATCTACATCATTATTTGGAATTTCAGTAGCATCACTATTCACCTCTGCATTATTGTCATCACAATCTTCATCGGAGTTAAAACCATCACCATCTTCATCGATTACTAAAGCTTCCCCATCACAATCTTCATCTACATCATTATTAGGAATCTCCATGGCTGCTGAATTAATATCTGGGTTTGTATCATCACAATCATCTGCAAGCATAAATCCATCACCATCTAGATCATCATCTGGGGTAGCTTCATCACAATCATCATCTATACCATTGTAAGGAGTTTCGTCATTGCCAGGGTACACATCAGCATTATCATCGTCGCAATCTTCTGCAGCGATTACACCATCACCATCTAAATCCAGCGTTGAAGGATCTGGAGTTCTTCTAAACTCCATCTCAGTAGCCACACCAAAATTTGATGGCTCAATGATAGGCTTTAGTAATACACCTTCATCACTTATAAAAGCCACTCCTGGAGTAATCTCAACTCCCTGAGGAATACCTCCCATTCCATCACCGTAGGAATCATATAACTCCAAGGTGTAACAACTATTTTCAGTAGGATTTCCAGGCAGCTCAACTAAAAATTCATGAGCTCTTAGTGCATCAACTCCACCACCACCATAAGGATCTTCATTACCAGCTTGAAACGGACCAAATGTAAAGATCTCAGTCCCATCTTCATCAACTAGTCTACCAGTTGTTTCTCCAGGGTAATAATCAGTAACAACAGTGATATTTACCACATTAGTACTAACAATCGGGATAAACATTTGGACATTGGCAGAAAGTAACGCCTCTTCAGGTAATTCAACTCCATTAACTATATCTGTGGCAACTAGAATTGCTGATGTTTCTGCAATCGGCAAGTCATAAGTTTCTATGTTTTCAAAAGTAAAAACGGGTAAGTTTCCTATATACTCCCATGGATCTTGTGATTCAAAAATGGTAAATGAACTTCCATCAAATGATTCAAAAAGATCTACTGTAAATGATGCAGTATTTATCGTGTTTCGACCTGTATTTAATATTCTTCCAGTAAATGGAAGATCCTGGTCTTCACAAGCGGCGGCTGGTGGTGTTTCTCCTAATAAAATGACATCTTCCTCATAGTTCGCAACTCCAAGAATCCGATCCCACCAAAGCTGAGAAAATAAATAGCCTCGAGTATCAGCAGTATACATACCCATCACTTGTCGGTCAGGACGCACAACCATAATCGAAGGGTATGAAGTTACTCCAAAATAGGGTCCCCAAGCCGCGTTATCTATCATGGTGTAGGGAACTCCAACTCTCCAATCTCCTATAGTGTTACTCCCAGTTCCTTGGATATCTGCCAATGTTGTGGATTCATCAACTTCAGCCGATATAATTCTAATTTGATCAGTTGCATCTGGTCCATATTGTTCGTAGAGAATTTCTAATAAACCACTTTGTTGGATAGACCAACAAGGTCCGCACCAGGTTGTATAAACGTCAACAATTACGGTTTTCTCATCATCCAACATGGCAAATAAATCTACGTTTGATCCATCATTGATATCTGTTCCAGTTATATTTTGTGTTAAGACAGTACCATGAGGTATTTGAGCTAATGCCTGAAACGAAATAAAAATTAAAACTAATGTTTTGAGTAAGGTTGGTCTCATGAAATATTTTTTTGTGTAAATCAATAAAAGCAAAAGATACAATTATTTTGTTCATTTATTTAAACCAGCTTAATTAAGATTTTCACCCTTATTATATGTATTAGAATGATGATTCTTATATCACTTATTATCAAGTATTTATAAT
This sequence comes from Saprospiraceae bacterium, assembly GCA_020631405.1. Classification (GTDB taxonomy): domain Bacteria; phylum Bacteroidota; class Bacteroidia; order Chitinophagales; family Saprospiraceae; genus JAHDHH01. The sequence continues at coordinate 18,392 of JAHDHH010000006.1, forward strand.
CAATTATATTTCTGCATTTTTTAAATTATTTTGCCTCGATTTAAAAAGAGAAAGAGAGAAACCTGAATGGACAGTCGTTTTTGATAAACTAATTTGTTGTCAAAATCTTAAAGTTTTTGATTCATAGAATAATTGGATTAGAATTTGGTTTATTATTACATCATAAAACAAACTCAATTTTTGAGAAAACATATATTTCATACCATCCTTTTCTTTTCTTGTGTGCTATCACTAAAAGGTCAAACAACATTGATCAAAAATCTGACACCTGGATATAATCAAGATAGTAGCTTTTATGATGTAGCTAAAATCAATGATAATGAGTTCTGGATTGGTGGAGAGTTCGGTATACTTTATAAAACAGATACACTAGGAAATTTAGAATCTATTCTAAAAGATAAGATCGAAGCAAGTATATTAAAAATACAACATTTCGAAAATCAAGTATTTATTGCAACTGATAAAAGCCAGATCATAAGATACGATATATTGAGCGGTCATTTATTAGTTAAGAGTTTTAAGCAACTTGAGAATAAGTGTATCTATGATTTGATTGTAAGGCAAGATGGATCCCTTATGATTTGCGGTGGAAGAACGGCAATTTCAAAATCTAAGTTCAAAGTTCCGAGAGGGTTTATTGCGACCTTAGACAGAGGGCTTGATAATTTTGAATTTTCTTGGACCTGTTATCGAAAATTTGTTTGGTCATTATTAGAATTAGCGAATGGAGATGTTATTGCTTCATGTTATGATGGCTTAACGAGTACGATTATACTAAGTGACACGCCAAAAGCTTGGAAGAAAAAAGAGCGTATTTTTGGTTTAGTGCACGAACTATATAAAGTAGATAATGAAGTTTGGTACTCTGGCACGCAGACGTTTAATGTTACTAAAAATGGCGTTTACGGTAAAGTGTTTGATAACAAAGGTCCTCTACATATTTTTAAGGAAGGGTCTGTTTGGGCACTGACGATAATAAACGGCACTCTAATAGGAGTTACACAAACAGGTGAAATTTTTGAAGTAAACGAAAGAACGGGACTCCCAGAACTTTCCTTATTTAAGTCGGATCAATCCATTTATGATTGTGAACAAATTGGAAAAAATAAAATGATTATAGTCGGTCATGGAAAAAGCGCCTACCTGGTAGATACAACCAGAATGGACCAAATCTAGGTGTTAACTTTAAATCTTGTAAACCGGGCAACCATTATAAATGTACAACTGAAGGAAAGCTTGTCCCGTGCTGCTATTTTTTTCCATGATAAAAAACAAGCTCAAAAAATCTAGACTCTGCAACTAAACTGTTCCACAAGTTTTTGGATATTAGAAGTACTAGACTCATTTACCATTGAAATTAAAGTTTGGGAGAATGGAGTTTTAAGATTTCTGTAAACTTAATAGCGAAAGAGCATAAACCGTTTTCTTTATTAAAAACTACTTCAGCAAGTGACTACTCTAGTGTGCTTCTCATAGCCAGCCAATTAGTGAAAAAGATTTCTTTGGTTATTTCTAAACTTAATAGTACTTTATTTAACTGAATAAAAAGGAGTGTGAAAAAAGTATTAACATATTATAAAAATATGTAATATGTTTTTGTATATTGCATCCTAATTCTAACTTCATCCTTGATTGATGCAGTAATTGGAATTGATATTATCCCAAATCAGTAGTCTTTAACTCTAAGTATTTATTTGATTAAAAACTATTGTTTATCATGATTTTTCAGACTCAGAACTCAAAATCGTTTGTTAGCTGCTTATTTTTTGCTATCATTTTTCTTTTCTTATGTGTTCCAATTACATTAAAAGCACATCTATTTAGTGCTAATGAAAATCTGGATCCTTTTATAGATTATGCTTCAGTTATAAAGAAGTATAAAGAAGATTTAAGATTCGTACAAAATGAAGGCCAGTACGGTGATCATTATAAGTATGTCTTGGAAAACAATATGCTTAATCTAGGATTTGATGATCAGCAAATAATGCACTGGGTTATAGATCAGGAAAAGGAACAAGGTTTTGCTTGGTCAATGCAATTTAATAATTCAAATCCCTTGGTTTTTAGAGGTGTTGATAAACAAGATAACATTAATCATATTTATAATGACGACAACTACATTACTGAAAAATCCTACAAAGAAATTTGGTCTCAGAATGTATATGATGGAATTGATTTGAGATACTACAGCAGAGGAAATGGTTTAGTGGAGTTTGACTTTTTAGTTAACCCCAAAGTTGACCCTAATCAAATATCTTACAGCTTAGATGGAGTTGATGATATTAGTGTAGATCCAGATGGTCGTTTAAAAATGGAAACTTCATTAGGTGATTTATATGGAGGTAAGCCCTATGTTTATCAAGTAATAGACGGAAAGGAGATAGAAATAAATTCTAAATACATTGTTAATAATCAATCAGTTAGCTTTGATTTAGGAGAGTATGATACCGATTATGTATTAGTCATTGATCCGATTTCCTTAGACTGGAGTACCTTTTTGGCTGGAACAGCAGCGGGAGCACCAGTTGATATTGAGGTGACAGCAGATGGTGTTTATGTAACAGGAGTGACTTATAGTAATGACTTTCCTACTACACCAGGTGTATTTCAACCTGCTTTTGGTGGTGGAGATACAGATGCATATTTAGCTAAGTTCGATCACGATGGAAATTTAATATGGTCGACATTATTTGGAGGAAGTGGACATGAAAGTGTACAAGATTTGGCAGTAGTTGCAGGTAATGTAGTAATTGTTGGAGTTACAGAAGAGTCACTCGATTTACCCGTTAGTGCAGGAGCTTATCAGCCAACTGTAGGATCAGATGAATTAGATGGTTTTGTTGCAAGTTTTGATGACTCAGGTCAACAAAATTGGGCTACCTATATTGGGGGTGATGGATTTGAAAGTGATTTATTGGTTGAAATTGAAGGCTCTAGCGTAATAGTTGGTGGGAGCACCTATTCAACTGATTTAGGCACAGTTAACCCAATCCAATCTACCTTGGGGGGGATGAATGATAACTTTTTAGGAAGTTTAGACTTGGCAACAGGAAACATGAACTGGTTAACTTATCTAGGAGGAACAAATCAAGAGGCTGAAATAGCAGATATTGATATAGATGGTACAAATATTTACGTTGCAGGTTCTACAACATTTTCATCTGATTTTCCAGTTAGTTCGGGAGCTCATCAAACAACCTTAAATGGTGGGTCTGATGGATATCTATTGAATATGGATTTGGGTGGAACATTAAATTGGGCTACATATATTGGAGGTGATGGTGATGAGAGTATTAATGACTTAGATGTAGATGGTGGTCAAATTGTTATTGGTGGGAATACCGGTTCAATAAATGGTTTGGCAAGTGCAGGTGCTTATGATCCTACAATTGGAGGTTTTGCTGATGGATTTATCGCATCTTTTCAAACAACAGGAACATTAAATTACGCAACATACATTGGTTCAGATAGTGATAATGTAAAAAGAGAATTGGTCTCACAGGTCGAAATAGATAATGGTGAAGTGTATTTCTTAGTGGATACTGGAGAAGACTTTCCTGTGACGGCAGGTGCCATCCTTACAAATAATTTAAGTGGACAGGGAGTCGTGCTTGGAAAATTAGATGCAACAGGAAATTTAGCTTGGGCTACTTATTATGGAGATGAATCAAAAGGATCTGCATATGCTATTGATCTAGAAGTAGAAGGTGGAATCGCCTATGTTTATATTCAAACAGACGGTACTGGCGGCCTAATTATGACACCAGATGCGGTCCAAGAAGATGTGGGTGGCGGTTCTACAACTGGATTAGGAGTATTCTCAGATGATGGTAACTTGATTTATTCTACTTATTGGGGAGGTTGCAGTAAATATCCAGATACAGGTCAGGACTTGGAGGTTTATAACGGTGATATTTACCTGATTATGACTGGAAACTTTGAATCACCAGTAACTACAGATGCATATCAGATTAGTGGTCCAGAAGAACAAGGTTCAGTAATTACAAAATTTACACCTTCCCCAGATTTTACGGATAACATTATTAATAGCCCAATAACTCAGACCACTTGTCAGTTTGGATTGGCTGAGATTATTGATGCAACAAAAGTATTTATTCCTGAAGATGATTTACCTGTGATTAAATGTGGTGGAACGTTTTACAATCATCCACCAATCGAGGCAGAATATCAATGGCAAAAAGCGGATTCACCAACAGGCCCTTGGACTAGTTTACCTTATGGTCTAACTGAAGATTTTCTTCCTTCTGTAGGAGGATTGGATGCATATTATAGAAGATTAGCAGTTGATGCAGCAACAGGAATTGTAATATCGGAATCAAATGTTGTGGATGTATTAGTCAATTCTTTTGTAGCACCAGATGTTGATGCGGGTGGAGCATTCTATACTTGTCCAAATGTTGCTGTAACCTTAGGAGGGGCACCATCTGGAGATGGAGACGCACCACCATTCACTTATGCATGGGATATGGCAACTTCTTTAGATAATGAAACATTGGCAAATCCTGTGGCAACAGTACCAGTCTCAACAATATTTACTTTGACGGTAACTGATGCAAATGCTTGTTCTCAGATTGATCAAGCGGTAGTTAATGTCGTACAAGCTGATGCAGGACCAGATCAAGGAGCTTGTGAGGGTGTTCCAGTGAGAATAGGAACAGCTGCCATTCCAGGTTTGGCAGGAGCATCATATACATGGACACCTTCGGCTGGACTGGACGTTGATAATATCGCAATGCCATTAGCCAGCCCTGCAGCAGCCACAACATATACTTTAACTTTAGAGATACCTACTCAAACAGGTGTTTGTTCGACTACGGATGATGTTTTGATTACTCCTGTCGCGCATCCAGGTGCTGATTTTGCAGGACCAGACCAAACTATTTGTTATGGAACAACTACAACTATAGGGGTAGGACCAGCAGGATATAATTATACATGGGCTCCAGGTAATTACTTAGTTGATAATGATTTAGCAACAGTAACTTTTGATCCAGGAACATCGATGCCCAACCCTAATCCAATTACTTATTTTGTAACTGCAGAAAGTAATGGTTGCTACTTTTATGATGATGTAGAACTGACAGTATTAAGAGCAGAAGCAGGTGTTGATGGATGTGGACCGCGAACAGTTGGTGGTTTTAACCAACCAAACATTGCTCCAACATATACTTGGACAAATGTAACAAGTGGCCCTGGAGATTTTATTGGCACTACAGATATTCCATTTACAACAGTTAGCTCATCAGGAACAGGATCTACAACTTATCAGATCGATGTTTCGAAAAATGGCACTACATGTACCGATCAGGTTATAGTTCCACCTTGTGGCTGTGTAGTAGGAATAGGAATTACAGAACCCATTGGATGTCCTGTTCTTTTTCCAGGGAACACACTAACAATGGTAGCATCTGCCGGCGGTTTGTCTGGAGGACCATATGATTACAGTTGGACACCTACTACAGGATTAAGTGATCCTAATTCCAATGTAACTCAGGTTACTGTAACAGATCATATTACATATACAGTAAACGTAAACAGTCCAATTGATGGGTCATTTATTTGTTCAGGTTCAATCGAGGTAAATAACCCAGCTTGGTCATTACCTACATTTACAGCTAATGATCCCACTATTTGTCCTGGTGAATCAGTTGCAATTGGTGCACCGGCAGTAACAGGATACACCTACGAATGGATAGGACCAGACTTAGAAGATTTTACATCTAATCCCACGGTTACACCAGACATTAGTGACGGCGAAATAAAGTATTATGTAACAGTCACAGATACTGGATCTGGATGTTTTACAAGAGATACAGCAACCGTTACAGTTCAAGGAGTCATTGCAGATGCAGGACCTGATTGGGAAGTTTGTGACAATGCCATTGTAAAACTTGGTTCACCTGATCCTAGTAATGGCGTATACACCTACTTATGGGCGCCAATTGCACCATGGCAAAATGGTACAGATGAAACATCTGCACAGCCAGAAGTATTAATGAGTACATCACTGGAATTTCAACTGACAGTTACCAATCCAGTTACAGGCTGCTTCGAATTAGATACAGCAATGGTAAATGTAATGACAAATCCTACAATTGAGGATTCTCCAGATGTTGTTTATTGCCCAGGAACGGATCCAATTCAAATTGGACCAGTTCCTATTCCTGATGTAATTTATACTTGGATGCCAGCAACTGGGCTGAGTTGCACAGATTGTGCACAACCTTTAGCTTCGCCATCAGCAACAGAAACATATACAGTCTTTGCAACCTTCCCAGGATGTGGAGTTCAAGCAATGGATAATGTTACGGTAACAATTCCTGATCATAGTTTTGATTTAATGGGACCTGTAGTTTTTTGTCCAGCGGATGGTCCGGTAACTATTGGAGACAATGCTCCAGCCTCAGCTACTGCTTATGCATGGTCACCTGGATCAGGGTTGAGTTGTACTAATTGTGCAAATCCAACAGCAACAATAACTGCAGAAACAACTTATACTTTAGAAGCAACATTTTCAGATGGTTGTAAAGAGTCAGCAATGATAACGGTAATGCCGTCTTCAGATCCTAATGCGGGAGGAGACAAAACCATCTGCGTGGGTGCAAGTACAGCTATAGGGTCTGCTTCTAACTCAGGAAATATATCGTGGTCACCTGGAACAGGCTTATCATGTACAGATTGTCCATCTCCGATTTTTGAACCAACAACAGGAGGTTCTGTAACTTTTACTATTTCAATGGAATCAGGAGGATGTACAAATACAGACGAAGTAACGGTAAATGTAGATGAATTTGTACCACCAACGATAGCACCGCAGGCTGTTTGTCAAGGAGGTTGTACTGTTTTAGAAGTTCCTCTAGTAGCCGGCAACTCTTACGTTTGGTACAATGATGACGGATTTGATGCTGAAGGAAATAGTGTCTTAGTGTGTCCGACTAGCACGACAACATATAATTTGTTAATTCAAGATGCAAGCACGGGATGTTTCGGTACTACTTCAGGTGTTGTAACCGTTGCTGATGTACCTGCGCCAGAAGGAGTTATTGAAGATCAAGATTTCTGTGTAGGTGATGGAGCCATGCTTCTGCCCTTAGAAGTATTACCAGCCGGAGGAGATTATGTATACGTCTGGGGACCAACCACCTATTTATCAAATCCATATATCCAGCAACCTGAAGTATTTCCGGTGAATTCGATTTCCTATTACGTTACGATAACAGATAATGCGAATGGATGTTCTAGTGTTGCAGATGTAAATGTAAATGTAGTTCCTTGTAATGATGCTTGCTCTTTAAATGCAAATGCGGAAAGTAATGGACCTCTTTGTGAAGGAGAGGAATTACAATTGACTTCAGGGATTAGTGGTGGGGTAGACCCAGTGACTATAATGTGGTCAGGTCCGAATGGATATTCATCAATGGATGCAGATCCCATTATTATGATGACAACAACTGTGATGTCAGGTGACTATACTTTGACCGTAATGGATGGGGATGATTGTATGGTAGTAAGTACCGTTACCGTTGAGATTGGAGCTAATCCAAGTTTGGTCATTGATGAAGTTAGCTGTTCTGTAGATATGTTAACTTATAATGTAAGCTTTTCTAGTGATGGAGTAATTACAAGTTCTTCAGGAAACATAGAAGATGGATTAATTACAGGGATAGATATTATGTCCAATGTCACTATTACTTCAACACTTGGTGACTGTGTGGAAACCATGGAAATAGAACCACCAATGTGTGAGTGTCCAGATGTAAATCAACCATTTAATCCTTCAGAGCTGTCTATTTGTGATGGAGAAGACATTCCTGAATTAACTATTGAAGTAGATGCAGGTCTTGAAGCTAATTGGTATGATGCAGCTATGGGTGGAAATCAAATAATAGCAAATAGTTTAAGTTTTACACCTGCAGGCCCATTATCACCAGGAATGTATACTTACTATGTGGAGTCAAGAGATGCAAGTAGTGATTGTACAAGTGATTTTAGAGCAGAAGTAAGTTTAGTAATTAACGACAATCCTACGGCAAATCCTTCGAATAGCGGACCAGTCTGTCAAGGCAGTGAGTTTAATCTTATGGCAGGTAATATAGGCGGAGTAGGACCATATACTTATGCATGGTCAGGACCTGATGGATTTAGTTCAACAGATGCTAATCCAGCAGTTTTTGATGTTACAGCAGCCATGGATGGTGATTATACAGTGCTAATTACTGACGGTAATGGATGTACTGCAGAAGGATTAACTAATCTAATTGTTGTAGAATCTCCTACTCATCCAGATATGACTGGAAACTGTAATGATAACAATACACCATTTGATTCTACTGACGATTATACTGAATTTGTGGTTAGTCCTACTGGGCCAAGTGGTGAATCATTCAGTTTGTCTATAGATGCAGGAACTATAAGCCCAGCTACAGGAACTTATGGAACTCCATTAAATGTTAGGCTAGAAAATAATTCAGCAGGAAATGGGGGAACACGAATCATTACGATATTATCCAATGAAGGACCAGGATGTGGAGCTAGTTTTACCCTGAGTCTTCCAGAGAATTGTTCAGAGGATTGTCCTCAAGGATGTTATGAAATAGAAATTATCAGGGATTAACTAAAAATAAATTAATAAAAAGAGGATTATTTAAACAATAATCCTCTTTTTTAGTAGGTAATAGTGCCTACAAACTATTAAAATGATAAAATAAACTAGTCTATATATTAAATAATTATATAATATGTAATATCTTCACATCAAATTAGCTTTAAAGCTATACACGATCCTTTAAAACAGTAATAATTGGTATTGAATTTTTTACAGAAAAATAATTACTGTTTATATGCGACCTCAAGCAACTACTTTTCCTACAAGGGCTACCAGAAGCCAAGCAATATTGAAGCTTTCTAAAAAATTAGGACTTAGCATTATATTGATCATTTTAAGTTTTAATCACTCTTTTGCTCATTTTTCGGACGAATCGGATCCTAATGTAAACCACTTAGCAGACTATGCTTCAGTGATAAAGAAGTATAATGAGGATTTAAGATTTGTTCAAAACCAGGGTCAATACAATCACCCATACAAGTATGTTTTAACTAATAACATGCTAAACCTTGGATTTGATGACAAACAAATCATGCACTGGGTTGTAGATACAAATAAAGAGCAAGGATTTGCCTGGTCAATGAAATTTGAGGACTCAAATTCACTTCAATTTCAAGGATTAGGACAAGATGAAAAGTTTAATGAAACTATCTTACGTGGTCAAAACCAATACCAGACTCTGGGATATAAAGAAATGTGGTCCAAGGATGTGTATGATGGGATAGATTTAAGATATTATAGTAGGGGAGAAGGACTTGTCGAGTTTGATTTACTTGTCAACCCTCAATCGGATCCAGGAAAAATCTCTTACACTCTGGAAGGAATAGAAAAAGTGAGCATTGCACAAGATGGTCGTTTACAAATGCAAACACCATTTGGTGATTTGTTTGGAGGTAAGCCATATGTTTATCAAATTATAAATGGCAAAGAGATAGAGGTTGAATCAAAATATAAGATTGAGGATGGATCGATAGGTTTTAGTCTAGGAAGCTATGATATAAATGAAATATTAGTAATTGACCCAATAGCATTAGATTGGAGTACTTTTATTAACCAAGATCCAAGTCTTAGTACACCAAGAGACATGAAGGTTACGACAGACGGAGTGTACGTTCTAGGTACAGTTTCAGGAAGTACTAGTTCTTTTCCAGTTTCTCCTGGTGTATTTAGCCAATTAGGTGACGATGCAACCAATAATTCTTATTTAGCGAAGTTTGACGTAAGTGGTAATCTTCTTTGGTCCACTACATTTGGAGGTGATGGCTTAGACAATGCGGCTGAAATTGAAGTGGACGCTAATGGAAATGTCACTGCAGTTGGAACTACTCAATCTTCAAATTTTCCAGTTACACCTGGTGCCTTTCAGACTGCTCCAGGCGCTATGCCAGGACATGCTTTTGCCATTAGTTTTGATACGAATGGTCAACTTAATTGGTCAACCTACATTGCTGGTTCAGGTTCTGATGGATCTCCTAAATTAGAAATTGTGGGTGGTTCTACAGTCATAGCACTACCGACAACCTCAATGGATTTACCTACTTCGGCAGGTGCTTTTCAATCGGTAAATAATGGATTCACAGATCAATATATAATCAGTTTAGATAACGCCGATGGTTCCAGTCAGTGGTCTACTTATTTTGGGGGCACTAATTTTGAGAACTCTACACGAAATATGGTTAGCGATGGAACAAATATCTATTTTGGATTTGAAACGTCTTCAACAGATATGTTTACTTCGGCAAATGCTTATCAATCAGTAGCAAACGGAGGAGGAAGTGATGCGGGTATTGTTGGATTTGATGTTGCCACAGGTAATTTAGTATTTAGTACATATGTAGGTGGAGATGGAGTGGAATCTTTGGTTGATTTAGAAATGGATGGTAATACCATCATAGTTGGAGGTTACACATCTTCTATGACAGGTTTAGCAAATCCAAGTGCACCCGATCCGACATTGGATGGTCAGGTAGATGGATTTATTGGAAAACTAAATATAGATGGATCAGCACAATGGGTTACCTATGTTGGAGGAGATGAAATGGGAGCTCGTGATTATGTAGTCGATATTGAAGTGGATAATGGAGATATATATTTCTTATATCAGGCCGGTGTTCTATTCCCAACTACTCCTGGAGCTTTTCAAGAAATAGCTCCTCTTGAATCAGCTGGAAATGCAGTAGTGGGTAAGGTTGCCCCAGACGGTGTTTTCCAATGGGCAACTTTCTATTCTGGAGAGGGCAACTTTACTGAAGCGGTTGAATTAGAAGCAGATAATGGCTTAGTTTATGTTGCCACTCGAGCAGAGGGAATAGAGTCTATGGTTACCACTAATGATGCAGTGCAAGATCAAAATTTGAGTCCAAATAATGGAGAATCAATTATAGGGATATTTACTTCTGATGGTAATTTATGTTATTCTTCTTTCTGGGGAGGACCAGGAAATGATTACCCAACTGATATTGAGCCGTACGGTGGAGATTTATATTATTTTGGACGCGGAGATAATAGCACAGGGGTTACTCAGGGAGCATATCTAGATGATAATGGTTCAGAGATTACTTCAGTGTTAACGAAATTCACTGTAGCACCAAATTATTCGCCAAACACCATAACGAGTCCAATGAGTCAGACGACTTGTCAATTTGGCTTAGCACAGATTATAGATGCAAGTACAGTAGAAATAGATCAATCAAATTTGCCAGTTATTTCTTATGGAGGGATGACGGTAACACACCCACCGATCGAAGCTATGTATTTATGGCAAGAATCAGAAAGTCCTACGGGACCATGGACTGATTTAGCTTACGGAATATTAGAGGACTTCCTACCATTTGTTGGAGGAGTGGATATGTATTATCGTCGACAAGTAATCGATGGTTGTAGTGGCATTGTATTGAATGTTTCAGATGTAGCAGCTGTCTTAGTTAATGCGAATACGGCACCAGATGTAGATGCAGGTGGTGCTTATTATACATGTCCTAACATCTCAGTAGACATAGGTGGTGCACCTACTGCCGATGGAGAGGCGCCCCCATTTACTTATACATGGGATATGGCGGGATCTTTAAATGATGCATCTTCACCAAATCCAACGGCAACAGTACCGATTTCAACTATATTTACATTAACAGTTACTGACCAAAATGGATGTTCTCAAATAGACCAATCAGTAGTTACAGTTGTACAAGCAGATGCAGGTCCAGATGTAGGAGCATGTGAAGGTACAGCAGTGCGAATAGGAACAGCAGCGATACCAGGATTGGCAGGAGCTTCTTATACATGGTCACCAACGGCAGGCTTAGATGATCCAAATATTGCCATGCCTTTAGCGAATCCAGCAAGTCCTACTACATATACCTTAACCTTAGAGATACCGCTAGCAGCAGGCGGAGTTTGTTCGACAACTGATGATGTTTTGGTGACACCTGTTGCATCTCCAGGAGTAGATTTTGCGGGACCAGATCAAACGATTTGTTTTCCAGCAACAGCTACAATAGGAACTAATGCACCAGGATACACTTACCAATGGGCACCGGGAAATTATTTGACATCTTCTAATACCGGAACTACAACATTTGATTATGGAGATCAAATGCCAGAACCTAATCCATTTAGCTATGTATTAAGAGCAGAGAGTAACGGATGTACTTTCTATGATGATATAACAATGACTGTTTTATGGGCCGAAGGAGGAGATGATGTATGTGGTCCAAGATATATAGGTGGATGGGATCATGGAGATTTAAACCCAACATATACATGGACTAAAGTATCAGGAGGAACTAGTGATTTTATTGGGCCAACTGACACACCATTTACAACAGTAAGTTCGTCAGGAACAGGCACGACAGGATATCAAATAGATGTATCTAAAAATGGAGTTACCTGTACTGATAATGTATTAGTACCGCCGTGTGGATGTGTGGTAAACTTTAGTTGGAATGAACCAATAGGTTGTCCAAAATTATTTCCACCAAACGATACATTGAAAATTACGGCGTCAGCCGCAAACCTTGCAAGTTCAAACCCTAATGATTTTGATTATTTATGGAGCCCCTCTATGGGAACTGATGGTGTGCTAGATAATAGAACATTAAATGTAATCACAACAGGGGCAATGACCTATACAGTGGATATTATAAGTCAGATAGATGGTTCTGTGATTTGTTCAGGATCAATATATATAAATGACCCAGCATGGTCTCCACCAAATTTTGTAGCACAAGATCATTTTGCATGTCCAGGAGATGCTGTTTCATTAGGAGAATCAAATATACCTGGTTATAGTTATGAGTGGGTGGGTCCTGATAGCTTTATGTCCACGGAGTCAAACCCATCAGTAACACCTCCCGGAGTAGGAACATTTAATTACATAGTATTAGTAGAGGATGTTGCATCTGGATGCATTACTAGAGATACTGCCACCGTTATGGTGCAAAGTTTAGGAGCAAATGCGGGACCAGATTGGGAGGTGTGTGACAATGCTATTGTGCAATTAGGAACACCAGATCCAAGCGGAGGTTTATACACGTATCAGTGGGCTCCAGCAGCACCTTGGCAAAATGGGACAGATGCAAATTCAGCTCAGCCTGAAGTATTAATGTCTACAAGCTTAGAATTCCAGTTGACAGTAACAAATCCAAATACAGGTTGTCAAGAATTAGATACGGCAATGGTTAATGTGATGCCTGATTTAGAAATTGGCGATGCGCCAGACATCACTTTTTGTGAAGGAGGTGATCCAATAGAAATAGGACCAATGCCACTACCGAATGTAAGTTATACATGGTCTCCTGCAGCTGGATTAAGCTGTACTGATTGTGCTAACCCCTTGGCAAATCCAAGCACAACGACAACTTATACAGTTACTGGAGTATTTCCAGGCTGTCCAAATCAAGATACAGATCAAGTTACCGTAACAGTTCCAGACCATTCATTTAGTTTAATGGGTCCAGTTGGATTTTGTCCTTCATCAGGAGGAGTAAGTATAGGAGATGACGTACCAGTTGGTACATCTTACGCTTGGTCGCCAGCTACAGATTTAAGTTGCACGGATTGTCAAAATCCAATGGCATTGGGCAATACAGAAACAAGCTATACAGTCACAGTAACATTTGCTGATGGTTGTACAGATGAAGCATCTATAGATGTTGTGCCTACAGCAAATCCAAATGCAGGATCAGATAAAAGTACTTGTGTTAACGAACCTACGACGATAGGAGATGCAGGTAATACAGGCATGATTAGTTGGAGTCCTTCGACTGGTTTATCATGTACTAACTGTCCTAACCCAAGTTTTGATCCACCAGCGGGAGGTACTTACAACTTTACTATTAGTATAACGGAAGGAGGCTGCACAAATACTGATGAAGTAAGCGTGACAGTCAACGAATATATTCCACCAACACAATCACCACAAGCGGTTTGTCAGGGAGGTTGTACAGAACTATCAGTGCCATTTGAATCAGGTAAAACATATGCGTGGGCTCCATCGACAGGATTAAGTAATCCTACATCGAATGTGACGATTGCATGTCCTGCAGTAACCACGGAATATAGCTTATTAATTGTAGATGCAATCACAGGATGTTTTGCATCTAGTCCGGTTGTTGTAACCGTAGCTGACACTCCAGCTCCGGAGGCGATTCTTGCAGATCAGGAGTTTTGTGCTGGAGATCCGGCAACACCTATACCTTTAACAGTAAATCCAGCAGCTGGTAATTATACCTATGTATGGAGTCCAAATACTTATTTATCAAATCCTTTTATCCAACAGCCGGAGGTTTTCCCAGTTGGCGATATTACCTATTTTGTTACTGTTACAGATAACGATAATGGTTGTTCTAGTGTGGCGCAAACAACGATTGATGTAGTAGAATGTAGCTCTCAGTCGTGTACAATGAGTGTAACTGCAGGAGGTAGTTCACCTATATGTGCAGGTGATGAATTAAGTCTTACAGCTGCCGTTACTAATGGTGCTGATCCTTTGATGATTTCTTGGACTGGACCTGATGGATTTAGTTCTACAGAACAGAACCCAGTAATTATGATGGCAACTCAATTAATGAGTGGTGATTATACAGTATCTGTCATAGATGCTGATGGGTGTATGGCAGAGTCAACCGTTAATATTTCAGTTGGTGCCGTACCTACACTTAGCATAGATAATGTGGAATGTTCCGCAGATATGACCACATATACTATATCTTTTTCAAGTGATGCAACGGTAAGTTCATCTGCTGGTACCATAAGCGGGAATCAAGTAATAGACATTCCAGAGGGCACCGATGTAACTGTTACAGCTACTTTAGGCTCATGCACTACTACGATGGATGTTATGGCTCCTGATTGCAATTGTCCAACAGTGAACCCACCTACTAACCCTAGTAATCCTGATATTTGTGATGGTGATGCAATCCCAGAATTAAGCGTGTCAGTAGATGCTGGTTTGGAGGCTCATTGGTATGATGCAGCTACAGGTGGAAATGTATTGATCGCGAATAATACAGCCTATACACCTTCGGGTCCTTTAATGGCAGGAATGCACAGCTATTTTGTAGAATCCTTAGATCCTAGTACGACATGTTCGAGTGCTACAAGAACTGAGGTTATATTAACAATAAATGAAACACCAAGTCTAAGCCCGACAGCTACTTCACCTATTTGTGAAGGAGACGCATTTAATTTAATGGCCATGCAGTCTGGGGGAGTTGGTCCTTTTACATATACATGGACAGGACCCAATACATTTACTTCTACTGATCAAGATCCAGCACTATTTGATGCGGATGCATCTAGCATGGCTGGAGATTACTTTGTTACAGTTACTGATGGAAATGGTTGTTCAGCTGAGGGTACAGTTAACGTAAACATAGATCCTACACCAAGTTTAACCATAGGGAATATTGATTGTTCTGCTGATCAGTCATCATACAGCGTAGCATTTACTTCAGATGGTACGGTTACTGCCACAGAAGGAGTAGTTGGCGCAACTTCCATTACAGATATCCCTGCTGGAACAAATGTTACTATAACAGCAACCAGTGGAGACTGTAACACAGTAATGGAAATTACAGCGCCAGATTGTAGTTGTCCGACCGTGGATCCTCCAACAGACCCAGTTGCTAGTGATATTTGCTATGGAGATGACATACCTACCCTTTCTGTAACGGCAGCAGCTGGAATGGAGGTTGATTGGTATGCAGATGCTACTGGTGGAACTGCTTTATTAACAAACAGCACAAGTTTTACTCCTTCAGGACCATTAAGTCCAGGAGCCTACAGTTATTATGCTGAATCAAGAGATGCGGCATCCACTTGTGTTAGTGCTGTGAGATTAGAAGTAAGCTTTACCATTTTTGAAGCGCCAGTTTTGGTACCAAGTTATACAGAACCAGTATGTAGTGGTGAGACTATATTTTTATTTGCCAATGTTGGTTCCGGTACCTCACCATTCGATATCTCATGGACAGGCCCGAATGGTTTTACGGCTTCAGAGGCTGATCCCACAATAGAGAACTCGACTACTGCAGCAGGTGGAGATTATACCGTTTCTGTAATTGATGCAAATGGTTGTCAGCATAGCGCAGTGTTGAGCGTTACTGTGACACAATCGCCAGCATTGACCATAGATAATGTTGCATGTGCTCCAGACTTAATGAGTTATACAGTCGAGTTTACAAGTGATGACCCAGTAACGGCGACCGTAGGGGATGTAGGTGATGGAGTAATAACAAATATTCCTTTAGGTCAAGATATAACTGTTACGGCCGAAGTATCTCCATGCTCGATATCTTTTGATGTCATGGCGCCTGAGTGCACATGCCCTATGATTTTTGCGCCAACTGCAAGCGACCCAGTAGAGATCTGCGATGGAGATGATATCCCGACAATCTCTGCTTCCACGGATGCTAATTTTGTGATTGATTGGTATGATGCAAGCATGGGAGGAAATTTATTATTAGCTGATAGCGATACTTATACACCTGCAGGACCATTTGCAGTTGGATCTTATACATATTACGCGGAGGCAAGAGAAGTGGTTAGCAATTGTACAAGTGCGATGCGAACTGAAGTTGAAATAATTGTACATCCTAATCCTGTGGTAACCGCATTTAGTAATTCTCCTGTGTGTGAAGGCGGAGAAATAGAACTTAGTGCAAGTGCTTTAGGGGGACCAAGTCCATTTGTATTTGCTTGGACAGGACCTGATGCGTTCACATCTGATCAACAAGAGTCTGTTATCAGTGGAATTGGATTAAATAATGCAGGAACATATAATGTAGTGTTTACAGATGGGAATGGCTGTGTTGACAATTCAGATGTTGAAGTAGAAATTTCCCCTGCTCCAACACATCCCGACATTACAGGTATTTGTAATAACAATAATACACCTTTTGTTTCGACCGATGACTACGTAGAATTTGAAGTTAATCCAGGTGGGCCAACAGGTGGAAGCTATACCTTATCAATAAGTAATGGAACCATTTCGCCAAGTGTAGGTACTTATGGAGTTCCACTTAATGTAAGATTAGAAAATAATTCTGCTGGATCAGGTACTCGGATTGTGACTATTGCATCCAACCAAGGACCTGAGTGTTTGACAAGTTTTACTTTGACCATTCCATCCGTTTGTTCAGAGGATTGTCCACAAGGTTGTTATGAAATAGAAATTATAAGAGATTAAAAATATTATCAAAAAGTATTAAGAGAGGATTGCACTTTTTGCAATCCTTTTTTATTATATATATACATTCTATTAATTAGAATTATTAAACAATTCTGAGAGAAGCAAAATATGCACAAAGCTAAGGATTTAAAGAATCTATAACCGGGTGAAGTGGAATAGTCTACTGAAATTTAAAAAGTCCAACAATGCATACTCAATGTTTTATTCTGGTTATTTACTTATTTGATTGGAGGACAAAGCACTTTACCCATAGTTTCAATTAGTGCGAAAACTACCCTTATTTCATGATATTTTTACTTTTTGCGAAAACTCACCATTTATAGTGTCAAAGACCACTTAAAATTTCAAAAAATTTGAGTTTTTCAATTAGATCTAAGCGATAAATTTGAAACTAAATTAATGTGAATTAACACGATACATATTTAAAAAAATATATTTGAGATTCATTATCATATTATGAATATTTGTAATATATTTGTTGTTGAAGTAGAGTTAACTAAACTCTATTTTGCTATATCCCTTTAGCAGTAATCACCTAATCCTAGGTGTGTAATTATTCAAACAAGTAAATGTGGTCTTTTCAGACCTTAAAATATACCCGATTCTGGCTATGCTAGAATCTTTAACTCTTTTTTGAACATAACTCAGTACAATGAAATCTATTGCTAAAAGAACTCATTTCATGGTAAATTATTTAGATATTCTAATCAAATCCGCGTTGATTTTGGTTTTAAGTTTATCTTTTAATTTTCAAATTTCAGCCCAACAACCAGGAGGTTGTATGCTAGATACAGGGGACTCTAACCCTCCTGGAATACTAGATTGCATAAATAGATTAGGATGGTGTTTAGAGCCATCACTAAACTTTTGTAATAATGTCAAACATACTTATGACGTTGCACCTGGCCCACCTCCAACAACAGGTATGGTTGCTAATGAATGTGCAACTGGATATATTATGTGGCTTGCAGAATACGCAGGTTTTGGTCATGGTCAATGGACTGAAGATGAAATGCAACAGGCGATATGGGCCATTCAGGATCCAGTAAATTATCCAGCTCCAACTACTCCTATCCAGGATTTGGTAAATGAGGCTGAAAACTACTGCAATTCTGGTGGATGTTCGCCTAGTTTAGTTTCAAGTGAGATTTATGATACAGGAACCTGCTCGACAGTGAGGTATGAAATAAACAGCTGTTCTCCTTATTTAGTGGCACCAAACAGTAATAGTTATATATGTACAGAAAATTCATTTTCGCCAGTTCCAAATTTTAGTGGCGTAAACTTACAGGGCACTAATTATTTAGTAAATAATACGGGAACAACTACATATTACGTCTGTCAAGATATTCAAGGTTGTGTTGATCAATTTGCACTTTGTTTGTATGAAATGGATGTAATCGGGACAAGTATTTGGGTTTGGAATGATCAAGACCCAAATGATCCTGATGTTCCTGGATGTCAATATATTGGTGGTTTGCCAGATCCAGCACCGTGTACAAATTATATGCCTACACAAACTTGTGATCCAATGGAGCATGTAATAATGTCTCCTTCACCGATTTGTGTAGTTGAAGGAGAAGACACTGAGTTTTGTTTCAGTTATCTAATTAATAATGTACCTAATGCTTGTGATAATAGCTTCACGGGTGCTTGTAGTTATAACTCATTTGGAAATCCATATGGTTTTACTGTAGAGGTCTTGAACAATCCGAATGTAACTTTTGTGTCAGGAACAATTTCAACATCTTCGGCAGGAATCACTATCATAGATGGTATTTTGGAGAACCCAAATGGTTCCTTAGTAACTGGAATTTCATCATCTGGTATAGATGGTTTTACTTCAGTTGGTGGCAATAATGGAGACTATGTTTTTGATGTATGTATTACTGTAAATAGTACAGCAACAGCAGAGCTTACAAATCAAACTATAGAACCAACAAATCCAATTTTAGAATATTTTAGTGACGGTCCAAGTCCTTTGATCACAGAATACACAAACTTCTGTGAACCAGTCATTGGAGAAAATATTGACCTTCAAACTAAACCTCCGACTTGTAATTTAGCAGATGCAGGTTTGACAAATATTGGATGTGTTGATCAAGGTACTGATAATGTTACAACAGATGATGAAATAGTATTTGATCTTGATCCTACAGGAATTGGTTTGAGTAGCATGGGCTATCTAGTAAGTTCAAGTAGTGGAACTCTAACACCTACGAGTGGTACCTATGGAGCACCTACAGCCTTTCAGTTAGGCATGGGTAGTGCAGGCATGGGTGATGTAACAATCACAATTACGGACATTGAAGATATGAATTGTACACTTGATGTAGTAATAACTGATCCAGGCACTTGTAGTAATGCGATGTGCAATTTAACACCTACTGTTACAAATATAAGCTGTAATGATAATGGAAGTGCCACAGATGCGACTGATGATAAGATATTATTTGATCTAGAAGTTACGGGTGCTACAGGTAGTTATGGAGTAAGTACGAGTAACGGTATGGGTATAACACCGACTTCAGGGAACTATGGTAATGTAGTTAGTTATGAGATTGCGAGCGGGAGCGCAGGCGGAGGAGATATCACCATAACGATCACAGATGGAACAGATATGACATGCACGACGACTGTACTAGTGAATGATCCAGGCAGTTGTAGCAGCGGCGGAGGCTGTATGATTAGTCCACCTAATGGTACGGTGACCTGTGATAATAATGGAACGCCTACTGATCCGAGTGATGATAAGATAGTATATACGATTAATTTAATGGGTAGTGGAGTTAGTGGTAGCTATACGGTGAATACCTCAGCTGGACCCTTGACCCCAAATGTTGGTAATTATAATAGTACGATGATGTTTATGCTACCAGCGGGTAGTGCAGGGTTTACGGGAGACTTTACGATTACGTTTACAGATTCGAATGATCCTAGCTGTACAGCGTCAGTAGGTCTTAGTGATCCAGGTACGTGTAGTAATGGCAATCAATGTGCGATTACAGATGATGGTTTGCGAATGATTATGTGTAATGATGGAGGTACCCCAGATGATGATAGTGATGATTATGTAACGTTTGTATTGGAGCCTACAGCAAGTAATGCAAGTGCTGGCTACAATCTAGTGGTATCAGGGACTACGGTTAGCCCGACAAGTGGTACTTATGGAGTTGGCACGACGTTCACTTTACCAGCAGGAAGTGTAGCAGGAGCGAGTAGCTATAGCTACACGATTACAGATTCGGTTGATCCAAATTGTACTTTAAATGGTAGTTTCAATACCCCCGTTTGTGATACAGACACTAAATGTGATATTAGTGCAGATGTATCGATGATTGTATGTAATGATAATGGCACGGATAGTGATCCATCGGATGATTATTTGACGATGGTATTAAATACACAGGGTTCAGCTAACTTAATAGGCGCGGCGTACACAGTTACGGTAAGTAGTGGGACAGTAAGTCCAGTATCTGGAGTAATCGGTACAGCCTTAAGTATAGAGTTGCAATCAGGTAGTGCAGGCGGTGGAGATGTAACGCTTACCGTTACTTTAGATGAGAAGAACACCTGTTTTACAACGGCTTTAGTTACCGATCCAGGTAGTTGTAGTGATGTACAAGAATGTAGTATAACCTCAAGTGAAATAACGAATATAAGATGTAATGATGGTGGCACGGATAGTGATCCGAGTGATGATTTCATTACGTTTGATATAGAGATATTTGGAACTAATACCGGTTCGGTTTATACGATTAGTTCAGATATAGGCACTGTTAGTCCGACAAGTGGTAGTTATGGTACAGTAGTATCAGTAACGATGCAGGCAGGCAGTGCTGGTGGCGGAGATGTGATGATCACAGCTACGGACGAAAAAGATGCTAGTTGCTTTACTACTTTATTAGTCCCTGATCCGGGAACATGTAGTAGTACAGTATGTAGTCTTAATATAGGCTTAGGCAGTATAACTTGCGATGACAATGGCACATCAGCTACAGATGATGATATCATCACTTTTGAATTGAACCCAAGTGGAACTGCATTAGGTAGTGGCTATAATGTAACAGTAAGTAGTGGTACGGTAAGCCCAACGAGTGGCACGTATGGCAGTTCGACGGTATTTACTATGCAAGGCGGTAGTGCAGGAGCAGGAAACTTTTCAGTAATGATAGAAGATAATGCGACTAATGGATGTGACGCTGGAGCAGATATTGCAGATCCGGGTCCATGTAGCATGAGTGATCCTTGTGTATTAACCAGCGATGGCTTACAAGATATAGTATGTAATAGTAATGGAACGGATGGCGATGCAAGTGATGATTATGTAACGTTTAGCCTAGATCCACAAGGGATGCAATTAGGCAGTGGCTATACAGTGAGTGTAAGTAGTGGTACGATTAGTCCGAATAGTGCGAGCTATGGAAGTGCGACGATTTTCACTTTACAAGATGGAAGTGCTGGAGCGGGTAGTGTTACGGTAACGATCCAAGATAGTGGAAGTGCATCTTGTAGTTTAGCAGTGGTAGTTAATGATCCAGGCAGTTGTAGTACAGGCGAGTGTACGATAACAGGCTTGGGATTAAATGATATACGATGTAATGATGGAGGGACGAGTGGAAACATAGCTGATGATTTCATCACGTTTAACTTAAATGTAAGTGGTACATTATTAGGCGCTAGTTACAATGTAAGTGTAAGCAGTGGAACAGTGAGTCCAACAACAGGTACCTACGGAGCAAACACAACATTCACGATGCAGGCAGGCAGTGCAGGCGGCGGTAATGTAGTTGTTACGGTAGAAGATGTAGATGGAGGATCAAGTTGTAGTTTATCGGCTACGGTAACAGATCCAGGGATCTGTTCTACAGAAGAATGTATGGTTAATTTAAATATAGGTGAGATTCGATGTAATGCGAATGGTACACCGACCAATGATACAGATGATTTTATCACGTTTGAGCTTAATCCAAGTGGAGCAGGATTAGGCGGATTTTATAATGTAAGTGTAAGCAGTGGAACAGTGAGTCCAAGCAGTGGTATATATGGAGGTAGTACTTCATTTATGTTACAGATTGGAAGTTCAGGATCTGGCGATGTAACGGTACAAATTTCAGATGGAAATGATCCTGCGTGTATATCTTCAGGTACGGTAGCTGATCCAGGTCCATGCAGTACGGTATGTCCACCATTTGATCCATATGTGATATGTGATGATGGAACAGAAGAATTAACCTTAGAAGCGGATGCTGGATTGACTGATGTCATCTGGTACAATGGAGATGATGTGGAAGTAGGACGAGGAAATATCTTACTAGTAGATAATAATACTCCAGGATTAGCAGATGGATTAGAATCGTTCTATTATGTAGCAAGAGATGCCAATGGCTGTGAAGGATTAGTATGTTGTCCAATATTTGTAGAGACGGAAGTATGTTGTGATTTAATAGCTGACGGCTTTGAAGGCGAGTGTAATAACAACGGAAGTACTACAGATGCTCAAGATGATTACTTTACGATTACGATTAGTGCGAGCAATGCTGCAAACCCAAGTGGTACGTATGATGTGTATTACAATGGGAATTTAATAGGTACGTCTAATTATGGGCAGAATATAACTTTAGGGAGCTTTCCTAATACGTATTTTATAGCAGATGGTACGACGAGTTACAGTTTAGTTGTTCAAGATAGCGACAATCCAAGTACATGTAGCTATACGTATCTAAGTGCTCCAGTAGAACCATGTTCAAATTGTAATATTATACCAGAGGCCATCCCATATGAGTGTAACGATAATGGTACACCATTAGACCCGAGTGATGATTATGTATTAATCGAGGTTAGTGCGGACAATGCAGGAGCGGGTGTATCAGATATGTATGCGGTATATTATAATGGGACGGTATTGGGCATGATGACCTATAATCTAGATATCGAGATAGGGAATAATATTCCTCGACCATTTGTGGCGGATGGAGTATCGACCTATACTTTAGTCTATAGAGATGTAGATGATCCGGCTTGTATGACAGAATTAGTAGTTGGACCATTTGATCCATGTTCAGATGATTGTGAGGTAACGATAGATGCGAGTGTTAGCGATTGTTTTGATAATGGAACGCTTACAGATGCGAGTGATGATTACTTTACTATTACTTTAGATGCGAATGTGCTGAATGGAGGTGCTGGAGCCGGATTTGAAGTAGTTATAGGAGCAGACTTAGCGACTGGATTAGGTGGGACGGTACTAGCGACAGGAACGTATGGTACACCGATAACAGTTGGAGATAATAGTACACCACCGTTTGTACCGGATGGTGTTACAGATTATCATATCATAGTAAGAAATACTGCCAATGACTGTTTCAGTCATGTAGAATTAGGACCAGTGGACCCATGTGCATTAATTACACATGAAAAAGATATAACGAGTGTGACTGCAACAAATGTAGGAAACAACTACAATGTAGTTTACAGCATAACAGTGAGTAACATAGGAGGCAGTACAGGAACTTATGGTTTAGTAGATACTCCAGATTTTGATAATGATATCATTATTAATAGTGCAAGTTTCTCATCATTTCATGGTCTTTCAGGAGCACTTACAGGTACAGGTCCATGGACATTGGCTAGTAATGAATCTATAGGAGCTGGTGTTGTACATACATATACCTTAACGGTGAATGTAGATTTAGATCTATATAGTGGCTCTGGAGGAGGAGATGATGTATATGTAGGTTGTGGAGATGGCGATCCAGGCACACCACCATCAGCAGGACAAGGTTTATTTAATGCCTCAGCCTTAGATTTAAATAACGATGGTACGCCAGAAGAGGAAGATGATGCATGTGATGATTTACCATTTATCACTCATGATAAGAGTATTGGCAGTGTCACTCACATAGGAGTACATACCTATGATGTGGTGTACTCTGTTGAGGTGTATAATACAGGAGGAGCAGCAGGTGATTATGATTTAGTCGATATGCCAGATTTTGATGATGACATTACGATATTGAATGCCAGCTTTACGAGTGCAGGCTTAGGAGCCGGAATTCCTACTGGTTTAGCGAATCAAGGACCATGGGTGTTAGCTGATAACGCTACGATTAATCATGGAGGTACGCATGTGTATACCTTGACGGTAAGAGTAGAGATTGCTTTAGAAGATGAGGGAGCAGGTAGTGACTTAGGAGACAATGATTATACAGCTTGTGGGGAGAATGGCCCAGCGAGTTGCGTAACAGACGGCGTGATTAGTATGGGAGGACAAGGCTCTTCTAAAGATATAAGAACGATTGCAGTGGATATGGCAAATGCTTGTCCAGGCGAAGGTCTATTTAATATGACCTTATTAGATACGAATAATGATGGTAATCCAGAGGAAGAAGATACGGTATGTGAAGACTTACCATACATCATCCTAGACAAAGTAGCGAATGATGTTACGATGGTACCGATGGATCCATACAGATATAATATTAGTTATACGATTGAAGTATGTAACATAGGCGGAGCTGTGGGAACTTATGATTTGACAGATACTCCGATGTTTGATGATGATATCGTAATAGAGAGTGTAAGCTTTACAAGTGATGCACCAGGATCTCCAGGAAGTGGATTGACAGGTAGTGGACCTTATGCATTGAGTGATGATGAAGCTCTAGGAGCAGATGTATGTCATACTTATGAGGTAAGCTTTGATATCTACCTAGATTTAGAGGCAAGTTCAGATGTAGGCGATGATAATTATTTGGAATGTGGAGAGAACTCACCAGGCGGCGAAGCTGTACCATTCCAAGGTTTATTTAATCAAGCGACGATAGATACGAACAATGATGGAGAGCCAGATGATGTAGCGGAAGATTGTAAGGATATTCCACGTGTATTTGACTTGGCCTTGATTAAAACAACAACGGCAACAGGACCATTTAACTTTGGAGATATAGTGACCTTTACAATAGAGGTACAAAACCAAGGAAATGTACCAGCGACGGATGTAAAAGTGGTAGACTATTTACCAAGTGGATTTGCAAATGTATCAGGAAATGCACCGATTTGGAATTACGATGCGACGAGTCACATCAGTAACACGGAGATACCAGGAACTATAATGCCAACGGATAGCTACTTTTTAACGATAGATTTAGAGGTAGTACCGACGATGGATTATGCAGATGGATGGACAAACTATGCAGAGATTTGGACGCATGCAGATGAGAATGGTGATCCGATAGTAGATATCGATAGTACACCAGATTCAGATAATACGAATGATCCAGGAGGCGAGCCAATGGGCGATACGGATAATGAGTTAGATGGAGATGGAACTGGCCCGATCGGAGGAGGACCAGCAGATGAAGATGAAGATGATCATGATCCAGAGAAGATAGAGATCTTTGACTTAGCCTTGAAGAAGGAATTAGTTACGGTAAATGATCCATTTAGATATGATGATTTATTAGAGTTCAAGATTACGGTATGTAATCAAGGAAATATAGGAGCTCAAGATGTGGTAATCAGTGATTACTTACCATCAGGCTTTGGCTTTGATTTAGCTAACAATCCAGGGTGGACAGGTGCATGGCCAGAATCTATGTATACGATACCATCGATTGGCATTGAGGCTTGCGAAGAAGTAAGTATCTTTTTGACGATTGAGCAGACTACGGGAGGTGAGAAAGATTGGATAAACTACAGTGAGATACAAAGTGCATTTAATAGCATGGGAGATGATCGCACAACATGGGATATCGATAGTAATCCAGATAGTGATAATGCGGATGAAAATGATGTTGAACCAAATGATCCATTAGATAATGACTTAGATAGTCATGATAAAGGAGGAGAGGAAGATGATCATGATCCAGCGGGTATTGAGTTGTTAGATTTAGCGATCAGAAAGTTAACGGCAAATCAAACAGGTCCATATGAGTATGGTGATGTAGTAAGCTTTACGATCGAGCTATATAATCAAGGAAGTATTCAGGCAAGTGATGTAGAGTTAACGGATTACATACCATGTGGCTTTACGTATGAGTCTAGCAATGACGCTTTAGGTTGGAGCTTTGATGCTGCTACAAATGATGCGACGATTACGATTGCAGGACCATTAGTGCCTGGTGATGATACAAGTGTAACGATAGACTTAGCCTTGACGCAATGTCTGGATATGGATGATGACAGTTTCACCAACTATACAGAGATTAGTGATTACACGAGTGATGATCCAGACTACCCAGATCCAGAAGATGTGGATAGTATGCATGATACTGATGAGGATAATGACAATGGAGGAACACCAGATGATCCGAATGAAGATGATAATGTAGCGGGTGACAAATATGCAGATGAAGATGAGGATGATCATGATCCAGAGCGAGTAGAGATTTTTGATTTAGCCTTGAAGAAGGAATTAGTAACGATCAATGATCCATACAGATATGGAGATAAGTTGACTTTTACGATTACGGTATGCAACCAAGGAAATGTAGATGCACAGAATATAGTTGTAGAAGACTATGTACCTGCGGGATACAGTTTTGACTTTGCAGACAACCCAGCTTGGGGCGGAACAGTGAGTGACCCTACGTTTGCAATCCCAGGAGTATTGTTACAAGATGATTGCACAACCTTTGATGTAGTATTAGAGATTGTACAAACAAGTGGAGGTGAGAAAGATTGGATTAACTATGCAGAGATAGTTAGTAGTACAGATACAAATAACACGCCTAGAGTAGATGCAGATAGTGTAGAAGGAACAGATAGTGCTGCAGAGAACGATGTTGAACCAAGAGATGGAGAGAACAACGATCTAACGAGTACTGATAAAGGCGGTGAAGAAGATGACCATGATCCAGCAGGAATTGAGTTGTTTGATTTAGCCTTGAAGAAAGAGTTAGTAACAGCGGGGCCATTTATTTATGGTGATGTAGTGGAGTTTGCCATCACGGTATACAACCAAGGAAGTATCCAGGCGAGTGATATTGAGTTAAGTGATTACTTACCATGTGGTTTAATTTATGAGTCAAGTAATGATGCCTTAGGTTGGACGAATGTTGGAGGCTTAATCAGCATGACGTACGCAGGGCCATTAGTGCCAGGTGCAAGTGATGTGGTGACCTTCCATGCAAGAGTTAAGGAATGTTACGATGATGTAGAGACTGCATGGACTAACTATGCAGAAATTAGCGATAGCGAAAGTGATGATCCAGACTATCCAGATCCAGAGGATACAGATAGTATGACGGATAATGATCCAGATAATGATGAAGGAGGTACGCCAAATGATCCAGATGAGGATGACAATGTAGATGGAGATAAGTATGCAGGAGAAGATGAAGATGATCATGATCCAGCTTTTGTACCTGTGTATGATTTAGCGATCCAGAAGACGGTAGACTCAATTGGACCATATGTGCCAGGTGATATTGTACCGTTCGATATTAGGGTATACAACCAAGGTAATGTAACAGCATATGGAGTAGATGTTACTGACTACTTAAACGCAGGATACCTTTTTGATGGAAGTATTAATCCAGGTTGGAGTTCAGCCGGAGGATTATTGACCTATACGATTGATGGACCGTTTGTACCAGGAGATACCAGAGATTTAGTATTAAATCTAGAAGTGCAGATTTTACCTACATCACAGCATGGGGACTGGTATAATGAGACAGAGATTAGTAGTGGAGCAAATGAAGAAGGAGAAGAGCAAGAAGATGCGGATAGTATGCCAGATACAGATCCAGACAATGATAACGATTTAGTTGATGGACCAGATGATGATGATATCTTCAATGGTGATGAAAACGATAACGTAATAGATGAGCATAAGCATGATCCGTTTAACGAAGGAGATGATGATGAAGATGATAATGATGCAGTAGAGATTTTAGTTACTAGTGAATTAGGCGACTATGTATGGAAGGATTTAAATGGAGATGGTATCCAGGATAAGGATGAGCCAGGTATAGCGAATGTAGTGGTTAACTTATTTGACTGTGATGGTAATTTCTTAGAGACTACGACGACTGATGCAACAGGATACTACTTATTTGATTTACTGTTACCAGGCAATTACCAAGTACAATTTGATATCAGTGGTTTAGCCGAAGGATGTGCGTTTACGCTACAGAATCAAGGAGATGATGATGCGGCAGATAGTGATGCAAACTTAGCAGGCTGGACACCATGTATTGAATTGGGACCAGGAGAGAAGAATCATACGATTGATGCGGGAGTATTACCATTAGCGAGCTTAGGAGATATGGTATGGCATGATTTAAATGCCGATGGTATCATGGATGCTGGAGAGCCTGGTTTAGAGAATGTTCGAGTAGAGATATATGATGAGCAAGGCAACTTAATAGGCACGACATTTACGGATGCAGATGGAAAGTACTTGTTTGA
Source organism: Saprospiraceae bacterium (assembly GCA_020631405.1). Classification (GTDB taxonomy): domain Bacteria; phylum Bacteroidota; class Bacteroidia; order Chitinophagales; family Saprospiraceae; genus JAHDHH01. The sequence goes on from JAHDHH010000006.1 coordinate 47,119, forward strand.
TAACTTGTACCCAGGAGATTACTATGTACAGTTCTACGATCCGACAGGATTTGAATTGACACCAGCAAATCAAGGTGGCAATGATGCAAATGATAGTGATGTAGATGGAAGCAATGGTACTGGCACGACACAAGTAACTTGGTTAGATGCAGGAGAGCATGATCCTACATGGGATGCAGGCTTCTATATGTGTGCTAAGTTAGGAGAGTTAGTATGGTTTGATACGGATAAGGATAATGTGTGGGATAACATCGAGAATGGTATCAATGGTTTGAAAGTAGAGATATACAAAGAGATCGGAGGCGACTTTGTACTGTATGATTTTGTATACACAGGTCATAAGCCAGGCACACCATCAGATGATGGATACTGGAAAGTATGTGTACCACCGGGTAACTACTATGTTAGATATGATGCACCACCATATGGTTTAGTAACAGTAAGACCAGATCAAGGAGGTGATGATAATAGAGATAGTGATGTTACGGATAGTAATGGCTTGAATACGACAGATATTTTCAGTCTAACAAGTGGAGGTGAGAAGTGTGATGTAGGAGCAGGATTCTATGCGATGGCCGTGATAGGAGATAGAGTATGGTTTGATGAAAACTCAAATGGTGTACAAGATCTTGGGGAGCCAGGAGCAGAAGGAGTACAAGTAGAAATCAGAGCAGCAGATGGCACGATGTTAGAGCAGACGGTAACAGGAGTAGATGGATACTATGAGGTAGATGAATTGAAAGCAAAGGAGTATTACATGGAAGTAATACCACCATCAGGCTTTGGATTTACATCACCTAATCAAGGAAAGGAAGCAGAGGATAGTGATATTGATCACTCGAATGGATTAAATACAACGACTACGTATAGCTTAGAATCAGGAGATGATATAGTACATGTAGATGCAGGATTAATCCAAGGAGTATTACCGGCTAGCTGGTTAGGATTTACAGGAGAGAACAAGGGAGCATTTAACCATTTAGAATGGGCTGTAGCAAATGAGCTGAATGTAAATTACTATGAGTTAGAGCGAAGTTTTGATGGTGTTAATTTCGAGGTGATTACTAAGAAAGGAGCGGTTGGACAAGCAGAATACTTATATGATTATGCAGATCATGACTTAAGTGTGGTAGGTATTTACTACTACCGAGTAAGATCAGTAGATACAAATGGAAGTGAGAATACGACAGATATTATTACGATAGATGTAGAAGATTCAGGTGAAGGATTGGCAAATAGCACGCGGTTATATCCAAATCCAACAACTGGAACATTTACCATAGAGATAGAATTAACAAAAGAGGTCATCCAACTAAAAGCCGATATGTTAGATGCAACAGGAAAGAAAGTACTTAACGGAATGTTACTTGATGAGAACGTAAGTCCAGGATTACACAAGTATGTAATAGATGGGGATAAGTTACCAGCAGGCATGTATGAAGTGATGTTAAGTCTAGATACCGAAAGAATCAGTAAGAAACTGATTAAGTTAGATAACAACTAGGAAAAGAAATTAGATAGAAAAGTAACTAGAGAAATACTAGTTAAGCAAATACTGTAACGACAAAAGAGTCTCGTTTACCTTCGACAAGCCATGCTTCGTCGAGGATTAAACGAGACTCTTTTTTGTATTACTAGCTAAAAGAATAAAATAATTTAAAAAACATATTATAAATATTTGTAATATGTTAATTGTTTTATATCTTGCGTCTAATTCCTCTTACACAAGGAAAAGACAAGTAGAATTGATGTTATTTGTCGACTACGAATTTACGTTTTAACTTCTTTAAGCTCACACAAGGCTATTCCAGCTTTATAGGAAAATCCTATAGGTTACTAATGTATCCTATACTCATCCCAAACAGTAGTCACCTAATTCTAGGTGTAATTCAATATGATAAATACTTGCGTGCAAGTAAATATATACTGATTCGAATTTTCGAAGCAGCACAATTTATTTTTTGAACATAACTACGTACAATGAGAACTAGTACATTTAATCGATTTATCAAAACATCCAATGATGTCTTGTCCAATGTAGCAAGCGTATTGCTTCTATTGGTTTTCTGCATTTTTGGAACCCAGCAACTAGCAGGACAATGCTCAGTTGAATTAAATATGGGTGAAATCACTTGTGATTGGAATGATACTCCAACTAATGAAACAGATGATTTTATCGTATTTTCATTAAACCCAACAGGTACTGATCTGGGTGGATTTTATAACGTAACTGTAGCCAGTGGTACAGTAACTCCTAGTAGTGGAGTTTATGGACTAAGTACTGTCTTTACATTACAATTAGGATCTGCTGGAGCAGGAGATGTCGCAATAGATATTGCTGACGGAAATGACGCAACGTGTCAAGCATCTGGTACTGTAACCGATCCAGGTTCATGTGCAGTTGTTTGTCCACCTTTTGATCCCATCATTATGTGTGATGATGGTACGGAAGATTTTAAGTTGGTCGCTGAAGCAGGTTTAACTGATGTAATTTGGTATAATGGTGATGATGTAGAAGTAGGTCGAGGAGATACCTTGACTGTCGATATTGATACGCCGGGATTATCAGATGGACTAGAATCATTTTACTACGTAGCAAGAGATGCAAACGGATGTGAAGGATATGTTTGTTGTCCAATATTTGTAGAAACCGTTGTCTGTTGCGCACTGGTTGCTGATGGATTTCAGGGCGAGTGTAATAATGTAGGTACAACTACCGATCCTACAGACGATTACTTTACCATTACCGTAAGTGCTAGTAACGACTCCAGTCCGGATGGCATGTATGAAGTTTACTTCGAAGGTAATCTAATAGGTTCCGCAAATTATGGAGATAACCTTCTGTTAGGAGATTCACCTAATACTTATTTTATCGCCGATGGAACTAGTAGTTATAGTTTATTAATTCAAGATAGTGAAACACCGAGTACTTGTAATTATACATTTATAAGTGCACCGGTAGAACCGTGTTCAAATTGTAATTTAATACCAGAGGCCATCCCATATGACTGTAATGACAATGACACACCTTTAGATCTTTCTGATGATTATGTACTTGTAGAAGTAAGTGCAGTTAATGTTGGAGGAGGAGCATCGGATATGTTCTCTGTTTATTACGGTACAGTTTTATTAGGTACTATTACCTATGGTTTAGACTTAGAAGTTGGAGGTACAATGCCAGAACCGATTATGGCAGACGGAGTAAGTACCTACACATTAACATACGTAGATGTTGACGATCCTGAATGTACTGCAGAACTAGTTGTAGGTCCATTCGATCCATGTTCTGATGATTGTGAATTATATGTCGATGCAAGCGTAAGTGATTGCTTTGATAATGGCACATTTACAGATCCAAGTGATGATTATTTTACCATTACTATTGATGCGAATGCTATCAATGAAGGAGATGGAGCCACATTTGAAGTAGTGCTTGGTGCCGATTTAGCTACGGGTATTGGAGGAACAGTTATTGGAACAGGTAACTATGGAACTCCCGTGACCATCGGAGACAGCACAACACCACCATTTGTGCCTGATGGGGTAACAGATTATCATATCATCATAAGAAATACAGGTAACGAATGTTTTAGCCATGTAGAGTTAGGACCTGTTTCGCCATGTGCTTTAATTACGCATGAAAAGGATATTGTTTCAGTTACAGAAACAGGAATAGGAAATAATTATGATGTAGTATATACAATTCAAGTTACTAATCTTGGAGGTATCACAGGAACCTATGGTTTAGTGGATACACCAACGTTTGATAATGATATAATCATAAATAATACAAGCTTTAGTTCTACAAATGGTCTATCAGGTGTTTTATCAGGTACAGGACCATGGACCTTAGCTACTACTGAACCCATCGTGGCTTCAGGAGTGCATACATATACAATCACAACGAATGTAACCCTAGATTTATATCCAGGGTCTGGAGGTGGAGATGATAGCTACACGGCTTGTGGTCTTGGAGTTTCAGGAGCTGCACCAGCGCCGGGACAAGGTTTATATAATGCCTCGGCATTGGACCTAAATAATGATGGTGTACCAGAGGAAGAAGATGATGCATGTGCTGATTTACCATTTATAACACATGACAAAAGCATCGTAGGTGTGACTCATATAGGAGTGCATACATATGAAGTAGAATACCAAGTGGAAGTTTATAATTCAGGCGGTGCACCGGGTCAATATGATCTAGTGGATATGCCGAATTTTGATAATGATATAACCATTCTTAGTGCAAGTTTCACAAGTTCGGGATTAGGGGCAGGCATTCCTGCTGGATTAACCAATACTGGACCTTGGCCACTAGCAGATGATGCATCGATTAATCATGGAGATACACACGTGTATAATTTAATTGTACGTGTAGAAATAGCCTTAGAGGATGAAGGTGCAGGTAGTGATTTAGGAGATAACGATTATATGGCATGTGGTGAGAGCGGTCCAGCCAGTTGTATAACTGATGGAACTATAAGCATGGCGGGCCAATACATGGGCAACGATCTTTTAATTATTGCTGTGGATATGGTTAACGCTTGTCCAGGAGAAGGTTTGTTTAACATGACCTTACTTGATACTAACAATGATGGAAACCCTGAAGAAGAAGATACTGTATGTGAAGATTTACCATACATAATCTTAGATAAAGTGGTTAATCAAATTACCATGGTTCCAATGGATCCATACCGATATAATATTAGCTACAACATTAGTGTTTGTAACATTGGAGGAGCAATTGGACAATATGATTTAACTGATACACCGATGTTTGATGATGATATCGTTATAGAAGGTGTAAGCTTTACTAGTGATGCAGCTGGTGCTCCAGGAAGTACACTTTCAGGCACTGGACCGTACACACTTAGTGATGATGAGGCATTAGCAGCTAATGCTTGCCATACTTATGTTATCAGCTATGATATTTATTTAGATCTAGAAGATGCATCTTCAGTTGGAGATGATAATCTATTAGCTTGTGGAGAAAATTCTCCAGGAGGAGAGGCGGTTCCATTCCAAGGATTATTTAATCAAGCAAGCATTGATACAAATAATGATGGAGTAAATGATGATGAAGCTGATGATTGCGAAGATATACCTCGTGTATTTGACTTAGCATTGGTAAAAACAACTACTGAAACAGGACCATTTAGTTTTGGAGATATCGTAACCTTTACGATTGAGGTTCAGAATCAAGGTAATGTTCCAGCTACTGATGTAAAAATATTAGATTACTTACCGAGTGGTTTTGCCAATGTTGCGGGTAATGCGCCAACATGGAATTACGATGCAGCGAGCCACTTAAGTAACACCGAAATACCAGGCACCATTATGCCTACTGATAGTTACTTCTTGACGATTGATTTAGAAGTAGTGCCTACCATGGACTATTCTAATGGATGGACAAACTATGCAGAGATTTGGACCCATGCAGATGAAAATGGAGATCCAATTGATGATATTGATAGCACACCAGATGCAGATAATACAAATGACGCAGGTGGTGAGCCTTGGGAAGTGACTGACAACGAATTAATGGGAGATGGAACAGGTCCTGTAGGAACTGGCCCAGCAGATGAAGATGAAGATGATCACGATCCTGAGAAAATCGAAATTTTCGATTTAGCGCTTAAGAAGGAATTAGTAACTATTAATAACCCATACAGATATGGTGACTTATTAGAGTTCAAGATTACAGTTTGTAATCAAGGAAATGTAGGAGCTGAAGATGTAGTAGTTAGTGATTATATTCCTGCAGGTTATGGATTTAGTTTAGCTAATAATCCAGGGTGGACAGGTGCTGCTCCGGAAGCAAGTACAAGCATTGCAAGCATAGCTGAGGAAGCATGCGAAGAAGTTAGCATATTCCTAACTATCGAGCAAACAACTGGAGGCGAAAAAGACTGGGTTAATTACAGTGAAATTCAAAGTGCAAACAACGAGTTTGGTGAGGTGAGAGATGATTGGGATATAGATAGTGATCCTGATACCGACAACGCTGACGAAAACTTCGTTGAGCCAAATGAAACAAATGACGATAATCTAGATAGCCACGATAAGGGAGGTGAAGAAGATGACCACGATCCAGCTGGTATCGAATTATTGGATTTAGCCTTAAGAAAAGTAACAGCTAACCAAACTGGACCTTATGAGTATGGGGACGTAGTTAGTTTCACCATCGAGGTGTACAATCAAGGAAGTATTCAGGCGAGTGATATTGAAATCACTGACTATATACCATGTGGATTTGTATACGAATCAAGCAATGATGCATTAGGATGGAGTTATGATGCTGCAACTGGTGATGCAACAATGACAATAGCAGGACCTTTAGTACCTGGTGATGATACTAGTGTTACTATAGATTTAGCATTAACACAATGCTTAGATATGGATGATGACAGTTTCACTAACTATACAGAAGTAAGTGATTACAGCAGCGATGATCCTGATTATCCAGATCCTGTAGACGTGGATAGTGATGATGATGTTAACGAAGATAATGATGATGGTGGTACACCAGATGATCCTAGTGAAGATGACATCGTTGATGGAGATAAATACAATGGTGGAGATGAAGATGATCACGATCCAGAACGAGTTGAAATCTTTGATTTAGCTATGAAAAAGGAATTAGTAACGATCAATGATCCATATAGATATGGTGATAAATTGACCTTTACTATGACCGTTTGTAATCAGGGTAATGTAGATGCACAGAACATAGTAGTTGAAGACTATGTACCTGCAGGTTACAGCTTCGATTTTGCAGACAATCCGACATGGGGAGGAACTGTTAGTGATCCTACATTTACCATTCCAGGTGTATTAGAACAGGATGATTGCACCACCTTTGATATTGTATTAGAAATTGTACAAACAAATGGAGGAGAAAAAGATTGGATTAACTACAGTGAAATTATTAGTAGCACAGATACTGACAATAACCCTAGAGTTGATGCAGATAGTGAAGAAGGAACAGATGCCGTTGACGAAAATGAGGTGGAGCCAGGTGATACTGATGATGATAATCTTGCGAGCATAGATAAAGGTGGAGAAGAGGATGATCATGATCCGACAGGTATTGAGCTATTTGATTTAGCACTTAAGAAAGAAATGACTTCTACAGGTCCATTCAATTATGGCGATGTTGTAGACTTTGAAATAACGGTTTATAACCAAGGAAGTATCCAAGCAAGTAACATAGAATTAAGCGACTATTTACCATGTGGACTTACTTATGAAGCAAGTAATGATGCATTAGGCTGGTCAAATAACGGCGGATTAATTACGATGACTTATGCTGGACCATTAGTTCCAGGAACAAGTGATGTGGTTAGTTTCAGCGCTAGAATTATCGAATGTTATGAGGATGTGGAAACGGCGTGGACTAATTATACTGAAATCAGTAACAGTGATAGTGATGATCCTGATTATCCAGATCCAGAAGATACAGATAGTATGACTGATAATGATCCAGATAATGATGAAGGTGGCACACCAAATGATCCTGATGAAGATGATAACATAGACGGTGATAAGTACAATGATGAGGATGAAGATGATCATGATCCAGCATATGTGCCTGTTTATGATTTAGCCATACAGAAAACAGTTGACTCAATTGGCCCATATGTACCAGGTGATATTGTAGACTTTGATATTAGAGTGTATAATCAAGGTAATGTAACAGCTTATGGAGTTGATGTAACAGATTACCTAAATTCAGGATATCTATTTGATGCTAGCATCAATAATGGATGGACACTAGCAGGTGGATTATTAACTTATACCATCGATGGACCATTTGTTCCAGGTGATGTAAGGGACCTACTATTAAGATTAGAGGTTCAAATTTTACCTACAGCTCAGCATGGCGACTGGTATAATGAAACTGAGATTAGTAGTGGTAATAATGAAGATGGTGTTGCACAGGATGATGCAGATAGTACACCAGATACAGATCCAGATAATGACAATGATTTAGTCGACGGACCAGATGACGATGATATCTTCAATGGTGACGAAAACGATAATGTTATTGACGAACATATCGATGATCCTTATAATACAGGTGATGATGATGAAGATGATAATGATGCTGTCGAAATATTAGTTACTAGTGAAATTGGTGATTATGTTTGGAAAGACTTAAATGGAGATGGTATTCAAGATAAAGATGAGCCAGGTTTAGAAAATGTTGTAGTTAATTTATTTGATTGTGATGGTAATTTCTTAGAGACGACTACCACAGATGCAACAGGTTACTACTTATTTGATTTACTATTACCAGGTGAGTATCAAGTACAGTTTGATATAACAGTTTTACCTGAGGGTTGTGCTATTACCCTTCAGAATCAAGGTGACGATGATGAAGCAGATAGTGACGCTAATTTAGCAGGATGGACTCACTGTATAGATCTTGGACCAGGAGAGAAAAATCATACGGTTGATGCAGGTGTTTTACCATTAGCAAGTATTGGTGATATGGTATTCCATGATTTAGATGCTGACGGTTTAATGGAAGCAGGTGAAGAAGGAATTGAAAATGTACGAGTTGAATTATATGATGCAGATGGTAATTTAGTAGGTACTACATTTACTGATGCAGACGGAAAGTACTTATTCGACAATTTGTATCCAGGTGATTACTACGTGAAGTTCTACGATCCAGCAGGATTTGAATTGACGCTAGATAACAAAGGTGGAGATGATGGAAACGATAGTGATGTAGATGGAAGCAATGGGGTAGGAACCACACAAATTACTACCTTATCAGCAGGAGAACATGACCCTACTTGGGATGCAGGATTCTACATGTGTGTACCATTAGGAGAATTAGTATGGTTTGATACTGACAAAGACAATGTAGCTGATAATATCGAAAATGGTATTAACGGTCTGAAAATCGAAATCTTTAGAGAAATCGATGGTGACTTTGTATTGTATGATTTCGTTTACTCAGGTCATAAGCCGGGTACTCCTTCTGATGATGGCTACTGGAAAGTATGTGTGCCTCCAGGTAATTACTTTGTACACTATGCAACACCACCATATGGTTTAGTTACGGTTAGACCGAATCAAGGTGGTGATGAGACGAAGGATAGTGATGTTACAGATAATAATGGAATGAATACTACAGATATCTTTAGCCTGACAAGTGGTGAATCGAAGTGTGATTTAGGAGCAGGATTCTATGCAATGGCAGTGATTGGAGATAGAGTTTGGTTCGATCAGAATTCAAATGGTGTTCAAGATTTAGGTGAGCCGGGTGCTGAAGGAGTTCAGGTGGCAATTAGAGCTGCTGACGGAACAATGTTGGAAGAAACGGTGACTGGAACAGATGGTATTTACACGGTAGATGAATTGAAAGCTAAGGAATACTACTTAGAAGTTACACCTCCAGCAGGCTTTGGATTTACAACACCTAATCAAGGTAAGGAAATCGAGGATAGTGATATTGACCATATGAATGGAATAAATACCACGAGCTTATTCAGCTTAGAGTCAGGAGATGAAATGCAATATGTGGATGCAGGTCTAGTTGCAGGAGTACTACCGGCTAGCTGGTTAGGATTTACAGGTGAAAACAAAGGAGCTTTCAACCATTTAGAATGGGCTGTAGCTAATGAAATCAACGTAAACTTCTATGAATTAGAAAGAAGTTTTGATGGGGTCAATTTCGATGTAATCACAAAGAAAGCAGCATTAGGACAAGCTGAGCACTTGTATGATTATGCAGATAATGATTTAAGTGTGGATGGTATTTACTACTACCGAGTTAGATCAGTAGATAATAATGGAAGTGAGAATACTACCGATATCATTACTATTGAAGTAGAGAAATTAGACGATGGATTAAGTAGCAGTACCCGATTGTATCCGAATCCAACGACTGGAATATTTACTATAGAAATAGAATTAACGAAAGAGGCCATCCAACTAAAAGCCGATATGTTTGATGCCACAGGAAAGAAAGTACTTAATGGATTGATGTTAGACCAAAATGCATCAGCAGGATTACATAAGTATGCAGTTGATGGTAGTAAATTGCCAGCAGGTATTTATGAAATTCAGTTAAGTATCGATACTGAAAGAATTAGTAAGAAACTAATAAAGCTAGATAACAACTAGCAGTAGAGTAGTAGTTAAAGAATACGCTAGAAAAAAAGCCCCGACAAGCCTTGCTTGATCGGGGCTTTTTTTGTGCAAAGTACATCAGTTTGTAAACTAAGTATAGTACTCTAAGATGAAGCATGCAAAGTCTGTGTTGTGCAAGAAAACTACTAATTGGATATTATGTACATCCTAATGGAATTTCTTATTCGAAGACTAGAATCAGAAGCTTTGTTGAGGATTTTTTATTTACAGAAAATCGGGTGAATAGGACTAAATACAGCCAATCAAATCCAATCATCGAAGATTTAATTTATTCAGACTCGGCTCAAATACATTTGTACAAATTAAATGATGTTCACTGGAATTGATGGATGAGAACCTAAAAAAAACCTGCAGAAAGCTGCGGACTAAGTCATTATTGAGATAAATTATATTTAATTATATATGTTAAGGTTAGGAAAACATATTATAAATTATTTTAATATGTGTAGCTTTGTCTCTAATCTAGGAAATCTAAGGGTATTGGAATTCCCTGATTGTTTTAACCAAACATCTCAAACACAGTATAGCATCAGAAATAATTGAATATTAATTCAAACAAGTCTATTCTATGAATACTGTTAATATGTTAATGGCTAAGCCATCGTTTTTGTCTCCTAGCTCTAGATTACTAAAGAGACTAAATAATTTAAGTCTAATTTGCTTGTTGAGCGTAATACCTTTTTTTTGCTATTCTCAATCAACATTGTTTTTTACCGTCAATGCTCCTGAACCGGGTGTTGAGTTTATGTCCATATGTGATACAGCAGATGTATTTACTATTTCAATAGCAAATATTTCAGGATCAAACTTGGATTCTATCCTGGTGAGTCCGGATTTGCCAATTGGCATCAATTACGTTCCTGGCAGTATTTTCGATAATGTAGGAGATATTAATGGGGTTGAGGCTGACATATCAGATTTAAATAATCCTGTTTTTAAGATAGGTTTAATTGGGGATGACGAGTCCTCAATCTTTAGCTTTAGAGCCAATGCTGATTGTGATGCAATAGCTTTAGCAACAGCAGGCGTTGCCATTAATTTTGATGTAGAAGCAATCTATTATGTTGGTGGCACACCTGGGTCAGAAATAAAAACGACGAACGATTTTGAAATTACTAAACCAATTTTGAATGTAATAAACATTGCGCCACCGGTATTACCAGCATTTTTAAATGGCACATTTTCTAGAAAGTTAACAGTTAGTAATGGAGGAAATGGACCTTTAGACTCATTTCAGATATATTCAGTCTTTAATCCTAATGCATTTTGTGTCGATGCACTAGGATATATAAATACTAGTGGGGATACCATTAATTTGGCAACTACAATGTCCGCTGCTGGAGATACTATTTTTGCAAATATTGATGCTTCTCAGATTATAGATGGTACATTCAATGCACAAGATCACCCAGAACAATTGAATAGAACCGAATATATGGAGTTCGTGGAGACATTAACAATAAAAGATTGTTCTATTCCTGCTGAGTCAAGACACCATGCTAGATGGGGTTGTGGCGGAAGCTACTGTGAAGATCAGTTTACTCCAGCAGGGGTTTCTTATGACATATTGTTGCCAGATTTAGTGTATAATAGAGCTACATCCATTTTTGGTACGCAAGATTATACATCTTGCTTTGGAGATGCTCTTACAAGATATTATTACGGAACAAATATTGGAGATGCACCAGCAAGTCTTATTAGACATAGGTTTCATACAATCTGGTCAGATGAAACTAGAATTGATGCTGCTTCGATAAGATTCAGAATAGGTAAAAATGGGGTGCCACAGATTCCAATTATAGAAAATGATCTAAAGAAAGCAGCCACAGGAGATTGCTTTGACCTCGGCACTCATTCTTATGTTGTAGATGTTTTAGCAGATATAATACTTAATGTAGGAGATACTATTTTTTGGAGTTGGGATCAATATTCTTGTTGCGATAATGGAGTTTGTGGACAATATGAAGAGACGCAAGGAATGTACATTTACAATCGAAGTTATTATGATGGTTGTGAGTTGTATAGACAAACAGAAGGAAATCATGGTGCTTGGGTATATAGAAGGGAGTATGTGGTTGGTGTTTCCGAGACACCTACAGATTTAGCAACCGACGAAACTAAGTGTGCATCATTCACCGTTACAGGTTGGGATACGTCATATCCCTTGATGAATTCTTCGTGTAATGATTGCTACTATGAATTCAAATACATTATTGGAGCAGGATTAGATTGGGATGGAGATCCTACTAATACAGCTGACTTCATCTGGAGAGACCCTCAAAATGATTTGTGGGAGCCAGACTTAATCACATACACAGATCATAATGATTTTACAACCTCCGATACACTAATATTGAGATTTAATGGGCCTAGGTTGCCTGGGTTTAATTTTATTGGTTCGGAACTGTTATTTAAATTAAAAAAAGATTGTGACAACGAATTGCCAGAATGTAGTTTCACACCTGTACCAGTAACTAATGAATTTTATTTTATACCTGATCCTGATAATTGTGAGGATTGTAGAGTCCAAATGAATAATTGTGACTTAACGAATACGATAACTGCCCATTGCCCAATCGGTTGCGATCCATGTATTGGGGTAACTCTTCAGGATTTTGAAACAGTTAGATGGAATTATGATATTCCTGATAACAATAATGATTCAAGACCAGATGCAGCAGGCACAGTTATGGATACATCATTGGTTAAAGTCAGAAGACTTATGGTTGGTGATACCTTAGCAATAAAAGCAGTTGCGTCAATTTCAACAACGGAAGGTTTTCCTCCTCCAAACGATACATTACCATTTTTTGAACATTTATACTTTTCACTAAATTGGAATAATCCAAACTATTCTGGTGTTGGTGCAACTGTTGAGATTTATGATTTTGACCAGGATATTTGGTATAATTGTACGGTTGATGACCTCCAGTTTTCATCTGGAAATAGTGAAGTACTCGATTTAAGTGCAAACTCATTAAGAGCCGTTGGCTGTGGGATCCCTATCGATTTTGTTTTTGAAGACAAGGACACAGTAAAAGTACAAGTTTTAAATAAAGTAAACTATGATGTAGGCTCAAGTCCACTTGTCGTGGATGCAAACAATAGCTTTTTTGCTAGTGATTTACCTTATCCAAGCACGGATCGTGTTTTTTCGTGTAACACCTTAAAAGATCGTTTTACACTTTTTGGAAGTGTTAAAGCAAAAGGACCTAGTTATGATCGTGACTTTAATGGCTGTCAGACAACACATATTTATACCTATGGTACTGCCAGAACCGGAAATGCAACATGGGCTAACTTTTTCCCATTTGAATTTAGGCCATTTTTCTATCCAAATAAAACGTATCTGGAATTACTTCCCGGATATGATTTCGAATATATAAGATCTGTTTATTACTATATTAACCCTGCATCTTCTGTAGGCTATTCAACTTTTGCAGGCAATTTAACTGTAAACAGTAATCATGTCTCAGTTGTAAATGGTGAGTTAATAATGGATCACAAGGCTCACACTGATTCATTAGGATGGGAAGGTTTTGACGAGGCATACCTTGTATATACTTATGCTTACTTTACCCCCACTTGCTTGATTCCTGATGGTGTCCAACAGTTTGTTGATTGGACACACGAATTTGGTTTCGAAGAAGGAAGATTCGCTGAAGATATTTGTCCGGTAACAACAGCAGATCAGTCGTGGGCTAGGTTTTATTCAGCTAATTTGCAATTAGATCCTTTACCAAAGGAAGTTGAGTCAGTAGCAAAGGACGTTTGCTGGGATATTCGATTATTTAATGCCTCAAATAATAACTCAGCACTGCATTCCTTTATATCTACACAAGAGTTATCAGGTTTAATTACCATTGATAGTATTTATTCTACAACTTATGATATAAATACTGGTTTAACCACGCTAGGTTCTAAACTGACTGAAACTAATGGTCTTTATGAATTAGGAACTGTTGGAGGCGGTGGTGTTAATTATTTCAAAGTTTTTGCTACGAATAAGAGCTGCGAAATTGATTCTATTATGTTGAATGTTGGCTGGAACTGTCCGGGTTATCCAAGCTCGATAGAAGAATACGAATGTGAACTTACATCAACTGCATTGGTAGCAATTCCACAAACAGCAGAATTACAAATGAAGGTTCTAGAGCAGCCAATGTCTACTGAGGTTTGTTCGGAGGCTATGTATGAATTAGAGTTGTCAAGTGGTGGTAAAGGCTACTTATATGATATTAATTTTAGATTTGGAATACCAACTGGGTTTGAATACGTTGCAGGATCTTTTGAAATAGAATATCCAATAGGATCTGGATACTATGTGCCAGCAAATGAGCCTGTTAACACTTTTGGAAATAATTACCAAATAAATATTAGCGAACAAAATGCTATTCTTGATGAAACCGGAATGCAAGGAGCAACAGATTTAACGGGAAATTATAATAAAGCCAATGTAAGATTTACAGTAGAAACAGGCTGTGAATCAACCTCAGGAGGTCGATTGAGATTTTTTAGTTGGGCTTACAATGCTTGTGGAGCTTTTAATAATTATGTATTTACCTCATCCGAGAAATTAGTGTTGGAAGATGTGCCTATTCCTTATGAAACGGTTTTCGATGCAGAGTTTGGTCAAATAAACCCCTGTATCGAAGATTCTACCATGGTTAAGATATCTATGATCACCGGTTTTGATGCAATGACAGGAGGCATAGATTCGATTACCGCACTTTTACCGGAAGGTTTTACCTATTTAACTGGCTCATACAATGATATACAAAATGCTATACCAGGGGAGCCTGATATTTATGATCAAAATGGTTTGGTCCAACTAAAGTGGCAGCTAACCCCGGGATTAGGAGAATTAGAGGAAGTGCTTTTCGAATTTGCTGTTGTTGCTTCTGATCAAACCACTATGTGTGGAGAATCAAATCCACTAGAATTGTACTCTACAAGTCCTAATAATGTAGAATGTATTGCCAGTGGCGAAGATTGTTTAGTTCAAGTGGTGACAGGTGATGGCTTGTTTAATTTAGAGACCATTAAACCACAAATAGAAATAACAAGTGTAGATATGACTTTGTGTGCACTAGCGACAGAACCGTATCAAGAAGAATTAAGATATACGGTAAATTTTGAAAATATTGGAGAAGATGTGCCTTTGGATACGAGTTTAATTTTCCACGTATATTCAGATGTAGATAACAACAATAGTGTTACAGGGCCAGATGTTTTATTATCCAGTTTTGATTTTGATTTGGGAATTACAAATGGCGCAACAGGCACCTTTAGCGAAACCATTTTAATCGATGGAGGTAATGCTTGTAACCTATTAGTAAGTTTAGATACAATGACTAGTTGTATTTGTATGCCAGACTTAGCTATTGTAAACGATCTCCACTTAAAGTCAATTACAGCGGATACAACTGTTTGTTCGATTGATAGTACTGAACTTTTAGTAATCCCGTCTAGCGACTATTCTTATGAGTGGTCGGCTTTAGGAGCTGCACCAATATCTGCGCTTAATAACACCGCAATAGCAAATCCTATTTTCTACTATCAAAATAATTCAGGAGCAATAGAAACCTTGGAATATCAACTTATCACAAACCGAGGAGATTGCCAAAGTTATGATACTATGGCTATTACAGTATATCCATATGAGTTTTCAGAATTGACCAATGCTGTTTGTCTAAATAACACATACCAATTAGATGGACCTGAAGGGTTTTCAGATTATGTTTGGACTCCAAGTGGAGGATTGGATGACGCTAACACGGAAGACCCAATCCTACTAAATTTAGATAGTACGGTAACTTATACGCTCACATTTATTGATGAGAATGGATGTCCAGGATTACACATCGAAACAATAGAAGAGGATCAGTCTTGCGTTGATTTAGAATTAGAGAAAACAGCAACTATAAATATTGGTGCCATAGGTGATCAGTTTAGCTATGTGCTGGAATTAGTAAACAATGGACCAGGTTCAGCAAGCGATATTTTAGTAGCTGATACACTGCCATCAAATACTCAATTTATATTCTCAACACCTAGCCAAGGATTTTTTAATTCGATCGCTTCTGTATGGAATGTTGGAGATCTTGCTGCTGGAGAAACAGCAACCTTAGAAATACTGGTTGAAATCGATGAAGAAGGTACCTTCTTTAATTGTACTGAAGTAAGTTCAATGAATGAGTTAGATGTGGATTCTGAGACGGGCAATGGCGATGGTAGTGAAGATGACCAATCCTATGCTTGTGTAACGGTACCACAAACTATCTGCGGCAATGAAAATATAGAATTAATTGTTCCACCTATTTTCTCTAGCCTCCAATGGCAATTAGATGGAGTAGATATAGCAGGTGCAACTAGTGATACATTGATTGCTACAACAGCCGGAGTTTACGAAGTATCGGGATTAGACCATGATGGTAACCCATATACCTACTGCGAATTCCAATTAGTAGAAGAAAATTGTCCAATTGATTTAGAACTAGAAAAGACGGTATTCGAATCTGATGGAGTGACGCCAGCAACAATGGTTTCATTAGGAGATACTATAAAATATCAAATTGTTGTACTCAATAGAACCATGGCTCCAGATACATTTGCTATGGACGCATCAGGTGTAGAAATATTTGATAATTTACCTTCAGAAGTAAGCTATGTTTCGTATACTAAATCTACTGGAACATATTCTGATGGAACAGGAATTTGGAATCTAGGAACCATTGAAAATGGAACTACAGATACACTTTGCATTTTAGCAGAAATAACAACTTCAGGAACAATTACCAATGTTGCTGAAGTATTAAGTAGTGATCAACCAGATGTTGATTCAGAGGAAAATAATGATGATGGAGATCAAAGTGAGGATGATGAGGATAATGCCATCATAACCGTAGCTCCTTGTGATCTTGCAATCAGCAATGTGCTTGTAGGGGATTGTAATCCGAGTACAGGAACTTATGATCTTTCGGTAAGCATAACCTACTCAAATAATCCTTCTTGCCCTATCGATATAAATAGTCAAACATTTTTAATTGATGGATCTGGCTCGGAGACTTTTGTCCTGCAAGGATTATTAGCAAATGGTGCGACAGATTTACCGATAACGGCCTTTTTTACTTGTTTGAGTGATTGTAGTGATACAGATACATATGATGCCCCTAATCTTTGTTCGCCTTTAGAATGTACGATATCAGGAACGGATGTCTTATGTAATGGTGGCACAAGCGGAACAGCAACCGTTGTTGGTTCTGGAGGATCATTACCTTATACCTATTTATGGTCTAATGGAGGAACGACTGATACCACAACAGGTTTAGCAGCAGGCCCTCATACAGTTACTATTACAGATGCAGATGATACGGAAACTATCTGTAGCATAAGCTTAGCTGAACCATCTCCACTTACCTGTGGATTGGTAAAAGAAAACGATATAAGTTGTAATGGTTTATCTGATGGATCCGCAACGGTAACAGCAGGTGGAGGATTTGGAGGTTACTCTATTTTATGGAGCACAGGAGAAACCACAACTACAGCTGTAAACTTAGTCGCAGGAAGTAATTCAGTCACTATCACGGATGGTAACAATTGTACAACAACTTGTACGATAGATATTATAGATCCAGATGCCATTTCATGCACCATTCCTACCGTAGTTAATCCAGTTTGTCCCGAATCAGAAACGGGTAGCTTAACGGTAACTGCATTAGGAGGAACCGGTGTAATAGAATATAGTATAAATGGAAGTCCATATCAGCCGGGTAGTACATTTAACGACCTAGCTGCAGGCAGTTACACAGTCATGGTTAGAGATGAGAATGGCTGTACTAGCACATGTAGCGCAACACTAGTAGACCCTGCAGCATTCACGTGCAGCATTGTAGAAGATAGTCCAGCTTCATGCGGTATGTCAAATGGAGTAGCCACAGTAACGGCTGTAGGCGGAGATGGAAGCTACACATACTTATGGGATAATTTAGAAACTGCTGCACAAGCAACTGCTTTAAGTAGTGGAGTTCATATGGTGACTGTGACAGACGGAGAAGGTTGTGAAACTTCTTGTTCGGTAGTGATTATGACAGCAACTGGTCTAACTTGTCAAGCAACAAAAAATAATGATGTACTCTGTAATGGAGAGGCTAATGGTAGTGCAAGTGTACTAGCAGTGGGAGGAACAAGTCCATATACTTATTTATGGAGTAACGGAGAAACATCAGCTATAGTAAATAACTTAGACGGTGGAATCCATACGGTCACTATTACAGATGCAGATGGCTGTACAACTATGTGTATGGTCGAAATCGAAGAACCAACAGCATTAGTTTGCGAAGTTAATTTGGAAAGTAATATCAGCTGTAATGGGGTAAAAGATGGGAGCGCAACAGTTGTTGTTATGGGAGGAACACCTAATTATACTTACCTATGGGATTCTGGAGAAACAACATCGACAGCAACAAATCTTGCAGCAGGTAAAAATGGAGTAACAGTGACTGATTTGAATGGTTGTGAAGTAGTTTGCTCTATTGAATTCGTAGATCCGAAAAAAGTAGAATGTGAAATTTCAAGCACTACCAATCCTTTATGCTCAGGCGATTCGAATGGTGAAATAGAAGCAAAAGCACAAGGAGGATCAGGAACATTATTATTTAGCATTAATGGTTCACCTTACCAACCTGGTGGGTTGTTCTCCGATTTACCAGCTGGTGATTATACAGTTACGATTGTAGATGAAAATGGATGTGAATCAAGTTGCACGGCGAGCTTAGAAGATCCTAAAGCTTTATTCTGTGAAGCCAATGAATTAATTCCAGCTTCATGTGATATGAATAATGGTTCCGCTCAGGTAAAAGTTGAAGGAGGAACTGGACCATATACGATTCTATGGGATAATCTTGAAGATAAAGAGGAAGCGCTTGCTTTAAGCAGTGGTATACACACGGTCACTATAACTGATGCAAATGGTTGTGAAGTAGAATGCTCAGTTGAGATCACAACACTACCTCCATTAACTTGCGAAATTGTGAAGTTGAGAAATGTAAGTTGTCATGGAGCTAATGATGGTAGAGTAGGAGTAGAAGTAACAGGTGGTACTCCAGACTATAATTATTTATGGTCAAATGGTAGCACAGATGAAGGGATCAATGATCTAAGTGGTGGAATATACACGGTCACTATAACTGATCAGGTCGGATGTACCGTAGTATGTCAAGCGGAAATTACAGAAGCAACGGCACTTCTTTGCGAAGTAATTGTCGAAAATGATATTTCATGTTTTGGAGAGAAAGATGGTAGTGCTACCGTCACAGTAATGGGAGGCACACCTAATTACACGTTTGAATGGACTTCAGGAGAAACAAGTTCAACAGCGACGAATTTAGGAGCTGGTGGAAATTCTGTTATCGTAACCGATATGGACGGTTGTAAGACCGAATGTGTATTCGAAATTTTTGAACCAAAACCAGTTCAATGCAAAATAATTGAAAGTACTGATCCATCATGTTTTGGAGAATCTACTGGTACCATTACCGTGGATGCTGAAGGAGGAACAGGAGATATAGAGTACAGTGTGGATGGATCACCATTCCAAGTTGGAGGATATTTTGATGGACTAAGTGCAGGACTTCATATAGTGACTGTCCAAGATGAAAATGGATGTGAGTCAACTTGCCAAATCGAGCTTGGAGAGCCTATTGAGTTAAGTTGTGTGATTTTTGAAGTGGCTCAAGCAACTTGTGGACTTGAAAATGGTTCGGCTACGGTCGTTCCTACAGGTGGCACCGCGCCGTATACCTATGCATGGGATAACTTAGAATTAACTGAAACAGCCATTAACCTCTCAGCAGGATTGCACATGGTTACGGTAACAGATGCTAATAATTGTCAAACAACTTGTTCATGGATTATTTCTAATCCAGAGGACTTAGCCTGCGAAATAATAGATCAAAGCAATGTAAGTTGTAATGCGCTAGAAGATGGTTCAGCTACGGTCAGTGCAACTGGAGGAAATGCACCTTATACTTATTTGTGGTCTAATGGTGCAACGAGTAATACGGTAAGTAATTTTGCAGTTGGAAATTATCAAGTTACCGTCACTGATGCCGAGGATTGCGAGGTTATTTGCAGTGTAGAAATCACTGAACCAAACGCATTAGTTTGCGAAGTAAATAAAGTAAGTGATATTTCTTGCCATGGTGTTGGAGATGGAAGTGCAAGCATCACAGCAATGGGAGGTACACCTAACTATTCATATTTATGGTCATCAGGAGAAACAGGAAGCTTAGCTATCTCTCTAGATGCAGGAATTAATATGGTTACGGTTACGGACATGAACGGTTGTGAGCAGGTTTGCAGCGTTGAAATTATAGAACCAGCAATGGTGGAATGTAACATTGCAAGCTTTACTAACCCGCTATGTGCTGGAACCGCTACAGGGACAGTGACAGTAGCTGGAGCTGGCGGTGGAGTGGATCTAGTCTATAGTTTAGATGGATCACCTTATCAGCCAGGTGAATTATTCGAAAATGTAGCTGCAGGTACACATATCATTGGAGTGATGGATGAAAATGGATGTATGAGTACTTGTGAGGTAACACTTACTGATCCAGCAGCGCTAAGTTGTACTATAGTTGAAGATGAAGCAGCGGCTTGTGGACTAGATAATGCAGTAGCTACAGTTACGCCAGTAGGTGGAACAGGAGCATACACCTATTTATGGGATAATTTAGAAACTACACAGACGGCAGTTAGTTTATCACCAGGAGTACATATGGTGACAGTAACTGATGAAAATGGTTGTGAGACTAGTTGTTCGATTACATCTACTTCAGCCAGTGATTTAGCTTGTGAAATTTCGGATGTAGCCCATGTAAGTTGTAATGGCTTACTTGATGGAGAAGCAACAGTAACAGTAACAGGAGGATCTACTCCTTACACTTACTTATGGTCAAATGGAGAAACTACGAGTACTGTAACAAACTTTGCTGCTGGAATACATAGTGTTACAGCAACAGATGATGACGACTGTGAAATAGTTTGTCAAGTTACCATCGAAGAAGCTACAGAATTACTTTGTGAAGTAATAAAAGAAAGTGATATAACATGTAATGGTTTAGTAAATGGAAGCGCAACAGTTATTGCTTCAGGAGGTACTGAAAATTATACCTACCTGTGGAGTTCTGGAGAAACAACGACACTCGCCATTGCTTTAGCACCAGGTATTAATACAGTGACCGTAACGGACATGAATGGTTGTGAAAAAGTTTGCGAGCTAGAGATTATTGAACCAGCAAGCGTGAGCTGTTCTATTGTTAGCACTTCAGATCCGATTTGTTTTGGATCAGCAACAGGTTCGGTCGTTTTAGAAGGAAATGGAGGAGTTGGAGATTTAGTATTTAGTGTAGATGGATCTCCTTATCAACCAGGTGTAAACTTTGCAGATTTAGGAGCTGGGAATCATACCGCTTCAGTTATGGATGAAAATGGTTGTGAAAGTACATGTACATTCACACTAACCGATCCTGAAGAGATTACTTGTGCAATAGTAGAAGATGCTCCAACTGCTTGTGGTTTAGATAATGGTGTTGCTACTGTTAGTTCAGCAGGTGGAACAGGTACACATACTTATTTATGGGATAATTTAGAAACTACGGCTCAGGCTGTAGCTTTAAGTGCAGGTGTCCATATGGTTACGGTAACGGATGAGAATGGCTGTGAATCAGTTTGTTCGATTGTAATTATGACGACCAGTGGTTTAACTTGTGAAATGACTAAACTATCAGATGTTATCTGTAATGGTGATAGTGATGGTTCAGCCATTGTCGAAGCAATGGGAGGCAACCCTCCATATTCATATGCATGGAGTAGTGGTTCAATATCGGATCAGGCAGATAACCTTGCGGGAGGAATGTACACAGTCACCATTACTGATGCCGATAACTGCGAAACGATTTGTATGGTTGAAATACTCGAACCGACAGCACTACTTTGTGAAGTAGTGAAAGAAAGCGATGTAAGTTGCTTTGGAAATGAAGATGGAAGCGCGAGTATTATCGTTATGGGTGGAGTTTCAAATTACAGTTACACTTGGAGTAATGGTGAAACAACGGCTGTAGCCGTAGCTTTACCAGCAGGTAGTAACAGTGTGACTGTCACAGATATGAATGCTTGTGAAAGTGTTTGTACGGTAGAAATACTTGAGTCGGCTGCCATGACTTGTAGCTTAGAAACAACGCCTAGTGCTTGTATGGGACAAAATGATGGTACGGTAACGACCAGTGTAGAAGGAGGTACAGCTCCATACGAATATGCAATCAACGGTGGAATTAATCAGACAGGCGGCTTATTCGAAGATTTAGCACCTGGTTTTTATACAGTGGTTGTCACGGATGCGAATGGATGTATGACTGATTGTGATATAGAAGTGCTAATAAGTGGATGCGAATTTGATTTGGCTTTGATCAAAGAATTGACGCCAGGACAACCAGCATCTTTTGATCCTGGAGACGATATTAGCTTTACCATAAGTGTATGTAATCAAGGACAAATACCAGCGGATAATATCACGGTCATTGACTATGTACCTGCAGGATTAAGCTTCGATAGCTCTAATGCTGTTAACATGGCTAATGGCTGGTCTGATGCAACAGGTGATGTGTTATCAACTATCTCTGTAGCAAATAGCAAGTTAGCCGCAGGTGGATTGCAAGCAAGTGATTGTGTCCAGTTAGAAATTGTGCTCAACATTGATCTAAGCGCACCTCAAAACGGAAGTCTTGTAAATGCAGCAGAAATAACATCAGCTACGGATGATATGAATAATCCAGTAGATGATATTGATAGTATAGAAGATAATGACAACACGAACGATGGAGTACCTATCGATGATGAAGTGGATAACGGCAGCAATGATGAAGATGATCATGATATTGCAGTATTTGAGATTAACTACTTTGATTTAGCATTAACTAAAACACTAGCGACGGGCCAGGCATCAAGCATTGCACCTAACGATATTGTTACGTATAGCATAGTGGTATACAATCAAGGAACGATCGCTGCAGATAATGTAGAAATCACAGACTACATACCATCTTGTATGCAAAATGTAGATGCTAATTGGTCTGGTCCAGCAGCTGGACCTGTGACAACAACATTATCAGTGGCTACTGGAGAAATTCCAGCTGGTGGTTTATTACCGGGTGACTTTGTGACAACAACCATTGATGTTCAAGTTTTAGGAAGTGCCAATATGAGTTGCGACTTAACGAACTACTCAGAAATTAGTAATTCGACAAACACTAATGGTGGTCAAACCTTTGATATAGATAGTAATACGGATAATGATCCTACAAATGATATAGATGGAGGCAATGATGAATTGAACAATCTAAATGGAGATGAAGATGATCATGACGGCGAAACGATAAGTTTGCTAGGTGCAGATTTAGCCTTAGCTAAAGATTTAGCAACTGGACAAGCAACATCAGTAGCTGTGGGACAAGATGCAACATTTACCATTACAGTAATCAATCAAGGAAGCATCGCAACGGATAATATCGAAGTAGCAGATTATTTAGATGCTTGCATGACTTTAAATGATGCCGCTTGGTCAGGTACAAATCCTGCATACTATACGCTTACAGTGGCTAGTGGTGATTTACCTGCTGGAGGTTTACTTCCTGGCGCAATGGCTACGGTAGATATTACAGTAACCATCAGATGTATTCCGTCCAATGGCGTTCTTGAAAATAACGCGGAAATCGTGAGCATGACAGATGAAGATGGAAACCCATTAGAAGATACTGATAGTGATCCGGATGATAATCCAAGCAATGATTTAAGCGATGAAGACGATAATGATGGAGTGACCTTAGATGTGCTAGAATTTGATTTAGCATTGACCAAGGACCTAGCTGCAGGACAATCGTCAATCGTAGCTCCAGGATCTGATATAACCTATGATATTACTATTCTGAATGAAGGTCAGGTGGCTGCCGATAATGTAGAAGTAACGGATTACATTCCTACTTGTATGAGCTTAAATGATGGTAATTGGACATTAGTTGGTACCAATGCCGTGACTACTTTAAGTGTAGCAAATGGTGATTTACCAGCAGGTGGTATTCCTCCAATGGGAATGGCAAGCGTTCAAATTACACTTACATTAGATAATCCAGTACCAGTAGATTGTAATCTAAATAACTGGGCAGAGATTAGCAATACGACAGATGAGTTTGGTAATCCACAAACGGATGTAGATAGCACGCCAGACGGTGATAACAGTAATGATCCAAATGGAGAAGATGACATCGATGATGCATTAGTCTCTGTTCTAGGATTCGATTTAGCAATAACTAAAGATTTGGCAATTGGTCAAGATTTAGTGGTAGCTCCGGGTGACGATGTGACCTTTGATATCACGATTTTGAATCAAGGTAGTATTCCGGCAGATAACATTTTAATTACCGATTATATACCAAGTTGCATGATACTAAATGATTCAAATTGGAATGCTACAGGATCTGATGCTAACTACACAATGACAGTAGCTAATGGCGATATCCCAGCAGGAGGTTTATTACCGAATGATGAGGCAAGCGTACAAATTACCTTAACAGTTCTAAACCCAGTGCCAGCAGGATGTAGTCTAGTAAACTGGGCTGAAATTAGTGCTGCAACTGATCAGAATGGTGGTCCAACGACTGATGTTGATAGTGATCCAGATGCTGATAATAGCAATGATCCTTTTGGAGAAGATGATATAGATGATGCTGAAATAAGCATCTTCGGATTTGATTTAGCTATAACAAAAGATTTGGCCTTTGGTCAGGCTTCAGTTGTTGCACCAGGCGATGATGTGACCTTTGATATCACGATATTGAACCAAGGAAATATTGCCGCAGATAATATCCAAGTGACGGATTATATACCAAGTTGTATGGTATTAAATGATGCTAATTGGACTGCATCAGGTGCTGATGCTAATTATACCATGACGGTTGCCAATGGTGATTTACCATCAGGTGGTTTACTTCCAGGCGAAGAAGCAAGTGTACAAATTACCTTAAGTGTATTAAATCCAATGCCGTTCGGCTGTGATTTAGTAAACTGGGCTGAAATTAGTGCAGCAACAGATGATAATGGTGGTCCGACTACTGATGTAGATAGTGATCCGGATGCTGATAATAGTAATGATCCAGTAGGAGAGGATGATATTGACGACGCTGAAATTACCGTCTTAGGTTTTGATTTAGCTATCACCAAAGATTTAGCACCAAGTCAAGAATTAGCCATAGCTCCAGGAGAGGATGTAACCTTTGATATCACAGTATTGAATCAAGGAAATATTGCTGCGGATAATATTCTGGTGACAGATTATATCCCGAATTGTATGACCTTAAATGATGCAAACTGGACACCTTCTGGAACAGACGCTGTATACACGATGAGTGTTGCTAATGGAGACATACCAGCAGGTGGTTTACTACCAAATGAAGAAGTAAGCGTTCAAATTACATTGACAGTAAAAAATCCTACACCTACAGCATGTGACCTAGTAAACTGGGCCGAAATTAGTGCGGCAACTGATGACAACGGAGGACCTACTGATGATATAGATAGTGATCCTGATGGCGATAATAGCAATGACCCAGTGGATGAAGATGATATTGATAGTGCAGAAATTAGTCTACTATCTTTTGATTTAGCCTTAACGAAAGATTTATCGGCAGGACAAGATGTAGCTGTTGCTCCAGGAGATTTTGTAAGCTATGACATAACAGTAGTTAATCAAGGAGATATAGTTGCAGATAATATAGTTGTAACGGATTATATTCCTTCATGCTTGGCTTTAAAAGATTTAGATTGGACAGCTACTGCAAATGGTGCAAGCTATACCATGAGTGTAGCCAATGGAGATATTCCTGCAGGTGGTTTACTGCCTGGCGATATGGTGAGTGTGGAAATTACTTTAGCAGTGATTAATCCATTGCCACCTACTTGTAGCCTTGTAAACTGGGCTGAGATAAATAGCGCAACAGATGGAAATGGTGGTCCGACTGATGATGTAGATAGTGATCCAGATGCTGACGATAGCAATGATCCTGATGGAGAAGATGACATTGATTTTGCCGAAATTTCAATCTTAGGATTTGATTTAGCGTTGGCTAAAGATCTTGCAGTAGGTCAAAGTTCGGTAGTGGCTCCTGGCGATGATGTTGTATTTGATATTACCATCTTAAATCAGGGAGATATTGCTGCTGATAGAATTGTAATTACTGATTACATACCTAACTGCATGGTATTAAATGACAATAATTGGACACCAGTCGGAAGTCATGCAGAATACACAATGAGTGTAGTAAACGGTGATCTACCTGTTGGAGGATTATTGCCAGGCGAGGAAGCAAGTGTTCAGATTACACTTACGGTACTAAACCCAATTCCTTTAGACTGTAATCTTACTAACTGGGCTGAAATTACCAGTGCGACAGATGATAATGGAGCAGCAACTAATGATGTAGACAGTGATCCAGATGGAGATAATAGCAATGATCCAGTGGGAGAGGATGATATAGATGATGCAGAAGTTACGGTCCTTAACTTTGACTTAGCCTTAAGCAAGGATTTAGCAGACGGTCAGTCAAGTTATGTAGTAGCGGGTTCAAATGTGACATTTGATATTACGGTGATTAATCAAGGAAATATTCATGCGGATAATATCCTAGTCACAGACTATATTCCTAGCTGTATGAATCTAAATGATTCAGATTGGACTGCAACAACTAATGGAGCTAATTACACAATGAGTGTAGCCAATGGAGATATTCCTGCAGGTGGATTAGCGCCAGGTGATGAGGCGAGTGTGGAAATTACGCTACAGGTAATAAATCCTATGCCTATAGGTTGTAGCTTGATTAACTGGGCTGAGATTTCCAATGCTACGAATGAGACAGGAGGACCTGTGGATGATGTAGACAGTTATCCTGATGCAGACGATAGCAACGATCCAGTTGGGGAAGACGATATTGATCAGGAGGAAGTCTTCTTCTTATATTATGATTTAGCGCTGATTAAAAACTTAGCAAATGGTCAGTCAGCTAATGTAATGGTTGGTGATGATGTAGATTTCACATTTACCGTAATCAATCAAGGTTTAATTGCCGCAGACAACATTGAAATAACAGATTATATCCCAGCTGATTTTGTGTTATATGATACTGACTGGTCAGGAACGAACCCAGCAGTTTACACACTTAGCGTAGCCAATGGTGATTTACCATCAGGTGGTTTACTCCCAGGTGATTTTGCTTCGGTAGATATCACTTTGAGGGTTCAGAACACGGCAGTGGAAGGTGATACATATCTTAATAAGGGTGAGATTTCAGGTGGTACAGACATTTATGGAATGGATCAAGATGATGTAGATAGTTATCCAGATAACATACCATTTAATGATCCAAATGGAGAAGATGATGTAGATACTGAACCAGTAACGATCGATGGTGAATGTGATTTAGCTTTAATAAAGCACTTTACATCATTTGTAAGTAATGGAAATGGAACTGGTGGTCAAGTTACCTTTACTATAGAAGTAATCAACCAAGGAACATGTACTGCGCACGACATAGGATTAGTCGATTACAACCTGGAAAGTTGGACTTTAAATGACAATGCATGGTACTATAATATTCTAGATGGACATGCTTACACAGAGATCCCAGGACCATTAACAGCAGGCAATAGTCTATTTATGGATATTACCTTCGATGTGGCTAGTTTCGATCCAAGTAATCCGATGATAAACTATGCAGAAATCATGTATTCTAAAGATTTCAATGGAGATTATCAAGATGATGAGGATTCTACACCTAATATTAATTTGTATGATGATGGCTTAGTAATCGATGATAACGTGAACAACTTTATTGGTGACGAAGATGATCATGATTTAGAATTTATTGAGATCATTGATTTAGCATTAGAAAAGTCGATTGTTACTCCAGCACCATATGCTTATGGAGACATCATTGAATTCGAATTTGCGATAGAAAATGAAGGAAATGCTACTGTATTAGGAGCAACAATATTGGACAATATACCAGCAAGTTTTGCTTTCAATGCTGGGCTTAATCCTAACTGGACTGGATCATATCCTGCGGTAAGTTACGAGTTTACTCAACCGATTGCTCCAGGACAAGTTGTGACAACCAGCTTATTCTTAACGTTCTCGCAAGTAGGGAATAGTGAAGCAGATTATACAAATACGGCGGAGATCACAGAGGTTATTGACAACACAGGTAATGTAAATCCTAATGATTGGGATAGCACACCAGGAAATGACGATGGTGATCAAAGTGAAGATGACGAAGACGGGGTAATATTCAGCATCTTCGATCTTGCGTTGACGAAGACATCGACGACTACTCAAGCAACTAGCTATGGTCAAGTGATTGATTATGATATTACCGTATACAACCAAGGAAGTATCACGGCAACAAATATCCAGTTAGTAGATTATATTCCATGTGGTATGTCATTAGTCGCTAATAGTGGATGGAGTCTTTCGGGGTCCAATGCTGTTACAACTATTGCTGGACCATTGACTCCAGGACAATCGATCGTACAAACAATCAGCCTACAAGTGGAAGAATGTGCTAATCCTACATTCGATGCTTGGGCAAATTATGCGGAGATAAGTGCTGCAAACGATCCTAATGGCGTGCCTATGGATGATATTGATAGTGATTTAGACGGAGATGAAGCTAATGATGGTGTCTCGATTAATGATGCGATTTTAAATGAAAGTAATGATGAAGATGATCATGATGGACATTTAATCGAGTTGTATGATCTTGCCATTGATAAAGAGATTGTTTCTACACTTCCTTATGCATATGGTGATTTACTAGAGTTTACTTTAAGTATAACCAATGAAGGACAAGAAAGCCTTTTTGATGTGGAAATTGTAGATCATGTACCTGCGGGCTTAAGCTTTACGCTGACAGATAACCCAGGCTGGTCAGGTGCTGCTCCTAATGCAAGCTACCTATTCGGTGGAGAAATCGAAGCAGGTCAGACGAAAACCGTAAGTATTTTCTTAGGTTTTACTGCTGATGGAGACAGTCTTGAAGACTATACAAATACCGCTGAGATTGTGGCTCAATATGATGAAAATGGTCAAGCAAATGATAGCGATATTGACTCAAATGTAAACAATGATGATGGTGATCAAGATGAAGATGATGAAGATGCTGTAATCGTTGAGTTGTTTGATTTAGCTTTAGAAAAAGCATTAATTACTGCAGGTCCACATAGATATGGAGATGAATTAGTGTTTGAAATCACAGTGGTGAACGAAGGTTCTATGATTGCAGAAAACGTAAAAGTTGTCGACTATCTACCATGTGGATTTGAGTTTGTTTCAAGCCCAGGTTGGACAGTAGTTGGCGATAATTTGGAAGCTGTTTTAGCAGGACCTATCATGCCAGGTGAAGATGAAACGATTAGCGTTTCAGTAAACCTTCAAGCATGTGGTGATGCCAATGCATTCCTAAATGAAGCTGAAATTAAAGAAGCATTTGATGCTGCAGGAAACCCAGCTAATGATTTTGATAGTAATCCAGATGATGATAATGGCAATGATGTAAATGAAGATGATCGTGATGGTCAATTGGTTGAAGTGTTTGATTTAGCCCTTCAGAAATTTGCTCATAATCCAGGTCCTTACTTATTCGGTGATATTGTTGAATTTACTTTTGTGGTATACAACCAAGGAAGTGTTCCAGCAACAGATATTGTATTGGGTGACTATTTAAATGCGGGTTATGCATTTAATCCAGGTGGCAATAATGCACAATGGTCGTACGATGCTGGTATTAATGTTTATACAAACCTTTGGAAAGATCCGGCTACGTCATATGTTGATACGTTAGTATTAATGCCAGGTCAGTCAGATAGTCTGCACTTGTATTTAGAAGTTCAAGCGGCAAATGATATCGATGATTGGATTAACTATGGTGAGATCATTGCGGCAAAGGATACTAACGATATAGCACAGATTGATGCAGATAGTGAATTTGATGCGATTAATAATAATGACATCTTAGATGGAGATAATGAGATCTTTGGTCTAAATCAGGATGAAGATGATCATGATTTAGCTACTATAATTGTCACTGGTGACATCGGAGATTTTGTTTGGAAAGATACCAATGGTGATGGAGTACAAAACAATGGTGAGCAAGGGGTTGCTAATGTTATAGTCCACTTGTTTGATTGTGATGGTGCTTATTTAGCTAGTACCACTACTGATAATGATGGTTACTACCTTTTTGACGAGCTTTTAGGTGGAAGCTATCAGTTGCAGTTTGTGCTTAGCAATTTAACAGAACCGTGTGCAATTACTGTTCAAAATCAGGAAGCTTCGGATGCTGAAGACAATGATGCAAATCTAGATGGATTCACACCGTGCATTGAATTAGCACAAGGAGAACATAAACGTGATGTTGATGCTGGATTAATTCCATTATCAAAAATCGGAAACTATGTTTGGGAAGATTGTGATGGAGATGGAAAACAAGATGCAAGTGAGGATGGAGTGGCAAACATGAGAGTAGATTTATATTTTGCTTCAAATGACTCTTTAGTTGGGACGGAATACACTAATACGGCTGGTGCGTATCTATTTGATGAAGTTTATCCAGGAGAGTACTATGTGGCCTTTAGCTTATCAGGAAGCTATGAGTTTGTAGATGCCAACTTAGGAGGCAATGATAATACTGATAGTGATGTTGATGGATCCAATGGAGCAGGAACTACTCAAGTGGTTACTTTAAGTCCGGGAGAATGCGATGAATCATCGGCTGATGCAGGACTTTATGAGTGTCTAGCCATTGGAGATTTAGTTTGGTTTGATACCGATAATGATGGTATTTGGGATGCTATTGAAAACGGAGTAAATGGTATCAAAGTAGAAGTATACAGAAATGGAGACAATGGTTTTGAGCTGTATGACTACGTGTATACTGGCCATAAACCAGGCACACCTTCAGATGATGGATATTGGAAAATGTGTGTTCCTCCAGGGGAATATTACATTAAGTATGGTATTCCATTAGAGGGACTATATCCTACAGCTGCAAACCAAGGATCAGATGAGACAGTTGATAGTGATATTACTGGAGCTAATGGAGAAAATACAACCAGTACTTTTGTACTCACATGTGGAGAAGGAAATTGCGATATAGGAGCGGGATTAAGCAATGTTACTGATGATTTATTGGTGGAAGATGATGCGATTGTTGGTATCCAAAATCTTGATGAGGATACAGTAAACGAAGCAGAAGAAGCTGCTGATCTTGATAAGGAATCATTAAGTGAACTATATCATAGTGTTACCAAACTATATCCAAACCCAACAAGTGGAGCATTTACAGTCGAAGTAGAGCTTGATAGAAATGTAAAAGCAATCTTAGTGGATATAGTAGATTCTAATGGTCAAAAATTAGTGAGAAATATTAAACTTGGAAATGATGTTGAAGCAGGAATACATAAATACCAAATGGATGGAAGCTCGTTGCCAGGTGGAATGTATTATATTCAATTAAACATTGATAATAGTATCGTTAATAAGCGATTAATTAAGATTGATCAATAAAACATAGGAATGAAAACACTTTCGGGTGTTTTCATTATTATATTAGAAAATTTTTTAATATATTGATAACGGTTATAACAGCGTCCGTTAGGACTGATTAAAAAAGGGTGTTTATAACCCCAAGAAACAAAGCGAAATCTCCCCCGATTTCGCTTTTTTTATTTTGCTATTTTCAAATCAGCAAAAAATTAAGTATTTAATACCTACGAAGGGGTAAAAAATACGAGTATAACACATGTAATATTATTATATATATATTAATTGATAATATGTTATTATCTTAGGTGTCTAATTTGTAGATCTTCCAATCCCTTAGTCCCAACCATTTTTGATAATAGTTTGACCTAAATCAATACTTAACGAGTTTAGTCAAACAATTATGAGATTATCAAGCTTCGCCACCATTAACACCAAATGCTGTGTTTACCTTTTTCTAATAGTAAGTTGTTTCTTTTCATTGAGCCAATCGGTAAAGGCATCAAATGTCAATGAAAAAGAACCTATCAACTATGAAGAAATAATAAAAAAATATACAGAAGATCTTAGGTTCAAAGAAAATATTGGAAAGTATCCGAGTGAGTATAAATATGCTTTAGAGTCTAAACAGATAAATGTTGGCTTCACTGATGAAAAAATATACTCTTGGGTGTTTAACCCAGAGAAAACAAAAGGTTTTACTTGGGTAACTGAATTTCTTGATAGAAACCCGACAAGTTCTTACAGGCTCAAGAACCTTGATTTAGCAAAACATACCTATCTACAAAAAGATGAAGAGATAATCCAACAAGTGGGAAAAGAGCTTTGGATCAATGAGCTTTACAAAGGCATTAACCTCAGATACTATAGTAGGGGAGATCAGTTGTTAGAATATGATTTTTTAGTTGACCCATGTGAAGATCCAACGCAAATAAAGTATAGACTTGATGGCTTTGACAAATTATCAGTATCTGAAGATGGAAGACTAAAAATGAATTCACCGTTTGGGGATTTATTTGGAAGTAAACCATATGCTTATCAAATGATCAATGGACAAGAAGTCGAAGTAGCAGCAAGCTATAAAGTTGAAGCAGACCAAATAAGCTTTGAAATTGGCGATTATGATGAGTCTGCTTATTTAGTGATAGATCCTATTGTACTGGAATGGAGTACTTTTTTAGAAGGCTCTAATACTGGAGAGATTTTCGAATTAGATGTAAATGGAGCTGGGGTTTATGCAGTTGGTTCGACGCAGTCAACAGATTTTCCCGTGACAGCTGGAGTTTTTCAGCCTAACTATAGTGATAAGATTGATGCATATGTAGCCAAATTAACGCATGCTGGACAGCTAGAATGGGCTACCTATTTCGGTGGTACTTCTACAGAAAATGACCTAAAGATTGAAATAGTTAATGGCTCAATCTTAATTGGTGGAACAACCGTTTCTGAGGATCTACCAACAACAGCTGGAGTTTACCAAGAAAATTATGGAGGAAGTATTGAAACGTTTATGGCCAGCTTTACTGATTCAGGTATGCTTAATTGGTCTACATACATCGGAGGCACAGAAAGAGAAGGCAATTTAATTTTTGAGTCAGATGGTACTAGAGTCTTCTTTGCTGGTACTACAAGTTCGGATGATTTGGATGTACCCATGGATGCTTATCAAGCCACATATCAAGGAGATACAGATAATTTCTTAGGAGCCCTTGATTTTAATACAGGTACAATGAATTGGATCTCATATCTAGGGGGATCCGACTTTGAGGGGAAACCTGTTGATTTAATTTTAGATGGTAATAATTTGACACTTGCTGTAGAAAGAACTTTTTCCTTGGATTTACCTCTCCTTAATGCTAATCAAATGAATAATGGCGGCCAAGCCGATGCCTACATAGCTCAGTTTCAAAACGATGGAACGGCCCTTTGGCTGACGTACATTGGAGGCGATGGAAACGATTGGATATTTGATTTTGATTTTGATGGAACCAGCTTTTATTTGGGAGGTCTTAGTTCTTCCACAGACCTAGCTACTGCTGGAGCTTTTCAAGAAGTCGTTATTGGCACGGACTGTTGGCTAGCAAGCATAAATAATGCTGGTTTCACAAATTGGTCTACTTATATAAACGGTAACAGCCAAACAGGTATTGAAAGTGGAGGGGAACTAATTACAAATATTGAGGTCGATAATGGACACGTTTATTTTATAGCAAATACAAGTGGAGATTTTCCGTTTTCTTCTAATCTTTTAGGTCCTATTACTCAAGGAGCCAGTTGGTACCCCGATATCGTAGTGGGTAGATTTACGATTGGTGGACAATATTCATGGTCAACTTA
Organism: Saprospiraceae bacterium; assembly: GCA_020631405.1. Taxonomy (GTDB): domain Bacteria; phylum Bacteroidota; class Bacteroidia; order Chitinophagales; family Saprospiraceae; genus JAHDHH01. The sequence goes on from JAHDHH010000006.1 coordinate 81,266, forward strand.
TTACGCTGGAGAGAATATTGATAGAGGAGAAGATATTGAGGTTGCTAATGGTTTTGTTTACGTCTTAGGCTATATAAATTCTTCCATTTTTCCTATATCAGATTATGCGGTTCAAGAATTACCTCAGGGCGGAGACCAGCCAGGGCTTGGAATGTTTAAGGAGGAATCTGGAGAGCTAGTTTACTCTACTTATTTTGGTGGAGCCACTAAAGGCCAATTTCCAGATGACCTAGAAGTATTTGGACAAGATGTCTATTTTGCTTTTTGCGGCGCTCCACAATCTCCGGTAACTACAAATGCCTTTCAATCTTCTACTATGGCTGGAAGAGCTGGTGTAATTACAAAATTTACGCCTATTATAGGTTTGACTGATAATATTATCGGCCCAAGTAATCAAACCACCTGTCAATTTGGAGTCGCTGAAGAATTGATAGGGAACCAGGTATTCGCCAGTAATACTTTACCTCAAATAAATTATGGTTCTATAACCATTGATCATCCAGAAGTGGAAGCAAGCTATCAATGGCAGCAGGCAGATGATCCGGCAGGCCCATGGGAAGATATACCCATTGGAATCACTCAAAATTATTTGCCTTTCGTAACAAACATAACTCAATTTTATAGACGAGTAGCTAGGTTTGAATGTACAGGCATTGAAAATATTTCTGCTGTGGCAACAGTCTCAGTAAATGATATGGTTGCTTTACAAGTTGACGCCGGACCACCATTTTATACTTGTCCAGGAGAAGCTATAACTATTGGTGGAATGCCTACTGCTAGTAATGGGGCAATGCCATACTCGTATGATTGGGATATGGAGGCATTTTTGGATGATGAAACTTCCGCGAATCCAACAGCAACAGTTACAGAAACTACCATTTTTTCTGTAATTGTCACGGATGCAAATGGCTGCTCGCAAATAGGACAAACAGTAATAACTCCCGTGGCAGCAGATGCTGGTCTAGACCAAACGGTTTGTTTGGGAACTCCTGTACAAATAGGAACAGCTCCCTTGGCAGGACTTACAGGAGCCACTTATGCTTGGTCGCCTATCACGGGTCTAGATAATCCAAACATTGCACAACCAATAGCAAACCCAAGCACGAGCACAACCTATTTTTTAATGCTCACGCTGGATACTCCAACTGGTCCATGCAGCACATTCGATCAAGTGACTGTCAATCAAGTGCCAGCCCCTTCTGACAATTTTGCTGGACCTGATGTGGTGTCATGTAATACAGACCCAGCATTTATTGGAACCATGGATGAAGGCTTTACCTATGTCTGGTCGCCTTCCACATATCTTTCTAATAACACCGGGGCAACAGCAACGGTTACACCTTTTTTTAACGAAGTACCTCCTAATCAACCGCTAAGCTATACACTCCAAGCGACGATGGGGGATTGTGTCTATGAAGATGAAGTTGAAGTAGCATTTGTAAATACAGATGCTGGCATCGACTTTTGTGGACCTAGAATCGTTGGCGATCCAGCGCAAACTGACCTTAACCCTAGCTACATGTGGACAAATCTAACGCCAGGAATTGGTACTATAACACCACCCACAAATACAGCACAAGTTATGGTTTCTGCCTCCGTTGGAGGCACCGCAACTTATTTATTAGAAGTAACGTATAATGGAACCACTTGCACCGATGAAGTCGATGTCCCAGAAGGATGTGAAGGATGCTTTATTGATATTGGTATTGAGCCTATAGGTTGCCCACTTTTAATTGATGGTGGGGAACTAACTTTATTTGGATTTGCAGCTGTCACTGGCTACAACTCTAACCAATTACAATACAATTGGACGCCTACAACCGGCTTGTCCGACCCAAATTCTGCGGTAACTATGGTAACAACAATGGATAATATCGTTTACACATTAACGGTTACCGATTTATTTGGCAACTTTTTATGCTCTGCAATGATTGATGTTAATAACCCTAATTATTCGATTCCTGTTTTTATGGCTCAAGACCACGAAGTCTGTGTTGGGACTTCTGTTGATCTTGGACAAGCACCAGTAGTAGGTTATGAGTATGAATGGCTAGGTCCTGATAATTATGTTTCAAATGAATCTAATCCTACTGTTATCGCTCAATTTGATGAAGAATACTATGTCACAGTTACTGAAACAGAGACGGGTTGTGTAGTTTTAGATACTGCCACAATAAATGTATCAGATGTGCTCGCGGATGCTGGTGGCGATATTGAAATCTGCTCTGGGGGTATTATAACACTAGGAGTGCCTGATCTCAGCAATGGAACATGGTCATATAATTGGGAGCCAGTAAACTCACCATGGCAAAATGGTACCAATGAAAACTCACCACAACCAGAGGTTTTAGTCGTTACGGATTTACAATTTTCGTTAACGGTTACTGACCTGGCAAAGTGTTTTGACACAGATGTAATAAATATTACGGTTAATGATGATATAGCTTTGGAAGATGCGCCAGATGTTGTTTATTGTCCTGGAAATGAACCAATACAAATAGGTCCAGAACCCATTAATGGGGTTACCTATAGTTGGTCTCCCACAACAGATCTTTCTTGTGTGGATTGTGCTCAACCACTGGCTTCACCAAGTTCGACAACTATTTATACTTTATCAGCTATGTTTCCGGGTTGCGAATTTACTGTTACAGATAATGTAATTGTAACAGTACCAGATTATACATTTGATTTAGGAGGGCCTTTGACATATTGTCCAAGTGATGGCCCGGTATCTATTGGAGATAATGCTCCTATAGGAGTAGCCTCTTTTCAATGGACACCTAATCTTAATTTATCTTGTAATGATTGTCCAAATCCTACAAGTAATACACTCGTAGAACAAACCTATACCTTGACAGTTACCTATGAAGATGGTTGCAGTGCTTCTGCTGATATAACGGTTATTCCTTCTGTCTTACCAAATGCAGGCCAAGATTATGTGATCTGTTTAGAAGAAAGTGTCACCCTGGGTACTCCAAGTACATCAGATCAATTTATCTGGACACCAACTGATGGTTTGAGTTGCACCACCTGCGCTACTCCAATTTTTACACCTCCATCTACAGGGATCTTTCAATTTAATCTGACGGAAATAAATGGTACTTGTCAAAATGAAGATCAAGTGACCGTCACTGTGTTAGGAAATGAAGTTCCAGATCTTCAAACAAGCACGGTATGCGAAAATGGTTGTGTCTTATTGCAAGCTCCGTTTTTTGATAACCATAATTATGTTTGGTCTCCAGCAGATGGACTTTCAGACCCTACATCGAACGAGACACTGGCATGTCCTGATGAAACAACGAACTATACGGTGGTGATAGAAGATCAAATTTTTGGTTGCATTACCTCGGCAAATGCATTAGTCGTGGTAAGCCCTCAGGAAGCACCCGTCTTAACAATAGGTGATTTTGAATACTGTGTGGAAGATCCTCCAATATTATTAGACCTTCAGGTGAACCCTCCAAATACAGGAGATTACTCTTTTTCATGGAGTCCTCAAGTAAGTTTATCAAATCCATTTATTCAGCAACCAATAGCCACTCCACAAGTAACAACTACTTACTATGTTACTGTAACTGATAACACTAATGGATGTGCAAGTGTTGCAGAATCCACGGTCACTGTTGTACCTTGTTTTGATTGCGATATGGTGCTTAATGCTACCGGTAATTCACCGACTTGTGAAGTAGATGAGATTATGTTATTTGTCAATGTCACTAACGGAACTGGTCCATTTTTCTATAGTTGGTTAGGGCCACTTGGTTATCAATCAACCCAACAAAATCCAGTAATCCCAAATGCCACAACTCAAATGTCAGGTATTTACACGGTACTTGTAACAGATGCAAATGGCTGTACGGAAACGGCTATGGTTGACATGCAAGTATTTGAAGATCCTACTTTATCGATAGATATAGCCGAATGTACAGACGGATTAAATAGCTACTTTGTTGTGTTTAGTTCGAATGGAACCGTAAGCACAACAGCTGGGACAATAACTGGAAATCAAATTCTAAATATTCCGCTAGGAACAGATATTGTGGTTACCGCTGCTTTGAATGGTTGCACGGTTGAAATACCAGTAATGTCACCAGAGTGCCCTTGTCCAACTATTGATCCACCTATAAACCCAATGCATGCTGAAATTTGTGAGGGTGATCCGAATCCATCAATAAGTGTTTCAGTAGCCCCAGGGATTGTAGTCGACTGGTATGATGCTGGTATGGGAGGCAATTTATTGCTAGCAAATAGCACCAGCTTTACACCTACAGGCACATTATCACTTGGTTTACATACCTTCTATGCTGAAGCTGTGGACCTAACTAATGGATGTTCCAGTACGACTAGAACACCAGTAACCATTTTTGTCAATGAAAACCCAACTTTGGAAGTTAGCTCAAATAGTCCGGTATGTACCACTACCGATATAGAATTATACGCTACGGTTAGTGGAGGTGCAGGTCCTTACATATTTAGTTGGACTGGTCCAGGAGGATTTACATCGATGAACCAAAATCCAATTATTCCAAACGCAAGTTTTGCGATGTCAGGCACTTATACGGTTACTGTTTACACTGGAAATAACTGTTCAGCGACACAAAGTATTGACGTTATTTTACAACAGTTACCGACATTGGACATCACAGCAACGAATTGCGATAATGGAGCTAATACATTTACCATAACATTCCAGACAAATGGGACAGTCACCGCTTCGAATGGGACTATCTCAGGGAATCAAGTTATAAATATTCCAGATGGTCAAGATGTAACCTTGATTGCCGAATTAAACGGCTGTTATAGGTTTGTTTTAGTTGAAGGCCTGGACTGTGGTTGTCCAGATATATTCCCTCCGATGAATCCAATGAATGGAGAAATTTGCCATGGAGAACCAATTCCAACATTAAGTGTCACGGTGGATGCAGGACAGACAGTAAATTGGTACGATGCTCCAGTGGCAGGAAATTTATTGGCGGCTAATACCACAAGTTTTACTCCACCAGGCCCATTAAACCCAGGAGTCTATAGCTACTATGCAGAAACAGCTAATATTCCTGCGGAATGCCCAAGCCCTGGAAGAACTGAAGTTGTACTAATTATACATGCAAATCCGACAGTTCAATTGTCAACATTCCCAGTATGTGAAGGTGGTACAGCAAGCATATCAACAACGGTGACTGGTGGAACAGCACCATATCAGTTTTTCTGGACTGGACCTAATGGATATAATTCCAATATCCAAAATCCAATGATAACTATGGCAAGTCTAAATGATGCAGGAAACTATCTTGTAATTGTCATTGATGCACTTGGTTGTGTAGCTGAAGCAGATATTGATGTCGTTGTAGAGCAACAACCTTTTTTACTGATAACAAATGTGTATTGTGCACCCAACAATAATAGCTACACAATAGATTTTAGTAGTAATGGTATAGTAAGCACATCCGCAGGAAGTATTTCTGGAAATCAAGTCCTGAATATTCCAATTGGTGTAAATGTCACACTAAATTCGACCTTGGGTAGCTGTGATGTTTCAGCTAATGTGACTTCACCAGTTTGTGAGTGTCCAATGATATTTCCTCCAATTAACCCAATACATGCAGAAATTTGCGACGGAGAAACCATACCAAGTTTGAGCGTAAGTGTACCTGCTGGACAAACAGTCAACTGGTACGATGCTCCAACTGGAGGTAATCTGTTAGCAAGTAATACGACTAGTTATACACCAAGTGGTCCTCTAGGACCTGGAATTTATACCTATTACGCTGAAACGTTTAATCTGGAGGATGAATGTACCAGTTCTACCAGAACTGAAGTGTTTTTAATTATCCATGATCAACCAAGTATAAATTTAGAGACAGAGCCAATTTGTGCATTGGAAACTTTAATTATTGCGTCTAATGTGAGTGGAGGGAATGCTCCATATACCTACGAGTGGTCAGGACCTAATAATTATAGTTCGAGTAGTCAGGATGTTTCTATTGCCAATGCCACAAACTTAAATGAAGGCACTTATTTCGTTACAGTAACAGATACTAATGGTTGTTCTTCCGAAGATTTTATTGATGCAGTAATAAATCCTTTACCAACACTTATAGTGACCAATGTTGTTTGTAGCCCAGATTTTGCGTTTTACTCCATTGAATTTACAAGCACTGGCTTAGTGTCAAGTTCTGCAGGAACGGTGTCTGGAAATGAGATAGTAAATATTCCTGCCAATGTTGATGTGGTTTTAACAGCTATTTTGAATACTTGTGAAGTAGTGGTATTAGTAACTGCACCAGATTGTGCTTGTCCAATGATTGCTCCACCAATCAATCCAATTAATGGAGAGATATGTGAAGGAGAAACCACTCCAGCTTTAATGGTTTCAGTACCTGCTGGAAATACTGTTAATTGGTATGATGCTGCAATAGGTGGTAATTTAATAGGAACAGGAACTAGTTTTATTCCAATAGGCCAATTTTCGGCCGGAGTCTATACATTTTATGTAGAGACCTTCAATACGGATACAGGATGTACAAGTAATACAAGAACACCAGTTTTCTTGTTTGTAAATCCAAATCCAATAATTATGCTTATGGCTCCTGAAGTTTGTGAAGGAGAAACGATATTTATAAATACCATGGTAACTGGCGGCTCTGCTCCATACACATATTCATGGACTGGACCAGCAAATTACAGCTCTACAACTCAGAGTCCACAAATACCAAATGCAACAAGCCTTAATGGCGGTGTCTATTTTGTTACAGTGATTGATGCAAATGCTTGTTCAAGCGAGTCAGAGATTGACGTGACGGTTGACCCATCACCTTTCCTCACTATAGATGAAGTAGTTTGTGCTAACGATAATAATAGTTTCTCTATAACTTTCACCAGCAATGGAACGGTGACTAGTAACGTTGGGACAGTGGTAGGTAATCAAGTAGTTAATATTCCTTCTGGTCAAAATGCGAGCTTAATGGCAACACTAGGAAATTGTTCGATTACGGTTGCTGTTAATGATCCAATGTGCACATGTCCTCCAGTAGATGCCCCGATTAACCCAATACCTGCAGAAATCTGCGAAGGCGAAGCTACACCAACGATTTGTGTTTCTGTCGGTGCGAACGAAACGGTATTTTGGTATGATGCGCCAACTGGTGGTAATATTCTGCTTGAGTCAAGCTTATGCTATACTCCTCCAGGAATCTTAACACCAGGAGTTTACACGTATTACGCAGCAGCAATGAATGTCATCGATGATTGCTTTAGTGATACACGGACACCAGTGACAATTACTGTGTATCCTAATCCTTTAATTAATCTTGACATTCCATCAGTGTGTGAAGGAGAAACGATAGTATTTAATGTTTCTACAACCGGAGGTCAATCACCCTATACATACAATTGGACGGGACCCAATGGTTTTAGTTTTAATGGACAAACACCGATTATTAACAACGCCATGTTTTCTGATCAAGGAATATATACAGTGGTTGTAACGGATGCTAATGGCTGTATGGATACAGCAATGGATGAGTTGATTGTACATTCTAATCCTAGCATTACGATCGATGATGTAGTTTGTACTAATGATGAGAATTGGTACACGATCACTTTTACAGCAACAGGAGTTGTCACAAGTAATATAGGCACGGTCGTTGGAAATCAAGTAATTGATATTCCTGCCGATCAGAATGCTATTTTAACGGTGACTTTAGGAAATTGCTCAATAAGTATAACAGTAAATGCACCAATGTGTGCATGTCCACATATTGACGCACCAATAAATGGAACGCCTACAGAAATTTGTGAAGCTGAACCAAATCCAACTATTTGTGTCAGCGTTGGAGCAGGAGAAACTGTATTCTGGTATGATGCCCCAAGCGGTGGAAATATCTTACTCGAATCCAATTTATGCTACACGCCATCTGGCATCCTGACTCCAGGGGTATATACCTATTATGCAGCAGCTATGAATATTATAGATGACTGCTTTAGTAATACCCGGACACCTGTGAGTATAACAGTACATCCTAATCCAATCGTAAGCCTTGCAGATGCAGAAGTTTGTGAAGGAGAAAATGCCATTTTAGTGATTTCTATCAGTGGAGGTCAAGGACCATTCACTTATAATTGGACAGGACCTAATGGGTTTACATCCTCTAGTCAGAATCCCATAATACCTAATGCCCAGGAAGTTAATGAAGGTACTTATATGCTGATGGTTATTGATGCAAATGGCTGCATGGGATCTGGAGAAGGTGAATTAGTGGTCAATCCTAATCCAGTTTTAGAAATCATTGATAGAGATTGTAATGATGATTTAACTAGTTATTCCATTGATTTTATGAGTAATGGAATGGTTAGTACCAATGCTGGGACTGTGGTAGGTAATCAAGTAATTAATATTCCTAGCGGTACTGTGGTAAGCATAACATCCATATTAGGGGATTGTAGTACTAGTATGATTGTAAATCCACCAGATTGTGAATGTCCAATGATTATGGCTCCTGTAAATCCAATCAATGGTGCAATATGCTTTGGAGAGCCCATACCTACTGTTTCGGTTACTGTCAGTGTAGGCCAAACAGTCAATTGGTATGATGCACCTTCTGGCGGAAATTTATTGGCATCAGATACGAATAGTTATACACCTTCTGGACCATTAAGTATTGGAACATATACCTATTTTGCTGAAACAATTAATCAAATAGATGGCTGTCCAAGTGATTCTAGAACTCCGGTGATTATTGAAGTTTTCGAACTGCCAACTATAAGTGGAACAGACATAGAAGCCTGTGTAGGTCAATCAGTACCCATCAATATTAATTTTAATTCTACAGAGTCGATAAGTTCGATTCAATGGAATGGGCCTAACGGATTTGTATCTACACAAGAAGATATACTCCTCACAAATGTGAGCACTGCGATGACAGGAATATATCAGGTAGTTGTCACCAATATTCATGGCTGTCAAGCAACAATAGACATTGGATTATCTGTAAATGATCTTCCTGTCATTAATTTAATAGACAGAATTTGTTCCGAGGATATGGATAGTTACACCATTGTTTTTGAAAGTAATGGTTTAGTGACCAGTGATTATGGAACAGTGCAGGGAAATATGATTGTTGATATCCCAGCTGATCAGGATGTTTGTGTAAGTGCTACCATAGGGTTTTGCAATATAGAAGATAAAATTTCTGCACCAGATTGTAGTTGTCCTTTTATTTTCCAACCATTAAACCCCATGAATGCAGGCATTTGTGAAGGGGATGATAATCCGACCATTAGTGCAGAAGTTGATCCGCCATTTACTATAAATTGGTACGATGCAGTATTAAATGGGAACCTTTTATTGGAAAATAGTTTGACGTTTACACCTACAAATACGCTCCCAGTTGGAACGCACACTTTTTATGCAGAGACTTATGATCCAACAGATAATTGTACAAGCTCTGTGCGTACTCCAGTTTCTATTAGAGTGGATGGTATTCCAACTATAAACTTGATGACAAGTCCAGTTTGTGAAGGGGAATCCTTAGAAATAATGGCTACGGTATCAGGCTTATTTGATCAAGCAAGCTTCAGCTGGACAGGACCGCAAAACTTCCAATCAAGTGAGCAAAATATTAGCATAGCTAACGCAAGCACCCTAAATCAAGGGACATATATCTTGAGTATAATTTCAGGCGCTAATTGTTTGGCAAGCCAGATGATCGAAACCAGTGTAAACTCAAGTCCTTTTATTGAAGTAGAAGAGGTACTTTGCCAGGGAGTTGATCAACCATATACAGTTGAATTTAGTTCGAATGGAACAGTTACATCAAGCTTTGGAACTATTGTGGGTAATCAAGTAATAAATATTCCAGATGGACAGGGTATAAGCTTGACGGCTATTCTCGGAGATTGCGAAACCACGCGAGTGATTATGGCACCTGATTGTAGTTGTCCTGAAGTGGCTGCACCTACTAATCCAAATCACCAAGAGATTTGTCTTTCAGATGACGTCCCAATGCTCTCAGTAGAAGTACCTAATGGTATTTCAGTGAATTGGTATGATGCACCGATTGGTGGAACTTTATTGCTAGCTAATAGCACTAGTTTTACACCTCCAACGCCAAGTCTTCCGGGAATTTCTCGTTACTATGCTCAAGCATTGATAGCAGGATCACTTTGTATGAGTGAAGAACGAACACCAGTTTTCTTCACTGTAAATGATTGTCCATGCGATTTGACTACAATGACTAGCATTAGCTGCAATGACAATAACACTTCTTGGGATTCGACAGATGACTACATAGAGATTTCTATTGATGCATCCATGGTTTACGGAAGCGGTAGTTATCAAGTAGCTGTAGATGGAGTAAATCTTGGATCCACCACAAATATTAATGATTCATACACGATTATTGGAAATGGTTTAGGGGGTAATCCAATATTGCTTGCAGATGGAACCTCGAGCTACTCCATAACCGTTTTTGATAGCGAAGATGCTACATGTTTTGATACATTTGAAGTGAGTGCTGATCCATGCAGTAATGACTATTTTGATTTAGCACTCAGGAAGGTAAATACTGAAGCTTCATCTTATCACCGATATGGAGATGATGTTGATTTTGAAATTACGGTTTGCAATCAAGGAAGCCTAACTGCCACAGAAGTAATAGTCGCAGACTACTTATCGGATGGCTATATTTTCAACGCCAGTAATAACCCATCGTGGAATTTGGTGAATGGGGTTTTGGAAACGACTATTAACCAAATTAATGTTGACCAATGTCAAACAGTTGCCTTAAGCTTGCAAATTGCTGCTGAAGTACAGGACATATCAGAATGGATAAATTATGCTGAAATATTGAGTGCTAAAAACGGAATGGGAGTGGATATGAATATGTGGGATATTGATAGTAATCCAGGCAGTGACACTGTTTTTGAACGAGCAGTTCTCCCAGGTGATAGTTCGGATAATGATCTAGAAAGTGCAGACAAAGGAGGAGAAGAAGATGATCATGATCCAGCAGGTATCCAACTTTTAGATCTTGCATTAACCAAGCAAATAGATCTCATAGATTATTCAGTTGGCGATTTAGTTGAATTTAGGCTTGATATTTATAACCAAGGTAATGTCGAAGCATTTGAGGTTAGCATGGTAGACTATTTACCTGCTGGTTTAAGTTTCGATGCTACGGAAAATAATGGCTGGTCTTTACAAACAGACGGAAACTTGAGTTACACATTAGATAATGTGCTACTTCCTGGAGAAAGCACTCAAGTGATTCTAAATCTTTACATAGTGAGCAATGAAGGTAGCATGCCTGGAGATTGGTATAATGAAGCAGAAGTGAGTGCTGCTCATAATAGTGAAGGTGATTTATTGACAGATGCAGATAGTTATCTAGATGATGATCCATCTAATGACAATGACCTAGTTGATGGGCCCGATCCAGACAACATCTTTAATGGAGACAATAATGATAATGTCATAAACGAATTAGTAGATGATCCATTTAATAGGGGTGACGATGATGAGGACGATAATGATGCAGTAGAGTTATTCGTTACTGGCCAGATTGGAGACTTTGTTTGGAAAGACTTAAATGGAGATGGACTTCAAGATGATGGTGAACCGGGCGTTAGTAATGTTGTAGTGAATCTATTTGATTGCAGTGGAGGATTTTTAACAAGTACAACTACCAATAGTGACGGCTTTTACCAGTTTGATGATCTAAATGCGGGAGATTATCAATTGCAATTCGACCTCAGTAATCTAGGAGAAGAGTGCTTGTTTACCGAGAATGGGAACCCATTAAATTCTGCTTTAAATAGTGATGTTAATTTAGCCGGTTGGACCTCTTGTGTTTCTCTTAAACTAGGAGAGCAACGCTTCGATATTGATGCCGGTTTGATTGCTTTGGCTAGTCTAGGTAATTACGTTTGGCATGATAGAAATGGCGATGGAATTGCCCAGCAAGGTGAAGAACCTATCGAAGGAGTCAGAGTAAATTTATATGATGCTCAAGGAAACTTTGTGGCTTTCAAGCTTACAGATGGAAATGGAAATTACTCATTTAGCCAATTGTATCCAGGAGAGTATTACATTGGATTTAATCCTACAGGGGACTATGAATTTACATTAGCAAATAGAGGAGGAGATGATAAAAACGATAGTGATGTTGATAATGCTAACGGCATTGGCACAACACAAATAATAGCATTAGAATCCGGAGAATATGATGATAGCTGGGATGCTGGTTTGTATATCTGTGCTAAACTGGGAGAGTTAGTATGGTTAGATGCAGAAAAGAATGATGTCTATGATGATTTTGAAAATGGTATCAACGGTGTCAAGGTAGAAGTATTTAAATCCATTGATGGTGATTATATTCTATACGACTTTGTGTATACTGGGGTTAAACCAGGAACTCCGTCAGATGATGGGTATTGGAAAATGTGCTTACCACCGGGTACTTACTATTTAAGATTTAGTCAACCGCCTTTTGGTTTAGTTACAGTAAGACCAAATGTTGGTTCGAATGCATCTCTTGATAGTGATGTAACGGATGAAAACGGTATGAATACAACAGGAAGTTTTACACTCTATAGTGGCGATGAAAAATGTGATGTTTTAGCTGGATATTATGCTATGGCTATGATTGGAGACCGAGTTTGGCTTGATACTGATGGTGATGGCCAACAAGATCTTAATGAGCCTGGGGTAGAAGGGGTAGAAGTAGAGGTTCGCTCAGCTGATAATACGCACAGTATCACTGAATACACAGATGCAAATGGATATTATGAGATAGATGAATTAAAGGCTAAGGATTACTATGTTAGACTTGTACCACCTAGTGGTTATCAATTAACGCTAGCTAATGTAGGTGATGAAGAAACAGATAGTGATGTTGACCATACGAATGGTCCGAACACAACTAAAACAGTTAGCTTGAATTCTGGTGATATCATGCCACATTTAGATGCTGGACTTGTTAGTAGTGTGTTAGCGGAGCAATGGATCGAACTAAGGGCAGAATCAAAAGGAGATCATCATGTATTAAGCTGGTTAAGCAATAATGAAAGTGATTTTAATTCCTATCAAATACAAAGAAGTTTTGACGGAATTAGCTATGAAGTATTGACTAATAAACCAGTAAATATTATTGGTGAATCAAACTATGTGTACATGGATTTTGATTTAGAAATTATTGGAAATTATTATTACAAAGTCATTAATAGACTTGATGATGGAAGTATAATTAGTTCTGAAGTTGTCCAGCTACGAGTAGATAAAACTGCATCAAAGGATGGATTACGAGCTAATATATATCCAAATCCAACCAATGGTTTCTTTACGGTTGATGTTTACCTGGATAAGCAAGCACAAGAATGTTGGTTTACTATGTTTGATGCCCAAGGGGCAAAAGCCATGAAGACGACATTACTTGATATTGATATTGATACAGGATGGCACAAGTACCAGATTGATGGACGAGATTTGCCAGCAGGCATGTTTGAGATCCAAGTCCGACTCGATGATCAGTTTATTCAGAAAAAGTTAATTAAGCTGGATAACTATTAAGCATAAATAGAAATGATCGCTCTTAAATGAGCGGTCATTTTTACTTTAAGGTAAAAGCTTAATCAATCTGTTGTAAAAATAAAACAAGATTAAAGCAAATAAACTAGGGCTAGTTTGGTAAATTTAGCTTGTAATCACTTAGTCAAAAAAGCTAAGTAATTTTATCTGATAAAAACTATCCTGTGCTTAGATCAATATTTTCCTTCTGCTTATTATGTAGCATGGTGCCTTGCCTTGCTCAATGGACTCAATTAAACGATGTACCATTTGTCGATCACCATACCAATGGCTTTGGTATCGATGGAAAAGCCTATGTTATTAAAGGCTCGCCTGTAGATAACAATGGAGTAAATCAAAATCAGTTATGGGAGTATGATGAAAGTACCGACACTTGGGAGTTTGATTCGTACGTTCCAGCTCCAGGCCGTGGATTCTCAACTGGTGATGATATGGATGGAAAGTACTATTGGGGCTTTGGCTCTGGACGTAATGACCTATGGGAATTTGATCCCGCAGATAACAGCTTTACCGAACTTCCTTCTTGTCCCTGTGTACCAAGGGCGCATCCAGCATTCGTAGCACATAATGGAAAGATTTTCATGGGTTCTGGAAGTGGACCAGATGGGGATTTAAACGATTGGTGGGTCTATGATTTTAGTTCATCAAGTTGGACAGAAAAAGAAGGAATTCCAGGACCGATAAGACACCATCCTTTTCAATTTGGAATCGAAGGAGATATTTTTGTAGGAGGTGGACATAGAGATAATTGGCTACGATGGGACATCGAAGATGAATCTTGGGATGAGATAGACAATCGACCTGAAGGAAGGGTAGCAGGAACTCAATTTAGCTTTGACAATTATGGGTTTGTACTAGCAGGAGATAGAGCCGATCATGGACCCATATTAAACCAACATTTTTTAATGTATGATCCCGAAGAAGATCAATGGTATGAGTTGCCATTCGAGCATGAAATGGGAAGGTGGGCTCCTTCATCATTTATACTTGATGATCAATTATACTTTTTTGGTGGCCTAAGATCAGAACAAGATGAATCCGCACTTTTTAAATTTGATTTAAATACTATTTATTGCATACCTCCAACACCAGGATATGAAGTAAATGTAAAAGTTAATTCAGCAGGCTTTATTTGGGATGATAGCCCTAGTGGTCCAGCAGATACTCTGCAGTGGAGGAAAGTGGGAGAGGAGGATTGGAATAATGTAATCGAACCTCAAGCTATTCTCACTATTGATGGATTAGAAACTTGCACAGAATATGAATGGAGGATTAACGCAAATTGTGGCAGTTTTGGAACAAGTTATTCTGAGCCAAAAGTATTTACCACTGGCTGTGGAGCTTGTCTAGATTTGCCCTACTGCGATGTTTCTACAAGTTTTTTAGGTAATGGTGTTCACATTGCAGGAATAAGCGTCAATGATTATCAAAATAATTCAGGATCTAACAATGGCTATAACTGGTTTATGGATGTGCCCGAATTAGCATTTTACCGAGGTGAAGAGTTGGAAATTCAATTAATGGCAGGCACTGACGGCACATCTAATGCCGACATTAATTGGCGAGTTTGGATTGATATGGATTCAGATGGAAACTTCAGGGATGATGAAATTATCATAGATCATTCATCAACAGAATTATCGTACACTGAAACAATTAGCATTCCTCTAGATGCTGAACCCGGTTTAACTAGGTTAAGAGTCATGGTCGATTATGATATAATAGGTGGAGCTTGTTCTGGAATGAATTGGAACGATGGAGAGGTTGAAGATTATTGTATGTTTCTTAATGCTTTTCCAGATTTGGACGGAGATGGATTTACGGCTGACGTAGATTGTGATGATGCCAATCCAGAAGTAAATTCGGATGCAACTGAAATTGAATATAATGGAATAGATGATGATTGTGATCCCAGTACATTAGATGACGATTTAGATGGTGATGGCTTTAATTTGACGGATGATTGTGATGATGCCGACGCCGGAATAAATCCGGGTCAAGCAGAGATCCCAAACAATGATGTAGATGAGGATTGTGATGGAGTAGCATTAGTTATAGATGAGGATGGAGATGGCTTTAATTCAGATGAAGATTGTGATGATTCCGACCCCGAAGTGAATTCGGAGGCAAGTGAAATACCAAATAATGATGTGGATGAGGATTGCGATGGTGATATATTAATCATTGATGAAGATGGGGATGGGTTTAATTCAGATGAGGATTGTGATGATGCCGACGCCGGAATAAATCCGGGTCAAGCAGAGATCCCGAATAATGATATAGATGAGGATTGTGATGGAGTTGCATTAGTTATTGATGAAGATGGAGATGGCTTTAATTCAGATGAAGATTGTGATGATGCCGACGCCGGAATAAATCCGGGTCAAGCAGAGATCCCGAATAATGATATAGATGAGGATTGTGATGGAGTTGCATTAGTTATTGATGAAGATGGAGATGGCTTTAATTCAGATGAAGATTGTGATGATGCCGACGCCGGAATAAATCCGGGTCAAGCAGAGATCCCGAATAATGATATAGATGAGGATTGTGATGGAGTTGCATTAGTTATTGATGAAGATGGAGATGGCTTTAATTCAGATGAAGATTGTGATGATGCCGACGCCGGAATAAATCCGGGTCAAGCAGAGATCCCGAATAATGATATAGATGAGGATTGCGATGGAGTAGCTTTAGTTATAGATGAGGATGGAGATGGTTTTAATTCAGATGAGGATTGTGATGATGCCGACGCCAACATAAATCCTGGGTCGGAAGAGATACCCAATAATGATATCGATGAGGATTGCGATGGAGTGGCCTTAGTTATAGATGAGGATGGGGATGGCTTTAATTCAGATGAGGATTGTGATGACTCCGACGCCGGAATAAACCCTGGATCGGAGGAAATCCCTAATAATGATGTGGATGAGGATTGCGATGGGGTAGCATTAGTTATAGACGAGGATATGGATGGCTTTAATTCAGATGAGGATTGTGATGACCTCGATGCCGGAATAAATCCCGGATCGGAGGAAATCCCTAATAATGATGTGGATGAGGATTGCGATGGAGTAGCCTTAGTTATAGACGAAGATATGGATGGCTTTAATTCAGATGAGGATTGTGATGACTCCGACCCTGAAATAAATCCTGGATCGGAGGAAATACCAAACAATGAAGTGGATGAGGATTGCGATGGAGAAGCCTTAGTTATAGACGAGGATATGGATGGATTTAATTCAGATGAGGATTGTGATGACTCCGACGCCAACATAAATCCTGGGTCGGAAGAGATACCCAATAATGATATCGATGAGGATTGTGATGGAGAGGCGCTTATTATAGATGATGATGGAGATGGCTTCAATTCGGATGAGGATTGTGATGACTCCGACGCCGGAATAAATCCCGGGTCGGAAGAGATACCGAATAACGGAATAGACGAAGATTGTGATGGCGAAGATTTATTTTCTTCGGTAGACAATGCTTTAGGTCTAAATATCCAGGTGTTTCCAAACCCAACCAATGATCTGCTTTATATTGCTGGTTTAGAAGGTAAATCAGGGCAATATGCACTTATATCAATGATGGGTAAAGTAGTAAAAAATGGAAGCTTGGGGAGTTCACCACTAAGGTTGGAATCACTTAGCGATGGAGTCTATATTCTTCAATTATTTGTGGACGGGAATAGAATTGCAGTAACTAAAATAGAATTGATACGCTAAATCTTAGTTAGTAAAAGTTTTAATGGATATATATTGATTTTGTTTTTTTGTCGTTAATGAAAGGCAACATTGCGGTAAATTAAACAAAACGAATGAAATCATTTAAAGGCTTTTTCCTAGTACTATGCTTATTAAATGTGTCCAACAATTTTGCGCAGGATGTAATCATGGTAGAACATAACCTACTGACAGGCGATACCACAATTCTCAATTTTGGACCTAATGATATTATTGAAAGTTCAGGTAAAACAATGAGTTTTGAAGGTACATCTAATAATTATCAAATATTAGATTCCAGCACCCCTGAGGATAATTTCACTAGGTTAGCAAGGGTGTCAAACCATGCTGCCTATCCCTTAAGTACAAGCATAAAAATTAGCACGTCTAATGAGGTAGATTGCCAATGCACAGGAACAATTATTAGTAACAGGCATATTTTAAGCTTAGCTCCTTGCTTTATGGAAATAAATGCTAATGTTCTAAATACAACATCTATTAATATTCTTCCGCTTTTTAACAATGGGGAATTGCACAAAGACTATGAGCAAATCCCGATCATCAAAGCTTATACCCTCTTAGATTGGGATGTGAGCACAGATAATTTTATTTTATTGGAAGTTGAAGAAGATTTAGGTCAAGAAATAGGGTGGCAAGGAATTGCATTTAATGATGAAGATGATGCACTACGTGACCAAGTATTCCATAAATATTCTTTTCCATGCAAGACTGAGTTCATAGAATATGAAGGAGATTTAAATGGTGATACCCTTTATCATAGCTATGGAGTCTATAATCTTATAGATGAATCCATTGCAACTGATTTCTCAACAATCGGCTTACTGTCTGGTGAAGGCGGAAGTGCTATCTTTTTATCTGAAGACACCCAAAATCATGTTTATGGAATTGGCACCTGGCACAATAGGCTAAGGCATAGTAGGATTTCTAGTAGGGAATTTTATGCCATGAATAAAATCATAGAATCTTTCCTAGCGGTCTCCACAAATAAGCCAACTGCGGAAACGATAAAAATTTATCCAAACCCCACTGCAGATAAGCTCACGATTGACCTTGAATCATTTAACTCATTTAGATTGGTACATATATATTCATCAGACGGAAAACTGGTTTTTAAAAAACTAATCAATCCAGAGGTAGCCAAACCAACCATCCAAATAAAAGATTGGGCGACAGGTACCTATTTTATGCGCATCAATGCCGATAATAGAGAATTCGCAGCAAGCTTTATTAAACACTAAAAACAATATTGACCAAATAAAAACAATATTGACCAAATAAAAAAATAGAACTCAATCACAAACAACAGAAATTATCCAACTTAAATAACTAAAGAAAAAAAAAGGCTGCTCCCAAAAAAGAAGCAGCCCTTTTACATGAAGTAAACAAAACAAAACGTCTAATTATACCTTTTCTAAAGGTTTGGATAATTCGTAGAAATTTACTTTTCTGGTGATAATCATGATACTAGCAAGTATAAAAAACAAACCTACACTACCCACTAATAAAGCAAAATCTTCCAACTGCAAAATCGTATATATATAGCCATACAATCCAAAGAGAATGAAAAATAAAAACATCAATTGTTTGCGACTCTTAAATATGTATGCACAGTAAATAACAATTAAAAAAATAGTAGCTAAAGCTGAAATCCAATACGCTATATCAAACCCAAATTGCTCGGTAATAGATAGCAACAAGCTATAAAAAACCACCAAAGACAAACCAATTAAACCGTACTGAATTGGATGCATTTTGGCATCACTCAACATCTCAAAGAAGAAGAATAACAAGAAACTTAAGCTAATAATTAGTAATGCGTATTTAGCCGAACGCATGTTTTTCTGATAGTCGTCTACCGGCTGAACTAGATTCACTCCAAACCACTGATCTTTAAAATTATACAGATCGGAATGCCAGTAATTAGGAAAGTTTCGATTAAACTCATTCACCTCCCATTTTGCTGTAAAACCATCATCACGTATATCATGCTTTGCGGTGGTGAAATTGCCTACAAAACCAGGTGAGTGCCAGTCCGACTGCATGTTAACCACCGTGGATGTGCCCACCGGATGAAAACTCAATTGTTCACTCCCTTTAAAGTTCATGTCCAGCAAGAAATCAAAAGATTGACTCGTTTTATCAAGATTTAAATGGGTGACAGATAGGCCGGAGGTAAGCCGATTAAACACTTTTGTCCCCGTTTTTATGGGGTAGCTTTTTTCGTCAATTTTAAAAGTTGGTTTGCCGGTAATAGCTGTGACATCTGCGAGACCTATAGCTATATAGGCTTCATCCCATTTTAATCGACCTTTTTCTCCATAATCCAAATATTCTTGAGGTATAGTAAATTGGCCAGTAGCCTGGCAAGCAGCCTCAAACAGTTGGACTTCATACAAACTCCGTTTGCGTTCATGATTCTTTACATTTATGTCCATTTGTACATCATCGGGCATGACAACAAACATTTCGTCGGAGTACCAGGACTCATTATCTGAATTAAGCCGATGCTTTTCAAAAGGCAGCACTAAAATGGGACCAGTAACTAATTGAGACTTTCCCCAAGAATCAGCCACTTCGTGCTGGACTTGTTGCTTCAAATGTTGGCGTTCTCTGATTAGGTCTTTGACCAATGCTGTGGGTATCATCAAAGCTGCACCAATGATGAAAATAACAATCCCTTTCAGGTAAGTTCGTGAAGATTCTTTGATAAGATTCATAGTTTACATTTTGATGTAAAAGTCTATGAATGTGCAGCCTTAATTTGGGAAAATGAGTAAGTGTAATGCTTGGATGAGTATTTGTCAAGCGAGTAAAGTAACTGTATGTTAAGAATGCTTTTACGGGTAGATATGAGCAAAGAGCTTTTGAGTGAATGCTTTAATACTTGCCATTAATAAGCCCTTTAATGAGTTGAAAAGCTAAAATAAGGATGGTATTGTTTGTATCGCTGAAATTAGAAAGTATGGATACTGATTTCTTAGTCTTTGGCTGTACCATGATCATGGATGTATAACCTCCTGTTTGGCCAGCATGGAAATAGCAGTATGGTTCGCCAGTCTTGCGATTGTAAATCATCCAACCAAGTGCTTGGTCTGTATTTTTATTTGGTTGGGAAATGATTTTTTGTGACTGAATCGGAAATACAGTGTTTTCTTCTGAATAAACATTTATTGAATAATGAGCTAAATCCCTAACATTTGATAAAATACCTCCAGCTGGTGTTATTGCTTCCATGTCCCAGTTAGCTGTTGGTTTTCCCATTTCATTGATTCCTGGTGCCAAAGTTGACTTTAATTGGCTTCTTTTTGTTGTAGTGTAACTCAAACCTAAAGGATCAGTTATTTTCTCTTTAAGCAGCGAATCATAAGATCTTTCATTAGCTAATTCCAAAATTTTCCCGAGCAATGAGACACCATAATTTGAATAGGTCCACCTACCTCTAGTTTCAGCAATCGGATTAAATTCATTTTTTAAATCATTAACAAGCACATCTGAATTGTAATCTTTATATGGGTTTATAGAATCAATTACTGGATTCAAAAAATAGTCTGGCATGGTCGGTAAACCAGAAGTATGGCTAGACAACTCTTTTAAACTTATGTCATGATAATCCTTCATGTCAAACTCAAAAAAATCATCTATAGTTTGATCCAATTTTAGCTTATTTTCTTGGGCCGAATGAACCAAAAGATGAGAGGTGAAAACCTTAGTTATTGAGCCGATTTCAAAAAGTGTTAAATGATTGTCAATTTCGATACATCGGTCACCCACATTTTTAATTCCATAATAGAAAATTGAATCATTGGATGTAAGAGCAACAGCAAATTCTGTATTTGGGTGCAAATTTGAAATTTGCTTTTTGACCAAATTCGTGAGTGTAGAGTCTATTTTATTATCTAAATGCTCATCGTTAGTTGAAGTTACAGGATGCTTCAGATTACATGAAAGCAAAATAAATACAAGGCCAGCGTATACTAATAGAATGGTTCTCATAGACTAATGGTCAGCTTAAGTATCTATAAAATGTTGGGTCGGTTTAAATCTCATCTAACTCCATAATCTTCGCCTTCCAAGCCTCAGGGATTTCATCTTTAATTTGCTTCTTAAAATTGTAAGCCATAATGGTGTTGTGAGAAATGGCACATAACTTTTGATGCTTTTCAGAAAAAATTCGACCTTCACAAATTAGCCGATCATCCATAATTTCAGTAGTTCTAAAACCCACAGTTACTGTATCAGGAAAATGTACTGGATGGATGTAAATACAATCAAGACGAGCTAAAATAGGACCCATCTCTTGTTGGGTTAGCGTACCGTTTATGGTAGTCAAATACTCGACTCTTGCATGCTCAATCCACTTTAAATAAACGGTGTTATTTACATGCTGAAAAGCATCCATTTCTCCCCATCTAACCGGAAAACTAAGCGTTACTTTATAGTCAGATAAAGATTCCATTCCACTTCTTCTAAATTTCTTAGTCATGTCGTTGATTGTTTAAAATAAAGATAATTAGATTTTGGAAATCGTCTTCTAAAGAGGCATAAATCCTAGCTAATAATACTTAAGTAGGAACCCGATGGATCATAATCAACATTTTATTGCTTTAGAGCCTTGAAAAACTCGATTAATTTCTGTTGGTCTAGTTGCCCATTAGTCCGCACACCACTACATAAGTCAATACCAAATGGTTGAACTAATTCAATAGCCTCCCTAACATTAAATTGATTAATGCCACCAGCTAACCATAATGGTTTATCGATTTCTTCCCTAATGGTTCGACTTATATTCCAATTGTGAGTTTGTCCAGTCCCTCCAAGTCTTTTAATGGTCTGCTTGGGTGCACCACTATCTAATAGGATGGCATCGACTATTTTTGATTTTGAGATTGCAAGATCTATAGAGTATTTGTTCAAAACATGAATCACTTGAATAAGGGTAATATCATTAAGTAGATCTTTCAAATCTTTAAGGTCTTCATCTGACACTTCATCTACTAATTGGATGGTGTCGATGTCGAACAGTTTAGTTTGAGCAATTATTTTATCAGCCTTAGTTTCACTTGTAAGGAGGAAGGTGGATATAGTAGAAGGTATAGTCTTAGCAATGGAAGCTATTTGCTCATTGTTTATTACTCCTGGACCACTAGGCATATTACTGACAAGACCTATAGCCGAAGCTCCTTGTTCGATTGCCCATTCCGCCTCTAGGGTAGAACTGATACAGCAGATTTTCACTCTAGGCAAGACACTCCCAAACATAACTTCAGTTGATAAACGGCAAAAATAACATCACAATCAATAAGCAAAAGCGAAAAATCTAAAATCTAAAATCTAAAACCTAAAGTCTAAAGTCTAAAAGTCTAAACTCCAAGCACCAAGCATTTATCCAGCCACTCGACGCCCAATCAATCCACCAAAGCTAAACACCATTTCCAAAGTAGGCTTTACATTATAGATGTAAGCAATTTCCATTAACTTGAATGGGAAACTTAGAGAATCCTTTAAAGTAATATGTGATCCTTCCACTTCATCCCACTTACTAATAGCTACTTCTTGGATGTGATTTAATACATTGCTTTTGTATAGTTTCTTAATTCGAATCAACATTTCTACATCAAATAACCACTTCGAACTGAATGGTGTCTTGAAGATATATTGAGCAGTTGCTCGATTAAATACTTTCGCCCCACACTGTGTATCCTTTATGGGTAAACCTACAATCGCTCTAATTAATAAACCTATCACATTGCTTACCAAATCTCGCATAAATGATCGTTGGATATCTTGAGTTCCTCCTAGTTTTCTTGATCCTAAGATGAATTTTTTATTTTGACTGCTTAAGGTTCGTTCCAACATTAGATAATCTTCAAAACCAGTGGCTAAATCCGCATCTAAAAAACCTACAGATTCGACATTAGTTTGTTCGATTAAGAAGTTTGTTCCTTGTCTTACGGCTTCTGCTTTTCCACCATTTTGTGGCATATCGTAGACCATTACATTGGATTCTTTGCCTTTAGCAAAGTTTTGTAGAATGGCTAAGGTGTCATCTTTACTTCCGTCATTGACAAAACATAAGATGTAATTTTTGTGCGTGTTTACAAATGCAGCGAAGTCATTTAGTGGTAGTCTTTCTGCTTCATTGTAGCATGGTATGATAATTCCCTTGTTCATAGTTTACTTGTTTTTGATAACCCAAAATTGGTCTATAAACGAGAATGGAATAGCGGCTTTTCGTGAGATGAACAAGCGAACTAGATTTTTGGTAGGGATTGCACTTTTTTTGAAATATTGTTTGGTGCGCTATTTGCGTTCATATATTGATAATCAATGATATGTGTATCTTAATCAGCGGAATTAGAGCATTTGGATAGATCAAGACAATATTATTTTCTGGCCATCTTGTTAGCCATTCTTTTTCACGGAACGCTTTTAGTGTTTACTGTGGGGAATACCTATGATGCTTATGTACACATGTTTTTTGCTGATCACTATAGCGAATCTTGGTTTGAAACATGGAATTATAAATGGTACGCAGGCTTTACGATGACCAGCTACCCACCATTAGTGCATCAGATCATCGCATTACTTTCTAAGCTCATAGGTCTGAAAGCTGGCTTTATCTGTTGGGCTGTGATAGTCTATATCTTATTGGTCAGAGGAGTATATCACTTTTCGCTACTTTGGGTTAATCGAATGGCGGCATCCTATGCTGCATTATTAGCGGTACTTTCCACATCTATTACTGAGGCTCTACATGTTTTTGGTCAGTTGCCTTCCTTAACTGGGATGGCTCTATTGCTTAATGCCTGTCCTCAGCTCTACTGGTGGTTGCGTACTGGAAATAAGTGGAGACTTTTTGCGGGGATAAGTTTATTAGCTTGTATAACATCAGCACATCATGTGACTACCATTTTTGGAATGGTTTTCTTTGTGCTTCCTGTATTAGGGACCGCTGTACTTGATAATGTATCCGACCAGGTAGGTGGACTTGATAAGCTGCGGTTTAAAGCTTTTTTACTGGGTGTTTGGCGTAAGTTACTACCTCTTATTCTCCTGGGGATTATCAGTATTGTCATTGTTGTCACAGCTATCTTCCCATATTGGTATTGGAGCTTAACGGACCCTATAAGTCAAGTTTCGATCCCACATGGATCAAGAGCCTCATTTATCGAAAAGCCTAACTTGGGCTTAGTGTTTTTTCTCATTCCTTGGGGTGTTATGCTACTCTTTATTCCAGCAATCTTTGCCAAAATATTCAAGAAGCGAAGTATTTTTTTAGCTCTTTCGTTTGCCCTGCTTTTTATTTTAGGTACGGGTGGGACGACCCCCATTCCAAAATTAATCCTAGGCACGAATGCTTTCGAAATCTTAACCTTAGATCGGTTCACCTTTTGGGCAAGTATTATGGCCATTCCTTTTTTTGCTCAACTGTTCTACAGTTTAGTGGAAGGCAATTTAGGAGAGAGCATCAAATCGAGGATTAAGCAAGGAGGACACCGTCTAATTATAATTGGTCTAATAAGTTCGCTTGTACTTTGTGTTTTTTTAGTGGTCAATTTTGGGAATATTAGACCGACTCAACCTAAAGCTATAGAGACTAAACCGATCGCTAATTTCTTAGAGCGAGATGGTCATGATAGATGGCGCTATCTAACCCTAGGCTTTGGTGATCAAATGGCTTGGTTATCTGCTAACACAAATGCTTTGACCATTGATGGTAATTATCACTCGGCTCGAAGATTGCCAGAGATGACAAGTCGAGCCGTTGAGCGGCTTGAAAACGCTAAATATCTGGGTGTCCAAGGGATTGGATCACTACAGCAGTTTTTAAGCTTCCCTGAAAAGTATAACCTGAAGTATATTTTTTCTAATGATAAATTTTACGAACCAGTCTTGCACTTTATGGGTTGGTCCAAGTTGGCTCCACTTGAGAATAACATTGATGTTTGGGAACGAAAAGACGTAGTTCCTTTACCTGCGATTTTGCCTAAGAAAGAAATACCTCGATGGCATGCTTGGCTCTGGGGCACTTTGCCGCTGAGTTTTTTATGCTTAGCCATTTTATTTAATCTACGGTTCTTTAGACAAACTCGTCAACTAGCATTAGTGCCATTAGTTAGTAAAAATAAGCGCTACAGAAAGCTGAGTTATCTTTTCTATTTGATGTGGAGCCTGGCTGTTTTTACCTTGTTTGCCTTATTTATGAGAACAACATTGGACAAAAAAAACAATCACAAAACGCCAGAAGAATTAGTGCTTTCTTACTTCCACCAACTCGACTTTAAATATTTTGAAGAAGCTTATCATTTACTAGATCCTGCGACTAAACCGGATATGGACCAATATCGTTTAGAGCTCTCATTAGAGGATGGAATTTTAGCCTCATATGCAAAATTAGATGCTATAGAATGGCTAGATAAAAAACAAATTACGGATCAACGAATAGAGGCAAAAATTAGATCACATTGGTTGACTTCCATTAAAAGTTATCATCAAGACCATGCAATGGTATTGGTAGAAAAAAAAGGATTGTGGTATGTAGAATATGCAGCCTCAGAGAACAATATTCCACCAGACCAGTTTATTCGAATGCCGTCCATCGATTTTTACAACCAAGGTAGGAGAGTCGCAAATACCGATAAAACACGACAAGAAGACATACTAGATCGTCCTGAAATTTATATCCGAGAAGCAAATCTTGTCAAACTAGATGGAAGATATCATGTAGTCGGGGAAATCATTAATATGGATAATGACCCAGCCTTCATCACTATCGAAGCTAGTCTTTATGACGCAGAAGATAATGAGGTAATTCATTTTCCAGTAAAAGATATTGTCACCAGGAACCTACTACCTAAAGAGAGCAGCTACTTCCGAATAGATTTTGAAGATGTCCTGTCTCGTTCGATTAGTAAAAAGTTGCCAGATTCATATGATCCAGACTTTACTAATTTGTTCAGTTTTGATCGAGAAATAACCAATTTTAATGTCTTTGTAAGATCAGTGGTGAGTTCAGATCCAGTCTACAAGTATTACGGATTATCTGATGCCTTAGTTAGTGGTGGGAGCCTTATGGGGAGTTTTGTAAACTATGGTAATCAAGAGATTAGCATTCCGCAATTGGTCATTGCTCAAGAGAAAGATAATGCGCTGCAGTGGGTGGAAGCACACTACCTAGAGAAGGGCATTAGACCGCAGCGATTTAAAGATTTTAGTTTGCGACTGGATGATGTGGAAGGTTTAAGTCTCATTAAAAAAGGAAACGATCGGCAATTGTTAGTTAATGGAGTTTCTAGGCGAGCCATGTTAAAATCTATTAATCCTCAGATTAGGTCCTTAAGATCTAGCAACATTGGGCAAAAATTAAAAAGAAATCAAAGATCTTATGCTTTTCAAGTAAACGGTCTAATTAGTTACAAATGATGAAGTATATACTACATATCCTTGTTTGTTCAATGCTGTTGCTCGCATGCAACAAAGCGGCTAAAGAAGAGCAGCTAGCAGAGAATAAGGTAGAAGTATTTCTTCAAGATTCAGTAAGTTATGCAGGCGAACCAATCCAACTTGAAGTATCTTCAGAACGAGCTCAAGAGGGACAAATTATCTTTAGCGGAACTTGGGGATCAAAAGTAAAGGATGTATCATTGGCTGCGGGTGAAAACGTACTTAGTCTACCTCTTGAATGGACTAAATGGGCTGGGAAAGCTAGCTTGAGACTCATGGGATTCTCAGGTGTCAGTAAGGCAGTAAACCTTGAAATTTTACCACAAAAAGCAGTGGATCCAATGGAGGTTTATACAGGACCTAAAACCATTTGGAATAACCGCAAACAATCATCGATGATTGTGAGTGTGCCCAGAGATAGCATGGATAATGTCGTGGCAATAGGTACGATCTTAGACCAACAATTTAAATATCCAGAGGGTACACAATTTAGTCACAAAGCACCCACTAAACATTTAATTGCTGCCACCGAATTTGTAAGTTTTAAGCATGCTGGAGATATATTTATTGGTTCAAGTGGGACAGGAACACATGCAGCTGAACAAAAAGTCGAGGTAGTTCCTTCATGGCCCGCCAATTTAAAAATCGAGATGGTAGATCACGTTCCCTATGCTGATAATCGTCACTTTGCTTCCATCAGAACAAATCCCTTAGTGGACGATATCGGTAACCAAATTCCTGATGGAACGCTGGTCCAGTTTAATATATTTACGCAAGAAGGAAGCTATTCTATGTATCGTGCATACACCATAGATGGTGTCGCAAGCACCAGGATTAAAAATCCTTCCTACAGCACTTTATGGGAGCTAAATGCCACGGTTGGAAATGTGATATCTAGTAATACCCTTAAACTGTTTTTTGATAGTCCTTTAAAAAGGATAAAGTATAGCTTCGACAAAAATAAAAACCAATTAAAAGTAGGTCCATTGGTATCATATTTAGGTCAGTTCATAGCTGATGGTACGGTGGTTTATGCTTCATTTAACGAGACGTTTAAGCAAGCACAAACACAAGCAGGATTCGCCACCTTTGACCTTAATAAATTAGGACTCGACGAGAGCATCATAATGGTGAAAATACTGGTGGCAGATAAGGAAATAAAAACAACATTGAACATAACTAATGAATAAAACTATCTTACATAGAATTATTCAGCTAAGCTTAGCTTTAGTCATATTAGGCTGCCTTACCTATGGCTTTGGAAATTTGGTTGCTTATTTCCAACAACCACCACCAAATCTATATAGTGTTCCAGTCGATCAGGTATTTTTTAAAGAAAATCACACCCCTTTTATTTGGAGTAGAGCTAAAGCCAATAACTACCCTTTAAGCACTTATCAAAAAAAAGAAATACAACAAGCTTATCTTAAAGCCTGGCAACTAAAAAACCTAAAACCTGGCAGCTATGAAGTGCTAAAAAATAACGAACATTTAGATGAGCGAGTACTTAAGCGAATCTATGATTCAGGCTCTTCTTCACTCAACATACAAACCGTAGATTTAAGTCACGATATTCATCTCAACTTTATTTCTATTGATCGATCGATTATTTCGTTTATGGATAAAAATGTACATGTGGTCACTCGAGTAAAATCAGCGGATAATAGCATCACATACTTTGAAGAAGTCAATGATTATGAAGTGCTAATGCGTTTGACGGATGGAGTATGGAAGATTGAAAACATGCATCAGCGATCAAGTGAAGAGAAAGAATTAGCTCCTGTGGAAGAGCACTTTATGGAAATGGGTCAGAGACGTGGGATTAACTATTATCCTAAGGCGACACCTTGGCGAGCTTTCTGGCCACAATACGATTCTCTAGTCGTTGAAAATGATCTACAATTGGTCAATGATTTAGGCTATGATCACATTCGCTTTTTTATTCCATTTGAGGAAATTGGTGGAGCAGATATCCAGCCTAGTTTTTTCGAAAACATGGATCATTTGATAGCTACAGCTCATTCGCTAAATCTCGATGTTGTGCCCACCTTACTAGACTTCCCAGTAGGTTTTAGTATTTACCAATGGGCTGATTACAATCATCATATAAAAACCATCATGGAGCATTACCAAGATGCTACCAATATTTTACTCTGGGATATCAAAAATGAACCAGATATTGACTTCCAATATCACCCTAAGGCGGATGTAATGGCCTGCATGGAATATCTACTTAAGCAGGCGAGATCCTATGCTCCTAATCATGCTTTAAGTATTTCGTGGGCAATGTCTGCAGAGGCTCACCAGTTAGCAGACCTGGTAGATGTTGTATCCTATCATCATTACAAAAGAGGCCAGTCTTACCAGGAGGCGATTCAGGATATACGAAATGAGATCGGAGCGCGAAAGGACATTTATGTATCAGAGTTTGGTAAAAGCAGTTTTACAGGTTTAGCGTTTTGGAAAGATGGTGTAGGGGAGCAGCAAACTTATCGCAAATCATCTGAGAAGTTTATGGATGAACTTGGCGTCTCCCATGCTGTTTGGTGTTTGCATAATTATGAGGAAGCTCCCAGAAATGTTTTTGGATGGAAGCCTTGGATAAGATGGAGTCAGAAGAAGTTTGGCGTGGTGGAGTAGTGCTAGACACATTTGGATTATTAATGGTTTTGAAACAAGCATTACGAGCAATATTTAAAGAAAAATTTTAGACCAAATTGATTGTTGTACCAATATTTGGTATATTGTATTAAATTTTTATAAAAATGGCAAAAAATACTTCAATCACTTTAGGAGACCACTTTGAATCCATTATAGAAAATAGTATCGCGTCAGGCAGATATGCTTCAGCAAGTGAGGTAATTAGAGCAGGCTTACGCAAAATTGATGAAGAAGAACAAAAAATAAAAGCGCTAAGAGAAGCAATAGAAGCTGGAGAAAAAAGTGGATACCTTACTGACTTTGATCCTGACAAATTTTTAGAGAGAATGCATGCTAAACATTCAAAATGAAATTGGACTACCAATTAAGTAGACTAGCAAACCAGGACCTAGAAAACATATGGAAATATTCATTTGAAAATTGGTCAAAAAAACAGGCCGATAGGTATGTCAAACAAATAATCAGTCAAATTAAAAAAGTTTGTTCAAACCCAGAAGTAGGAAAACAAATTTCTAGAATCAAACCTCACCATAGAATAATCAAAATTAATTCGCACTTGATAGTTTATAAAGTTGAAGATGAAATTTTGAAAGTTGACAGAATAGTACATTTGCGAATGGATATTCAGAATAGAATATAGACAGCAAAATACTCCATGACAATATGAACATACCCAACAAAAACACCCTCTTCCCAATCGAACATTACAAGCGACTCTGCTTCCTGAAAAATCAAGTAAAGAATCCGCAAATAAAAGTAGGCGATTACACTTATTACGATGATTTTGATTCAGTCGAAAACTTTGAGAAGAATGTCAAATACTTGTTTGATTTTAATGGCGATGAACTAATCATCGGTAACTTTTCTATGATCGCTTCAGATGTGGTATTTATCATGAATGGAGGCAATCATTTGACGGACGCAATAAGCACTTATCCATTTTCAGTATTTGGCGGTGACTGGACAAAATCTATGGAGGGAAAAGAATATCCTAAGAAAGGAAATACTGTGGTGGGTAATGATGTTTGGATCGGTTATGGAGCTACGATTATGCCTGGTTTAACAATAGGTGATGGTGCTATCATAGCTACTAAATCGGTAG